>JAQWPM010000021.1 GCA_029245345.1 Longimicrobiales bacterium
GGCACCGTCCACTTCTCGGTTCACCGCAATCACCGAGCCGAAGGCGCTCATCGGGTCTGTCGCGAGGGCCTTCGTGTAGGCTTCCGCCAAGGTGTCAGCGATCCCAAGGCCGCAGGGCGTCGTGTGCTTGATGATGCACACAGCGGGACGAGGTGATCGCGCAAAAGGCGACAGGGACAGGAGCGCGCCGTCCAGGTCGAGCAGGTTGTTGTAGGACAGACTCTTCCCATGAAGCTGTTCGAGCGCCGACAGCCCAGCGGGGGTATCAGGGCCGTAGAACGCCGCTTGCTGGTCCGGGTTCTCCCCGTAGCGCAATTCCTGGAGGCGTTTCAGCGACCCCTCTAGACGTTCTGGAAGCGCCTCCCAACCATCGCCCTCCAGGAAGTCCGCGACAGCCTTGTCATAACCACTGATATGCCGAAAAACCTTCGCGGCCAGCCGACGCCGAAGAGGTTCTGCATCGATGGTACCATCGATCGCCGCAATCGCCGCGTCATAGTCCTCCGGATCGACAACAACCAGCACGTCTTTGTGTGACTTGGCCGCTGCACGGATCATGGTAGGACCGCCGATGTCGACCTTCTCCATCGCCTCGTCCACGGAGACATTGCCCCGCGCGACCGTCTCCCGGAACGGATAGAGGTTCACCGCGACCAGATCAATCGGACCGTAGCCCTGTGCCTCGAGCGCAGCCATGTCGTCTTCGCGATCCCGACGGGCAAGCAACCCGGCATGAATCGCCGGATGCAGCGTCTTCACCCGGCCGTCCATCATCTCGGGATGCTTGGTAACATCAGAGACGGAGGTCACCTCGAGGCCCGCATCACGGAGCGTCTTGGCGGTTCCACCGGTGGAAAGAAGCTCCCACCCACGTTCGGTGAGTGCACGGCCGAATTCGACGATAAGTGACTTATCGGATACGCTGAGCAGCGCCCGCTTCATGACATTTCCTCGGGAAGGATGTGGAGATGGGTTGGTTCTGCCGGGAGGGGCCCCGGCTCTTCACCGCGCCGAAGCGCGGCACACACGTGATGGAGGGCCGCGGGATAGAGGTTGTGCTCAATCTTCAGGACCCGGGCCTGCAGCGCCTCGGGCGAGTCACCAGCCTCAACAGGTACCCGCGACTGCGCGATGATCGACCCTTCGTCGTAACGCTCGTCGACGTAGTGTACGGTCGCGCCTGACCACGTCTCACCTGCCGCGAGAACGGCCCGGTGCACGTTCATCCCATACATCCCTTTCCCTCCAAAAGATGGAAGCAGCGCAGGGTGGATGTTGAGAATTCGATTCCGAAATCGTGCAACGACAGCAGCCGGCAACAGTCGCATATATCCGGCGAGACAGATCACATCCGCCTTCCAGTCGTCGAGTGCCGAGAGCATGTCTGAGGCCACTTCACTTGGATCGCGATCCTTCGTGGGGATCACTTCAGCGGGCGTCTCGACTGTTCTCGCCCTATCGAGCGCTCCGGCGGTGGGGGTGTTCGTGATCAACCCGGCAATCCGCCAATGCTCCGCGCCTTGGGCCGCGTCGAGCAAGGCCTGAAAGTTCGTCCCGCCCCCAGATGCGAACACAACAACGTTGATCCGCTCGTTCACGCCATTTCCCCGCGGTAGTGCGGAACGAGGAAGGGGTTCCCCACCCGCTCATGCCCCACGGTTGTCGCCGGACCATGGCCGCTATGAAGAACGGTGTCGTCGGGAAGCGTCAGTACTTCCTCACGGATCGATTTCATGAGCGTCTGAAAATTGCCGCCCGGCAGGTCCGTCCGTCCGATCGACCCCATGAAGACGACATCACCGGAAAGGGCTAATGGCTCTCCGACCGCCACGAAGATGACGTGCCCGGGGGAATGCCCCGGAGTAAAGCGTACATCGAATGCGCAGTCGCCGAACGTGTACCGCTGCCCGTGCTCGAGTTCGTGTGTCGGCGCCGGCTGATCCTTCGCCGTTAATCCGAACAGGCTCGCCTGCCACGGCAAGGCCATGTAGAGCTCGTAGTCGTCCCGGTGGAGCCAGATCGGCACCTCAGGAGCGAAGGCGCGAACGTCGTCGACGCCTTCGACATGGTCGAGGTGTGCGTGGGTGAGCAAGATCGCGTCGAGCTTCAGGTCACTGCCGTGGAGCGCAGCCACGATATCATGTGCGGCACCGCCCGGATCTACGACAACGGCGTGGTTGGTTTCCGAGCAGGCGACCAGGTAGGCGTTCTCCCCGAACCCTCCACCAGTGAAGGTCCGGACATCCATCACGTCAGTTGCACCCCGAGAGAGAGACGTCGGAGGTCAAACCGTGAAGGAACTCCCGCACCCACATCCGCCGCTGGCACTGGGGTTTTTGAACGTGAACCCCTGCCCCATGAGGCTGGTCACGTAGTCGATCTCGATGCCTTCCAAGTACTGCGCCGAGAACGGATCTACGAAAACCTTCACACCCTGGATCTCGATAACCTCATCGTCCGACTCCGGTGCGTCCTCGATGTTCAGGCCGTATTGGAAGCCGGAGCAACCACCGGGAAGGACCGCCACGCGAAGACCCGCAGCGTCACCCTCCACACCGTGGTCGGTAATGAAGTCCTGGATTTTGTCCACCGCCGTCACCGTCAAGTTCATCATGGTGTCGGGTCCTCCTCGAAGGATGTGGCGAGCACTCGTTCTGCTCGTCTGATGCACTCTCTACTCTCCCCTCCGACCGGTGTCGCGGCCATATGGGGGGTCAAGGACCGAAAGCTATCCGAGGCCAAAAATCGGGTCAACGGCCCAGGCTTTTGACGATGAAAGCCGCAGCCGCCTGGAGGTCGTCGACAACCGCGATCTGCTCGGGGGCGTCACCCTCCAACTCCGTTCCATACCCTGTCCTCACAAGAATTCCGCGCCCCCCCAGTTCGATCGCAGGCACGACATCGGTGAGCTTGTCACCAATGAAATACGACTTCTCGAAGTCCAGCCCTAATTCTCCCGCCGCCTGCCGATACATCCCGACTCCTGGCTTCCGACAGTCGCAGGGGCCCGTGGTTTCGGGGTGATGTGGGCAGAAGTACGTGCCATCTAGCGCTGTCCCAGCCTCGCCCAGAATATCGTCGAGCCTCTTCGCGACCGCGTGATAGTCTTTGACGGAATAATGCCCCTTCGAGATGCCTGCCTGGTTGGTCACGAGAACCAATGCGAAGCCCGCGTCACGAAGCGTGCGCAGCGCCTCCAGAGCGCCAGGGAAGAGCACAACACCGTCCGGATCCGACAGATAAACCCTCTCCTCGATGACAGTGCCGTCCCGATCGATGAAAACGGCTGGACGCAGTCCACTCATCGTTCAGGGGGCGCCGGAGACTGGACCGATCGCTTCAACCACCACCCGAATCACATCGACTTCCTGCCCTGGGAGGACAGTCCTGGGGTCCAGGACCACCCGGTCGCTCACGATACGGGCGACGACGGGCGGGCTCCCAGCCCTGAGGCGCGCGGCCACTTCGCTCGCGCCCGCGCCGGTAGTTGGCAAGGCGACGACGGCGCTGTCGAGCGTCACTCCCGGGTACGTCCCACCTCCGACCGCGCCCATCCCGTCTACGACCTCGGCACTCACTCCCGCTTCGGAGAGCGCCGAAGCCATCGACTCAGCTCGTTCCGATAACTCCTGCACATCGGCCCCCAGCATGCGCAGCGTCGGAATCTCTACGAGGGCCCTGGATCGGTCCCGGTAGAGCCGAAGCGTGGCCTCTAATCCTGCCAACGTCATCTTGTCGACACGGAGTGCGCGACAAAGCGGGTTCGCACGTAGCGCCGCGATGTGGTCCTTGCTCCCAAGGAGCAGGCCAGCCTGCGGCCCGCCCAGCAATTTGTCTCCAGACACGGCGACGACGTCCGCACCGGCCTTGAGCGAATCCACGGCGAGGGGCTCCTCAGGCAGTCCCAGTTCTTCTGCCCGAACGAATAAGCCCGACCCAAGGTCATGGATGAGGGGCACACCAGCTTCGCGAGCAAGATCCGAGAGCTCGGCGACTTCGACGTCTTCAGTGAAGCCGGTGATCCGGAAGTTCGACCGATGCACTTTCAAAATCGCCGCCACACCACCGTTCTCCACGGCTCCCCTGTAGTCCGCGATCCGAGTCCGGTTCGTGCTCCCCACCTCGACCAAGCCTGCACCGGACCGTTCGAGAATATCCGGAATGCGGAACCCACCACCAATTTCGACCAGCTCTCCTCGGGACACCACAACCTTTTGACCCCGAGCGAGCGTATTCAACGCAAGAACGAGCGCAGCGGCGTTGTTGTTCACGACCAGCGCGTCTTCAGCCCCAGTCAGCTCGCGGAGCAGCGACACACAATGGTCGTAGCGCGAACCGCGGGCCCCAGCGTCGATGTCGTACTCTAAGTTCGAATACCCTCGCGCAGCAGCCGCCATGGCCTGGGCCGCGACATCCGCCAAGGGTGCCCGACCGAGGTTGGTGTGCAACACGACTCCCGTGGCATTCACCACCTCCCTCAAAGAGGGCACCGCATCTCGCTCCAGCACGTCTGCCACATCAGAGACGTAGGAGGCAATCTCACTTAGTCCGCCTCGTACATCGCCTGCGGCGATCGCCCCACGGACCGCATCGAGGACCCTCCTCGCGGCCGCCACGACTCGTTCATGTCCGTAGTCACCGACAAGACCAACGAATTCTTCGGCAGCGAGCAACGCGTCGACAGACGGGATACTTCGGCGAGGATCCGTCATCGCCTCAACCCGAGCACACGCACCGTATCGATGACCTGCGTGGAATCTGCAGCCAGCGTGTCGGTGATGTTGGCCGTGTCCTGAACAGCGGTCGTGTCTGCCAGAGTCGAATCCTGCGCGGGAGGTGGCTCCATGACTAGCGCCGCACCACCACCACCGAGGGGAATCGCAGCAATGTTCCGGACCCCGGACACCACGACCTGATAAGCGGTGTTGGGCACGAGTGTCATGTTGAGGATGGCGACGATCTGCTGGCTTGGCAGTTGCTCTCCTCCGGGCCCAGTCAGTCCTCGCGACGCCGGATTCTGCGAAGTTTCTGAGTCCACCTGGAGCCTCGCTTGAGGCCTTCCGTTCAGCCCTATGGGCGCGCTCCGGCGAGTCGGAGAATCGGCCAATACCCCCTCGATGACACCGGCAGTGTCGACCGCGGAAGCGGCAGCGGAATCAGTCACGACGTCACCTGCTTCTGCGGCTGCGATGCTGTCCTGCCGTTGAGCCTCTACCTTGAGCGAGTCGGCAGCGGCCCGAGCCGCATCACGGGCGACTCCATCGATCGAATCCAGGACAGCAAACGAGTCGGCCACGGCTTCGGCGTACGCGACGTAATCATGAACGTGCCTGGCCTGCCCGAGACCCACCTCCGTGCTGTCCTCATTGAGGAGGATCGCCACACCGACATTTTGAAGCGGGATGGTCGGGTCGAGGAAGTCGTCGAATTCGAGAAGAAGCGTAATGGAGTCCAACGCTTCCACACTCGTGATGATGGCCGGTGTGGTATCCGGTCGCAGCACTGAAATATTGGCGGTAAAAAGCGTGTCACCCACACCGATCAGCTGACGAGTGAAACCTTGGCTCTCAGAT
Source organism: Longimicrobiales bacterium (assembly GCA_029245345.1). Taxonomy (NCBI): domain Bacteria; kingdom Pseudomonadati; phylum Gemmatimonadota; class Longimicrobiia; order Longimicrobiales; species Longimicrobiales bacterium. Next base: position 5,574 of record JAQWPM010000021.1, read on the forward strand.
GCGTCGATCGTGTCGTTCCTGTTCTGATCCTCAAAGGCGGTGATCTGATAACGCCCGTCAGGAATGAACCGGAACGCGTAGACCCCGCCCGTGTCCGTTCTGGCCAGATGCACAGCGGAATCTGCCTGGTCCCCCCCGATGTTCGCGGGAAGCGCCTGGACTTCATAGTTGGCGGCACCTCGACCGGTAATACGGTCCCACACGACGCCCGCAATGGTCGTGGGCTGCGGCTGTGGTCCCGTAGAGAACACCAACTCGAACGGGTCACGCATCTGGTTGCTGAACAGGTCCCTCACCTCAGGTAGCAGGGTGACCCGATAGACGTAACCTGGCTTGAATCCACCATCGATCTCGATGATTACGCTACGTCGCTCATGCTTCACACGGACGTCACCCGTGCGCGGCGAGATCACCACAGCGTCGTCGAGTGCCCCCCCAGCGCCTCGTTCGCTGATTCGCTCGTCAAAGTCGAAGCGTACGGGTCCGTTGAAGTCAGGGACGATCGCGAACGTGTCCGGGAACGTTGCCACGACCACAGGCGGACGGACGTCTTCAGGGCCCCCCGGCGGGACGCCCTGCTGGGCACACGCGGCCACGAAGCCCACGAGCCCCATCGAAAAGCCGGTAGCCAACAATCGAACGCTCTTCAGGAGGCACCTCCCTCCAACTCGGTCAGCTTCTCTCGAAGCTTCGACGCCTGTTCCTGGAACTGCGCCAATTTGTCGCGCTCTTTTTGTACCACATCGTCCGGCGCTCGTGAGACAAAATTCTCGTTCTCCAGCTTCTTTGCCGTGCCCGTAGCTTGGCCTTCTAGGCGCGTGATCTCTGCGGTGAGTCGCGCACGCTCCCGGTCCAAGTCGATGACCCCCTCAAGAGGAAGGAACAACTCCGCCCCACCCGCCAAGACGGCATGCGCGCCGGCACCTGTGCCGGGCTCGGTCTCGAACCTGTTTACGCGCGCCAGCCGTTCCAGAGACGGGAGCTGGGCAGCGAGCGTCGCCGTAAGATCAGCATCTGCACCGACGCAGTGAATTGTGATTCGCCCTCCCTCAGGTACCCCGTACTCCTTCCTGAGACGACGCACCTCAACCACGAGTTCCTGCAGAACGGCCATGTCCCTCTCCGCCGCAGCGTCATCGTGCGCATGCGCGCCTTCCGGCCATGGAGCGATAATCAAATCATTCGGACGATCCGTCCCCGCTGGCCATGGGAGCCGAGCCCACAGTTCCGTCGTTACAAACGGCATGATCGGATGCAAGAGCCGAAACGCTTGATCGAGAACGAACACCAGTGTGGAACGAGCAGCCTCTCGCGTCGCGGGCTCCGCGTCATCGAACATCCGTGCCTTCACCAGCTCCAGGTACCAGTCACACACATCACCCCAGAAGAAGTGGTAGAGGCTCTCAGCCACATCGTGCAGCCGGTACCGCGCGAGACCGTCTGTCGCGTTTTGAGCAGCCTTCTCCACCCTCGACAGGATCCACCGGTCTTCCAGTGCGAGGTCATTCTCCACCTCTGCCAACGGCTTCACCGGCCCGTCGCCAATGCTCAGGAGAGCGAATCGTCCGGCATTCCAAATCTTGTTCGCGAAATTGCGCCCATTCGCGAATGACGCCTCAACGTCTTCGTGGTCGAGGCTGATGTCGGTCCCGACCGCCGCCTGACTGATCAGCGTGTACCGCATCGCATCCGCGCCGAACTGGTTCACGACCTCCAGAGGATCGATCCCGTTGCCGAGCGACTTGGACATCTTGCGGCCCTTCGCGTCCCGCACGGTTCCATGGAGATACACCTCGGTGAACGGCGGTTCATCGAAGAACTCGTATCCCATCATGATCATGCGCGCGACCCAGAAGAAGAGGATCTCGGGCGCGGTGACCATTGAGTGCCCCGGGTAGAACGCGTCCACATCAGGCGTCTTCTCAGGCCATCCGAATACAGAGAACGGCCAGAGTTGCGACGAGAACCATGTGTCCAACACGTCTGGATCTTGCTCAAGCACGGTCGATCCACATTCCCCGCATTCCGTCGGGTCCTCGCGGCCCACCGTTTCGTGCCCCTGCTCGCAGTACCAAACGGGAATCCGGTGCCCCCACCACAACTGCCTCGAAATGCACCAATCCCGGATGGTCTCCATCCAGTGCTCGTACACCTTTTGCCAATGGGGCGGAGTAAACGTGATCGTACCGTCCCGCGACGCCTTGAGGGCCGGCTCTGCCAGCGGGCCCATTTTCACAAACCACTGTAGGCTCAGACGCGGCTCGACCACGGTGTCGCAGCGATAACAATGCGGCACAGAGTGTGTATGGTCGCTTTCGCCGGACAGGAGTCCCAACTCGTCGAGCGCCTTGAGGACCGCTTTTCGCGCGGCGAAACGTTCGAGTCCCTGGAACGCCTCCGGAACGTTGTCGTTCATGTGGGCGCCGGGAGTCATCACGTTGATGACCTCGAGCCCGGTCCGGCCGGCAATATCGAAGTCGTTCGGATCGTGCGCCGGGGTCACCTTGACCATACCTGACCCGAAGGCGGCATCTACATGGGTGTCCGCCACGATGGGAATCGTCCGACCTGTAAGCGGGAGGCGAGCTTCCGCACCCACGAGCGCCCGATAGCGTTCATCCTTCGGGCTCACCGCCACGCCAGTGTCACCGAGCATAGTCTCAGGACGAGTCGTAGATACCGTGAGGTACCACGTACCGTCTTCGAGTTGGCCGAGCGCGTCGGCGCCCGCTTTTGCAGCTGCCTCCGCTGCGCCGAACGCCGATTCTGCGAGGGGGTACCTCAGATGCCAGAGCTTGCCCTGGGACTCGTGGCCCTCCGCTTCCTCGTTGGAGAGCGCGGTGAGACACCGAGGGCACCAATTGATGATGTACTCGCCGCGGTACACGAGTCCCTTTTCGTACAAATGCACAAAGGTCTCGCGCACGGCGCGGCTCAGGTCCTCATCTAGAGTGAAGCGCGTGCGATCCCAATCGCACGAGGCCCCAATGGCCTTCAATTGGTCGAGAATGACCCCACCCGTCTCACCCACGAAGCGCCACACAGCTTCGACGAACTTGTCCCGACCCAAGTCATCCCGGTGGCATCCCTCTGCGGCGAGGCGACGCTCGACCACGTTCTGCGTCGCGATGCCCGCATGGTCCGTACCTGGCACCCAAAGGGCGGCCCTACCCCTCATCCGCTGCCAGCGGATGAGCACGTCCTGAATGGTGGTGTTGAGCCCGTGCCCCATGTGAAGAACAGCGGTCACGTTCGGAGGGGGAATCACGATCACATACGGATCGGCGCCATCCTCCAGCACGCGTGATGCGGGAACGTGGAAGTACCCGCCGTCCTGCCAAGCCTTGTAGCGGGCAGGCTCGATGGCCTTCGGATCAAGTCGTGGGGCGAGCTCTTCAGACAACTTCACTGCTCCGATCACACGGGTGCGGGGTTTCTTCGAACATAGGCCCGAAAGATGGCGAGGTCTTCTGAGGTTCGGAACCGGCTATACGGCCTTCCGACCGGGCAAGTTCCCATGTTCCCCTAGACTAGCTAGCCCCGGCCCTCGGTACACCCCGAGACGCTTCCCCTAGAAAGAGAGGAGCCTCCCGCGTGAAGGGCGACACCTCCTCGAACGGCTCGACCTCCACCGCTTCGAAGAATCGGGCTGGAATCCTAAGCAAAGAAGCCACTCCCGTTGGGCCGAAATGCACGCCTGAGCAGCGCTTCACTTCCGCGATAGCATCAGGGTGCGTCCGCCCCACCCGGTACGCCCAACCTGAAGTGATGCCGTCGTAGTCGTCGCACACCGCCATGATCTGCGAGATCCTCGGAATACGATCGCCTGACAGTCCCTCCGGATAACCCGTCCCGTCCCAACCATCGTGGTGCTACCAAGCACCCGTCGTCAGGTGCTGCAAGGAGGGGATACTCTTCAGAATGTCGGCACCGTCTGAAGGATCTTCCCTGATGTACGAGAACTCCTCCTCGGTCAGGCGACCCCGCTTAGTCAGCACGCGAAGAGGCACCGCGAGCTTGCCTAGATCATATGGAGCGTCAGGTCCAATATTTACGTGCTGGGATCAGCGGCGCGCGCGCGTCGTGTCTGGACGTACCGCCCGCTCACGGTTTCGGCGTTCACGGATCGCGTCTTGGCGCTCTCTCCACGACTCGATCACTTCGGCGCGGGCGCCCTGCCGCTGGATCTCCTCCCACTGCCACATACGCTCTGCCACCTCATCTCGCTTGCCTACGGGCACACCGAAGATGTGGGTCCCGGGCAGGACGGTGTCACCCAAGTAAATCTTTCCGTCCGCGAAGCCCCAGCGCTTCCCATCGTCGTCCGTGAAGGTCCAATCGGTGAGCTTACGTTCGGCCTCCTCAGCGATCGCGAGCGAGTCGTAGAATTCCCCGATACGACCCGCCAAGAGGAGCTCTTCACGCTGTTGATCAGATAACTTGGTAATCGTCTCCTGGAGCGGCTGCCACAGCCGGGCATCCGAGAAGCGAGGCCGAATACGCTCCGCTCCACTGATTGGCGGCGGGGCGAACTCCAAGGCACCCGGGTCACCTTCGATGCGCACCGGCAATGGAGTCACGTCTGGGGTCTCGACTTGCTCGATCTCCTCCGGGTCCTCTGGCTCTTCTGGATCGACGGTTGTCGAGACCTCGACGAGGTCGAGCATCTGAAGGCCTCGTGGCTCCCCTGCGGTGGTCGGTGGCCGGAAGCTCATACCGTCCGGGCGAAGAAACCGCGTCGCAACGGGGAACATCAAGACGGCCAGGACGTGGATCGCGAAGGACAGAGCGAAGGCGATGGCTACGACTCGGCGTGAACCGAGGCCCGACCTCCTGTGGTCGTTACCCCGGCCCGAGGACTTTCCCGTTTCGCCAGGCCTTTGATGCATTCGTCTTCCTAACCCAGGTCGTGAAGGCGGTTCCTAAACCACCGCGCTTCCCCCGCGTCCCTAAATAACGCGCCCAAGGCGCTTCGCCGCCTCGACAAGCCGCTCCGCACTCACTGTCAACGCGATCCTGAAGAAGCCCTCGCCGCCCGCTCCAAGCGAACTGCCCGGCAGCACGATCACTCCCTCTTGTTCCAATGCCCGTGTCGCAAACTGCTCCGAAGCCTCGCCTTTTGGGACCGGCACCCACACGTACATGGTTGCCTGCGGCGACACGACAGAATATCCGGCGTCATTAAGCGCCTTCACAACGGCATCTCTTCGTCCCTCAAACGCGGCCACGTTCCCCGGCACCCATTCGGCCCAGCTCTCCAGTGCTGCGACGCCCGCCGCCTGGATCCCCATGAACTGTCCTGTGTCCATGAAAGACTTCACACGTGATAGGACGCCGATGGCCTCTGCATTCCCCACAGCCCAACCCAACCGCCACCCCGTCATGTTGTATGTCTTGGAGAACGAATGGAACTCGACGGAAACGTCCTTTGCTCCATCGAACTCCAAGATGCTGCGCGGTCGATAGCCGTTAAAGGCGATCTCGGAGTATGCGTTGTCCTGAAGGAGGATCGCATCCTGCTGGCGGCAGAAGTCGACGGACTCCTCCAGGTAGGTATCCGGCGCGACAGCGGTCGTGGGATTATTCGGGTAGTTCAGATACAGCATGCGGGTGCGGTCTCGGACATCGCTCGGGATGTCTTCCAGCGGGATCAGAAAGTCATTCTCCGGCCGAAGTGCCACCCTGTGGGCTTCGCCGCCCGAAAGGGCGATGCCACCCGCGTACGCCTGGTATCCCGGGTCCGGGATTACCGCCACGTCACCGGGATCCAGGTAGCCGAACGGCAGATGCGCGATGCCGTCTTTCGAACCGATGAGGGGCAATATCTCTGCCCAAGGATCGACCTCCACACCGAAACGCGTGGCCATCCAGGCTGCCACACTCTCACGGAACTCGGGCAGACCAGACTGAAAGCCATACCGACCGTATTTCTTTTCGCCGGCCACCTCTCGGAGACGCTCCGTTACGGCCGGGGGCGGATCGAGGTCGGCGTCCCCTGCACCGAGGTCAATCACATCTACCCCCTCTGCCACCAAGCGCCGCCGGGTCTCCTTCATGGCAAGGAGCGGATACGGGGGCAAATCGCCCATTCTGGAACTCGCTCGGGTCATGAAGCCTCCAAGCGGACCGGATTGGACACAGACCCGACACCCTCAACACTCACGTGGACCTCATCGCCGTCCGACAGTGGCCCAATACCGTCCGGCGTCCCCGTCGCGATCACATCTCCAGGGGACAACGTCATGAAACGCGTGATGTGCTCAATCAGGACGGGAATCGAGAATACCATGTCAGACACCGGAGCATCCTGCCGCACCTCTCCATTCACTTTCGTGGTCACGCGGAGCCCGTCAACGTCAATGTCTTGGATCGGGGTAACCGAGCCGATGGGGCAAAAGGTGTCGAAGCCTTTCGCACGACTCCACTGGCCGTCCGAGCGCTGCAGGTCACGAGCAGTCACGTCATTGAGGGGTGCCAGCCCAGCCACATGGGCCCAGGCATCGGCCGCATGCACGTGTCGAGACTCGACACCGATTATTACACCGATTTCACCCTCGTAGTCGATCCGGCCAGCCCACGTCGGGATGACGATCGTGTCTCGCTGCCTCACGATGGACGACGGTGGCTTGAGGAATATCAGGGGCTCGGCGGGGACGTCGTTGCCGAGCTCCGCTGCGTGTTTGGCGTAGTTCCGACCCACGCAGACGATTTTGGACGGGAACGGAAGGGACATTCAAATCTCCTAGGGGCACAGCTATAGAAACACGAAGAGGCCGCTCGAACCTAGTCCGAGCGGCCTCCACAGTCATCCGGTTGCGGCCGGGGTCAGCCCTTGGCCGGCTGGGTATGGATCCACGTCCCGATCAACGCGCCACATCCCGCGATCGCGAGAAAGCCGGCGATCACCATATACCAAAAGCCCAGGTCGGCGTGGCCATTCGCCCATCCGGCGTTGCCGGTGCGAAAGGCACCGAAGGCCATTCCGAGCCAAACTACGCCCACGCCCATTCCGAAGATCCGTTTCATGGAACCCATCAATTGTTGAGTGACCTGGCGGGCCCAAGGGCCCGGCAACGAAGGAATCTAGGGGCCAGAAGCGGTGCAACCAAGAGGCTCAGACCGACTCAAGACTCTCCGTAAAACGCAGCAACCTTGCGGCGAACGTCAGTCCAGGCACCCTTCACGAAAGGCGCGTCTGGAAGCGACTCTCGGAGATACCGTCCATATCGCTTGGAAACGATACGGTCGTCCAAGATGAGAACCGCCCCGCGATCCGTACGCGACCGAATCAGTCGCCCGAATCCCTGCTTCAAGCGCAATGCTGCATGAGGGAGCATGAAGTCGTGGAATGGGTCGCCATTGGCACGTTCTATGGCCTCCATTCTCGCCGCCGTGATGGGTTCGGTCGGGACCCGAAACGGCAGTTTTTGGATGATGAGCCCCCGGAGCGGATCACCGGGGACATCCACACCCTCCCAAAACGAAGAGGTGCCAAGCAGAATACCGCGGCCAGCCTTCGTAAATCGATCCAACAGCCGATGGCGGGTGTCCTCCCCTTGTACGAAAAGTGGCCATTTCCCGTCCGCTCCCCGGACCCTCAATAATTCTGCTACTCGCCTCAGAGCGCTATGGGACGTGAAGAGGACGAAAAGGCCCCCGTCACTCATCTGGGCGAGCTCGATCGTGATCTCCGTCGTCGCCGCCTGGAACTCACTCGCCCCTCCCTCCGGAGCGGGCAGGTCGGTCGGCACTACAAGTAGGGACTGCTCCGTGAACTCAAAGGGGGACAGCACCTTACGTTCATGTATCTCAGGCACATTCTCTATGTGTTTCAGATGCGCTTGGTCTAAGCCGAGCCTGCCTTTGAGAAAATCGAAGCGGTTCCGGGTCGTCAGCGTGGCCGAAGTAAGTACGGTCGTATCGGCTCGGGTGAATAGGCCATCCACGAGTAGCTCCCCAAGGTCGATCGGAGCCGCTGCCATGACGATGTTCCGGTGCTTCCCCTGCCCCCGAGTCTCAAGCCAACGAACGAAGGTGTGAGACTCCTCGTCCGGGGCGAGGACCACTTGGAGTCCATGCGTAGCCCCGGAAATGCGCCGTTCGACAGAGCGGATGTCCAACACCCTTCCCTGTAGCGCGTCCGTGATCTCTTCAAACACTTCGATGCGCGTGCGCAATTCTCTCAATTCACGCTCGAGTGTGTTCAGCGACGACACCGTCGCGTTCAGCCGTTCCCGGATATCCTCACGATCTGCTGGCTCCCCAATACCGGACGGCCCAAGCCGCACAGTGCTCTCCCCAGGAGGCACGAAGAACTCCATCGTCTCAATGAAGCCTTCGACGCTGCCGCGAGCACGGGAAAGCGCTGGCCGCACCCGATTCTCCAGCCGTTCACGGAGATCAGGGCCTTGGTCGAATCCCGCCAAGGCCTCGTGAACCGCGGTGAGGACGCCCCGCCCCCTACGATCGAGCCTCGAGAGCATCCGAAAGAGGCCAACTCGGGTCAGTTCGACACCAAGGTGCGACGTAGCTGCGTCTTCAACATTGTGGGCCTCGTCCAGTACGACCCGAGTATATGCCGGGAGCACCGCGGCTTGGGTGTAGTTCTGCGTGGCACGACGGACGGCAAGGTCGGTGAACAGCAGGTGGTGGTTCACGATCAGGACCTCAGCCGATGCCGCTTTCCGCCGCGCATTCTGATAAAAACAGGCCTGGAAGTGCGGACAGCGGGCCCGGAGGCACATATCCGGGTCGCTTCGGACCTCATCCCAGGTGTCGTTCTGCGGCGTAAACGGGAGGTCCGACCGGGAACCGTCTTCGGTCGATTCAACCCACTCCAGCAGCGCTCGCATCTCTTCGGCCCTGTCATCCTCGAATAGTGAGGCCTGGCCCTCCGCCGCCAGAAAAGCCCGGCGGATGGATATGTAGTTGCCCCGCCCCTTTACCAGAGCCCATCGGACATCCCCGACGATCGACTGGACCAGCGGTAGGTCCTTCCTGGCGAGCTGTTCCTGGAGGTTGATGGTATTCGTGGAGAGGACCGTGCGTTCGCCGTTTTCCTGTGCCCATCGCACCGCGGGAATGAGGTACGCGAGGGACTTGCCCGTCCCCGTCCCCGCCTCAACGATGGAGACGCCCCCTTCGTTGAACCGATCCACCACGCTTCGGAGCATCTCTCGTTGCCCCGGACGGTTTTCATACCCCGGAAACCTTGCGGCCAGGGCCCCTCCAGGCGCGATGAGCGCATCTAGGCCGTCAGCGTCGAGGGGCACTACGACGCGCGGCGCCGGCGGCTCGACCACGACATACAACTTTGTCGCGGCATTATCCACGATCGCCGTCCCCATACCCTGTTCATACAGGTGCGCCGCAACGTTCATATCCGCGTCGGATGGCTCGAGCACTCCGCTCGGGTGGTTATGAATCATGACCCCACCTTCTTCGGCGTCTCGGGCTGCAACGAGGACAGCGTCGAAGTTGCCGCGAGATACCGCTCGAGGCTCCGTGATCACTCGGTCCACGTCGACCTTGGCAAGGAAGCATACCTCCCGCCCCCCCGCACGCTCGATCTCCGCACTGATCCGAGCACTCGCGTCACTCGACAGTGACAAGGGTGTGGGAGGAGGGGCGGAGCGTTTGGGCCCCGCAGGCACATCCTCCTCCTCCAAACCGTCCAACCCGACCAGGACTTCCTTAGGAAGACGCAGAGGGAAACCGTCTGGGACGTCGCCGGGGCTCAAGTCTTGAGCTTCTGCTTCTTCGCGGCCGGGAAGAGGACGTTGTTGAGAATCAGGCGATATCCAGCCGAATTCGGATGCAGAGCCAGGTCCGTCGGAGGATCCCCAATTTGGTGCTCTGGATCTTCGGGGTCATGGCCGCCGAAATACGTCCAAGTGCCTTCACCCAGATTGCCATGCACGTACTTCGCCCAGCCACCCTCCTGGGCGAGAACGATTGTGCCGGACTTGATGCGGTCCTCACGGAACGACGTCGTGAGTCCGTAAAAATCGGGCAAAACCGACTCATGGTTCTGAGTCAGCATGGAGGGAACCGGGTCGAACTTGGCGGAAAAATCGAAGAGCGTATAGACACCAAGCTCCTTCCGCCACGGCGTGTTCACCTGATGCCCGTCGATGTCGGAAAAGGAACTCACCGACGGCGCGATCTGCACCTCCGCACCTTCAAAAGCGAGCGTTTGCCCCCAGTCCAGTTGAGCTGAAGCGTTCGCGTCAGGGGGAGTTCCGTCCGAATAGGCGGCAGAGATGTCCACGTCTCGCGCTGCCAAGGCGAGTTCGAGCGTTTCAGTCGCTGAACACATGGCAAAGAGGAACCCGCCGTTCTCGACGTATGCGCGCATGCGCGCGGCAACCTCTTTTTTCAACGCGGGCACATCGGAGAAGCCACCAGAGCGCGCCACCTCCTGATTACGTGCCACCTCCTCCTGAAGCCACGGTGCCCCCGCGTACGTCAGATAGAACTTCGAGTACTGACCGGTGAAGTCCTCATGGTGCAGATGGATCCACTCATAGTCGTTCAGGTCCTCGTTCAGCACTTGAGGGTCCCAAATCGTCTCGTATTCAATGCCGGCGTACTCCAGTACCATGGTGACCGCATCATCCCACGGGGTGGAATTTGGCGGTGTGTAGATCGCGACCTTTGGGGCACGCTCGAGCGGAACAGCCTCCATGTTCGAGCCCGCAATCGTCGCTCTAATACGTGCCTCCGCAGAAGCATCAACCGTGGAAATCGATACGCCCCTGACGGCTGCCTCACGCCGCAACTCAGGTGTGTCCGGCAATAAGAACGAGCCCCCGCGGTAGTTGAGGAGCCATTCGCTCTTCTCGTCCTGTTGGAGCGCCCAGTAGGTCAGGCCGTAGGCTCGTAGATGGTTCTGTTGCTGCCCGTCCATAGGCACCAGGAGCCACTGTGCCTCTATGGAAGCCGGCGACAACGCCACAACCATCATCAGGGTGGCAGAGACCACGATCCACAGGCGCTTCATCGGGTACGTGCTCTCAGGCGCTCGAGTTCGAGGCGGGCATCGGGAACCACAGCAGCGTTCGGTCGCGCGACAATGAGGCTCTCGAGCAAGAGGATGGCTTCTGCCACCCCACCGGGAGTACGCGCCTTATGGCGGGCCAGAGAGAGGGACGCTTCGCCGAACTCCGGCGTGTCTTCATAGGTGGCCACCAAGATTTCTCGAATGGAGGCGGCAACTCCACTGGCGCCTGCGCGGTCAGCGATGCGAGCCGCCTCCGCTACCAAAGGCGCACGCTCCTCTTCTTCGAGTTCGCCGGCGGCCTCCGCCAGTATCTGCGCGGCAGCGGCGCCTTGACCTCGATGCGCGAGGACGCCCGCTTCGGCAAGCAAAACCGCACCGGTCTCGGAAGCCCTCCCCATGAGCCCTGCGAACTGAATGATGTCGGTGGCCTCTGTGGGGGGAAGCCCACCAATGGCCAGGAGAAGAGCTCTTCGTCCAGCTTCGAGTTCACCCGCGTCCAAGAGCAAGTAGCCCCTTTCCAGGCCGCTCTTCGGACCTTCGATACCCTCGAGGACTGCCGCGGCGCCTCCTAGGTCGCCGCGTGCTTGAAGGCCGCCAGCTACCGTGGCCGCCAAGTCGTCCAACTCCGGCGCGTTCGGGAAGGCATCCCTGAAGTCCCTCAGAAGTACACCTAGGCGACCCGGGTCGGACTCTGTACTCTCGAGGCGAATCACCTGCGCGGTCGCACGCCTGCGGTCGACCGATCCTGGAGAGAAGGAATCCGCGACCCGCCGCTGGGCCTCCAGAGCCGTTGCTGTATCTCCGTTGGCGAGCGCCACATCGATGATTCGTTGGTCGAATTGTCGCCGCTCGGACGGGCTGGAGGCATCTTGACCCAGTTCGTCGTACGCCCACGAAGCGGTGCGCGCGAGGTCACCTTCACGGGCACGCCGTGCAACGTCGGCCAGGAAGCTGGCTCGCGCCCTCTCTTCCAGATCGGCAGCCACCGACTGCGCGAGGTCGAACGACTCTTCCTCCAAGCGGAGATCGAGCGCGACGCGCGCGCCCGCAAGGCGCCTGGCAAGCACGTCAGACTCCCCGAGAAGCCCCACGAGTTGTTTGCCGGCCTCCTCTGCCCCTTCGGTCAAACCCTGCACTCTCCGAGCGATGGCGGCCGCCTGTGCCCCATCATCGCCAACCGCGAGCGCCCACTCTTCGACGGCGTCCTCACGGTCGCCCATGGCTGCGTGGAGATCTCCCACCTCCAGGGCGAGCGCCTCTGGGCGGTCCATTTCGCGTCGTCCCTTGAGCAGGACGCTCAAGGCTCGTTCGGATCCAAACGCCCGTTCGTACACCCGAGCGACCTCCCGATAGGGGACCTCACTGTCCTCATCGAGTTCGAACCACAGTTCAGCCTCTCGCTCCAACTCGTCGAGCGAGTCCAGCTCCATGAGGAGTCGGAGCTTCAAGTAGCGGACGCCCGAGGAAGACGGCTCGTGTTCCAAAAAGGTGTCCACCGCGGGAAGAATCCTGGCGGTCTCACCCCTCGCGCGAAGCACCCGCTCCAGGGCGTGTAGTCCTCCGGACGAAGCTGGATCCTCCTCGAGGAGTTGCCTAAGGAGCTCCTCGGCCCCGGAGAAGTCTCCTCGGGACTCACGGGCCGCGGCGTCCCGAAGAAGGCGCCCTTCACTACTGTTGCGACGACTCTGGGCGGAGCCGGCCGCAGCCGTCAGCGCGAGAGCGATCATGGCAATGCCGAGCAAGCGGAAGTCGAAGAAGCGTCTCATCGTCCGCTCCCCCCAGATCCGCCTCGATTCAATCGGTCGAAGTACTGAATGACGAGTTGTCGCACCGCCGGACTGAGATTCTGAAGCTGGCTTGCGTCCGGGAGTTGGAATCGGAGCGCCCCCATTTGGTCGGCAGTGAGTGGAATCACCTGGCCCCGCTCGAATGCTTCAGGGGTTTCCGATTCACGTTCGTCGGAGTACTCCTCACGCTCAAGGGAGCGGCCGGCGTCAAGCAGCCTATGAAAGAGCCGCTCCTGCCTCTGCGTCATATCCGGAGTGAGACGTCCTTGGGCGAGTTGTTGCGCGATCGCGGCGGCTTCATCGGCGAGCTGCTGGAGGTCTCCGAGTGATTCCTCAGCCCCCGGCTCGTCCGCGAGTTCGCCGAGTTCGTCGGCTACGGACTCCTGACCCTGCGCCATCTCTTGCATCTGTTCAGCCATCGCCTGCTCCCCCAGCTCCATGGGCATGACTTGGCTGGTCTGATTCATCAACTCCGCCTGCTGCTGGGCAAGCTGCTCAAGCTGCTCGGAGACCTCTTCACCGCTCTGGCCCTCACCCTGCTGGCTCATCTGCTCTGCTCCAGCGATGGCCATGAGGGCAAGTTGGTTCAGGTCACCTACCGTTTGTTCGGCTTGTGCGGTCGGCGACGGAGTAGCTCCGCGACGATTCTCCATCGCCGCGATGGTTTTCTGGATGGACTCCATGCTCATGCCCATCTGCGCAGACAATTCCCGCTGTCCCTGCACGCCACCCTGAGACGCCATCTGAAGATTGTCGGCCATATTCTGCACGCCCTGAAGCAACGAAGCCTCGTCCGCGCGCATCGCGGAGATTCGTTCCTGGCTAGCACCCCTCATCTGCTCTCGGAGCTCCGTCTGTCGGCGCGCCAGCGATAGCGCATCGTCCGCCGTCTGCCGGAGGGCCGCCTGAGCCTGCTCCATTTGCTGCTGAGCCATCTCCTGTTGGGCTTCCTGAAGTTCTTCCGCCACGTCCTGCATTTCCTCGGCGGCCTCTTCAGCGGTCTCACCCGCTTCTTGGTTTTCACCTTGGTCGGCCTGCTGCTGCGCCTGCTGCATCTGCTGTTGAGCCTGCTCCAACGACTCTCGCGCCTTCTGCACACCCTCCTGGGCGTCCTGCTCGTCAATCTGACCCAGGCGTTCCTCTAGCCGTTCCATCTGGTCCTCAAGCTGTTCTGAGCGCTCGGCCAGTTCCTCTTGCTGCTCGGCACGAAGTTCGGGGTTGTCCTCTTCGCGCATCGCGTCAGCCAGGGCCTCTTCTTGGCGTGCGAGCTCTTCTGCTTCGCTCGTCGTCGCTCGGAAGTCCTGTTCCACTGCAGCTCTGCGGAAGCGTTCCAGTGACTCCTCCAGACGCGCCTGGAAGTCCTCCTGCTCTTCCGCCATCTCGCTCAGCGATTCGTTCGCCTGCTCCAGGTCGTCTTCCTCCAGAGCGTCCGACAGCTCCTCCATACGCTGTTGGAGATCGCTGCCGTTCAACTGCTCCATCAACTCCTGAAGTTCCTTGAGGTCGTCGGAGAGCTCTGGGTCCGCCTGGCCCGCATTCTCCATCATCCTCTCGAGCTCTTCTAGCTCGGCGCGGAGAGAGTCCACCTCGCTTGCAAGCTGCTCCTGACTCTCGAGCGCATTCTCCAGCTCTTCCCGCTCCTCGAATCCGGCCTGGTCCTGTCTTTGATTCTGCTGCCCCTCATTGGCAGCAGTTTCCATGGCCTGATCCCGGTTGGCCTCAGCTTGTTTGGCTGCCTCTGCCGCCAACTCCTCCAATCGATTCGCAACATCGTCCAGCTCCTCTTCGGCCGCACGCTGCATCTCCACTGCATCCGGCATTCGGAGGATGTACTCGCGCGTGACCGCCGTCTGCGCACCAGGCGCGTTGTCTACGGCTCGTGCGAAGTATCGAATCGTGTCGCCCGGGAGCAGCCCCCACGTCCTCAGGTCGAGAAGCGGTCGCGCCAAGGCCGCTCGGGTCCCGCCCAGGTCCATGGCTTGAACCGTTGGCTCCAGTCGATCGCCGAACGAGGTCACGCGGTATGCGACCAGTTCCACGCGCCGGAGGCCATAGTCGTCGGTGGCCTCAAGAATCAGCGGCTGACGCAGATTGAGGGGGAGAATCGTGTCGCGCCCTGGCAGCGGGATCCCCACATGGGGTGCCAAGTCAGGGACGACCGACACCATCAATGGCTCAGGTTGGATCTCCGCCGGATCACCCTGATCGTCTACGAAGTCCCAGTCGAATACCCCATCAACCCTCGGCGACCACGAGCCTTGGAACGTGGCCCCAGAGACACTCAAAGAGACGGCCTGGGCTCCGGTGGAGTCCACAAGAGCCGCTGTCACAAGGGCGCGACTCGCACGACCCTCAAAACTGACCGTCGTTCCGACCGGAAGCCGGAGCGAAGGCGGGTCTCCCCGATACTCGTCGGGCGCCAATCCCGTATGAGGCGGATACACCACGCTGACGATCAAGTCGCTCACGAAGAGCGGATCGATGGGAGAGATGCGGAAGCGCTCTGTTTCCGACCCGTCATCCCCGGTGACGTGGTAATCGATCGGGGCACCGACCGAACGGAACAGGTAGCCCCCGCGTTCCTCGATCAGTTCGAGGACTTCTGTGCGGGCGACGTCGCCTGCGGCTTGCCAAGAGAGCACCGCCCCGAGTCGGCCGGGAGCCTGAACCATGACTTGCACGTCGGAGCCTCGGAGAACTTCGACAGTACCAGGTGAGACCACGATCGGGAGCAGAACTGGATCTCGCATCGTCCCGATTGGAGACGACAAGGAGGACCAAGCAAGGGCCGATCGGGTTGGTGATGCCACAGCAAGACCAATCAAGACGATCGCAATCGTCCCGAACACACCCAAGCCACGCTTCGTCCACAGCGAAACCGTCTCCCCCAACCCACCTGCCAGCTCCTTAGGCACTCTGTCCCCAAGGTCAGCTACGGTGCGTTCGGCAGCCCGGCCGGCCAGGGCAGCAGACACCCCGTCGGGAAGTGACCGCGCCAGCTCAATGGACCCACGCACGACACCTGGGCGAAGCCCAGCAGCCGTTTCGATCGCGGAAGAGAGGGGTGCCTCAGCGAACCACTCCGACACACGCCCTCTATAGAACAGCGTCCCGCCTACCACGAGAACGAGGGCGATGCCGTCGAGAATCGCGGGCACGTCGCTCCCTGGCCTCCATCCATTCGGGCCGGCCAGAAACCACGCGACGACCAGGAGCAGGCTGACACCTGTGACAGTCCAAATCACCGCGGCCGTCGCAGCTCTCTTCTTGAGATGCTCACGGACGGCACGAACGCGACCGTCCAAGTTCCCCGATGCTGGACTCAAGACACCCCCTGACCCAGTACAAAAAGGAACAGATTCACGCCCATACGAATCGCCTGCTCGCGCACATCTGCAGGATCCTCGTGAACACCTGCATCCTCCCACCCATCTCCCAGATCCGACTCAAACGAGTAGAACACCACCATTCGTCCCTCGTAGAAGATCCCAAACGCCTGAGGCGGTGCGCCATCATGCTCGTGGATCTTCGGCAACCCTTCCGGGAAGTCATAGAACGTATGGAAGACAGGATGCTCGGGCGGGATCTCCGTGAGTTCAGCATCCGGAAAGATCTTCGCGATCTCCTCCCGGAACGATTCATCGAGCCCATAGTTGTCATCCGCGTGCAGGAATCCGCCTGCAAGCAGGTATTCGCGTATCGTCGCCCGTTCTGCGTTGGAGAATCGGACGTCACCGTGACCCGTCATGTACAAATATGGATGATCGAACAAACCCGGATCGAGAGGGCGAACATTAGTTTCTTCGCGCGCTACGGAAATGCCGGATCGTTCTCGAATCGCGGACAACAGATTCGAGAGTGACGACGGGTTTGCGTACCAATCTCCACCACCTTCGTACTGTAGCCGCGCGATCGTTATCGAATCGGTGGCAACGGGTACTGAAGGTGTGATGGGACCCGCCAACAGGGCTGTCAGGAGCATCCAACTCATACGTCTTCTGTGTCCTCACGGAGGCTTTGGACGATACGGTACGCGTCGTTCCGCGATAGGTCGAGACGGGCGGCCAAATCCTTTGCAGCCTCAGAAGGCTTGACCCCCTCGGAGAGGAGGTCACGAGCCACTTCCCGCCCCCGGTCCATCAGCTGCGCGTGAACCTCTTCGGACTCCTCATCACCGCTCGGAGCAACGACGAACGTGACCTCGCCCCGCGGCTCATTCTCCTGGTAGTAGGCGAGCACCTCCACGAGAGTGCCTCTCTGGAACTCTTCATAGATCTTCGTCAACTCACGCGCTACGGCGACTTCTCGCTGTGCCCCACAGGCGTCCATCAGGTCTTGAAGCAGACGGACGGTACGTTGCGGAGATTCGAAGAGTACAACGGTCTCGTTCGACGTCCTCACACGCTCGAGCAGAGCCCGTCGCCCACCTCCCTTTTTGTCCGGAAAGCCGAGGAAGGCAAAACGCTCCGTCGGAAGACCCGACCCGACCAACGCCGCGAGCACGGCTGAAGCACCTGGAATCGGCACGACGTCGTGTCCGGCGTCGGCGACTCGCTTCACCAACGACTCGCCCGGGTCGGACACCAATGGAGTCCCTGCGTCGGACACGAGCGCGACATTCTCTCCGGAATCGAGCCATCCCATGACGGACGCCACTCGCCCTCTTTCGTTGTGTTGATGCAGCGACACGAGACGTGCCTCAGCGCCCACGCGCTCAGCTAAAGGTCGCGTGCGGCGGGTATCCTCGGCGAGAATCCGGTCCACCGAACGAAGCACAGCTTCGGCTCGCGCGGACAGATCGCCCAGGTTTCCAATCGGGGTGCTGACGAGATAGAGGGTAGCCACGCAAAAACATACAGCGAGAGACCAGCCAGGGGGCCCCCGGCCGGCCTCTCATGTATCAATCGTTAGGGCGCACGGGCCGCCGAGGCAGCCCCTATTCCAACTCCCTATAGATGCTGTTGGATCTTCTCTTCCAGGTGGGGACGCGGAACCGCGCCGATCACCTTATCCACCAACTCACCATCCTTGAAGAACAGGATGCTCGGAATCGACGTCACCCGGAAGCGTGTCGTCACGCTCGGGTTCGAATCCACGTTCAACTTCCCAACCCGAAGTCCCTTGTCCGCGTATTCGCCGGCAAGTTCCTCAACGATGGGTGCTACCATCTTACACGGGCCGCACCATGTGGCCCAGAAGTCGATCATCTGCAGCCCCTCACCGGCTTCAATCTCGTCGGCGAAGTTTGCATCCGTGACTTCCAAAATCGCGTCACTCGTTGCCATTTAGGCTCTCCTTTGTGTCCTTTCGACGGGCCGACGCGTGTCCGTCAGCCCACATCCCATACCAAGCCAAGTCGGCACAGGACCATGTCGCAATTATTCGAAACCGCTCTACCGCTCGATCACGTCGCGATGGCCGTTCAGTCTATCGACGAAGCTCTTCGCCTCTTCGAACTCATATCAGGGGAAACCGGTTCCCCGCCCCAGACCATCGAATCTCAAGGAGTCCGTGTCACCTTTGTCGGCATGATCGAACTCCTTGAACCTCTCGGTCCGGACACCACAGTGGGGCGTTTTCTCAAGCGTCGCGGATCCGGGCTCCACCACGTGGCATACCGAACCAACAACATCGTTTCAGAACTCGCCCGACTCAATTCGGAAGGCATTCGACTCATCGACTCGGAGCCTCGCCCCGGAGCCCATGGTCTCGTCGCCTTCCTGCACCCTTCCAGCACCGGTGGGGTGTTGGTCGAGCTCGTACAGCACTCGGACTGACCCATCAGGTCGCCCGTAGATCAAATACTTTGCGGTTCCCAGCAGCAGTTAGCGGCCAGCCATCACCATCGCTAGGTCTACTTGCTCTACCAGCCAGCGGCCGTCATTCGTCTGGACCACAACGAAGGGGACGTTGCTGATCGCCTTGTTCCCCACCGTCAACGTCACGTAGATCCTCGTCGCCGGAACCGATCGCCCAGCAACCATTTCTTCCCGGACAATCCGGTAATCTTGGTGTTCGAGAATCGACGAGATCGCTTCCATTTGGATCTCGACATCTTCGCGACGGCGAGTCTCCATGTAGTCGCCGTCCGTCGTCCCGAAGATCCGCCCCATACCGTGGAGGTCCCGGGAATTAGCAGCCTGCAAGAACCGCTCAACAGAGATTTGCGGGAGCACAGCCGCTGCGGCACCAGACTCGATAATCGTCGTCGTGCATGCGGAGAGCAACGTCGTCAGCAGCACAAGTCCGAGGATCACAAATCTGGGGTCACGCGCGGTCTGAGGCATGCTGCTCCTAGGCCAGGGATTCCGTCCGCCGACGC
Source organism: Longimicrobiales bacterium (assembly GCA_029245345.1). Lineage (NCBI taxonomy): Bacteria > Pseudomonadati > Gemmatimonadota > Longimicrobiia > Longimicrobiales > Longimicrobiales bacterium. The sequence continues at coordinate 24,685 of JAQWPM010000021.1, forward strand.
AATCTCGACAAATCGGGCGTGTCGAGGAAGGTGTCACCCTACGGATGGCGGGCTGTCGGCCAACGCGTTCGGTGGAACTGCTTCGAAGTCCAACCCAGTGCGGTCTTTGGCCACATCGACGAGGACCTTGGTCCCTTCCGGAACCTCCTCCTCCAACAGGTATAGCGCCAGCGGATCCTGAATCGAACCTTGGATGGCGCGCTTCAAGGGGCGTGCACCGTAGGCCGGTTCATAGCCTTCCTCCGCCAGGTACAGCTGCGCGGCAGGCGTAACCTCAAGGACGATACCGAGATCGCTTGTCAACTCGGACACGCGCTCCAGTTGGAGTTTGACAATGCGCGCGAGTTCGGGGGTCCCTAGGGGCCGGAAGACGACGATGTCGTCGACCCGGTTGAGGAACTCGGGTCGGAAGTGACTGTTGAGTTGGCCCCGCACCGCCCCATCTACAGCCTCCCAATCAGCACCGTCGGCCAACTCGAGGATGTCTTGGCTTCCGATGTTCGAGGTCATGATGATCACGACATTACGGAAGTCGACCGTTCTCCCTTGTGCGTCTGTGAGTCGCCCGTCGTCCAAGATCTGCAGGAGGACGTTGAACACCTCGGGGTGCGCCTTCTCGATTTCGTCAAAGAGCACCACAGCGTGTGGCCTTCTCCTCACGGCTTCGGTGAGTTGACCGCCTTCTTCATATCCGACGTAGCCGGGAGGCGCTCCAATCAGCCGTGCTACCGCGTGCTTCTCCATGTATTCGGACATGTCGATGCGGACCATCGCGCGATCGTCATCAAAGATGAACTCCGCCAACCCGCGAGCGGTCTCAGTCTTTCCGACGCCCGTGGGCCCCAGGAAGATGAAGGATCCGACAGGCCGGTCAGGATCTTGTAACCCAGCCCGGGAACGACGTACCGCGTTCGACACAGCCGTCACCGCCTCCGCCTGCCCGACGATCCGCTCGCCAAGGTGTTCTTCCAGGTGTGTGAGTCGTTGGCGCTCTGACTCCATGAGGCGAGTGACAGGAATCCCAGTCCACTCCGCGACGACACCCGCGATGTCGTCCGCCTCCACCTCTTCCTTCAGGAACTTGTGGTCTTTCTGTAGCTCGGCTAAACGGGCGGCCAGCACCTCAACCTCTTCCTCGGCATTCGGAATTTCACCGTAGTTGATTTCGGCGGCGCGGTTCAGCTCGCCAGTTCGTGTCGTGCGGTCGGCCTCGCCACGCAATTCGTCGATGGAAGTCCTCAATGCCTGAATCTGTTCGATCACGTCCTTCTCTGCCTGCCAGCGCGCCTTCATACCCTGGCCCTTCTCCGTGAGCTCGCCAAGCTCCGCCTCGATCACCCGTCGTCGTTCGCGGGCAGGCCCATCGGTCTCCTCCTGCAGCGCCTGCCGCTCGATCTCGAGTTGGACACGACGACGCTCCACCTCATCGATCTCTTGGGGTAGCGAGTCGATCTCGATACGCAGTCTGCTCCCGGCTTCATCGATGAGATCGATCGCCTTGTCCGGAAGAAAACGCCCGCCGATGTAACGATCCGACAGCTTCGCAGCAGCGATAACCGCGTCGTCTGTGATGCGGACGCCGTGATGGACTTCGTAGCGCTCTTTGAGGCCACGAAGAATGGCGACCGTATCTTCAACCGATGGCGGGGCGATGTAGACCGGCTGAAACCTGCGCTCTAGAGCTGGGTCCTTCTCGATGCGCTTTCGGTATTCATCCAGGGTCGTCGCACCTACGAGACGTAGTTCGCCGCGCGCTAGGGCTGGCTTGAGCATGTTTCCAGCGTCCACCGCGCCTTCTGCAGCCCCCGCACCTACGATGGTGTGTATCTCGTCGATGAACATCACGTAGCGACCGTCCGCGGCAGTGATCTCCTTCAACACTGCTTTCATTCGTTCCTCGAATTCACCCCGGTACTTGGCCCCAGCGAGCATCGACGCGATATCCAACTGCAACAGCTTCTTGTTGGCCAACGAGGTCGGCACATCACCTTCGACCATTCGCTGGGCTAGGCCCTCCACGATCGCAGTCTTACCCACTCCGGGCTCACCAATCAGCACCGGATTGTTCTTCGTGCGACGAGCCAGAACCTTGATGACGCGACGAATCTCTTCGTCACGGCCGATCACCGGATCGAGTTTCCCCCGCCTGGCCGTCTCGGTGAGATCACGCGAGAACCGAGCCAGAGCTCGATAGCTGTCTTCGGGGGTGTCGTCGGTCACACGATGCGAGCCCCGGACCGCCTCCACGGCTGCTCGCACTTCGGACAGCGTTGCCCCCACGTCTCTCAGGATCCTCCCCGCGTCGTCCTTTTCCCCCGTCAGGGCCAAGAGGAGATGCTCGGTCGACACAAACTCATCTCCGAGTTCGCGGGACATGTCCTCGGCTCCATCCAGGGCCACTCTCAGATCTCTGGATAGATTGGCGTCGGAACCGCCCTCGATCCGGGCCATACGATCGAGCGCCTCCTTGGCCCTGGACTGCACAAGCCCAACCGGCACCTCGAGCTTCTGCAGGATGGGCACGACGATGCCCTCTTCCTGGCCGAGCAGTACATCCAAGAGGTGGACGCCATGGATTTCGGCATTACCGCGCTGACGCGCCTCAAGGGCGGCACCTTGGAGTGCCGCTGAAGCCTTCACCGTGAGTCTGTCTGCACTGAGCATATCTACCCCCTGCCATATCGGCAGCCTTGTTTCGGTTCCCCCGTTATAATCGCAAGACCGGGCCAAAACCACATGCCCCGGATCTCTCAACGTCGTTCGGGATATCACTCGCACACCAATCACACAAACCCGGTGGCGTCATTTCGATGCATAGATCCTCAAGCACATCGTGGCTCGCCGTTCTCGCGGTCGGCGCCTTGTTCTTTGGCTGCGGAGGCAGTACGTCGGGGCCAGCACCGGCGGAGGTCCCCGATCGTGAGGTGTTCATCGCCGCTTACATTGATCTGCGCGTCGAAGCCCTGACCACCGCCGAGGGTGAGCTGACCGACGAAGGACGAGCGGAAGTTCTCGCCCGTCACACCGTCACCGAAGATCAACTCGTAGCGTTCGTGAACTACCACGGTGAGAACATCACCTTCATGCGGGACGTGTGGAACGACGTCGAATTGAGACTCGATGCGCAGCGCCCTTCAGTCGATGAAGGTCGCTAGCTCCGCCACTTAATTCTGTGCGCGCCCTGATCCACTGGGGATTCGTACTCCGATCGCCCGCGCATTGCGACTCTCAGGGGACCCGAGATGTCGATCCCGGCGGCGATCGCCATGGGTCCGGACGCGCCCTCGCCCACCATGGCCCGATCGCCCATATCCGGCGTCCCCCGCCGATGGAGCCGAGTCGCAAGCGCGCCGAGACCACTCCCCGGCGAGGACTCAGTACGAATACGGGAAAGTCAGTCGGGGGCGCCGGCCCCACGAGTGAGGGCCCCTCCGAAGCGATCTGAGCAGAGGCCGGAGCTGCGGCGCAGAGGACGAAGAGTGCAGCGGTCATGGCGAACTTGCGCACAGACGAATCTCCCGGTTGCAACAGAATCGAGATTCGGTCAAAGTGAAGGAGCCATTCGGGCTCAGTAGCGTGAACACAGAGGTGCGAGTGTCGTTCCAACGTGTCTTCAGTGGTGCTCCATGGGAGAAGCGTGTAGGCTATTGCCGTGCGCTCCGAGTGGGCGATCGCGTCTTCGTGACGGGCACAGCGGCGGTAAACGAAGACGGATCCGCGTTCGCCCCCGGAGATGCTTACGCCCAGGCGCAGCGCTGTTTCGAGCTCATGGCAACGGCGCTTAGCGCGGTTGGCGCGGGATTTGCAGATGTCACCCGCACCAGAATGTTCGTTACTGACATTGATCGATGGGAAGAGTACGGTCGTGCTCACGGGGAGGTGTTTGGTGAATTTCCCCCGACCACGACCATGGTGGAAGTTAGGCGACTGATCGACCCGGACATGCTAATCGAGATCGAAGCGGACGCGGTCGTCTTGAGCGACGCATCCGACAACCTGGAGTAGAAGACATCATGATCAAATCTAGACAGTTGTGGTTCGCTGCATTCCTCGGCCTGCTCCCGATGAGCGCGAGCGCCCAGGCGGTTCTCCCGATGGGTGAAACCTCGAGTGGGAGCGCCGCCCCCGGCTCTCCGGCCGAATTCAGCGTCACCTTAGATGGACCGGGCTTCCTGACGGTCGTCGTGCGTGAAGAAAAGGGGGGCGAGGAGGACTTGCTCCTCTCGGTGACCGACAACGAGTATCAGACGCTCCCGGATGGACGCTCCGATCAAGATCTGGGCGGCGTCATGAGCGCCGAGCAAGTCGTCGTGCGTATCCCGCAGGCAGGTACGTACGTCACCATCGTCGAGCTCCCCTACGGCGACGCCACTGTCGATTTCGAAATCGGCGGGGCGTTCCTGAGCACAGCCCTCGCCGCCGGCATTCCTGATCCGGACGGGCGTCCGAGCGGAGCGCTTTCGCTTACTGTCGGCACCATGCACGAGGCCACAATCGATCCTTCCGTCGGTGATGCGTGGGACTGGTTCAGTATCACAGCGAAGTCGGCAGGTGTGCTGATCGTGTTCACCCGGGCGAACAACACGGCGGAGGGTGACCTAAAGCTCGAGATCTTCCGAGCGGACGACTTTCGAGACCCCTTCGACAGCTCGGATCAAGATCAGAGCGGAGTGCTCACGAACGAGTCGCTGAACGCCGATGTCGCCGCAGGTGAGACGGTGTACATCAAGGTCTCGCCGTCATTCGGATTCGGGGGTGGTGGCCCCGTCGCGTTCAAAATGGGATCGGTGATCGTCCCTGGCTGACCAATCGGCGCGGCCGCCCATTTCCACTCCGACTTTGGCGGTCGCGCCACTTACTCCCACTCGATGGTCGCGGGCGGCTTCGAACTCACGTCGTACGTGACCCGGTTCACGCCTTTGACCTCGTTGATGATCCGCGTCGAGATCCGTGCCAGCACGTCGTGCGGGAACGGATACCAATCGGCCGTCATCCCGTCACGGGACGTCACCGCTCGAAGGGCAAGGACATTCTCGTAGGTCCGTGCGTCACCCATCACCCCGACAGACTGAACCGGTAGCAGCACGGCGAACGCCTGCCAGATCTCGTCATAGAGGCCGGCCTCGCGGATCTCATCAAGGTAGATCGCGTCGGCCTCCCGAAGCACGGCGAGGCGTTCCTCGGTGATGTCCCCGAGGACGCGAATGGCGAGGCCGGGCCCCGGGAATGGGTGACGGCCCACGAAGTCCTCGGGCAGACCGAGCTCTCGACCTACCTGACGCACCTCGTCCTTGAACAATTCCCGGAGAGGCTCTATCAGGTCGAAGGGCACGTCCTCTGGAAGACCCCCCACGTTGTGGTGGCTCTTGATGGTCACCGATGGGCCTCCGGCGGAAACCGACTCGATCACGTCCGGATAAAGAGTGCCTTGCACCAGGAAACCCGCGCCAGTCTCCTCACTCTTCGCGGTCGCATCAAACACTTGAATGAATCGACTCCCGATGGCTTTTCGTTTCGCCTCGGGTTCCGTGACCCCCTCCAGGTCACCTAAGAAAGCCTCGCTGGCATCCACAACCACAAGCTTCATGTTGTAGTGATGCCGGAACATCCGCTCGACCTGATCGCGCTCATTTTTCCGCATCATGCCATGATCGACGAAGATGCACGTGAGTCGATCCCCGATCGCGCGGTGGACGAGTACTGCTGCGACCGACGAGTCCACGCCTCCGGACAGTCCACATACAGCCGCACCCTCTCCGACCTGGTCGCGAATGCGAGCGATGGTATCGTCGATGAAGGCACCAGCTGTCCAAGTGGGCCGTACCGCCGCGACTTTGAAGAGGAAGTTGGAAATGATCTCGCCGCCGCGATGGGTGTGGGCCACCTCGGGGTGGAACTGCACCGCATGTATGGGCCGATCCTCCGAGCGAAAGCCTGCGCATGGCAAGGTCGCGGTCGAGGCGGTCTTCACGTATCCCGGAGGCGGCTCATCCACATGATCGCCGTGGGAACACCACACCTGCGTGCCTTCGTCCATCGAGAAGCCTGCGAACAGGCCCTCGTCCGTCTCCACGCGCAACTCGGCCCGTCCGTACTCGCGGTGCCCGTGGACAACCTCGGCACCTTCCATGTGGGCGATCAGCTGCATCCCGTAACAGATCCCGAGCACAGGGATCCCTAGCGTCAGAATCGCGGGATCCGTCGTCGGGACGCCCTCGTCATAAACGGACGAGGGCCCACCACTGAGAATGATGGCCGCAGGCACCCACTCTTGTATCCACTCAAGAGAACGTGTCGACGGATGGATCTCGCAGTACACACGTTCCTCGCGAATCCGGCGCGCGATGAGCTGGGTGAACTGGGAGCCGAAATCCAGAATCAGGACTCGATCATGCTCTTGGGTCATTCTTCCCCTCGGATGAGGTCTTCTAAGGTCTCGCGACGCCGTATGAGTTCGATCTCGTAACCGTACACCAATGCCTCGGCAGGTCGGAGGCGGCCGTTGTAGTTGGAGGCCATGGTGAAGCCGTAGGCGCCCACCGTCTGGACCGCGAGGAGGTCCCCCGCTCGGGGGAGGGGCAACGTCCGATCCAGTGCCAGAAAATCTCCGGTCTCACAGATCGGTCCGACGACGTCTACCACGTCCTCCGGGAGTTGCGCCGGGTCCGCCACGTGCTCGATGGCGTGATAGCCACCGTAGTGACTCGGCCGGATGAGTTCACTCATCCCCCCATCCACGATGACGAAGGTTTTCCCTTCCGTCTTCTTCACATATTGGACGCGCGTGAGCAAGGCGCCGGCGTCTCCAACGATGGAGCGGCCCGGCTCCAGGACCAGCCGCAGTCCTGCGGCCTGTACCCGAGGGATTACCTCAGCTGCCAACTGATGTATGTCCAAGCCGGGGTCGTCGTCATACTGAATGCCATAACCACCCCCAATGTCGAGATATTCGAGTGTGATCCCAGCCTCACTCAACTCGAACACGAGCTTGAGGACTCTCTCCAACGCGTGGACATAGGGACGCGGGTCAATAATCTGAGAGCCGATGTGCATATCGATACCGATCGGCTTGAGCGCTGCTCTGCCCCGGGCCCATAGGTAGAGTTCGCGCGTCTCATTCCAAGGCACGCCGAACTTCGTCGCCCTCGTACCGGTCCGTGTGTAGTCGTGCGGAGTCGCCGCGAACACATCTGGATTCACCCGAACGCCGAATGAAGCGACGACACCCATTCGGCCAGCCACCGAATCGATTCGCTCCAACTCTTCCCGGCTTTCGACGTTGAACGCATAGATCCGTTCTTTAAGAGCCGTCTCGATCTCTTCTTCGGTCTTTCCAACGCCCGCAAACACAATGTGCTCAGGGGCGAAGCCGGCACGCCTGGCCCGAAAGAGCTCACCGAGGCTTGTGATGTCCGCCCCGCATCCCAGCGCCTGCAGGCGTTTTAGAATCGACAGATTACCGTTCGCTTTGACCGAGTACGCGATCAGGTGGTCCACCCCCGCAAACGCGGAGCGGAAGGCTTGGACACGTTCCTCGATTCGGCGGGCGTCATACACATACAGCGGGGTACCAAAGCGCTCGGCCAACTCCGCCGCGGGCACGTCACCGCAGTGGAGCTGGCCGTTTACACGGCCGAAGGGCGGCGTTAGTAAGCTCTCGCCCAAGCCACCTCCGTCACCGAGTCGCCTTCACCCGAGACACACTTGGTCGGCGTATCCGTCGAACGGAACTCCTCACTCGGGAGCACGCGGATTGTTGCCTTCATGCGTTCCTTCACAATCTCTTCGACTGCACCGTCACCACTCCAGCCCGTGTACACGAAGCCCGCTCCGTCCTTGAAGGCTTCCTCGAGCTCGCTCAAGGATTTCACACCCCGAACGGAGTTCTCTTCGCGGCGGGCGAGAGCCGCCTGCATGAGCTCGGTCTGGAAACCCTCCAATCGGTCAGGCAACTCACCGAGCACCTGTGCCTCGGGAAGGAATGCCTTTCGCTTTTCTCCCTCGGGAACCAGGCGCCTCGCCAGAGCGAGCTGCCCCTGTTCGAGATCCTTCGGCCCGATCTCAATACGGAAGGGCACTCCCTTTCGCTCCCACTCGAAGTACTTCGCCCCGGGGGAGATATGGTCACGCGCGTCAATCTTGGCGCGAATGCCCTGGTCCTTAAGACGCAGCCGGACCTCTTCGGCCTTCTCAAGGACAGGAGTCACGTCGTCCCCGCGGAGGATCGGGATGATGACCACCTGGACGGGAGCGAGTCGCGGCGGAATGATCAAGCCATCATCGTCACCGTGGGTCATGATGAGCCCACCGACCAACCGGGTCGACACCCCCCATGATGTGTTCCACGCGTACTCTTCCTGACCGTCCTCCGTCTGAAACTTCAACTCGAACTGCTTCGAGAAGTTCTGCCCTAGGAAGTGAGACGTCCCGGCTTGAAGCGCTTTGTTGTCCTTCATGAGCGCTTCGCAGGCATAACTCCGCACCGCACCCGCAAATTTCTCGGACTCAGACTTCAGCCCTGTCAGCGGGGGCATGCCAATCCACTCTTCCATGAACTTTCGGTACACGCCGAGAATCAACAGAGTCTCTTCTTCCGCTTCCTCGGCCGTCGCATGCGCTGTGTGGCCTTCCTGCCAAAGGAATTCGGACGTGCGGAGGAAGAGACGGGTACGCATCTCCCAGCGCATGACGTTCGCCCATTGGTTCATCAGAATGGGCAGGTCGCGGTAGCTCTGGACCCATTTGGCATACATGTGATAGATGATCGTCTCGGAGGTCGGCCGGATCACATAAGGCTCTTCGAGCTCCTTGCCGCCTGCTTGAGTCACCACCGCAAGTTCAGGAGCAAACCCCTCAATGTGCTCCTTCTCGCGCTCAATGAAGCTCATTGGGATCAAAAGCGGGAAGTATGCGTTCTCATGTCCAGTCTCCTTGAACATGTCGTCCAAAGCACGCTGCATGAGTTCCCAGATTCCGTACCCCCAGGGTCGGATCACCATACTCCCGCGCACAGGGGAGTGATCGGCAAGCTCTGCCCGCTGGACCACTTCGTTATACCAGGCGGAAAAATCCTCGGCCTGGGGCGTCAGTTTTTTATCTTTAGCCATCGTTCTCTTCGTTGTTTCGGTCGATCGTGGTTCGCCAAGAATCGGCGTCGCGTCGCAAGCGGTATAAGGCGATGGATCCCGGGACTATGAACAAAAATAGGGATGCCACCACCCAAGTAGGTCGGAAGCCGAATCCCGACGGCTCCCCGGTGAGCCATGCGACGACTGCCCCGCCTGCCGTCGCTAGGAGCATCGCACCCCCCATGATGACCCACTCCAGAATATCGAGACGGCGAATCGCCCGCCTGGTCACACGCTTGGCTGCCTCGGCAGCCTCACGATCCGCGCTACGAACGCTGGTCACAGTGAGTCGAGAGCGATCTCCCGCTCCTCACCCGTCACCATATCACGCGCCATCACGGAGCCCCGCGCAAGTTCGTCTGGGCCGACAATGAACACCTGGCGGGCGCCTTCCTTCGCGGCCGCCTTCATCTGCTTGCCGACACCTTGCTCGCGCAGGCCGTACGCGACGCTGTGACCGGCGGCGCGCAAGCGCGTGGCAATCCGTAGAGCCTCCGTTCGTTCTTCTTCGCCGACGATCACAAGGTAGTAGTCGACGGCCCGCTCGTATTCCGGCAGGAGGCCACGATCCTTCAAGAGTTCGCCCAGTACAACGTCACCCATTCCGAAGCCCACAGCTGGAAGGGGATCTCCCCCTACGAACTCGAGCAGGCGGTCGTACCGTCCACCACCACAAATCGCCCTCAGTTCACCCTTCCGGTCGAAGAGCTCGAACACGATGCCCGTGTAGTACGCCAGACCACGAACAATGCGGAGGTCGACCTCCACGTAGTCCCCCAACCCCATCGCCTCCAGCATTACCAGATATTCGGAGAGTGGCTCAAGGGCCGTGGCAACCGCCTCGTCCTCACCGAAGTGCTCCCGGATCTGATCCAATCCCGTGGTGTCGAGTAGCGTGAGCAATGCATCTGCGGCGTCCTCGGTGAGTCCGCACTCGGCCACGAGACGCTGTTGCGACTTCTCCTTCGGCGCGCGCTCCATCTTGTCGACGATTCCAAACGCCGCCTGGAGCCCCTCGCCATCGATTCCCGATGCATTGAGAACAGCAGTCAGAAGGCGGCGATCCGAAACACGCGCATAGAAGTCGACTGCTGTGAGGCCGAGCTCGCGCAGGGCGTCGATGCTGACTGCAACAATCTCGACGTCCGCGGCGACGGAGCCTTCGCCCACGATATCAACATTCAGCTGGAAGTGTTCGCGAAGCCGTCCCCTCTGTTGCCGTTCGTACCGGAACAGCTGCGGGATCGAGAACCACCGAATCGGCTTGCTCATTCCGCGTGAACGATCTCCGAGAATGCGCGCCAACGACGGAGTCATCTCGGGGCGCAAGGACACGCCGCGGTCCCCCTTGTCTACGAAGTTGTAGAGCTGCCCCACGATCTCTTCACCGCTCTTCTCCACATAGAGGCCGAGTGGCTCTAGCGGAGGACCATCATACTCCAAAAACCCGTAGCGTCGGGAGACCCGTCGCCACGCGTCGAAGATGTAAGAACGGAGTGCGAAGTCCTCAGGGGCGAAGTCCCGAAACCCCGGAAGCCGCGAAAAAGCTGAGCTTGCCATGGTGGCGCGGAATCTAGCAGACTCAGACTGGTGTTCAACCAGCCCAGGTCGGAAAGAGCTTTGGTCCCTTTACCACTTGCTCAGTGGCTCAAGGCCTAGGACGCTCAACGCCGAACCAACGGTGTGCACCGAACCGGTAACGAGCACCGTACCCTTCCCTGCCTCGGCGCGAGCCTTTTGCATGGCCCGTTCGAAGTCTTCCTCCACCGTCACGTGCGTAATGGTCCCTACTGAGTCCCCCGCATCTCTCACCGACCAACGCCTCTCAGGAGGAGCAGACGGAGCCTGCGTCAGAATCGCCTGGTCTGCCCTCGAGAACAAAGGAGGCAGCATGCCTCGCCAATCCTTATCACCGAGTACTCCCACAACCATGACGAGCGGGCGAGGAAGTTCGAGCCGGTCGATGGTGTCCACCAGGGACCGGGTCCCTGCGACGTTGTGAGCTACATCGAACAACCACGTCCCACCCTCGTCGACTTCAATCTGGTCCCGACCGTGATACTCAACGGAGCGGATACCCGATTGCACGGCCTCGGCTGTGGGCCGCAGTTCATCAGGCAGATACTCCAGCACCGCAATCGCCAAAGCGGCATTGGTTGCCTGGTGACGCCCCACAAGAGGGGTACGGACCCTAAGATCACCCCAAGCCCTCGTGGGCAGCGTAAACGCCGTGTGATCTGCGGCGACCTCGACCTCCCCCAATGCGTCCGGATCAACTGCAACGAAGGGCGCACCAACTGACCTCGTGACCTCCCGGAAGACATCAACCAACTCCGGACGAGCCTCCGCGGTCACGAGGGGTACACCCGGCTTCACGATGCCGGCCTTCTCGCGAGCGATCAGCTCCAACGTGGAGCCAAGGTACTCAGCGTGATCCTTAGCGATATTCGTCACCGCTGCGACCTCCGGTCGAACCACATTGGTCGCATCGAGCCTACCACCGAGACCAACCTCGAACACACCTACATCAACGCCCGCCCGTGCAAACGCCTGAAAGCCGAGGACGGTGATCGCTTCGAAGAAGGTCAGTCCGAACCGGAGGACCGGCTCCCGAACTTCTTCTGCACAGGCGAGGATCTCCTCTTCGGACAAAGGTCCCCCTCCCACGAGCATCCGTTCCCGAAAAGAACAGAGATGCGGTGAGGTAAAACAGCCTGCTCGGAGTCCCGAGGCATTGAGGACTGAAGCGAGGGTTGTGACAACTGAGCCCTTTCCGTTCGTGCCCCCGACATGGATCGTGCGGTATGCTCGATGGGGATCGCCCAGCGCCTCCAAGGCTCGCGCCGTGCGCTCGAGTCCCCAGTGCACACCGGTGGCCAACGGTGGGAAGAGCCGCACCACCAGAGGATCCGAGAAGGGTCGATCCAGGCGATCCGGCGCAACGATGTGTGAGCCGGCTAGTCGGTCCATCCCGCATACTGATGTCGGAGAATGAGTGCGATCGTTTCTTTGAGTTCTCGACGATCTACGACGCGGTCGACCATCCCGTGCTCGAGTAGGAACTCGGCTCGCTGAAAGCCCTTAGGCAAGTCCTGCTTGATGGTCTCTTCAATGACTCGGGGCCCCGCAAACCCGATCAACGCCTCAGGTTCGGCAATGTTCACGTCACCCAGCATTGCGTATGAGGCCGTAACACCACCCGTAGTGGGGTGGGTCAGTACGGAGACAAACGGAATGCCTGCCTCGTGCAGCCGGGCCAACACGGTGGACGACTTCGCCATCTGCATGAGGGAATAGATCCCCTCTTGCATGCGAGCTCCCCCCGACGCGGACACGATGATCAGTGGAATCTTCTGCTTCAACGCCGCGTGCGCGGCCCGCGTGATCTTCTCCCCGACCACCGAACCCATCGAGCCACCGATGTAGCCGAAGTCCATGACCGCGACCGCGACGGCGATCCCTTCGAGTTCGCCAGTGCCAGAGATCAGAGCCTCGTTTGTGCCCTTCGCCTCGGCCGCCGCGATCCGGTCTGCGTACAGCTTCAGGTCGCGGAACTCGAGGGGATCGGAGGCACGTAGGCCTGCGTCCATCTCCGTGAACGTCCCGCTGTCGATAAGAATCGACAGATACGCCTCAGCCCCGATGCGGAGGTGGTGACCGCATGTGGGACAGACATTGAGATTCTGCGCGAGGCGCTCCCTGTACAGGATCTCACCACACGCCTGACACTTGTCGAATACGTCGGAGGGAAGATCCCGCTTGTCCTGCGCCTTGAGCGGCTTTTTGTCCTTACGGAACCAGGCCATGCAGTCCGATGGTCATGGAGCGAGCTAACGCTCGTGAGCCACCCTCACGGCAATTGCGACAGCCACCCAAGACATCAGGAGGAACGTGCCGCCATAGCTGACGAAGGGCAGAGGAATACCGGTAATGGGCACAACACCCACAGTCATACCGACGTTCACAAAAATATGGACCAGCCAAGCTCCGAAGATACCGAGTAGGACTAGGCCGGCAAAGGGATCAGAAGACTGCTCCGCCATGCGCACCAGACGCGAAAGAATGAACGCAAATCCCAGGATGGCTCCTGCGGTCCCGATAAACCCGAGTTCCTCCCCTACCACGCTAAAAATAAAGTCAGTGTGCTGCTCGGGCAGGAAATCGAAACGCTTCTGTGGGCCCATTGTGAACCCTTGTCCGGTCATGCCCCCGCTTCCGATCGCCACCTTGGACTGGATGACCTGATAGCCCGCCCCTCGTGGATCCACTTCAGGGTCCAAATACACCAAGATGCGGTTCTGCTGGTACTCCTTCAGAGATCGCCACAGCGGTCCCGAAATCGTGCCGGCCGCCATATTCGCCAACACAACGGCCACCGACTCGAAGAGAAAGAGCCGATAGCGGTAGAAGTAGAGAAATCCGACTACTCCGACGATGTATGCAGACCAGATCAAGGTGTCGAACGAGAGGATCAACCCCACAATCGGACTCGCTACCAACAAAAGGAGTGCAACCGGCGTACTCGCCCAAAAGAGCATGGCGAAGAGGATTCCACCGAACGCCATCGCCGTGCCCAGGTCCGGCTGCAGCATGACGAGCGCGAGCGGGGCCCCCACAAGCAGGGACGGGACCAAGAGCTCGCGGAGCGTCGTCAGAGGCTCCTTCCGCTGCGACAGCAGTCGTGCCAGCACCAGCACGGTAGAGATCTTCGCGACCTCTGACGGCTGAAAGCGGAATCCACCAAAGCCGAGGAAGCTCTTCACGCCTGCCGCGGTGCCGGCACCGGTACCAATCGCCAGCGTCGCCACCAATAGAATGAGTGAGAACACATAAGCCGGGACCGCGACCCATTCGATCCATCGAAGCGGCACTCGGGAGAGGACCGAGAACGCGACGAGCGCGATAACGAGCCATCTGGCCTGTCGGAGCCAAGCGAGCTCAGTCACGTCGTTCGGCACGTAAATGGCACCCGCCGAGTAGATCATGGCGATACCAAAGAGCGTCATCCCCAGAATCGCGAAGACGAGCGGCGGGTCGATGGCCCACTTCTCCAGCAGTCGCATCATCCGCCGGGTGCGGCTCTTGGGCGGTACCGGTCGCGGTACCATTGGGGTACGGTACCGCGCCGAAGGTGCTCCCCATACGTCTGGATCGTATCGATGGGGATGTTGTGCTTCTTCCTTAAATAGAAGTCCGCCGTCTTGGCCATGATGGGAGCAGCCATTCCCGACCCACTCTCCCCGTATTCGATGAGCGCGGCCACCACGATCTCGGGCCGCTCACCCCATGGCCCTGCCATGCCCACGAACCACGCATGGTTGCCAGCTGTTCCCTGGACACTCTGCGCGTTCTGCCCGGTGCCTGTCTTTCCCACAACCTGCCAGTGCTCAAGCGAAGTGCCCACATGTGCCGTCCCGCCCTGCGCGGTCACCGCCGCAAGCCCCTGATAGATCGACCCGATGTCCTCTGCCTGAAGATCGAGCACCCACCCTGGGCCCAGGTCCATGTTTCGCGCCAAGGCGGGTGTCGGCGCTGAACCGTCGCGCGCAAGAGCCAAATAGAACTGGGCCATCTTGAGCGGCGTCTGTGAGTTGGGCCCCTGCCCGATCGAAAGCGAGAGGACCTCGTTCTCGAGCGGCCTGTACCCAAAGCGGTCTTCAAAGAACTGCGGTCCTGCGGGGAAGACGCCCTCCATCTCCTGAGGAAGGTCGACGCCACAACGCTCGCTGAATCCGATCTCGGTCGCCCGTTGCATGAGCGGTTCAAAACCGATTCTCAGGCCAAGCTGATAGAAGTAGACGTTGCAGGAGTTTCCGATGGCCTCAGAGAGATTGTTGAAGCCATGCCCCGCAGGGTTCCAACACCTGCGATAATCGGAACCAAAGGACATGCCTCCCGTGCACGGGATCGGCATCTCTTCGTCCGCGGTGATCACCCCGAGATCCAGACCTATCGCTGCCGCCGCCAACTTCCACGTGGACGCAGGTGGATAGAGTCCCATCACGGTCCGGTTGTACAACGGCAAGCGCTCGTTCTGGTTGAGCGCGGTCCAATACTCGTTGTCTACGCCGCCAACAAACGCGTTCGGGTCGTACGAAGGCGCCGAATACATCGCCAAGATCCCGCCGTCCTCGACATCGAGCGCAACTACCGCCCCCGACATCGAATCTGGGAAGATGGAGTGGATCCACTCCTGCAGCTCGATATCGACGTTCAGATGGAGATCCTGGCCGGACTCGCCGGGATCCGTGCGGAAGGCCGCAAAGTCGCCCACGATGCGCCCGCGAGCATCAACTTCGACGTACTTCAGGCCCTGGCGACCCTGCAAAAGAGCCTCGTACTGCTTCTCGATTCCGGTCTTCCCGACGACCATGCCCTGCTCGTAGCGCTCGTCAGCGTACTCATCGTACTCGAGTTCCTCGCGAGTGATCTCGCCCACATAGCCGAGCACGTGTCCGGTAGCTTCACCGGTCAGGTACCGACGCCTGGGGCGCATCTCTATGTGGACGTCCGGGAACTCAACTCTTCGTTCTTCGAGCGCACTTACGACCCGGAAGTCTGCGTCCGTGTCTACGACGAGCGCCTGCCTCCCGTAGCGAGCCAGGAAACCGAGCAGCCGATCGATCCTCGCCTCGGACATCTCCATGTGTTCGCGCATCCGCTCGAGTGTAGCACGAATGGAGTCGGGAGGCCCCGGCATTAGCGTGATCGCATATCCGGGCGCGTTGTCCGCGATGATGCGGCCGTTCCGGTCATAGATCGTGCCGCGGGGCGCCGGGACGGGGAGCTGTCGGATCCGGTTCGAACGCGCGCGCAATTCCCAGCGATCCGAACCGAGCACCTGGATTCGAAAGAAGGACACGGAGAGCCCACCCATGAAGAGCGCAATGATGACGTAGGCGCCCATCGCACGCCGACGGCGTTCGTGCGAATGGTACACGTTCATGCGGGCGTCTTCCTCCACAGTCCGGTGATCGCCATGAGCGCGATCCCGACTGCGGCTGCGTACAACCCTCCCACGAGACCCTGCACCATCACCTGATCGACGAACGGCTGTCTCAGGTCTTCTCCGACCATCACCCAGCGGACCAAATCCCCCAGCCACTTCCCGAGCACGAAGTAGGAGACCAGGAAGACAAGTGAATCGCCCACAAAGAGGTCTCGTGTCCCCGCGCCCAACACTCCAATCACGGTCATCGCAACGGTGTTGGCGCCAAAGGCGAGAACGCTCAAGGCGTCTTCAATCAGCCCGAAGCAGAGCCCTACTCCCGCGGCACGTCCCATGCCGATTTCTCGGGCCGAGAGGAGCAACGCAACCGTCAGCATGTCAGGCGCGCCGGACTCAAATCCGAGACCGACGTGAAGAAAAAAGTGCAAGACGAAAAGAACCAGGACCGAAAGCCACATTCGGCTGCTCGTCCTCACGGCACCCGTCCCGTGATCGCCTCGTCCCTCGTCAACAGAGAATCTGCGACCCACCGATCCGTGACATCAGACCCAGAATCGTGAGTCGCGACCAAGATATGCGTCACCGAACCCGGTTCAATCATCGGCCTGAGCCAATAACTCTTGCGCCATCCTCCTTGCACCTCCTCTACCCCGTCGATTTTGCCGATCGGAATACCGCGCGGGATCACGCCTAAGCCACTCGTGAGTACGACCGTGCCCGCCGGAGCAGATTCATGGTATGCCGTCCCATTCAGGATGAGTCGGTCGTCTTCACGGAAGCTCCCTCTCCTCACCTCGACCATCCCATACGTAGTCCCATCGGCCAGCATGGCGCTCACGCGAAAATCCGGATGGGTCCAGTCCATCCCGACCGAGATACCTTCTCGCACTTCACGAATCACTCCGACCAGACCGTAAAGGCCTAGAACAGGTGCACCTACCCTAATTCCATCGGCAGAGCCCAGTTCCACCAAGAACATGCTCTCAGATCCCGGCGTGCCGGGACGAATCACGGTGGCAGAAAGGAACGACGGCCCGACCCGGGCTCCCAAATCGAGCGATTCCCGCAGGGTGCGATTCTCATCGAGTAACATCCCGTGAGTGGACGTCACAGCGATGAGTGAGTCGACCTGCTCTTGGAGACCCTCAACCTGGCTCGCACGAAAGCGCGCCGTCACCAAGCGCTCTTGGATCGCGATGAACGGGCGCAAAATCGTCATTTGCAGCCCGAAAGCGACGCGCTGTTGCGCGATTTCTGGGAGGTAGGAAGTTGCGAGAGCGAGGATCAGAACGATGATGGCTAGCATGCCCTGACGGCGGACCCCCGCGCGCTCCGGCTCAGAAACGTACGCCGGCACTCCGCTCTATCCTCGCACCCGGCCGACCTACGGAACCAGGACGGTGCGGAACTTGTGCAGGTCGTCGAGGATTCTGCCCGCCCCTCGCACCACACACGTGAGTGGCTCTTCGTCCACGTGAATCGGGAGGTTGGTCTCGTGCTGGAGTAGCTTGTCTAACCCACGGATGAGAGATCCACCGCCGGTCATCACGATACCACGATCGACGATGTCCGACGACAACTCCGGAGGCGTGATCTCGAGCGCTCTCCGGGTTGCTTCCACGATCGCCTGGATGGGCTCCTGGATGCACTCGCGTACCTCTTGAGAGTGCACAAGGACCGTCTTCGGGATCCCGGAAACGAGATCACGACCCTTCACGTCCATCTCGCGGTCCTCGCCAAAATCGAACGCGGAGCCGATCTGAATCTTGACGGCCTCAGCGGTGGGTTCACCGATGAGGAGATTGTAGTTCTTGCGCAAGAAGGTCACGATGGCTCTGTCCAGCTCGTCGCCACCGACCCGGATCGACGTATTCGAGACGATACCCGAGAGCGCGATAACAGCGATTTCGGTGGTCCCTCCGCCGATATCGATGACCATGTTTCCGGTGGGAGTCTCCACAGGAAGCCCAACGCCGATCGCAGCCGCCATGGGCTCATCGACCATGTACACACCTTTGGCCCCCGCGGACATAGCCGACGAACGAACGGCCCGTCGCTCCAGCTCGGTGATCCCGGATGGCACACCAACAATCACCCTTGGCTTGATGCGGAAGACCCGCTTCTGAGTGACCTGCTTCAGGAAGTGCCGAAGCATCATCTCGGTCACATCAACGTCGGCGATTACGCCGTCTTTGAGCGGCCGGATCGCCTCGATTCCCTCAGGCGTGCGCCCGAGCATCCGCTTCGCCTCGAGCCCGATGCCCATGATCTTCCGGTTGCCCCTCTCTACTGCAACAACCGAGGGTTCATTGAGGACGATCCCCTCACCTTTGACATAGACGAGGGTATTCGCCGTGCCTAGATCGACGGCAATGTCATTGACCGGGACGATACGCCCCGAGTTAATCCAGTTGCTCAGTGCGGACAAAATCAGTTTCCAAGCTGTGTTTTGGGCTCAATCAAGCCCTTATTTTCCGTCGATTCAGGGCGGATGGGCCTGAGAACATATGTTTTCTTCTGCCGGGATGCCAGTGTCCCGTATGGCTTTACGCCGTACCGGTTGAACCGAACCCTCCGGCACCCCGTTCGGTGTCCGACAATCCGTCGACTTCTTCGACATCCAGGGCTTCAAATCGCGCAAACACCAACTGCGCGACTCGCTCGCCCCGAGACAAGGTGACGGACTTCGTCCCCGAGTTCTGCATGATAATTTTGACTTCACCACGGTAATCAGGATCGATCGTGCCGGGACTGTTGGGAAGGGTGATCCCGTGTTTCAGCGCCAGACCCGACCGAGGGCGCACTTGGCATTCGACGCCCTCAGGTAATTCCATGAGCAAACCCGTGCCCACCAACCTGATTTCCCCCGGGGCGAGCACAACTTCATCCTCAGCTGATCGAATATCGTACCCTGCCGCTTGAGGTGTGGCCCGTTCTGGGAGCGGCAAATCAGGGTTCGATGGCAGTCGCTGAAATCGCACTAGGCCCACATCATCTCCTCGGTGATCGATTGTCGAAGTGACCCAACTCTTAAGCCAGGAAGTCGTCCACGTTGCGGCATTCCATATCGAAGGCGTCCGCAACGCCCCGATAGGTCACGTGCCCGTCCACGACGTTGACGCCTAATTTGAGCGCTGCGTTGTCCGAGCAGGCCTGCTTCCAACCCTTACCCGCGAGGGACATGGCGTACGGAAGCGTTGCGTTCGTGAGCGCAAGCGTACTCGTGCGCGGCACGCCGCCCGGCATGTTGGCCACGGCATAGTGGATGACGCCATCGACCGTATAGACCGGGTCATGGTGTGTGGTGGGTTTGACTGTCTCGACACAGCCGCCCTGGTCTACCGCGACATCGACGATGACCGTTCCCGGCCGCATCTGACCGAGGTCTTCTCTCGTAATAAGGCTCGGCGCCTTCGCTCCCGGGATCAGGACCGCGCCGATGATGAGGTCGGAATCCTGAATCTGCTTACGGATGGCGTAGCGCGTGCTGTAGAGCATATGGACGTTGGCCGGCATCGTGTCGTCCAGATAGCGCAGCCGCTCGAGGTTGATGTCCATGATGTGGACCCTAGCGCCCAGGCCAGCCGCCATCTTCGCGGCTTGTGTCCCCACGACACCACCACCCAAGATCAGGACCTTTCCCGGGAGAACGCCCGGGACTCCGCCCAGCAGCACACCGAGACCGCCCTGAGGCTTCTCGAGATACTTGGCGCCTTCCTGAATCGCCATCCGCCCAGCGACTTCGCTCATGGGTGTCAGGAGCGGAAGTTCACCGGTCGAGAGTTCAACGGTTTCGTAGGCGATCGCGGTCGCGCCCGAGGCAACACATGCGTCGGTCAGCGGCTGGTCGGCGGCGAAATGGAAGTAGGTGAACAGCAGCTGCCCCTTCCGCATCCGGGGCCATTCAGGAGCGATCGGCTCCTTGACCTTCATGATCATTTCGGCCTTGGCCCAGACTTCGTCTGCCGTGTCGAGAATCGTGGCTCCGGCACCCTCGTAGAAGTCGTCTGTAAATCCGCTCCCCACGCCGGCGTCCTTTTCAACCACTACCTCGTGGCCAGCCTGGCTGAGCATTTCAGCGCCAGCGGGCGTCAAAGCGACCCGGTATTCGTCGGGTTTGATCTCCTTCGGTACACCGATCAGCATTTGTATCTCGCTGTTGTTGCGTTTCGTTGGTTTCGAGCGTGCAAAGTCACTAAAAGTATCGGCGTTTCCCGCTTATCGGAACGACCTAACTCGCCTGCGTCGGGCCCAGTCGCAGCACCATCTGGCGACTCGGGTCGAAGTATCTCCGACACACCCGTTTCACCTCCTCGGCTGTCACCGCGTCGATGCGTTCGAGCAGGTCGTCGAGGGTGAGAAACGACTCCCCGTGAAGCGCGAACGACGCGAGGCGGTACAACCGCGACCCGGTCGATTCCAGGGCAAGCATGACCTGTCCCTTCATCTGCTGCTTGGCCGTGGCGAGTTCCTCGTCAGCCAGGCCGTCCTCCGCCAACCGTGTGAGTTCGCCTTCGATCGCAGACACTGCCGCATCCGCAGTGGCCGGGCGGGTCCCCACGTAGACGCCCGAAACTCCGGAGGCGCTATAGAACGACTGATAGCTGTATACCGAATAACAGAGTCCCATCTCTTCCCGGACCTTCTGAAAGAGCCTCGAACTCATTCCACCGCCAAGAGCCGAAGAGGCCAGTGACAGCGGGTACCGATCTTCGTGCCCTCGTCCAGGCACATCGGTGCCGAAAACGACGTGAGTCTGGGCGCTATCGCGATGCGCCACTTCACGTCCAGATCGCGTACTCAGCGGCGTGGACACCGCCTCGGCAGGCTCTCCGCCTCCTGCCTGAGCAAAGAGATCACCTACGGAGTCGACCAACGTATCGTGATCGATATTCCCAGCCGCCGCGACGATCAGATTCTCACCCCGGTAACGGCGTTGATGGAGCGCACGCAGGGTGTCCGACGACATCTCCGCTACCGACTCCTTGCTCCCGAGAATCGGCTTTCCGTATGCATGCCCATCCCACATGAGGCTCGAGTGCATCTCATAGACGAGGTCGTCTGGGGTGTCCTCTACTTGGGCGATTTCCTCGAGTACGACCTCACGTTCCAACGCTAGATCATCCGGCTCAATCGTCGGTGTCAACACCATGTCCGCCAACACATCGAGCGCCTCTCCGAGGTTCTCATCAAGGACCCGGGCTTGGTAGGCGGTGTGCTCCCGACTCGTATACGCGTCGAGTGAACCACCGAGACTCTCCAGCGCCATCGCGATATCAGCCGCGCTTCGCTTCCGAGTCCCCTTGAACACCATGTGCTCTAGCAGGTGGCTGGCCCCATGCTCATCCAGACCTTCGTGCGCACCACCCTGCCGAACCCACACCCCGACCGATGCGGATCGCACCGACGGGATCCGTTCGCTGAGCACGCGCACGCCATTGTCGAGTTCAGTCTCCGACACGAACTCCTCATCACCGACACGCAGGTCGATGGACGACGAAGGGGGCACGGACAAGCGCCCGTGCCCCCTCGTGCTCCTGCTGTGCTTCATGCGGTCAGGCGTCGCCTTCAGCATCAGCGTCATCCGAACCAGCGGCTTCCTCGGCGAGTGCGGCCTTCCGGGACAACCGGAGGCGACCCTTCTCGTCGATCGACAGGAGCTTCACTTTGACGATGTCACCCTTCTTGACCACGTCCTCGGTGTTCTCCGTCCGCGCTTCCTGCAGCTCTGAGATGTGGCACAGGCCTTCGGTGCCAGGCATGATCTCGATGAAGGCGCCAAAGGTCGTCGTGTTCTTGACCGGCCCCTCGTAGATGCGACCCACCTCGGGATCCTTCACGATCGCCTCGATCATCTCGCGTGCACGCGCACCGGCTTCACCGGACACGGCTGCGATCTTCACGATACCACTGTCATCGATGTCGATCTGCGCACCCGACTCCTCTTGGATGGCGCGAATCGTCTTACCCTTTGGCCCAATGATCTCACCGATCTTCTCCGGGTTGATCTGGATGGACACGATGGTCGGTGCGTAGTCGGACAGTTCAGTTCGCCCGGCACTCAACGTCTCATCCATGAGGTTCAGGATGTGCATGCGGCCCTTGTTGGCCCGCTGCAGCGCTTCCTTCATGATGTCGACTGTGAGGCCATCGATCTTGATGTCCATCTGGATCGAAGTCACACCATCACGCGTACCGGCAATCTTGAAGTCCATGTCGCCGAGTGCGTCTTCAAGACCGAGAATATCGGTCAGGATCGCGATGTCGTCCCCTTCTTTGATCAGGCCCATCGCAACACCTGCACACGGCGCCTTCATCGGCACACCCGCGTCCATCAGGGCGAGCGAAGAACCACAGACGCTGGCCATCGACGAAGAACCGTTCGACTCGAGCACGTCAGAGACGACACGAATCGTGTAAGGAAAGTCGTCGTACGCTGGCAGGAGCGGCTGAATCGCGCGCTCCGCCAAGTTTCCGTGACCGATCTCGCGACGAGACGTGCCGCGGAACGGTTTCGCCTCACCCACGCAGAACGGCGGGAAGTTGTAATGAAGCATGAAGGACTTCTTGATCTCTTCGCGCGAATCGATCGAGTCGATGCGCTGCTCGTCACGCGAGGTACCGAGCGTGATCACGGCCAACGCCTGTGTCTGACCGCGCGTGAAGAGGGCAGAACCGTGCGTCCGGGGAAGAACACCCACCTCGGAAGTGATCGGCCGGATGTCGTCGACACCGCGTCCATCTGGACGAACACCCGTCTCGAGAATCACACGACGCAGCGTCGTCTTCTCGACGTCGCGGACGATCTCGCCGATGTCCTTGCTCTGATCAGCGTATGCTTCGTCCTCTGCAGTAAGCGTCGCAATGACCTCTGCGGTAACCGCAGACATTGCCGCGCCGCGCTCAGCCTTATCACCGTGCGTCAGCGCTTCCGCAACACCAGCGGCCGCCAGCTCGGAAACCTTGGCCTGAAGATCAGCGTCAGGCGCGACTGAGGTCCACTCCATGTCCGGAACGGTGTGTCCGTCCAGGAACTCGAGCTGCATGGCGCACAGCTCTTTGATGCCATCGTGCGCGACTTGAAGCGCTTCGAGGATCTCGTCTTCCGGCACCTCAATCGCGCCACCTTCGACCATCGTGATGGCGTCAGCGGTACCCGAAATGACGATGTCGACGTCCGAGTACTCAAGCTGCTGGAACGTCGGGTTCAGCACCCAGTTGCCAGCGATGCGGCCCACGCGGACCGACGCGACAGGCGTGCTGAACGGGATCTTCGACATGTTGAGGGCCACGGAGGCAGCCAACAGCGCGATCGTGTCCGCGTCGTTTTCCTGATCTGCCGAGAGGATGAAGCACGCGACCTGCGTCTCGTACTTGAATCCCTTCGGGAAGAGCGGCCGGATGGGCCGATCGATGCAGCGGGCGGAGAGAATTTCTTTCTCTCCGGGGCGGCCTTCACGCTTGAAGAAGCCACCCGGGATCTTCCCTGCTGCGTAAGACTTCTCACGGTACTCGACCGTGAGCGGGAAGAAAGGAAGGTGTGACGGTTTGTTTTGTACCGTAACGGCACAAAGAACGACGGTGTCGCCATACTGAACGAGGCAGGAACCCTGCGCGAGCTTGGCCATGCGGCCGAACTCGAGCGAGAGCGTCCGACCTGCGAACTGGCGCTCTATCCGTTGAATCATGTTGTGTTACTCACTTCGGTGTCGCCGGGGAACGTCCCCAGCTTGGATTGAATGCCGAAGCGTCGTGGAACTGGAGGAGAGAGCGACCGCCGCGCGGGGCACGTTTAAACCCGTGGGCCCGGTTCTGCAGCAGGTTGTAGGCCGTCTCCCAACCGAGACGCACAACGTTCGGCTAAAAAACAGCGACGACCGCCTTCGTGACGGCCGACACTGGTACTTCTAGTGTCTCAGGCCGAGGTCCTTAATCAGCCCGCGGTACCCTTCGAGGTCCATGCGCTTGTAGTATTCGAGGAGGCGACGGCGACGTCCTACCATTTTCAGCAGGCCGCGACGGCTGTGATGATCCTTCTTGTGCGCGTCGAAGTGGCTCCGCAGATCGTTGAGGCGTTCGGTGAGGAGCGCGATCTGGACCGGGGCGCTTCCACGATCGTTCTCGTGGAGTTGGTACTTCTTGATTGTTTCTTCCTTGACGATCGCCATGGGCGTCGTGCCTCCTCAGGAGTCAGTATGCTACAGGGGAAGCGATGCGGGACCCGCAGAGTGCGTGTCCGTTGTCGTGTTAGCCTAAAAAGCTAATCAATCGGAGGCTTGCGTCTACGGCCGGGCGTTGTCGTCAATGGCCAGCACGTCCCTCGCCTTGGCGACGTCTGCGCTCATCTGAAACACCAACGCTTCCACACTGTCGAAAGGGAGCACCGGGCGCAGGTATTCAACGAAGTCCACGCGCAGCTCTTCCCCATAGATGTCCGCGTCGAAATCCATCAAGAAGAGCTCGACCGACGGAGGCGAGCCCTTAAAGGTCGGTCGCGGCCCTAGGTGTAGGGCACCATCGAACGTCCCAGACTTCAGAATACCACGTACGGCATAGATCCCTGCGGGGGGAATCAGCTTCCCTCCCCCGTCAACGCGCAGATTCGCCGTCGGAAAGCCGAGTTCCCTTCCTCTACCTTCGCCCCGAACCACGATGCCGCGGACCGAGTAGGGACGACCGAGACATCGGTGTGCCTCATCCATGCGCCCCTCGGCAACCGCGCTTCTGATCCGAGTCGAGGAAATCGCTTCAGAATCGGCTTGAACCGGGGGAACCACATCCACGTCGAAGCCCAGATCAACACCGATCTCCCGAAGAGTATCTGCGTTTCCGGAGCGATCCCGTCCGAACCCGTGGTCGTACCCGATGACCAGTTCTTCCACATTGAGGCGACCGAGAAGAATTTCTTCGACGAATCGTCGTGGTTCGTAGCGACTCAGCGTCTCTGTAAACGACACGAAGACCGCGTAGTCGAGGCCACTCTCGGCGAGGATCTCCTTCTTTTCAGTGGGCGTCGTCAACAACGGCGGAGCTTGGTCCGGTCGGACCACACGAAGCGGGTGCGGATCGAACGTTACCAAGACGCTTCGCCGTCCTGTTAATGCCGCACGCGCGCGGATCTCCTGCAGCACGGCCCAATGCCCTCGGTGCACACCATCGAAGGTCCCCACAGTCACAACCGTCCCCCGATCGGTCGGGATCCCCGGGCCGTGCTCCCATCGGACCGAGGCGGTCATGTCACAAAGACCTTCTTAGGACGGAGCCTACCATCATTAACCTCTCCCACCGCCACGAGATCTTCACCGAAGGCGACCGCTACCGGACCGTCAGGCTCGCCCTCCACAGTGACCTTCTGGCCGTGGGAGATGCGGGTCACATCGTCCTGTCCCACCGCGAGCGTGCGTAGATGCGCCATCGCCGCCAACGGTGCGATCGCAGCGGTATCGACAGCTCCGGGATCCTGAATCGTGTCGACAGAAACCGAGTCGGTCACAGAGAAGCGGCCAATAGACGTCCGCCGCAGTTCGGTGAGGTGTGCACCCACACCGAGCGCCTCACCAAGGTCGCGCGCTAAAGACCTCACATACGTCCCTGACGAACAAACGGTGCGAAAACGCACGAACGGTGCAGAGAACTCGATCAACTCGAGTTCATGCACGGTGATGGACCGCGCCGGGAGTTCCACGTGTTCTCCACGGCGAGCCCGTTCGTGCATCCGAACGCCGTCTACTTTCTTCGCCGAGAACTGCGGTGGGATCTGATCGATGGTCCCCGTGAAGTCGGTCATGGCAGCACGAATGTAGTCCTCTGTCAGAGACTCCCAGCCGGACCGTTCTTCGACGATCTCACCCTGATGGTCCTCCGTGTCAGTCGAGACCCCGAGTCGCGCAACCGCTTCGTATCCTTTCGCGAGCCCGGTCAGGTATTCAGCGAGCCGCGTCGCACGTCCCACGCACAGCAATAGCAGACCCGAAGCGAACGGGTCGAGTGTGCCCGTGTGTCCGATCCGCGGGACGTTCAAGTCGCGGCGAGCCCGGGCAACGATGTCATGAGACGTCGGACCTACGGGCTTATCCACCGGAAGGATGAAGTTCCCGCTCACGCCTCTTCGCTCGGCTGTTCCTCCGAGGGGGCCGCTGCGTCTTCGTCTTCCGAGGATTCCTCCGAGATCACTTCAGACAGGATCTGCTCAATACGTTGGGCACGATCCAGCGAACGATCTTCTCGAAATCGAAGCTCAGGTACTTTCCTAAGGCGCAGGACCTGACCCAACTGATGCCGCAGGAACACCGCCGCGGCTTCCAAGCCCGCCACAGACTCAGCGACTTGGCCCTCATCTCCGATGATCCGCACATAGATCTTGGCCGACCCAATATCACCCGCCGTGTCGACGGCGGTTACGGTCACTGGCCCCACCCTGGGATCTCGAACCTGGACGCGGATCATGTCCGACAATTCGCGCTTGAGCTGCTCGTTCAGTCTGGCGATGCGTTTGCTGGCCACTAGTAGCTTTCCCTTCGGACGGACGTAATCAACGCGCCGCTGTACTCTTCAACGAAGTGGTCGAGTTTATCGAGCATGGACTCCGCAAGCCGACCATCGGAGGCCACGAGCGCCACGGTGACTTGGGCGCGGGCATGAACGTCCTGATGGGCAGTCTCAGCGACCGACACGTTGAACTTGTGCGCCAACCGGTCCCGAAGAGAACGTACCACAGAGCGTTTCTCCTTCAACGAGCTACAGCCTGGCAACGCCAAGTCCCACGTCAACGAAGCCACAACCATGTCCGAGCCCTAACCCCGGACTCAGCGCGTTTGGGCGAGAGTCCGCGCAAACTCCTCAATGGTGTAGCACTCGATGACGTCGCCGACCTTGAGGTCGTTGAAGTTCAGAATACCGATTCCACACTCGAAGCTCTCACGGACTTCCTTGACGTCATCCTTGAAGCGCTTGAGCGAGGAAATCGCACCGTCATAGACCACGATTCCCTCGCGAACAACCCGACCGTGTCCCTTCCGGTCAATGCGACCGTCCGTGACATACGAACCCGCGATCGTCCCGACCTTGCTGACCTTGAACACTTCGCGGACCTCAGCGCTACCCTCGACGGTCTCACGCTTCTCTGGTGAAAGAAGTCCTTCGAGCGCTGCGGTGATCTCGTCGACGGCCTCATAGATGACCTCGTACACATTGATCTCGACGTCCTCTCGCTCGGCTTGTAGTCGCGCCGCTGTCTGCGGACGGACCCGGAAGCCGATGATGACTGCACCTGCGGTCTGCGCCAGGAGTACGTCGGACTCATTGATCGCACCCACGCCGCTGTGGATGATCTCGACCTGCACTTCCTTGGTTCCGAGAGCTTCGAGCGAATCCGAAAGCGCCTGAACCGAACCGTCCACATCTCCCTTGATGACCAAGGGAAGCGTTGAGAGTTGACCGCGTGCGGCCAAAGCTCCGAAGTCTCCGAGCTTGACACCACGCTCGCGAATCCGGAGCTGCTTCTCACGATCCAGACGCTGACGCGTGCCCGCGATCTCAGCAGCCTTATCGGCCTCCATCGCCTGGAACCAGTCACCGGCCTGCGGCACCCCGCCAGCACCAAGCACCTGAACCGGCGTGGAAGGACCGGCGGCTTCGATGGGGTGGCCTCGCTCGTCGAGCATAGCGCGGACACGCCCGTCGAACATGCCGCAGATGAACGAGTCACCCACTTTCAGTGTTCCTGCCTGTACGAGCACTGTGACCACGGCGCCCTTACCCACGTCCAACTGAGCTTCGACCACCGTACCGGTGCCTTCCCTGTTCGGGTTCGCGGTCAGCTCGAGCATCTCGGCCTGCAGAAGGACCTTGTCTAGCAACTCATCGATCCCCTGCCCCGTCTTAGCCGAGATCTCGGAGACCATGACGTCACCACCGAAGTCCTCAACATTGATCGAGTGCTGCAGGAGTTCCTGCTTCACCCGCATCGGATCCGCAGCCGGCAGATCACACTTGTTGATCGCAACGATGAGAGGCACACCGGCGTTCTTGGCGTGACTGATCGCCTCGATCGTCTGAGGCATGACGGAGTCGTCTGCCGCAACGATCAAGATGACCACGTCGGTGATGTCCGCACCGCGAGCACGCATAGCGGTAAACGCGGCGTGACCGGGCGTATCGAGGAAAGCGACACTGCGGCCGTCCGGCAATTCGACGTGATACGCACCAATGTGCTGCGTGATGCCGCCAGCCTCACCGGCAACCACGTTCGTCTCTCGGATGCGGTCGAGGAGGAGCGTCTTACCGTGATCGACGTGACCCATCACCGTAACGACCGGCCAACGCGGCTCGAGAGACTCGGGAGCGTCTAGAATGACGTCAACGACTTCTTCGGCCTCGTACGCTTCTTCTTTCACCGCGGTGAAGTTGAACGCGTCGAGCAGCAGTTCGATCTGGTCGAAGTCCAGACGTTGATTGATTGTGACGAGCAACCCGAGGTTCTTGAACGCAGACCCGATGATCTCGGTCGACGAAACATCGACGAGCTCTGACAATTCAGCGACCGTCAGGAACTCATTGACACGAACCGTGGTGCGCTCGCGCTCCTGCTCCTCGGCATGCTGCGCCTCCTGCGCCTCGGCCTCCTCGGCAGAGATCCGGCCCTTCTTGCGACGACGCTTCTTACCGCCGCCTTTGATCTCGGCCATGACCCGCTGGATATTGGACTGCACGGAATTCTGATCGACGCCCTTCTTTCGGCTCTTCTTGCCTTTGTCCTTCTGCTCACGTCGTCCGTCAGGGGTATACCCCGAGGCTTGAATGCGAACCTGCCCGCCGGGACCCGCGCTGGCTGCAGGAGCCGGAGTCGGGCGACGAATCGTGCGGACCGCACCATCCGGAGCGCCAAGTCTCGCGGGCGCAGGTGTGTCGGCGGCGGCCGGGGCCGCGGCTTCACTCGCAGGAACGGCCTCGACGGGGTCAGCCTCAACCTCGACCTCGACGACTACTTCTTCAGCTTCGGCGGTTTCCGGCTCAGCCGTCTTTTCAGCCGCAGGAGGTTCCGCAGTCGCTACTTCTTCCACCTCGACTTCGACTTCAGCCTCGGATTCCGTGACGACATCAATATCGACCGACTCGGGCACAGCCTCGACGGACTCTTGGCCCCCAGCCTCTTCGCCTTCCGCCTCAGCCTCCGCTTCGAGCGGAGCCTCCTCGGTGGGCTCTGGTTCGGGCGTTTCTTCGACCTTGCGGCGGCGGCGGCGGCGAGTCGCCGGCGCTGCAGACTCCCCCATGGCCGCTTGAATCGCCTCAGAGGGATCTTCATGCCCCGCGCGCCGTTCCCGCTCTACCTTCGCGAGCACCTTGGCATGCTGGCCACTGGTGATCTCCGCGTCCGCATCCGAGACAGGAATACCCATCTGGCGCAGCAAGGCGATAAGCGCCCCCACGTCGACTTTTAGTTCCTGCGCTAGCTCAATAACCCGCATACTGTCGCTAATCCTCTACTTCGCTGGCTGCTTCGAGATAATCCAGAAGCAGTTTTGCGAACGATTCGTCTGTCACTGCTATCGCCGAAGTCGGACCCTTCCCGATCGCAGCGCCCAACGTGGCTCGATCCCCCAACACTGCCTGAGGGATCGGCCGCTTCACCATCAATTTCCTAACCTTATCCATCTGGACACTCGAAGCGTCCCTAGCCACCAAAACCAATCGGGCCTCGCCCCTACGGATTGATCGGCGCGTAGCATCCGTGCCTGGAGCCACTGCGCCGGCCCGTCGGGCCAGGCCCAAGAGCCGAAAGGCGCTAGGCCTCTGGCTCTCCTTCATCCGTCTCCTCCGGGGCTTCGGCTACCGCCTCTTCCCCGGACTCCTTTCCATCAACCTCGGCCGTCACTTCTGCAAGCTCACCCACTGGCTCTTCAGCCGCCGCTTCCTCGCCCTCAGCCGCATCGCCCTCGACGACCGTCAACTCGTCGATCAACTGTAAGAGTCGATCGGCGTCCGGCTCGCCAAGTCCTTCAATCACAAGGAAATCCCGACGCTCCAGGTCAATGATCTGCAAAAAAGTATCATATCCAGCGTCCCGGAGAGCCGCCAGAGTCGGAAGCTCCAGATCCAGCTCAGAAAGCGGGAAATCCGCAGTCTCATACTGATCTTCAGGGGACACTGTAAGGAGGGCCAAGTCCTGGCCCTTTTCGAGCCACTCACGCGACCCGTAGAGGTCCAGCTGCCACCCGATTAGCTGAGACGCGAGTCGCACATTTTGTCCGTTTCGTCCGATCGCCAGCGAGAGCTGATCCTCGTCCACGATCGCAGTGATGACCTGACGCTCGACGTCACTGATGACCTTAGACACCCGAGCGGGGGCCAAAGCCCGACGGGCGAAGACTTCGGTGTCCGGATGCCACGGCACGATATCGATTCGCTCACCGCCCAACTCGGAAACAACCGCCTGGACCCGAGTACCCTTGAGCCCTACGCAGGCGCCCACAGGATCGATCGACTCGTCAGAGCTGTACACCGCGATCTTCGTGCGCCCACCGACCTCTCGAGCGATCTCCCGAATGTCGACGATACCCTGATGGATCTCAGGGACCTCGAGCTTAAAGAGCGCAGCAACGAACAGAGGATCGGCCCGGGACAAGATCAGACGAGGGCCCTTCGGCGTCTCGTCTACTTTCTTAAGCACCGCACGGATCGGATCACCCTGACGGAAACGCTCGCGCGGATTTTGGTCTTTCCACGGGATGATCGCATCGGCATCCCTGGAACGATTCAGTAAAACGACGAGCTTGCCCCTTTCGGTCTGCTGGACTTCACCGGAGAGGAGTTCGCCAACCTCGCCGGTGAACTCGTCCCGGATGCGCTCGCGCTCGGTTTCCCGAACTCGCTGCACAATGCGCTGTTTCACGGCCATCACAGCATTTCGGCCGAACTCCTGAAAGTTCACCGGAATTTCCATGACGTCTCCGACTTCGAAGGTCTCATCATCCCAGTGAGCCTCTTCGAGCGAAATCTCACACGCGGAGTCTTCGACCTCAGCTACGACGCGACGAAGCACCACCATGTCGAACTCGCCGGTGATGTCGTTGATGTCGATTTCAGCCTGCACGGTGGGACCATAGATCCTTCCGAGGCCAGCAAGCATACCGTCCTTGACGAGATCGGTCATCTCGTCGTCGGTCAGGTTCTTGGTGGCCGCAACATCTCTAAACGCCGCAACGATCAGGGCCGCGTTCGCCATTTCTATTCCCTCACTTCCAGGTGAAGACCAGGTGCGCTTTCCGGATCTTCGATCGCGGAACCGTCACCTCGTCACCATTGGCCAGCCGAAGCACAACTGCCTCTGCCTCGCCCTCCTTTTTTTCTAATCCAAGGAGCTCGCCCTCAAGCCTAGTCGCTCGATCAGCCAGCACCCCGTCTCCGTTCACAGCGATTTTCTCGCCGCGAAATCGTTCAAAATCTTGCGACTTCGTCAACGGACGATCCAGTCCCGGAGACGAAACCTCGAGCACATACCTCTCAGACAACCCTTCATGCTCATCCAACCAAGCCTCGAGAGCCCGGCTCACCACGGCGCAGTCGTCAACATTGACGCCCTCTCCCGGTAGCGAGTCCGGCCTATCGATCCGCAACTGCAACTGAGGCCGCCTCTTGCTGCCACCCCAGCGCAGTTCAACGAGCTCGTAGCCGAGGTCTTCCACCCTGGCTTCGAGGTCACGCTCAACTTTCGCTACAGCGCGCATCAACGGCTCCCAATCAACAGGGGTACACCGCCGGAGCGACATACCCCCAAAATTCTCATCGAACAAAAAAGCGGGGGCGGAACTGCTCCCCCACTTCAAAAATCCGCCCGATGGCGGCCCCTTCCTGCGCGATAATATAGGCGAGGCCCGAAATGCACTCAAGGTTGGCGTTCCGGGCCTCTCGGTTGATACTCCGTCGTGGACTCCTCCGCGCCTTCTTACGCTTCAGTTGATTGGCCTTCTGCCGCGACCGCAGCGGAGCCGTCACCCTCCGCCTCCGCAGTAGTGTCATCCCCCTTTAGGTGGGCCTCGAGCGCACTGACTCGATCCTTCACAGCATCAACGGCGTCGCGAAGCCCGTCGAACTCCTTCTGATGCACAAGGTCGAGCTTCTCTTTAGCACCTTCCGCGGCCATATGGGCTTTGTCCAGAGCATCTTTCATGACCTCCTTGGCGCGGTCTGTGGACAGATCTCCGCGCTCGCGCGCTTCATTGATCGTCTCCTCCAAGGCTTCCTTGAACGCGGACAGGACCCCGATTCCTTGCTTAATACCGTCGGACACCTTGTCCTTGGCACTTTTCGTGTCGTCAGTCATGACAACCCCTTAGGTCAATTGGCTTGGCAGCGTTTCGCCACTCCCAAACCCTACGTAATTCGTGGACGATGTGCTTCAACACAAGGTGTCTAATCAGACCCATCGTCTTCGCGAACAATCTTCGCTCCAAGCGCAGACAGTCGACTGTCGATGGACTCATAACCCCGTTCGATCTGGCGGATATTGCGAATCCGACTCGTGCCGTGGGCACCTAGTGCGGCGATCAAGAGTGCCATGCCCGCTCGAATGTCAGGACTCTCAACCACACCAGCCTGCAATGGAGTCGGGCCGACAACTACAGCTCGGTGCGGGTCGCATAGGATGATGGAGGCGCCCATCCCGACCAGCTTGTCGGTGAAGAACATTCGCGATTCGAACATCTTTTCGTGGAGCAACACGGTGCCCTTGCACTGTGTTGCCGCCACGACTGCGATCGAGGTCAGGTCCGCCGGGAATGCGGGCCACGGCCCGTCGTCGAGCTTAGGCACGTGACCAAATGCGTCGTTTTGCACCACGTGTTCGGCTGATCCGTTGACGTGTAGGTCGGTGCCATCGATCTCGCAGTTGATCCCGAGGCGACGAAACCCCAAGAGCGTCGAGTCGAGATGCTCAATTGGAGCACCCTCGATGATGAGATCGCTGCCAGTCACCGCGGCCAAGCCGATGAACGATCCCGTTTCGATGTGGTCCGCTCCGATGGTGTACTCTGCACCATGGATCTCATCCACACCCTCGATTTCGAGGATGTGCGTTCCGATACCGCTGATTCGAGCGCCCATGGCATTCAGGAGGTGACACAAATCCTGAACGTGTGGCTCAGATGCCGTGTTCCGAATGCGCGTCATCCCCTTGGCGCCGACGGCGGCCATGATCGCGTTCTCGCTCCCCGTGACCGACGGCTCATCAAGGAATATGTCCGCGCCGGCCAGCCGATCCGCAAAGATCGTGAAATCACCGCTCAACTCGACCGTGGCCCCGAGGGCCTCGAACGCGAGGAAGTGTGTGTCCATTCGCCTTCGCCCGATGACATCACCACCCGGCGGCGGAAGCTGGACGTGACCGAAGCGCGCCAAAAGTGGGCCCGCCAAGAGGAGGGACGCACGAATGCGCTCTGCCAGGTCTCGGTCCACCGCGCCTGTTCGCACACCTGATGCGTCGACCACGACGGTGTTGGGCCCGTCCCAACGCACATCAGCACCCAATGAGGTGACGATCTCGAGGAAGGTCAGAACATCCCGAATGCGCGGAATGTTGTGCAGTGTGACCGGCTCGGATGCGAGCACTGTCGCCGCGAGACACGGAAGAGCTGCGTTCTTATTACCGGCTGGGCGGATTCGTCCTTCAAGGCGAAGTCCCCCTTCGACCGCAAATGTCCCCATAGTCTCCGAAAATCGGGGTGGTGCAGAGGCGTGCGGAGCCTTGGGCTGGATCGCTTGAGGCGCCCACGCGGGCCCCGGAAGATACCGCTCGTCGCCCTTCCATACCAACCGACTCATCATCCCCTCCCCCACCGAATTCATATGCCTGACGGCACGGATCCCGAAGCCGCCTATGGAGACCCTCTCCATGTTTCTGAATAAGTGCAGGATGCGTGCCGAAGCTGTCTTGCTCGGTGTCACGCTACCGTCTTAAGATCGCTTGTCCTGCCCCCACTCAACTGCCGACGCCCATGCGCCTCAGCGACTTTCTACGATCCGATTTTGTCGTCCCCGACCTGCAGGGTCGAGATGTGGAGAGCGCCGCAGAAGAACTCTCGTTCGGCGCGGCTCAAGCCGGTATTGCAAGCCAAGAAGTCATTGCTGGGAAGCTCCTTGCACGCGAGCGCTCACATCCCACGGCCATAGGGGCGGGTCTCGCCATTCCGCACGCGACGGCCCCTGGCATGTTCCCGTCTGCCCCCGGGGTGGCGCTCGCGAGTAGTCCCGTCACATTTGGGTCAGCGGACGATGGACGCGGTGCGGGTCTTCTTTGTGCTCCTGTCGCCTCCGGGCACTGAGCGCCAGCACGTGAAGCTTCTGGCCCGCATCTGTCGGTTGGTTCGCCAAGACAACTTCGTTGATCGACTAGAAGAGGCCGCCGTGGTCGAGGTCATAGAATCAGAGGACGCATTGCTCGTATGAGTGACCGACCCGAGACACGCCTCCTCGTTGCCGTGATCAACGACCCAGAGAAAGTCGATGAAATCCTCTCTGGGTTCGTCGAATTAGGCATCACCGGCGCAACCGTCCTGCAGAGCGAGGGCATGGGGAGTGTCTTGTCCCACGATATCCCGATTTTCGCAGGCCTGCAGACCCTCATTAGCGGCTCGAAACCACAGAATAGGATGATCTTCAGCGTCGTCCCCCTGGAAAGAGTCGACTCCGTAATCGCGTTGATGCAGGAGATCATGGGAAACCTGGCTGCGCCAGCGACCGGAATCGTGTTCACGCTGCCCGTGGATCGGGTCGTCGGCCTCGCTCCGGAGTTGGGGGACGAAGGCAGCCCCATTTGATGGGTCCATCCCGGTAGATCGAATGGATCCTCTCATCGGGCCACTGGTCCTCATCCTGGTGGCGCTTTTAGGCGCCCGCGTCTCTTTTTCTGCCGACCGCGTTCCCCCGGGGCCCCGCCTGCTCCTAAAGACCGGCACACACTTTCTTGTGATCGGGTTCGCCCTGGGTCCCGCTGGACTCGGTCTGGTGACCGAAGATGCTACCGCCCAACTGTCTCCCTTTCTCGCCCTTGGATTGGGATGGGTGGGATTCCATTTCGGCCTCCAACTAGACCGAACGACCCTACGGCGCTTTCCCAGGAGCCATCACCTATTCGCGATGGGCCAGGCTGCGATAGCGTTTGCGGTGTTCTACGCCGGCGGTCGTATTGTGCTCGACCTGCTGGATCTCACAACTGACACGTCGCGCCTCCTGTTGCTCGGGGCGGCCAGCACAGCCTCGGTCTCGACGCCCGCCGGCATCGCGATGGTCTCATCGAATTTCCTCGTAAAGGGGAAGGTCCGGGACCTTCTCTTTTTCGTTGGGTCACTCGACGCGTGGATCGGCATTGTGGCGCTCCAGGTCACGTATTCGCTGTATCGCCCGGAGGAGATCAGCGCCGGGCTCCCTCTGACACCCCAACTCGCGCTCATCGGGCTTGCTACAGGTCTCGGGCTCGTGTGTGGCATCGTCTTCGTGTGGCTCGTGCGAGTCCGACCACCCGGCGAAGAGTTGGTCCTCTTCCTGCTCGGTATGTGCGCGTTTGCTGCCGGCGCCGCCCTCCAATGGGGCGTCTCGCCGCTCTTCGTCTCTGTGACGATGGGCGCAGTGGTGGCAAACCTCGGGCGATCCACCCAGCGCATCCTCGCGGTCCTGCAACGATGGGAGAAGATGATCTATGTGACGTTCCTCCTGTTAGCTGGGGCATTACTTCAGGTGCCCACGTGGTGGGTGTTTCCGTTGGCACTTGGATACGCTGCCCTGAGGTTCGTTGCCAAGTCCGCGGGCGGGGCCGCGATGGCGACACTCGTAACGTTCGACCACCACGTCCCTCGTCGAGTGGGCCTTGGGCTGATCCCGCAGGGTGGCATCTCACTGACAATGGCTGTGTCAGGAGTACTGATGTACTCGGACCTTGTCGTCCGGGGCCTAGACGCGGGGGCGACCCTCTTCACGATCATCGTCATCGGGGTGATGATCTCGGAACTCTCCGGCCCCTTCCTAACGGTCCAACTCCTCCGACGAGCCGGTGAGATCACCCCACGGGTTGAGCAAGCGCTGGCGGAGGGCGACGCAGACAAAGCGCGGCGTGAGGCATTCCGACGCGACACGCCGACGGGTTAGACTTGAGTATGGTCATCTTCCCACTTTTCGTCGTGACACTTCAAAGCCCTGCGGCCGCACGGGACAATCTCGCCTTAGCGGCAGATGTCTCCATGGTCGTCGTCGGCGTCTCGATCCTCATCCTCGCGGCCGTTCTGATCTTCCTCCTCCTAAAGGTGAACAGGACGCTCGACAGCGTCCGAACCGGAGTGAATCAGAGCCTCGGCCCGGTTTCGGACCGGGCCAAATCGATCTCAGACAACGTGGAGTTCATCACACAGGCTTTGCGCACCGATGTCGAGCGGTTGAATGCCTCCGTCCGGGGACTGACTGACCGTCTCCATCTCGCGTCAGAACGCATGGAAGAACGAATCGAGGAATTCAACGCCCTCATGGAAGTCGTCCAAGGCGAGGCGGAGGACATCTTCATAGACACAGCCGCGACCGTTCGAGGTGTGAAAGAAGGAGCCCTCTCGATCGTTCGATCGGAGACCAAAGCGGCCCCGGCGCCTCCCACCGAGACCGAAGCCCAAACGCCTGAGTCACCTGAGTCGCCTGACACTGCCGAGGAGATCACTGCCAATCCCGTGATTGTCCCGGTGGGAGAAGGCGGAGCCTAGGGTTTTCCCAGTGGCATCGACAATCCTCATTGCGCTCGCGTGGCTGGCACTGACAGCTGCACCGGCAGCCGCGTGGGGACGCGCACACGTCGCGCTTGGACAAGCCGTCCTGGGATTGCTCTACCTACTGCCGCCCGCCACCCGGATGATCCTGGAGCACCACCCTCTGCACTTCCTCTAGGGCTCGATCGCTGCCGACATCTCGTTCGCGAAGAAGTACGTCTCCGAGGGTCGACATTGTCCCAGCTAGCCTGTCGGGGAGGAGATCTTCAATTCCGCGGAGAGCGTGGCGCACAACATCTTCGTTCTGCGTCAGCTCCTGATGACCAGTACGACCTGGGCACTAGGCCACACGTACTGGGAACACAGAATGGATTTGCACTTGGGGGAGAGTTCCTGCGTCAGGCCCAATCGAACAAGTATTGGCCAAATCACGATTTGACCTCCCGGATGCCGAGGTCGACCGCTACTTCGAACGCTCCTTCGAGTCCGTGGCCGAGCACCTCACCCGTGAGCCGACTTCCGCACCTGACGAACTAGATCCGGTCGGCGAGTTGAGTCTCGAGTTGGCCAAGAAGGTGCGCCGGCGCGCACTCTCGGACGGTACGGCGGACCACCCTGAGGCCCTCAAAGATCTGGCCGACGCATTCTTCCCCTTCCCCGACACACCATTGGTCCATTGACCACGCATAAAGGACCCGGACTTCGGCGCGGGCGTCACATCGCGCAGGGCCGCTAAGCACGCGCTGGGCGCTATCTGTCCAACCGGC
The DNA here is from genome assembly GCA_029245345.1 of Longimicrobiales bacterium. Classification (NCBI taxonomy): domain Bacteria; kingdom Pseudomonadati; phylum Gemmatimonadota; class Longimicrobiia; order Longimicrobiales; species Longimicrobiales bacterium. The sequence goes on from JAQWPM010000021.1 coordinate 62,267, forward strand.
CAACAAGTAGTTCGTTCACTCGTCGAGGATCAGCCTGCCCCTTGGATCGCTTCATGACCTGTCCCATGAGGAAGCCCAAGATTTTCTTTTCTCCCCCACGGTAGCGATCTGCCTCAGCTGGATGTGCCTCGAGGGTCGCGTCCACCCAAGACAAGAGTGGTCCTTCGTCACGGACCTGAAGGAGCCCCATGGCTTGGACAACAGCGCGAGGCTCACCGCCCTGTTCCGCGATCGCGGCGAGTACCTTCTTCGCTCCACCTTCGGACACCGTCCCGTCCAGAACGAGGCCAATCAGGTCAGCAAGTTGCGCGGGCCGCACAGGTAATGTGATCGCGTCGCAGCCGCGGTCGTTCATGAGCGCCTGCACCGGGCCCATCATCCAGTTGGCCGCCACCTTCGCGTCACCTACCTGCGCCGAGACGTTCTCGAAATAATCGGCGGTCACACGGGACTGCGTGAGCACACCCGCGTCATACGGCACGAGGCCCAACTGATTCTGTAGACGATGCCGGCGCGCACGGGGGAGTTCTGGGAGGGCCTTCTTCGCCTCGCGAATGGCCTCTGGCGCCACCCGCAGAGGAGGGAGGTCGGGATCAGGGAAGTAGCGATAGTCGTGACTCTCTTCCTTGGATCGCATGGGGCGAACCTCACCCTTGTGATCGTCCCATAAAAGCGTCTGCTGTTGGATCGTGCCTCCCCCATCAAGAACGTGCCTCTGGCGTTCAATCTCAATTTCGAGAGCACGCTGAATGCCCGAGAACGAGTTGACGTTCTTGATCTCGGTCTTCACTCCCAACTCTGAAGAACCCGTAGGACGTAGCGAGATGTTCGCATCGGCTCGAAGCGATCCTTCCTCCATGTTGCAATCGCTGACTTCCACGTACTCGAGTGTCTGCTTGAGCGCACTCAAAAACGCACGGGTGTCCGCAGGAGAATGGAGATCGGGTTCGGTCACGATCTCGACCAGCGGAGTCCCCGCCCGATTGAGGTCGACAGCCGTCGATCCAGGAATCCGATCGTGTAGTGACTTCCCGGCGTCTTCCTCCATGTGAACCCTTCGGATTCGCACGGACTTTTCTCCATCGTCGGTATCGAAGACCACCGTGCCACCGGTCGCGATCGGACGATCGAACTGGGTGACCTGATATCCCTTTGGCAGGTCCGGGTAGAAGTAGTTCTTGCGGGCCCAAACACTCTCGGTGTGAACCGTGCAGCCGAGAGACAGCGCCGATCTCACAGCGAGTCTGACAGCCTCCGGATTGGTCGCAGGCAGGGCTCCAGGAAGCCCGAGGCATACCGGGCACACGTGGGTGTTGGGCGCGTCCCCAAAGACGACTTCGTCGGCGCAAAACAGCTTCCGGTCGGTTCGAAGTTGGGCATGCACCTCGATGCCGATCACGGCTTCCCATGTCATGTCGATTCCTCCGCGAACGACGCCTCTAGCGCGCCCGCAGCCGCAATCATGGTTTGTTCTTCCCACCAAGGAGCGAGGAACTGCCCGCCTACCGGAAGTCCCCCCAACTCGCCGATCGGAACCGACATGCCCGGAATACCAGCGAGGTTGGCAGTCACCGTAAAGACGTCGGATAGATACATCGCGACCGGATCGTCCGTGTTCTCGCCGAGGTTGAACGCCGGCGTCGGCGCGGTGGGTGTGAAGAGCACATCGACATCTTTGAAAACGGCTTCGAAGTCCTGCGCGATCAGGCCACGAGCTCTTTGAGCGGTCCCGTAGTACTCATGGTAGTAGCCTGCCGACAGTACGTACGTCCCAAGCATGATCCTGCGCTTTACCTCCCTCCCGAAGGCATCTCGTGTCGCACGATACATGTCTCCGATATCGCGTCCCTCCCCTCTCACACCAAACCTCGCACCGTCGTATCGAGCCAAATTGCTAGATGCCTCGGCTGGTGCGAGCACATAGTACGTCGGGATCGCGTAATTCGTGTGCGGCAGCGATACCCGCGAGACCACAGCCCCGCGATCCACCAAGCGTTCCAGAGCCTCGTCAATGAGACGCCGCACACCCGGGTCGAGCGCCGCCGGCAAGTACTCGTCTGGCACGCCGATCCTAAGCCCCGCCACCCCTCTCTTTCCGGCTCCGGAGAAGTCAGGGACCTCTCGTTGAACAGACGTCGAGTCGCGAGGATCGTGTCCAGAGATCACTTCGAGAGCGAGAGACGCATCCCGGACGGTCCGTCCGAAGGTCCCGACCTGGTCCAGCGACGAGGCGAAGGCGACCAGGCCGTAACGGCTAACACGGCCATACGTCGGCTTAATGCCCACAACACCACAGAAGGACGCCGGTTGTCTCACCGAGCCTCCGGTGTCCGACCCTAGAGCGATCGGCGTATACCCGGCAGCGACGGCGGCGGCAGACCCGCCCGAACTCCCCCCCGGCACACGGTCGCGATCGTGAGGGTTCAACGTCGGGCCAAACGCCGAATTCTCGGTCGACGACCCCATCGCGAACTCGTCCAGATTGGTCTTTCCAACGATGACCCCACCCGCTTCCCTGAGCCGACGCACCACGGTGGCTTCAAACGGGGAAACGTGCCCGTCAAGAATCTTCGATCCGCACGTAGTGGGCAGGTCCGTTGTCGCGAGATTGTCCTTGATGGCTACCGGCACGCCAGCCAGCAGCCCTGATGAGGCCCCGGTCAGGGCGGACTCAGGATTCAAGGACACGAAGGCGTTCAGAGCTTCCGGTCCGGACTCGGCTTCTGAGATCGCGACGAGGGCAGAACGAGCGGGGCCAAGCGGTGTCTCGCCATCCCTAACACATTCCGCAATCTGGAAAGCGCTCATTTCGAGCCCTCCCCCTCCAATCCAGGAGGTGGGGGCACGACGAAAAAGCCATCGCGGACATCGGGGGCGAAGTCTTCGAGTGTCACCGTCAGTCGGTCACGCTCTTCGCGGTCGGCGGACCGGGTCGATGGAAGTGGCGTGCGAATCTGAGGAGTGAGATCCGAAAGCTCTGCGAGTTCCAGGCCACGAAGGCCGTCGACGTGTTCGAGAATCCGATTGAGTTCCCCAGTGAGATCTCCCGCCTCGTCAGCCGAAAGGCTGATGTGCGCCAACGACGCGACGCGGGCTACATCCTGCGGATCTACACTCACGGCCAATCCTTCTCCAAGCTGGCATACCGAATAAGGAGTTTCTTCCTGCCGGCAGCATCGAAATCGACCGTGACTTTGAGATCCCGGCCGAAACCGCTGAGCTCAACGACGGACCCGGACCCGAACGTGGGGTGCACCACTCTCTCGCCTTTGACGAACCGCGGCATGTCTTGATTGAGAGTATCGTCATCATCCGGCTCCTGATCGACCTGGACAGCGTCGCGCCGGCGGTAGCCACTTCTCCCGCCACGGTGGGGTGTCGAGGTCCGGGCACTCGTCAACTGACGACTCCGCCTCCGGTCGACCAACTCCTCCGGAACCGATTCGACGAATGTCGAGAGAGTTCCGTATGTGAAGTCTCCGGCCCTTCGGCGCTGGCGAGCCCACGTGAAGCACAACTTGTCTTCTGCCCGGGTGATGCCGACGTAGAAGAGTCGCCGCTCCTCTTCAAGAGACTTCGGGTCGTCGTAGGACCGGCTTAACGGGAACAGGCCCTCTTCCAAGCCGGCAATAAATACGACCGCAAACTCAAGTCCCTTGGCATTGTGCAAGGTCATTATAGTGACCGTCTCTGCGTCCGGATCAAGTCGATCCACGTCGGCCACCAATGCGACCTGTTGAAGGAAAAGATCGAGTTCGGAGAACGTGTCGATCTCTTCTTCGTCCATCGTCTGCATTAGCGCAGCATCGAAATCGAGCGCACCCGCAATGAGCTCCGACACGTTGCGCGCACGGTCCTCTCCGTCCGGACCCTCGTCGTGAAGGTGACGCACAAGATCCAGATCATCGACGAGTTCTTCGAGCAATTCACCGATAGTCGCATGGACCGCTCGAACACTGAATCGCTGAATCAATTCAGCGAAGCCCACGAGCCCTTTGGCACCGGCCGCTCTGATTTCTGGAATTTCCGCAGCGCGGGCGGCCGCTTCAAGCAATGTGACGCCCTGGACCCCAGCCCAACGCTTGAGGTGCTCCTGCGACGTCAATCCGACGCTGCGCCTCGGATAATTGACAACTCGACCAAACGCCACGGCATCTTTCGGATTCGAGATCAAGCGGAGGTAGGCCAAAACGTCTTGGATTTCCCTACGCTCGTAAAAACGCACGCCGCCAACCACCTGATACGGCACACCCTCACGGCGGAAGGCGTCTTCCATCGCTCGTGCCTGGGCGTTCGTGCGGTAAAGAACGGCACACCCACCGTGCGAAAGAGTCGGTGTGTCCTGAACACGGGCCTCGATCTCACCCACGATCCAGCGTGCCTCGTCGTTCTCGTCGAAGGTCTCGACCATGGTGATCAGTTCGCCGCCCTCACGGTTCGTACGCAGCGTCTTCTCGGGGCGGTCGGTGTTCTCTTCGATGACGGCATTCGCTGCGTCGAGAATCTTGGCTGTAGATCGATAGTTGATCTCCAGCGGCACGATGGACGCGCGGGGAAAGCTCACTTCGAAGTCCAAGATGTTGCGGATATCAGCCCCTCTCCACCCATAGATGGATTGATCCGGATCACCCACGACCATCAAGTTTTCGTGCTTCTGAGCGAGCAACTCTACGAACCGGTACTGCGCCTTGTTCGTGTCCTGGTACTCGTCGACGAGGATAAACGAGAAGCGATTTCGGTATCTCTCGAGCAGGTCCGGGTGGTCCTCGAACAACTGGACGGGCTTCATGAGGAGGTCGTCGAAGTCGAAGGCATTTTGGTTTTTCAGCGCCTTCTGATATTCCGGAAATACCTTCCCTACGTTGCGTAGGAAGAGGTCGAACGACCCTTCCGTTTCTCGGGCGAACGTGTCCCCGTCGATGAGTTGGTTCTTCGCGTTGCTCATCTCTGACCGCAGAGCCTTGGGGCTCCACTTTTTGGGATCGAGCCCGACCGAGTCTTGGACGTTCTTAACCAGCCTCAAGGACTGGTCTGCGTCAAAGATCGAGAAGTTGCGATCCCATCCGAGCCGGTCGGCGTGGCGTCGTAGCAACCGGGCCCCAAGTGAGTGGAACGTACCCATCCACATCCCCTTCGGCTCACTACCCAGGAGCCTAGTGATGCGCTCCTTCATTTCACCGGCTGCCTTGTTGGTGAATGTGACCGCAAGAATGCGGTCGGGCGCCACACCGTGCTCTTCGACCAGATTGCACACACGCGCAGTCAACACTCGTGTCTTTCCGGACCCAGCTCCGGCCAAGACCAAGATGGGTCCCTCGAAATGTGTCGTCGCTTCGAGTTGTTCTGGATTGAGCCCGTTCAGGTGGGCCCCGCCCTTGAGATCAAGCATCCGCTACCGGGAGTCGGATTTGGAAGGTGGTGCCCTCGAAGCCTTCGAGGAGCTCGATCCGGCCTTTGTGCACGCCCTCGACGATGCGCCTTGAGAGGGCCAGTCCCACACCCCAACCCCTCGCTTTGGAGGTAATGCCGGGCTCGAAGATCTTGTCGCGGATCTCAGGGTCCACGCCGGGGCCAGTGTCGCGAATTCGAACGGACACCCATTGACCGCTCACTTCACGCGCGTAGATCGTGATCTTGCCGCCCCGGCCCGCTAGGGCGTCGAGCGCGTTTTTCACCACGTTCTCCAAGGCCCAAATCAGAAGCACTTCGTTCCCCATGATGCGGGGAAGACCGGTTGGCATATCTACGACGAGATCGACGCCTTTTCTGGTGAGTCGCGGGATGCGGGCCGCAAGATAACGCTCCAAGTCTCCAACAACTTGCCTGACGGAAAGCGATTCGAGATCGGGCTCGCGGCCAATCAACTCGAAGCGATGACTGATGCGCTCCAGTCGTTCCAGGTCCTCACCGATCGAGCCAGCGATCTCAGCGTCATTGAGATTCCCTGGCCGCTCCTGGGGAGCGAGCCTCAGCACTTCGAGCCATCCGGCCAATGAGGACAACGGAGTGCCGAGTTGATGCGCCAATTCCCGGGCCATAGAAGTCCACGCCTTCTCGCTTTCGGCCCGGCGCTGGTATCGAATCACCGAGAAGCCGATGAAAACCACGAGCGACAGGCCACCTGCCTGGAGATACGGCACCCACCGGAGATTCCGTACCTCGGGTGTGTCTCCGAAGTGGATGTGTTGGAGGTCGGGGTTCCCCACCGGCGCATTTCGCTCATCGAGACGGCGCGCATAGGCCCGGACCTCGGCCTGCCCCTCCACAGTCTCTAGGTCCACCTCGAACGGAAGGTTCACCACGCTGATGACGGTATCCGCCGCACCCATAAGAATGAGCGGCACCTGGGACTCGTTGATGATGCGCTGGAGGTTGGCCAGCGCCTGGGTTTCCTCCGTTGGATCCTCGGTTGCGAGGCCCCCATGAACCTCGACGAAGATCTCGGACAGGCGCCTAGAACTGTCCTGGACCTGCCTGACAATGCCTTGGGTGTAGACCAGATACCATCCAAGGAGAAGGAAGAACATCGTCGCTAGAGCGATCGGCCACTTGATGCGCATCATGCGGACCGGCCCGTGCTCAGGACGGCGCCGCCAGCCGATCACACCCCACGTACGAGTGCAGAACTTCCGGCAACGAGATGCTGCCGTCGGCTTCTTGGAAGGTCTCGAGAATAGCCGCGACGATACGCGGCAGCGCGAGGCCGGAACCGTTCAATGTGTGCACGAACTGCGGCTTTTCACTCTGCGCCTCGCGAAAGCGAATGTTGGCACGCCGCGCTTGGTAATCCGTGAACGTCGTGCAGCTCGAGACTTCGAGCCATCGTTCGACCCCGGGAGCCCATACCTCGAGATCGTAGGTGAGCGCACCGCTGGCACCCGTATCATCCGCGGCTAACAGGACCCGTCGATAATGAAGTCCGAGCCGTTCGAGAAGGACCTCGGCATTCCGGGTCAGTTCCTCTAGAGCCTCTAAGCTACGCTCCGGACGCACATACCGGACCATCTCGACTTTGTCGAACTGGTGCACCCTCAGTAGGCCTCGTGTGTCCTTACCGGCCGCTCCTGCCTCTCTCCGAAAACACGGAGAATACGCGGTGTACTGCAACGGCATGTCGTCGCCGGACAGGAGTTCGTCACGGTGCATGTTGGTCATCGGGACCTCTGCAGTCGGGATCAGCCACAGATCGTCTCGCTCTGACTGATAGGACTCCTCCGAGAACTTCGGTAGTTGGCCCGTTCCAGTCATGGAGTCCGAGGTCACCAGGTACGGCACGCGAAGTTCCGTGTACCCATGCTCAGTCGTGTGTACGTCGAGAAAGAAGTTGATCAAGCCACGCTGTAGCCGCGCGCCGAGCCCCTTCATCACCGGGAACCCTGATCCGCTGATTTTAGATCCCCGAGCGAGATCAAAGAGACCGAGTTGTTCTCCTAGCTCCCAGTGGGGGAGCGGCGTGAAGTCGAACGTGACCGGTTCACCCCAAGTCATCAGGACTTCATTGGCTTCTTCACCACCCGCACACACTCGGTCCAAGGGTGTGTTCGGGATCGCCAGCAAGAGATCCGCGATCTCCTCATCCGCCTCCCGTACCTTCTCGTCCAACTCCGCGATTCGGTCGCCCACCTCACGCATTTTCAGGATCAACGCGTCGGCGTCCCCGCCCTCACGCTTGAGTGCGCCGATCCGTTTTGAGGCCTCGTTCCGTTTTGCCTTGAGATCGTTGACCACACCCAATGCATCGCGACGGATCTCATCCAATTCGAGAATGCGGTCCACGAGCGGAGGAAGATCAGGGTCCCGCTTTATCAGGGCGACCTTCACCTCATCGGGCTCGGCCCGCAGCCGGCGAATGTCGAGCATCAGTCAGGCGGGACGAGTCGAAAATCGTTGCAAACAGGACTCGCCTCGAATACGAAGCTGAGCGTACCGCCCGCGACGTCGATATCAATGGGCTCCAGCTTAGCGTAGTACACGCAGTTCGTCCCGAATACGCCCATGCTCTGGTCGGTGCGGAACACATAGACCGTCCCCGCCTGAATAGGCACGGGCTCATTCGCGGAGTACACCAGCGTGTCCTCCGGCGCGCGCAAGACGTCTGCGAAGGCTTCGCCAGGGAACGTCGTGATTCTGGCCCGAGAGCGAATGCCCAGAGCCCCCGGCGGCAGAAACACCAACTGCCCACCGCGAGTGTCGAGCGCTACATCCCAATTGCCGGTCGCATTCGCGGACTCAATCCGATGGCTCCTTCCCGTGTGGAAATTGAACCCAGATTCGAGGTTCAGCTCCGGGCGGGCTAAGGAATACAGAAGCACTGTGTCCGGCGACGATTGCCAAGGAATCGCAAACGGGTCGCTGCTACACGCCAGGACCACGGCAGAAAGCAGAAGCGTGACCGCCAACGCCGCGCGGCGAGAGCCGCGGTGGGCAAGACGTTCCAGGTTATTACTTGGTGTCACGTTACATGTCCTCACGAAGACCGAAGAAGGAGCGAAAGGTGCCTGATCTCGGATAGGAGTGTCAAGCCCAAAAAGACCTGTAATTCCTTGACTTTACCCCGCGTGCCGGGTAGGTTTGCCGCCGTCGTCGTCTTTATCAGCCCAGCTACCGTGGGGTAGCCCGACGCACAGCGAGTGAGGTGCACCGGTGCCCAACCCCTCATCCACCCAAAGAGGCGGATGCATCCTCGTAGTTGACGACGAGCCCCACATCCGCCGTGTCCTGGCAACCATTCTTAGAAACGACGGTTTTCAGGCGTATGAAGCCTCCGACGGAGTAGAGGGAATGGAGGCGATCAACTCGGACCAGGATTTCGACTTCATCTTGTTGGATTTCATGATGCCGGGCGCCACGGGCCTCGAGGTCTTGGCACGAATCCGATCTCATCCCCGTCGGGCGGACATTCCGGTCATTATCCTGACCGCAAAAGGCCAAGACGCCGACCGACAGGCCGCTCTGGCTGGCGGTGCCAACGACTTCCTGACGAAACCATTCAGCCCGAAGAAACTCGTTGCCCGAATCCATGAGATCCTCGACCAGGCCTGACGGCCTGTGGGCCGTCGTGTTAGCCGGAGGGATCGGCTCTCGTTTCTGGCCAGTCAGCACCCGCGAACGGCCTAAGCAGCTCCTCCCGCTGGCCAGCGAACGCCCGCTCATCGTTGACACAGTTGAGCGAGCGACGGGCATTACCGACTTGGAGCGAATCCGGATCCTTGCTGGTGACCACCTCGCTGCGCCCTTCAAGACCGTGCTTCCTGAGGTGCCGTCAACGAGTTACTGGGTTGAGCCCGAGGCGCGTGGGACCTGTCCGGTCCTCGCCTGGGCCGCTTGGGAGATCCACAAACAAGATCCCGATGGCGTCATGATCTCGCTCCATTCGGATCACCAAATCGAGCCGCTGTCCGCATTCCAAGACACCCTATGGTCCGCGGCTCGAATCGCCCGGGACCAAGATTTGTTGTTATGCATTGGTGCTGTCCCCGACAGGGTGGAACCCGCCTTCGGTCATGTAGAACCGGGCTCACCGATCGAGGGATTCGGCGTCGACGCACACCGAGTGACCGCCTTCCATGAAAAGCCGGATGCACAGACAGCCGCGAGGTACGTCGCCGACGGGTACCTGTGGAACACGGGGATCTTCGTCTGGAAGGCTTCAACCTTCCTCGAGGAAGTCGCCAAGCATGCCCCCGAGGTAGCTCAGCATCTGCCGTTACTGGAAGACAGTCCAGAGGCATTCTTCTCCGCCGTGCCGGTGTGCGTCGTCGACAAGGCTGTCATGGAACGATCCGATCGCGTAGCCACGGTCCGGGCCACGTTCTCATGGGACGACGTCGGGGGCTGGGAGGCGCTGTCCCGAACGCGGACCCCGGACGCCACCGGAAACGTGGGCTACGGGGATGCGGTTGTTGTAGACGGTACGGGCAACATCGTATTCGCTGACGGCGGGCGGATCGTGCTCTTTGATGTGGATGACCTCGTGGTCGTGCGAACCGATACCACCACGTTGGTCCTCCCCAGGGAGCGCGCCGGCGACATCAAGGCGCTACTCGCGAAACTGGACGGCGCCCAGACATGAGCACGCCCGCCCTCTATATCTTCGACGATGGTCGGGCACGCCGGTGGGCGCCGTTCTCGCTGACCCGTCCTATCGCGGAAATCAGTTTCGGTTGCGGTCTGCTCCGCACTCGGACGGAATCGGCACTAGGACTCGAATGTGCGGGGCACTTGTCCCGAAGGGCCTTGGCCGGCTTCAAAGAGGCCGGGTCACCTCCTGTTGTATCGACCGAGGAGGTCAACACGGAGTCGGGCGCAGTGCTCATCTCTTCCCGTGTGGTGTTGACCGCCCCTGTCGACGCCATTCGGGAAGGCGTTTCCCGAATCGAAGTTGCCGGCGTCACCGTGGGTTGGGTCATCCCGCCGGGGGGAGACACCCCGTCCGACCTGTGGCTCCGCGACCCTGCTGCCGCCCCCCGCGACGGTGAATCCTTGAGTTGGGAGGGAGCACTACTGGCTCATCCCTGGGACCTCGTGGAACACAATCCCGATGCAATCTCAGCAGACATTGCGGCCCTTGGCGCGACGAGCCCACCACCCGTAGGTGTCGTGATGATCGGCGACGGCGGTCTTTCGATCGCAGAGAGTGCGGTGATCGAACCGGGTGTCGTGTTGGACACCCGCGCGGGGCCCATTCGCCTCGCTGACTCCGTCCGGGTCGAAGGGCCAGCCCGCTTGGTCGGCCCGCTCGCGGTGGGTGAAGGCACGATTCTACTGGGTGGATCCATCGGCGGGAGTTCCATAGGCCGCGACTGCAAGGTCCGCGGCGAATTGTGGGGTAGCCTCTTGGGAGATCGTGTTAACAAGGCCCATGAAGGCCACATAGGGCGGGCCGTCATCGGGGCCTGGGTCAACCTCGGGGCCGGAACGACCAACTCAGACCTCAAGAACAACTACGGGACGGTGACGGTCTGGACACCCGACGGCGATGTGGACACAGGTCGAATCAAGGTCGGGTGCTTCATAGGCGACCACGTGAAGACAGGAATCGGCACGCTCCTCAATACCGGAACCGTCATCGGCGCGGGAAGCAACGTTTTTGGTGGAGCGATGCCCCCGACAGCTGTTCCGCCATTCAGTTGGGGCTCAGGAGCGAATCTCGCGACCCACAAGATCGAGAGGTTTCTCGAGACTACGGAACGCGTGATGTCTCGGCGCTCACTGGAGCTCGATGATTCGATGAAGGCCCTCTTCAAGCGAGCATGGTCGGTGACGGCAACCCAGCGACCAGAATGACGCGAGACAACCAACAGTGAGGGTCTCCGTTCTCGGCAGTGGGAGCGCGGGCAACGCCACACTGGTTTGGGCCGGAAACACCCGCGTATTGATCGACGCAGGCTTCAGCGGCAAGGACCTCGCCCGCCGAATGGCTGTCTTGTCCATCGACCCTGAGTCGGTGGATGCCATCGTGATCACACACGACCATGGTGACCACACAAAGGGCATGGGTGTCTTCGCACGTCGCCACGGCACGCCGTTGTATATGACCGAGCCGACCCGTGACGCTTGCTCAAAACTCCTAAAAGGAGAAGAGGACGTCATCACCTATCGGGCCGGGCGTCCGTTCAATATTGGCGACGTCCGAATCGAGCCGTTTATCACCGTCCACGATGCAGTAGATCCGGTCGGGGTCGCCGTCGTAGATGAATGCACAGGCTTACGCCTCGGTGTCGCCACAGACCTCGGCCGCCCGACCGCACAAATTCGCCATGCACTTTCGGAGTGTGACTTTCTCGTCCTAGAAGCCAATCACGACGAAGTGCTTCTCCACACGAGCGCCTACCCCGTGTCCGTCCGGCGGAGGATCGCGTCGAGCCACGGGCACCTATCGAACCAAGCGGCGGCAGGGTTCGTCCTGGAACTTCTCCACCCTCGCCTGACTGCCGTAGTGCTCGCCCACCTATCCAATGAATGCAATCGTCCCGCCATGGCCTTACAGGTGGTAGGCGATGCTCTGAAGAACGCGGGATGGTCTGGGCATCTGGAGGTCGCTCGTCAGGACCGACCGACCCAACTCTTCGATGTCGAAGAACTCCGATATCGAACGGGCCCGACTCAACTGAGCCTCCTCTAGCTTCTTCTAGCGAGCGTGTGCACGGTCAGGCGCAGCCCCAGGACAGCGGCTGTAGTCGACGGCCCTCCCGCATCGCGCGTTGTACGAACGAACGTGTGTAGACCCGGACCTGCGTCACGTCGAAGACCTCGACCAGATACAACTCCAAAGGATCATACTGGTCTAACTCACTGATTCCTGCGTACGCCGGGACCTCATCGATACAGATTGAGACCCTTCTTCGCCCACCTCTTCTGTACGCACACAGATCGGTGAGATCCGACCGGCACGGGCGAGCGAACGGGATGATTCTCCGGACGGCGTCATACGCCGTACCCGCTGAACGCATGAGCAGCGCTTGGTCGAGGATCCGGACGGTCCCGTTGAAGAACCGTCGCCTCCGTTCGAATCGATCGACCAACACTTCGAGTCCCTCTAGAGCAATCGGATTTACCGGAAGGTTGATCGTTGTGAAGTCAGTGAGAGCCGAAGCCGGTACCGACACTTCTATAGTCGCATACCCGAGTTGCTCGACGGACAAACGGTATCCGAAATCATCAGGATATACATCCAATCGGAAATGGCCGAGCGAGTCCGTCATATACCCGGTTACTCCACCCAACAGCATGACAATCGCCCCTTCGAGTGGTACTCGTGTGGCCTCGTCGAGCACCCTGCCCCGAATGGCCGTGGGGGCATCCTGGGACATGGCCCCACCAGCTCCCCCGAACAGCCCTATGAGAACGAGCGCAGATACAGTTCCAGATCGTCGAATCGCGGTGTCCATGAGACTCATGCTACGCGTCCAAGGTCCGACCGTCGATCGCATCGAAGGCAGCATGTCGGCGTTTTAATTCAGCTCTAGCCAAAGCCAGCGCTGATTCGGCAGCCCGCCTGACCGCCGTGCATGTCCCCGCTTCGAGGCCCTCTAGGACCGTGAGCAGCTCGGCGGCGACCTCGATCGTGATATCGCGATGGCGATACTCATGACGTGTAATGCGCAGGAGGACCTCCCTCCACCGGAGTTGCTCATCCGCGACGGAGTGAACTGCGGCCCGCCACCGTGGAAGGGTGATTGTGATATCCACATCCACACTCACCGCGGTGATCCCACAACCCTCCCCAAGCACCTCGAACTTCCACTGCGGGGTTACGCGGTAGTCGGTGAGGCCCTGGCTAAACGCGGCGCCCTCTCCCTCGAGCCGCATCTCGTTCAGGAGTTCAACTACCTGCCCCAGACGCTCAGCCACTAGCTCGTACCGCTCCTCCCGGGAAACAACGTTGAGTCCCTCCGGGACACCTGGGGGACGTACGGATTGACCTGCCACTGGGACGGCGAACAGAATCAACGCCGTACACGACAAGATTTGAGCACATGTCCGCGTCTTCATGACGAACACATACGGCGCTGCCGCGGCTGAGCTACAGGCTGCGCGACGTCGGTCGCTCCTCAACCGAGGGGCGGGTTAGATCCCGAGCAGTCTGAGGAAGTCGTTCGATAGGGCCCAAAGCATGATCGCGACAACGATCAAGAAGCCCACGTTACTCCATCGAAGTTTTTGCTCGAGCGTCAATCCGCGCCCACCGCGAATCGCCTCGATGCCCAGAAAGACCAAATGCCCGCCATCCAACACTGGGATCGGCAGGAGGTTCAGAATCGCGAGGTTGACGCTGAACATCCCCATGAAGCGAAGGAACGAATCCATACCGGCAGCCGCTGCTTGTCCTGAGGCTTCACCAATCGTGACGATGCTCCCCACGGAACGAGGGGAAACCCCGCCGGTCACCAGCTGCCCTAGAAAGCCGAAAATGGCGCCCGCGACGGCTTTGGTCTCACGATATCCATATCGAGCGGACTCCCCGAGGCCGACACGAGCGTAGGTGAGATCTCCGATCGGGGGATAGATACCGATCTTCCCCACCTGCATGATGGAGCCATCCGCGCGCTCTGCGTCCTCAGCATCGAGCGTTACCGCCCGAATGATCTCGCGATCTTCGCGCACCACAGTCAGCTCGACCCTCTCGCCCGGTTTCGATTCGACTTGTGCGACGAACTCAAACCAATTCGCTACGGGTACGTCAGAAACGGCGGTGACCCGGTCCCCCGCCTCCAGGCCTGCCTTGTCCGCCGGGGAGCCCGGGTTCACGGCCCCAACGCCTGCCTCAACCCAGCTCGCGACTGAACCCGCGAGGGCGCGTCGCTCCAGTTCATCCGTAGGAATTCGGATCTGGACCGTTGCGGATGGTTCGACAAACCGCACCTCGAGGGGGCCGGGAGCAGAGGACAAGAGTCCTCCCCTTACGTCCCCCCAATCCTCGACCGGCATCTCCCCGAAACTGACGAAGCGGCTCCCGGGCATGATCGAGGCGAGTTCCTCTGTACCGGCTGGGAGCGTCTCCGCCCTCACGAGACCCATCCTCGTTGTGCTGAGCTCGGGGACACCCCACTTCGCGATCACGAACGTGTAGACGCCGAAGGCGAACAACATGTTCATGATCACGCCAGCCGAGATCACGAGGGTGCGTGCCCAAATCGACTTGGAATCGAAGTCGCGATCACTGGGTTCGCGGGTGACTTCGGTGCCGCCCTCGAGCCGCTCCATCACCTCATCGTCCATCCCGCCCATCTTCACGTAGCCCCCCAACGGGAGCAGGCTCAGGACATACTCAGTCTCACCATATTTGAACCCGAGGACCTTGGGACCGAACCCGATGGAGAAGCACTGAACTTCCACCCCTACGGCCTTGGCGGCCCAGAAGTGCCCTAGTTCGTGCACGAAGATCAGCACGCCCAAAACGATGACTGTCGCGAGAATCGTCATTGAGTTGTTTCTATCCTTGCATCGCCAAGCCGTTCGGCTGCCTCCGCCGCGATCACTCGCGCCGCCGCATCCACGGCTATCACGTCATCTGTATTGGTTAGTTGGCTCGAACCTACTCGGGTGATCGCTTCGTTCACGACATCCGCCATCTCCGGAAAGCGAATCCCACCCTTTAAGAACGCCTGAACGGCGATCTCGTTCCCCGCATTGTACACAGCAGGTGAAACACCACCCGCGGCGCCCGCCTCCACACCCAGACCAAAGAGCGGGAACACGGCATGGTCGATCTCTTCGAACGTCATCGGCGACGAACGCACAGGATCGTACGTTTGAAGCACCCCGTCAGTGATCCGTTCAGGGTGACTGAGCGCGTACAAAATCGGCAGCTCCATGGTCGGAAAGCCGAGTTGCGCCAATACGGACCCGTCGACGAACTCCACGAAGGAGTGGACGACCGACTGCGGGTGTATCACTGCATCGATGCGGTCATACCCCAGTCGGTAGAGAAAGTGAGCCTCGATCACCTCCAAGGCCTTGTTGGCCAAGGTCGCTGAGTCGATCGTGATCTTCGACCCCATATCCCAGGTGGGGTGCCTTAGCGCTTCCTCAGGTCCTACGTGCCACAGGTCGTCGGAGTTCCGACCCCGAAACGGGCCGCCGGAGGCGGTTAGGATGACGCGCTGGACCGCCTCTCTCGGCTGTCCCTCCATGCACTGCAGAATCGCGCTGTGTTCGGAATCGATGGGCACGAGTTCCCCGCCACCACGGGCAGCCGCCTCGAGCACGAGATCCCCGCCAGCCACGAGTGATTCTTTGTTCGCGAGTGCGAGTCGATGTCCGGCCTCGAGCGCAGTCAGTGTCGGTTCAAGGCCGGCCGCGCCGACCAACGCGTTCACAACGACATCGACTTCCGGGTCAGCGGCCAAGGCGATCAGTGCCTCCCTACCGCTCTGCCAATCAACTCCCCCACCCGACGGACGAGCGACGTCCAGATCTGCCAGCACAGCGCGTTTCGGAGAGAAGCGAGATACCTGATCAGCAAGCACGTCCACCCGACGATTCGCCGCGAGCGAAACAACTTCGAATCGTTCCGGATGTCGGGATACCACCTGTAGTGTGCTGCGTCCGATAGAACCGGTGGAGCCCAAGATTGCGATACGAATCAAGCCCACCGCTCCAAGACGAGGACCAAGGCGTAGGCTAAGGGAAGCGTAACGGTGAGCGCGTCCAGTCGGTCCAACATCCCGCCGTGGCCGCCGAAGATAGTGCCCGAGTCCTTCACTCCAGCTTCGCGCTTCAGAAGGGATTCAAAGAAATCGCCTATCTGTGCGCCGGCACCGAGTAACACACCCACCCCGGCCGCGGTCGCCAGGCCACGAATAGGCAGCCCGGGCAAGTACGGTTGTGCGAGCAGGTACCACAGCATGCCAGCCGCAGCAGCAGCCACAAGTCCGGTCCAAGAACCGACCCAACTCTTCTTCGGGCTGATCTTGGGCAGAATTTTTGACCGCCCCCACTTGATTCCAGCGAAGAATGCCGCCGAGTCTCCCACCCACGTACAAGCGAGAGGTAAGGCGACCATCGCCAAGCCACTCCGCGGATCAGCCATCAACGGCCCCCAGCCATACACCGCAGGAGCCGCGTGTAGCAGCGGAATGCACGCCAGCGCGAATCCGACGTACATGGCGCCGAACAGCGTGTGCGACACCGCTGAGAGGGGTTTACCCTTTGGCCATCGCCACATCATCGCGGAAAAGGCGCTGGTGACGAAAAGCCCGAGGAAGATCACCACCGCCCAAGGCGCCAGACCCGTAAAGGTCGGGAAGCGCACAGCGAAAAGCGTCAGCGCGGCAGCCGCTGTCCCACCCAGGATCCTAAATGGCTTGATGTCGGACTGCTCTCCCAGGCGATACGTCTCCGTAGCCCCGATCCAAGCCGCGAAGGCCACCGGAACTCCGAGGATCCACCCACCCGAGTAGAGGAGACCAAGAACCGTTGGAATCCCGATGATCGTCACGGTCCATCGGCTCTTCAGTTCCCCGTTCTTGGGTCTCGAGGCTTTGGTCATGGAACCTCGACACGCCCAAAGCGGCGCTCGCGGCGTTGGTAATCGCGAACCGCTTCGAACAGATGCTCCCTGCCGAACTCGGGCCACAACACCGGACTGATGTGTAGTTCGGTATAGGCGAGCTGCCAAAGCATGAAGTTGCTGATGCGGTATTCGCCCGAGGTCCGGATCAGAAGATCGGGATCAGGCAAGCCTTCGGTAAAAAGGGTCGCGGAGAGGGCGTCCTTATCAATTTCGCTCGGGTCCATTTCGCCACGGGCCACCCGTTCTGCCAAAATTCGGGCCGATCGAACGATTTCTTCACGACCGCCATAAGAAATCATCAGGTTCAGGCGGAGTTCTGTTCCACCGCGCGTCCCGTTTACGATTGTGTCGATGGCCTTCCGAGTGGACCCGTCGATCCGGTCGAGCTGGCCCAGTACGTGTACCTCGACGCCCCGGCGCTTGAGCTCCGCCCGTTCTCTGCGGGCGTACAATTGGAGGAGCCCCATGAGCGCAGAGACTTCCTGCACCGGGCGATTCCAGTTCTCGGTGGAGAACGCAAAGAGCGTGAGAATTTCCACACCCGCCTCGACTGCGCCCTCAATGGCCTCGCGTACGGATTTCATACCCTCGCGATGACCCAGGTGGCGTGGTAGGCCGCGCTGCTGCGCCCAGCGACCGTTGCCGTCCATGATCACAGCCACGTGCCTAGGCACGTCGCCACTCACAAGAATCTGGTCCAGCCGCTCTGACGCCATGTGTGTTGGCCCGGGAGGTGCTCCCTAAATGGCCATGACCTCTTCTTCTTTGTGCTTGAGTAACTCGTCAATTTTGTTCGAGTACTCATGCGTGACCTTCTCGATCGAGTCCTCGCGACGTCGACCGTCGTCCTCACTCAACTCGTGATCCTTCACGAGTTGGTGCAATGCCTCGCGTACGAGTCGGCGCGCGTGCCGCACCGACACCTTCGCATCTTCCGCCATCTTGTGGAGGATCTTCACGTATTCTCTGCGTCGCTCCTCATTGAGGGGCGGAATGGGGATTCGGATCACATTTCCATCGTTTGCAGGATTCAAGCCAAGATCCCCGATCATGATGGCGCGCTCGATGTCCGGGAGGATGGATTTGTCGAACGGCTGCACCATCAGCAAACTCGCCTCGGGTGTCGACACCGTCGCGACCTGATTGATGGGCATCTTCGAGCCATACACCTCGACACGGATCGTGTCGAGGAGGGCTGGGCTCGCTTTTCCTGTCCGAACGGTGGCGAACTCACGACGGAGAGAGTCGAGAGCAGCATCCATAGGACTTCTGGCTTCCTCAACGGTCGGCATCACTACCTCCGGTATCTCTGAACAGATTCGACTTTGTTACGATACAAGCGTTCCGATACGCTCACCACGGATTGCATTCCCAACAGCCCCACGATTCTCAAGGTTGAGAACGATAATGGGCAAGCCGTTCTCTTTGCAGAGCGAGACGGCAGCAGCGTCCATCACTGCAAGTTCCCGCTGCATAACCTCTTGAAACGAGATCGACGGAATGAACTCAGCGCCGGGGTCCTTCACAGGATCCGCCGTATAGACGCCCTGGACTTTCGTCGCCTTGATCACGACGTCTGAGTCCATTTCGATCGCGCGGAGGACCGCGGCTGTGTCGGTCGAGAAGTAGGGATTCCCGGTGCCCCCCGCAAAGAGCACGACACGGCCCTTTTCGATGTGACGCATGGCCCGTCGCCGGATATAGGGTTCCGCAATTTCTTCCATGCGGATCGCGGTCATCACTCGCGTCTCGACGCCCTTGTGCTCCAACAGGTCCTGGACGGCCAGTGCATTGATGACCGTCGAGAGCATGCCCATATAGTCCGCCTGGACCCGATCCATCCCTTCCTTTGAGGCCATCGCACCTCGGACGATGTTTCCACCGCCAATCACCACGCCGAGTGAAACACCCATCTCGACGATCGACCGAATCTCATCCGTGAGACGGTCAACCACCGAGGGCTCGATTCCAAACCCTCGGTCGCCGGCCAAAGCCTCACCCGAAAGCTTGAGAAGTACTCTCTTATACTTGAGACCCGGGCCGCTTTCGCTCATGCGATTCCTTTGGTACGGCCTATGTCCAGGCCGTTGACGCACTGTGACGTTATCCGCCGATCTTGATACGGTAGAAACGCGCTACCTGCATCTTCTCACCGGTGCGAGCAGACAGTTCGGTAATCAACTGCTCAATGGTCTTGTCCGAATCCTTCACGAAGGGCTGCGCCATTAGCGTGCTCTCCTTGAAGAACTTGTTGAGCTTACCCTCAACGATCTTCTCCGCAATGTGCTCCGGCTTCCCCTCTTCCTTCACCTGCTCGAGGTAAACCGCACGTTCACGGTCGATGACGTCTTGCGCGATGTCATCACTCGAAACCGCAATAGGCGCCATGGACGCAACGTGCAGAGCGATGTCCTTGGCGAGAGCCTTAAAGTCGTCCGTGTTGGCGACAAAGTCGGTCTCACAGTTGAGCTCGACGATGACCGCAGTCCTATTGTCGAAGTGCACATAGCTCCCGATCGTCCCCTCATCGGTGGACTTTTCGGCACGCTTCGCGGCCTTCGAAGCACCCTTGGCACGGAGCAGATCGACGGCTTTCTCGATGTCACCGTCGGTCTCCGTGAGGGCTCTCTTGCAATCCATCATCCCCGCGCCTGTCATGTCGCGGAGCATCTTTACGTCCTTCGCACTGATCATTGTGACTTCACTCATTGTCATCCTCGTTGATCGTTCTTGGCTGCGCAAAGAGGCGGAGCGGACCGGGAGCGCCGGTTCGTCTGCCGCCTCTCTCCGACCCCGACCTAAACCGGGGACAGACCGAGCACAAAGGCTCGGTAACGAGGGTGACTACCCCTCAGACTTCTCTTCTTCGTTCGTTTCCGGTGCCGGTGTAGCCTCGGCTGCCGCGGCCTCTTCGACGAGTGCCTCCGGAGCTTCACCCTCTGCCGGAGTTTCAGCATCGGCAGGAACTGCGGACTCGGCGCCCTCTGCAGCACCTTCGACAGGCTTACCGTCTTCTCCAAGAACTACCCCGATAACCTCAGGCTGGGGGCGACGCTTGCGGCGCGGACGGCGACGCTGCGGCTCCGGCTTCTCGGTCGTCTTCTCACCGGTTTCAGTGGAGTACGTCGTGGCTTCCATCGCATCGACACGGCGCCGCTCCTCATCCGGAACTTCGAGGCGGGCGGTATCGATCGTGTTCGCTATCGCGTTCGCGATCAGTCCAACCGATCGCATTGCGTCGTCGTTACCCGGAATGGGATAGTCGACGAGATCAGGGTCCGCGTTGGTATCCGTTATTGCGATGATCGGGATGCCAAGCTTCGCCGCTTCCTTCACCGCGATCGTCTCGCGTTTCGCGTCGACAATGAACACAGCACCCGGGAGTCGACCCATGTCCTTCACGCCGGACAGATACTTGTCGAGCTTGATCCGCTCGCGGTCGAGCATGAGGCGCTCTTTCTTCGTGTAGAACTCGTACACGTTCTCTTCCTGGCCACGCTCGAGCTCTTTGAGCCGACGAATCTGCTTCCGGATGGTCTGGAAGTTGGTCAGCATGCCTCCCAGCCAACGCTCCGTGACGAAGAAGGAGTTAGACGCCAGTGCTTCCTGCTCAACGATGGACCGGAGCTGCTTCTTCGTGCAGACGAAGAGAATTCGGTCACCACGGAGGACGACTTCACGCACAGCCTGCTGAGCGACCGTGAGCCGATCCAGCGTCTTGCGGAGGTCGATGATATGGATGCCGTTTCGTTCCGTGAAGATGAACGGCTTCATCTTCGGATTCCAACGGCGTGTCTGGTGGCCGAAGTGAACTCCGGCCTCCAATAGTTGACTGAGGCCTACTTCAGACATTCTGGATTCTCTTTTTAGTGGGGCTGATTACGCCCCGATCAGGATACCGGAAGGCTGGCGCCAACCGGGTAAAACAACTCTTAACGCTTGGAGAATTGGAACCGCTTACGTGCCTTGGGCCTACCAGGCTTCTTCCGTTCTACCTGACGCGCGTCACGCGTCAGCATGCCCTTCCCTCGCAGGACGGGACGCAACTCTTCGTCGTGCACGACGATCGCACGGGCAAGGCCCATACGAACCGCATCGGACTGGCCCGTCAGGCCACCGCCGTGCACACGGATCGTGACGTCGAACTGCCCGTCGAGTTCCGTAAGCTTGAGTGGTTCCTCGATACGAATCTGATGCGTCGGGCGGGGGAAGTAGTCTGCCATCGTGCGACCGTTCACCCTCCACTCGCCTTTGCCTGGGCGGAGCATCACACGTGCGACGGACGTCTTACGGCGTCCTACGGTCTGGATCTGGTCCTGGTTCTCGGACATTATTTCGCTCGAATTCCTATTCGAATGTCAGGGGCTCGGGCGCTTGGCCCTGATGCGGATGATCCGCGCCCGCGTAAACCTTCAGTTTCAATCTCATTGCACGACCCAGGGCGTTCTTCGGAATCATGCCCTTCACCGCAAGCTCAATAACGCGCTCGGGGTGCGACGCGATCATGCGCCGGAAGGGAATGTGCTTTTCACCACCCATGTAGCCAGAATGGCGGAAGTACGTCTTCTGGTCGGCTTTGTTTCCGGTAAGCGCCACTTTCTCGGCATTGATGACGACAACATAATCACCCGTGTCGAGATGGGGCGTGTACATCGGCTTGTGTTTGCCGCGAAGGATCGTAGCGATCTCGGTGGCGAGGCGTCCCAACGGCTTATCTGCCGCGTCGACGAGCCACCAATGATGCTCAATCTCGTTGGCCTTCGGTGTATACGTTCGCATTCCCACTACTCAATAAAGCGCGGTTCTAGAACAGAGCCTTAAATGATATCCGAGGCCTTCAGGGGTGTCAACGGGCGATCGGCCTTATGTGACAGGGCTCTTCGGAGTCTTTCCCAGACTGCCTCATCGCACGCCAAACCCGCGCTATGCCGGCCTCCTCTGCCTGCCCCCGCCGAACGTTCTTTCGAGCTAGCGGTAGGTCTCCAGGAAGCGCGCCCGGGACGCGTGACGAAGTCGCACCAGGGCCTTTTCTTTGATCTGGCGGATCCGCTCTCGAGTGACGCCTAGAATGGTCCCGATCTCCTCGAGAGTCATCGGTTCCTGACCGTCGAGACCGAAGTAGAGACGCAAGATTTTGGCCTCGCGTTCCTTCAACGAGTGCAACGCCTCTTCGATCGTATGCTTGAGTGCCTGTTCGTATGCCGCGTCCTCCGGTCCAGGAGCATACTGGTCTGGGAGGTAGTCCAGCAGCCGGTTGTCTTCCCCAGGGGTCATAGGGGCGTCGAGAGACAGGTGGGACTGGGATATGGCGAGGGTCCGCTCCACTTCGTCCTGCGTGATATCGAGGTCGTCAGCGAGCTCCTCCACCGTCGGCTCACGTCCGAGCTCCTGTAAGAGCGTGGAGCTGCGTCGCCCTATTCGATGAAGCGCGCCCGCCCGATTCAACGGCACCCGGACAATCCGACTCTGTTCTGCGAGGGCCTGCAGGATCGCTTGTCGAATCCACCAGACGGCATAACTGATGAACTTGATGCCCTTGGTTTCATCGAATTTATGCGCCGCGCGAATGAGGCCGAGATTACCCTCATTGATCACATCAGAGAGTGGCACTCCCTGGTTCTGGTACTTCTTCGCGACAGATACCACGAAGCGCAGGTTGGACCGCACCAACTTGTCCAACCCCTCTTCCTGACCCCTACGGATCAGCTTGGCCAGGCGCGCTTCCTCAGCCCTATCAATCAGCGGATATCTGCTGATCTCCTTCAGGTACTGATCCAGCGAGCCTTCCTTGAAAGCCCCGCGTTTGGCGGAGAAGGTCATTCTAGCTGGGGAGCGTTGTCGGAGGCATATGAAATCCGTGGCGGACGGCGAAGAATCGGCACCGCGAGGCGACTACGCAACCGGACTCGCCCGGGTCAGGCCTACTGGGATGCAGCAATTACCGGATCGCCCGACCGACTCGACGCCAACGAATGTACCGAAGCCAAGGCGCGGGCTCCTCCTCACTCGGATCGAACGAGTAATACACGAACCACGGCTGCCCCCGGATCGCATCGCGCCGGACGAAGCCCCAATATCTCGAATCTTCGCTGTTATCCCGATTGTCACCCAGAACAAAAAAGCGTTCTCGGGGCACGACGATGGGCCCCCAGTTATCCCGGGTGGGACGGTACCTGGACGACGCAGAGGCGATGAGATGGTTCGACTGCCACCTCATGTCCCGGTGCTCCATGTCGCCACGCCGGTCGATGAACTGAACGTAGGGTTCGTACAGTGGGGACCCGTTGAGGAAGACGTTTTTGTCCCGCATCTCGAGGGTATCACCCGGCTGCCCGATGAGCCGCTTTACATAGTTCTTGTTCGGCTCGTGCGGCGGGTTGAAGACTACGACATCGCCACGCGTCGGCTCTGCGAACGCGGGGAGTCGGTAGTCCGTCCCTGGGATTCGTGTCCCATAAACGGACTTATTCACCAACAGGAAATCACCGACGAGGAGGGTGTTCTCCATGGACGACGTCGGAATCTGGAAAGCCTCGACCACAAAGGCACGAATCACTAAGAATATCAAAAAAGCGACGACGAGGGACTTGGTCCATTCGCGCACGCCGGCCATGACTCCGTTCGCTACACGGTCCTGGTCAACTAGGAGTTCCGTGACAATGCCTCGATCTCGATCCGATACCCCGCGCACGCCATCCTCACTCTTGGATCCATCAGTGACCCGCCGCAGCGATGTCAACATACACGATGTCGCAGAGGCTCGTTCCCCGTCTTGAAAGTTTCCGACCCCGACGTCGCCACCTAGTCTTGGACGAGGGCCGTCCTGCCTGAAATTCGCCTTCACCAAAAACCCACATGCCTTCCAGCGGTCGCCCGTTCAACCCGATGTCCTTTCTTGCCGTGATGTGCGGCCCCCCCTAGACGGAGCGTCTGCTCGCCGCGGAGTAGGCCAAGCACTCGGGGGCGGCTTCACGGTGCCCACGGTTCAGGCCGAGGAAGCTTGCGTACGCGCGGGCTACCTCCGCTCAGGCTTCGATCAACCATGTCCCCCTGCCCACCTCCGAATCCGCTGGGGACACGCGACGGCTAGAGAACGCTGCGGCTGCCGGAATCTGAGCATGGAACGGGCAGCCCTTTCCCGTCTCGGTCGATGAACGCGGCCATCGGGAGGCACACTTCTCAGTTCGATGGTCCTACTCACTGCGAGGCCGACAAATCGGACTCGCAAGAACACAGTCGCCGCCGGACACTGGGCTGGAGGTCGTAGAACTTCAGTTGGCCACGCATAGCACGTATCGACAAAACCAAGTCATCGACCCACAACAGGTCAGGCTCACCGCCGCACACGAGATGGGCCACACGTTAGAGATCCTGATGCGAAGCGATTCTGAACGCGACGTCATAAATCACACGAACACCGCGACCTCGCTCAGCCCCCAGGACTACCTGACGATGGAGGTCCTCCACAGCCTCGCGGACGGTACTCGCATCATCCGGTAGCCGGACCGGGGGCTCACCGTCACTGGATCAGCGCCCGAACGCGAGGGAGCCGCCGAGATACACCCCGCGACCGGGCGCATCGAATCCGAAGACCTGCTGTATCTCGCGGTCGAGCACATTATCGACGCGGACAGTCAACACAAGACCGGGCCGCCCCACTTGTGCCGGGAGCACGTCGACCGAGGCTCCGATTCCAACATCGGAGTATCGGCGCAGCACCACGGGGGTCGCCGGAAAACTCGAGAAGTCACGATCTGCTCTCACGCCCACGACAGACACGTCGGCGAACACGTTGAGCCGCCCACCCACCCGTGCATTTGCACTGGCATGAACGGTATGACGCGGCCGGCGGAGCAGTGGCTCACCTACTACGAAGGCGGCGGCTGGCCCTTGATCGAAGCCCGAGTCCGTCACTTCGGAAGCGAGCAAGGTCCACGAGATCCCACCGGTTAGTCTTCCGCCCTTGACCCTCGCCTCCAATTCCGCACCACGCCCCGTGGCGGCGGCAACGTTGAAGTAGTTCGGATCACCGGGCGCCGCGGGTGCGAGCGTGTACTGAATCAAGTTGCGAAACGACTGATCGAACCAGGTGCCGCGGACGTGGATCCGCCCCCCAAACAGCGACCCATCTGCGCCGACTTCCCAGGACGTCGCGATCTCGGGCTGCAACGCCGGATTCCCGATCGCGAAGCCAGTCGCAAATATTTCGAAGAAGGTGGGCTCTTTCATGGCCCGGCCTGCAGATACTCGAACGCGAAGACCAGGAGCGCTTGGGACGACCCATGTGGCACCCAGCTGCCACGTCCGAAACGTGCCGAAGTGCTCGTTGTCTTCGATGCGTCCACCGAGGTTGAAGGCGACTTCACCATTCCCCCCTGTCGCATGGACAAAATACGCACGATTGAGCCGCGAGTTCTCGCTTCGTCCGGTCGAATTCCCCCACTGGCTCAACGACTCCGTGAACGACCGCTGGCGCTCTTCTTCGAACTCCCACCCGCCCGTGAGAGTCAACTGATCAGTTTGCCAATGCGCACGAGCATCCATCGAAGCACGGCGAATATGATTGAAGCTCGCAAACCCGAAGAACCCAATGGAGTCCGCGGCATCGTCTTGGGCATCCTCCGAGCCTCCATCCGTGTCGGAAACGGCAGCTCGGGCCTCGACGGAAAGGCGCGGCGTCAGCGTGTGGACAACCTTGACCCCAACCAACGCTTCATCTCCGAAGGAACGTGCATTCCTGTCTACTACATTCCCGGAGCCGTCCGTAGGAAAATGGAACGACCGATCTCCGATCCGGAACGAGATATCCGCCTCTGAGGCGACGCTCGGTGCGAAGCGCGCCCGCCCATTGAGTACGGTATTCGTGTGCTGATTGTTGAAAGCGAGAATGCCGTCTGTATCCAAGCGCGTCACGGACAACGAATACCCCGCTCGGGCTCCACCACCGGCCATGCTAGCGGACCAATCGCGCCGTCCATAAGAACCGAACCGACTTGATACGCTTCCTCGCGTCGCACCTCCGCCCGACTCCGTGATCACATGAATCACTCCAGCAACCGCGTCAGATCCATGCAGTGCACTGGATGGCCCCCGAACGATCTCGATCCGCGCGACGTTGGTCAGGGTGAGTGACGAAAAATCGAAGGAGCCCCCGGGCTGGTTGACCTGAACGCCGTCAACCAAGACCAAGACATAGTCGCTCTCCCCCCCTCTCATGAAGACCGAGGTGGTGGCTCCGAACGATCCGTTCTGGACAATCGCGACCCCGGCGCTACCGCGGAGTGCGTCTCCCACCGTCGTTAGCCCGCGCGCACGCACATCCGCTCCGTCAATCACGGTCACGTTCGTGGCGACAGCGCCCACAGCACGAGGAGTGGGGCTCGCGGTGACGATGAGCCCATCAAGAGGGAAGACCTCTTCCTGGGCCGAAGCTGCCACAGGCAATAGTCCCACCCCGATGAGGAGCCCGGCAAGCACGACTGCCCCCGGTCGGGACCTCTTCGTTCCGGCCTCCTGCCGTCTCGGTCCCTCGCCGAGATCCGTACTGGAACCTATCTGGTGCATAAAATTCCCCGTCCTTCTCCGACGAAAGGACGGGGCATGTGCCGAAACACCCGCCCATCCCCCCACGGAGATATTGGCATGGACGGGTGGTCCAGGTCTCCTGGCTCGAGGCCGATTCACTCGCCTTCCCAGAGGATCATCCTCCAGTGGCTATCCGAGTGTACGTTCCGAGATAAACTCGGACCTCTCACAGTGGCGGGGCCGCGCCGGAATCACACCGGCTTCCTTGATGGCCCACCCGTTACATCGATTGTGGCTTTACCCTAACGGGCACGGACAGCGCGCGCAAAAAACGGCGGCTAGCTGTCCCTCACGAGTCCGTACTTTTCGATCTTTTTGTAGAGGTTGGACCGCGGCATGTCGATGCGTCGCGACGTCTCAGCGACGTTCCAATCATTCTCATGCAACTTGTGCACGATGTATGCGCGCTCCGCATGTTCCTTGAAGTCGGCGAACGTCTCGTACCCCATAAGCTCTCCACCTGAGGCGGGGCCCCCAGTGCGCCCGGAGGCGAGTAAGTCGACGTCCTCAGCACGCACCTCATCCCCGCTGCACAGGATGACCAACCGCTCTACGGTGTTCCGCAGTTCACGGACATTACCTGGCCAGGAGAGCGAGCTGAGTCGGTCGATCGCATCGGCGCTAAACGGGCGTGGTGCCGCCCCTTCTCGGTTCGCCATCTTCTCGGTGAAGTGAGTGATAAGCATGGGGATGTCCTCCCTACGTCCTCGCAAAGGAGGCACCCGAATGGGAACCACGTTCAGCCGGTAGAAGAGGTCCTCTCGGAAGGTCCCGTCTTCAATCGCCTTCTCCAGGTCCTTGTTCGTGGCAGCCACGACCCGCACGTCGACCTGGATCGCTTTCGATCCTCCAACCCTGGTCAGAACGCCTTCCTCGAGGACTCTGAGAACTTTCGCCTGAGCATCAAGGGACATATCCCCGATCTCATCAAGAAAGAGAGTTCCGCCGTCCGCGAGCTCGAACTTCCCCGCCCGGTCGGCCACAGCTCCGGTGAAGGAACCCTTCATGTGCCCGAACAGCGCGGACTCGATCAACTCGGTGGGGATGGCAGCACAGTTGACCTCGATGAAGGCCTCGTCTGCTCTTGGAGACAACCGATGGACGGCTCGCGCCACGAGCTCCTTCCCGGTCCCATTCTCTCCGGTGACCAACACGCGCGCTTCGGTGGGAGACACCTTCTCCACACGGTCGAGCACCTGCCTGATTTGATAGGAAACGCCGACGATCTCGTACCGGCTTTCAACCTGGCTCCGGAGATCAGCAATGTTCTCGGTGAGTCCTTTTAGTTCTAGCGCCCGGCGGAGCGTCACAAGGAGCCGGTCAGTGTCGAGCGGCTTCTCCAGAAAGTCGTAGGCCCCACGACGCGTCGCGTCGATCGCTGTCTCAATCGTACCGTGCCCGGAGATCATCACTACGACCGCACCTGGGGCTTCGTCGCCCAAGCGGGCCAACACGTCCAGTCCATCCATGCCGGGCATCTTCACGTCGAGGAAGATCACATCAGGATGGTAGGCTGCCGCAGCCAGCAGCCCATCCGGACCGTCCTCGGCCGCCCTCACCTCATGTCCTTCATACTCGAAAACCTGGACGAGCGCTTCGCGGATGCCTTTTTCGTCGTCGACGACCAGAAGCCGCGCCATTAGTTGCCTTCGCCTTGGGCAGACTCGTCGTCGTTCTTCGCCAGCAGAACAAGGCTGTCTCGCTGGACGAAAATCGACTCGAGTCCGTCTGGCATCGGGACTATGAGAGCATCCTCAGGCAGGCTCGCGGGTCCCTGACGGCCCAGGCCGTCCAGGACCCCTGCCACCATACGAGAGGGAATGGGAATATTCGCCGCCTGGACCCGGTCGATCTGGAGCGCCAGCACACCCTGGTCCACTGAGATTAAGGATCCACGCATTTCGATCAATATCGTATCGGGCAGGAGACCCAAGATCTGATCCAGGCGCGGGAGGCGCGGAAACGCGTCCACTGCGACGCGGGCAGAGACGTGGACCTTCCCGTCTTCGAGGTCGACCGTCGGCTGAGAGACACCTGGAGGGATAATTCCAGGCATCGCATACCGCAGGATAGAGGACAACTCTGTTCCTCCCAAGGCGAGTCGGTCACCGATCTCTCCTGCCCGAAACTCTTCGAACAAATCGAGTGTCGCCTCGGCCATTTCGGGAGTCGGTCCCAGCTCTTCTTCGACCGCCGCAGGCGGACCGACCCCGAGCACGCGCTCCATGGCGGGGAAGAACACCGGGCCCCACCGGAATCCTGCGTAGGCCACGCCTACAAGGACGACTATCGTGAGCAGCTTCTTGATCAATGAATATCCCGTCGCGTCAGGTGGCGAGTTTGGCTCTTGAAAGCACTGAATACCGCGCGCCATCCTTGGACATCTGGCTGCGCATCAAGTCGATCGTTCGGACCTTTACGTCCCCGCTGAACTCTAGGCCTGCCATGACCTCATCAAGTCCTCTAAACTCTCCCGCTCCGCGTTCGTCGGCCCGCCCCAATGTAATATGCGGATGGAAGGCACGTGTTTCAGCTTCGAACCCGTGGTCACCGAGCGCCCATTCGAGATCTTGTTTCAGACACCGGAGTTCGGGGCTCGCGCCGACACCGAGCCAGATGAGCCTGGGGCGGCGGATCGTGGGGAATGCCCCGAAACCACTCAGGCGAATCGAAAAGGTCTTGGTCGCTTGCCCAACCTTGGTGATCGCCTCTTCGATTCCCGCGAGTCGATCCGACCGCACGTCTCCCAAAAATTTCAGCGTGACATGATAGCTGTCGATGTCGACCCAGCGCACAGGCAGTTCCCTCTCGCGAAGGGCCTTCGCCCTGCGACGAATCCACTGGCGCTCCTTCTTAGGGAGATTCAAACCAATGAACAGGCGCATATCTTCTCGGAGTGCAAGTCTATGGATAGAGCGGAGCGTACCACAGCGACTACAGCCTCGCACGCGGGATCTACCTTAGGCATTGGGACCACATTGTAGCCCCCACCCGGTCATAACACCCCACTCACGGTCAAGCAGGTCCCCTCGTGTCGGCGTGATTTGCCTTGGGCACGCAGGTGTGCCGAAGATCTCAATTGTCATCATATCTTCCCCGCCGGACCCGCGCGCCGCCGGCCGCCTGTCCCGCGCGAGCCCCATGACTCCGTCGTAATCAAGACGACCGCTCCCAAGATGATCGCTGCCGCAGCCAGTGAGCGAAGGGTGAGTGGCTCGTCCGCCAAGGCCCACCCAAGAAGCATCGCAACAACCGGATTGACATACGCGTAGGTCGCTACCCTTGCTGGCGTCACCACCCGTAGCAACCAGATGTAGGACCCATACCCAACGAGTGCTCCGAAGAGGATCAGGTACATCAACGCAAGGGACGACTTCATTGAAATACTCGCCACGTCCAATCGAGCGAGGTCCCCGAACGCAAGGGATAACATGAGGAGGATCGTGCCCCCAGTAAGCATCTGCATGGACACGAGAGACAGCGGCTCCGGAAGCCCCTGTGCATATCGCGTATAGATCGAACCGGCTGCCCAAGACATTGCCGCGACAAGCAGGAAAAGTGCCCCAATGAGTTCCTCGCTCCCTCCGGCGCCAACGCCGGGCGATCCCGCGAGCAGCGCGACCCCTACGAATCCGATCGCCAGGCCAGCCCAAGCTCGCACGCTTGGGGCGACACGGGATCCGAAGAACCAATCCATCAGCACCATCCACAGCGGAACCGAAGCGACCACGAGGGCCGCGATTCCAGACGGTACCCACTGTTGGGCAATAACCACAGCCCCGTTTCCCCCAACAAGCAGAAAAGCACCACCGATCGCCGCGGCCTTCCACTGAGCCCTCGTCGGTATCGGGACACCCTTCGCCAGCTGCCACGCATATAGGAGTGCGCCCGCCACCAGAAAGCGGGCAGCCGCCATGAGCAGAGGCGGCATCGTCTCGATGGCCCAGCGGATCGCAAGATACGTCGACCCCCAAATGAGATAGACCGCCGCGAAGGCGAGCAAAACGGAGGCCAGCCGGGGGACGTCCTTCGACGCGGGCACACCGGTCTCGGCACGGTCGGGAGGAGACATCCGCAAAGCTCACGTTGGACAGCCTTCCGTTCAATCCCAGTCCGGCCTACTGCACAACCCGATCCAGATACCGATACTGCAGGGCCTCTGCGACATGATGCTGCTTAATGGTCTCACTCCCGCCCAGGTCCGCGACCGTCCTCGCAACCTTCAATACTCGATGATACGAACGGGCTGATAGTCCCAATCCGTCCACCGCTCGTTGAAGGAGCCGGGCGACGTCCCTAGACGGATGGCACCACTGCCTGAGCTCCCTCACGGTCATGTGCCCATTCGCGAAGACTCCGGGCGTCCCCTCGAACCGCCTAGCCTGGAGGGCCCGAGCCTCGACGACTCGTTCACGTATGTCGTGAGTCGAATCCCCATCACCGGTCTTCGTCAAATGTTGGAAGGCGACCGGCGGCACCTGCACGTGAAGGTCAATTCTGTCCAGCAGGGGACCGGACACTCTCCCCAGGTATCGCCGCACCTGGGACGGGTCACACACGCAGCGGTCCGTGCCGTCTCCCCAATACCCACACGGACAAGGGTTCATTGCTGCCAGCAACAGAATTTGAGCGGGGAAACGGACCGATCCCATAGCTCGAGACAGATGAATAACGCCCTCCTCCAACGGCTGCCGAAGCACATCGAGAACGTTCCGCTTGAACTCTGCGAGCTCGTCGAGGAACAGGACACCGTGATGTGCGAGGCTCACTTCGCCGGGACGAATGGGCACCCCGCCGCCGACCAGCCCGGCGTCGCTCACCGTGTGATGGGGAGCCCTGAAGGGGCGCCTTGTAATGAGCGAGCCCCCCTTCCCCATCCGTCCGGCCACCGAGTGCACGCGAGTAGCCTCGAGCGCCTCCTCAACGGTCAAGGAGGGGAGAATGCCCGGCAACCTTCGCGCCAACATCGTCTTCCCGGAACCTGGCGGACCAATCAGCAGGGCGTTGTGTGAGCCGGCGGCCGCTACCTCGAGAACGCGTTTGGCGGCCCCCTGACCCCGAACCTCCGAGAAGTCAGGGCCATCCTTCAAAGGGCCGGAGAGGAGCGGTGTCAGATCCGTCTGCACGCATGCCAGGCGCGTGCCGCCCCTCAGGTGATGAACCACATCGAGCAGCGAAACGGCACCATATACACTCAGGCCATGGACCACCCCAGCCTCAGCTGCGTTGTCCCTCGGCACAAATAGATCCGACACGCCCGCGGCTGCCAGAGCCGAGGCTGCCGGAAGGGCCCCGCGAACGGGCCGGAGTCCCCCGTCCAGGCCGAGTTCGCCGAGAAACGCCCATCCCGACAGCACCTCTGGGGCGAGCACACCCGAAGCAGCAAGGAGACCCACGGCGATGGCGAGGTCGAACGCTGTGCCGTCTTTCCTGACATCGGCCGGGGCTAGGTTGACCGTGACCCGCTTGGGCGGGAGCGGCCACCCACTGTTGGAGAGTGCCGTGGCCACACGTTCTCGGCCCTCCCGGACAGCGCCTTGAGGCAGGCCCACCACCATGAAAGATGGGAGCCCTGAGGTCATGTTCACCTCCACATTCACTACGAACGGTTCGACCCCGTGAACCGCTGCTGTTCGGACATTGGTAAGCATCGCGAAGGCTCGTGACGAAGGCCGCAATGCGCGATGTTTCGATGGGTCCTACATCCCTCCACATCGGCCGCTTGTGCGGTCAACAGCGGACCCCTAGGATGTGGGCGTCACGAGGTGCCTTACCCCTCCAGAACCTATCCGGAGAGCCTTAATGAAGGTCGCTGTCCTAAAGGAAACACGCACTGACGAACGGAGGGTCGCCCTAGTTCCGATGGGCGTCCGGACACTCGTCAAGAACGGCCTTGAAGTCGTCGTCGAGAGTGGAGCGGGCGATTCGTCCGCCGCGTCCGACTCCGAATATATAGAGGCCGGAGCGACGATCGCGGGCAATGCATCGGACGCCGCGAGCGGCGCTCAGATCGTTCTCGGCGTCAACGCACCCGCGCTCACCGGAATCGCGGAGGGCACGATCCTCGTGTCGTTCATGAATCCGCTAGGAGATTCTGACTTGGTTCGTGGTATGGCGAGCGGGAAGATCACCGGGATCTCGATGGAGATGGTGCCACGGATCACCCGAGCCCAATCCATGGACGCTCTGTCTTCCCAGGCGACCGTCGCCGGCTACAAGGCCGTGCTCATGGCGGCCGACCACCTACCGAAGTTCCTGCCCATGTTCACGACCGCGGCTGGAACGATCCGACCAGGAAGGGCCCTCATTCTGGGCGCCGGCGTGGCAGGTCTTCAGGCTATCGCGACGGCGCGACGCCTGGGTGCCATCGTCGAAGCGTTCGACGTCCGGCCGGCTGTGAAGGAGCAAGTGGAGAGCCTTGGCGCCAAATTCCTCGAGTCTGAAGAGGAAGTGGTGGCCGAGGGCGAGGGTGGTTACGCCAAGGAGCTCTCCGCGGATCAACATCAAAAGGAACTCGACTTGATCGCGGGAGCCATCGTGGAGTCGGACATCGTCATCACGACGGCTCAGATCCCCGGACGTGACGCTCCGCTGTTGATCACGGAGGACATGGTCAAGTCCATGAAGGCCGGCTCTGTGATCGTCGACCTCGCGTCGGAAAGCGGAGGGAACTGCGCACTTACTAGGAGCGGTGAAACCGTTGTTGCCCACGGTGTGCAGGTTCTCGGACCCGCGAACATCGCCACATTGCTCCCGGTCCATGCAAGCCAGATGTACTCGAAGAACATCGTGACGCTCATCTCTGAGTTCATCGACGAAGAGGGCAAGCTCGCGCTCGACTTTGAGAACGACGTCGTCGGGCCGTCGACCGTCACGCACGCCGGCGAAATCCGAAATGAGCGTGTCCGTGATGCAATGGGCAGCATCGGTTGAGAGCCCTCACGACACAGCACACCCCTACAGCAGCCTCTCGGGAGACCCCATGGGCGATTTGATGATTGGTCTGTACGTGTTCGTACTCGCGACCCTCGCAGGCCGCGAGGTGATCACGAAGGTGCCACCCACCCTTCATACGCCCCTGATGTCCGGCGCCAACGCGGTCTCGGGGATCGCCATTGTCGGTGCCATCGTGGTTGCGGCGAATGCAGATGGCACGCTGCAGACCGTCTTGGGCATCGCCGCCATCGCAATGGCGACGGTCAACGTGATCGGGGGCTTCATGGTCACCGACCGTATGCTCGCCATGTTCAGGAAGAGGTAGGCTACCATGGATACTATGGTCGAGGTAATCTACCTCCTGTCAGCCACACTCTTTGTCGTTGGCCTAAAACGTCTTCAGTCCCCCGCAACCGCGCGGGCAGGTAACGCGATCGCAGCGTTCGCGATGTTCTTGGCGATCGTCGCCACGGTCGTGGACACAGAGATTCTCACTTGGAACGGCATCCTCATCGGGGTCGCGATCGGCGGGCTCGTCGGTGGGATTACCGCCCGGCGAGTCGAGATGACCGACATGCCACAGCTGGTCGGGATCTTCAACGGCTTCGGTGGTGCGGCCTCGGCCCTTGTAGCGGTCGCGGAGTTCCTAGGCACACCGACCATCGGGGTGGGCACGACGGGGGTCACCATCCTGATCGGCACCGCGATTGGTGGCGTGACGTTCACAGGCTCCTTCCTTGCCTTCGCCAAACTGCAGGGGCTCATGACCGGGGATCCGATCACTTTCCCCGGCCAGAACATTTTAAACGCGCTCCTTTTCCTCGGGGTACTCGCGGTCGGAGCCATGACCTTGGGTGCGTTCGGCGGACAAGATCCGCTCACGATGTTCTACGTGTTCTGCGGGCTGGCCATGCTGATGGGGGTGTTGCTCGTGATCCCGATCGGCGGCGCGGACATGCCCGTGGTCATATCACTTCTGAACTCTTATTCGGGCCTCGCCGCTAGCGCAGCGGGATTCGTTATAGGCAACATGGTTTTGATCATCTCGGGCGCGTTGGTCGGCGCCTCGGGCCTGATCCTCACGCAGTTGATGTGCAAAGGCATGAACCGTTCTCTCGCCAACGTTGCGTTCGGCGGCTTCGGTGGATCGGCCAATGTGGATCGGTCACAGATCGGCAAGCGGCCGGTGAAGCGGGCTGACGCGGAAGCGGTTGCGTTAGAACTCGGGTATGTGAACTCACTGGTGGTGGTGCCGGGCTACGGCCTCGCGGTCGCACAGGCACAGCACGAACTCCGGAAGGTCGGGGACCTGCTTGAGGAGCGCGGTGTGGATGTGAAGTACGCTGTCCACCCTGTCGCGGGACGCATGCCAGGTCACATGAACGTGCTCCTCGCAGAAGCCGACGTCAGCTATGACAAGCTGTACGATCTGGAGGAGGTCAACGACGACTTCTCCAACACGGATGTGGTCCTGATCGTCGGGGCGAACGACGTCGTGAATCCGGCAGCACGTGATCCAGAGTCAATCATCGCCGGCATGCCGATCCTCAACGTAGACAAGGCACGCCGAGTCATCGTGATGAAGCGTTCGCTGTCCCCTGGCTTCGCTGGGATCGACAACGATCTGTTCTACATGGACAACACGCTCATGTTCTTCGGCGACGCGAAGGAACAGATGTCTGAGCTGGTGCGAGAGGTTCGCGACCTCCCCTAGGGCATAGCGCGGGGCTGGTCCGAGGTCATCGGGTCAGTCCCGCGACAGCTCTGTGGCGGCCTCTTCCAGAAGGCGCCACGCCTCCGCGACGTGAGCACCCGTAGTCCGCAGATTGCCGACCGCGACGCGCAACGCCACGCGCCCTGCCAATTCCGTGTGGGAGAGGAAGACCGCCCCGTCCTGATTCACGGCGTCGAGAATCGCCAGGTTTAGGGCATCGTTCTCGCGACCGTCGAGTACGGGATCTTCGTACCGGAATGCAACCGTGGACAATGGAGCGGGTGCAACGCGCTGCCAGCGAGGCGAGTCGTCGATCCGCGCGACCAAATCCTGCGTAATCGCCACGTGAGCACGCAGCCGGGCGATGAGCCCCTGCCGACCGAAATAACGCAGGACGAACCAGAGCTTCAAGGACCGGAAGCGCCTGCCTAGCGAGACACCATAGTCCATCAAACTGCGCGGCGCCGAGTCATCTGGGGCCCGGAGATACTCAGGCACGATCGAGAAGGCTTGCACCAACACTTCAGGTCTACTGCAGTAGAGCACGGAGCAATCCACCGGAGTGAAAAGCCACTTGTGCGGATTCACGACAATGGAGTCTGCCCTCTCCCATCCATCTAGGAGGGGCCTGAGTTCCGGGACGATCGCAGCCGGCCCGCCGTATGCGGCATCGACGTGCAGCCAAAGACCGAACTCCTCAGCGATGTCCGCGATCTCTGCAACCGGATCAATGGAAGAAGTAGACGTCGTGCCCAGCGTCGCCACTACGGCCACAGGCACAACCCCTGCGGCGAGGTCCTCTTCGATGGCCGCTCGTAGTTCGGACACACTCATTCGGAAGTGTTCGTCAGAACGGATCTTCCGGTATCCATCTTTCCCGAAGCCGAGCGTCAGGACGCTCTTCTCGACTGAAGAATGGGTCTGGTCCGAGGCATACACACGGCCCACCGGCTGGCCAAAAAGTCCGGCCTCGTGGGCGCCGGGATACGCGACTTCGCGTGCCGCGGCCAAGGCATACAAGGAGGATGAAGATGCAGTGTCATTGATGACCCCGTCGAAACCATCGGGAAGTCCCATCAACTGGCGCAGCCAGTCGGTGGTGACCTCCTCTAGCTCTGTCGCCGCTGGAGAGCTGCGCCAGACCATCGCGTTCACGTTCAGCACAGCCGCCAGCATCTCCCCAAGCACCCCCGGTCCCGAACCGGTGATGGAGAAGAAGGCCATGAAGCCCGGATGGTTCCAGTGTGTGATTCCGGGCACGATCAACTCTCGGAAATCAGAAAGCGCCGCATCTAACGACTCGCCTACCTCAGGTGGTGAAGCTGGAAGCGCTTCGTGCAGGTACCCGGGTTCGACTGACGACAGAACAGGAAGGTCCTCGACGTCGGAGAGGTAGTCGGCCATCCAGTCCGCAACCTCGTGGGCGTAGGCCCGAAACTGCTCCGGCGGCATGTCACCCAATTTGAGATCATCGTGTGGCACCGCAGTCTCCTCAGTGCTCAGCATCACCCGCGAACGACGGGTCAGCCCCAAGTGCGAGGACGCCCTTCAGTTCGTCCCGGAGCGACGTGATCTGAGCGAGCACTGCTTCGGCCGTCCGGACGGCTTCCGGTTCGCGCTCTCGATCCCCGTCGTCGAACAACTGAAAGAACAAAGCGTCCGTATGTCCCACGCTTCCGTGCGTCACGATCCGATCGACTGCGCGGTTCAACAACAGAACATCCCGTAGGGAGAGAGGGGCGACACCTGAGCCCGGTGGATCTCTGTAAAGATCCCGAATGACCAACTCACGCAAGATCTGGAGCTCTTCGATTACTTCGCCTGCTGCGAGACCGCGTCCAGCAGCGGTATGCCCAAACAACTCGGCGATGCGCACCCAAAGGGGCTCAACCTCACGCCGCAATGGTCCGAGCACCGGAACCAGCATCGAAGAGATCACGTCCACGAAACTGCGAACAACATCGTGCCAGTCCGAGCCTCCGATGGACTCGCGAGCCTCCAGGCGGGACATCCACCGGCTGCTGATCGACGGCAGCCGCATGCGCAGCCAACGAGTCAATTCGACCGGTGCCGCATTGGGACCCACTTGAGGCGGGCGCTCAGCGGATTCGGGAGAAGCGGATAGGTCTGTTGAGTAGTTCGGCATCCGGTGCGGAACAGGGGCTCGTGCTTCGAGGCCGGCGGGTCACCTCGGGTCGGGAACAAGATGCCGCGTCCTGCGACGGGGGACCAGCCCTAGGTAGATTCCTCGAGCCAAACCGGGATGTGGAGCGTGACAGTAGTGCCCACACCAACTTCACTCGCCACTGTCACGGTGCCGCCCCAGGTGGCCACGAGCCGCTGAACGATAGGCAGCCCGAGGCCCGCCCCCTTGGAACGGGTCGAGAATCGCGGTTCGAAAATTCGAGTCAGGACCTCTTCAGGGATGCCGGCACCGTCGTCCACCACGTCCACGCTGACCATCGAGTTGTCTTCCAGACGTCCCTCGATGGTCACAGATCCGCCCTCTCCGATCGCCTCTCGGGCATTCTCGAGCAGGTTGATCAACACCTCTTTGAGTTCCTCCTGGCGGCATCGCACAGCGGGCAAGTTCTGAGCGACATGCTGCGAGAACGGTGACACCGATTGCTCGCCACCGTATAGGGTCATGACATCGTCGGCGACAAACTCGACCGACACTGGTGAAAGGGGCGTTTCGCCGGCGCCACCCGGCGCGCCAAACCTAGAGAAACTGGACGCGATCGCCGCCAATCTGTCGATCTCAGACAACATGGCGTCAGCGTTTTTGATGAGGATCTCGTCGAAATCGGAACGACCGTCGTTCCACGCCCTTCGGATGTGCTGGATGCTGAGCTTGATCGGAGTGAGGGGGTTCTTCACTTCATGTGCGACCTGTCGCGCCATCTCACCCCAGGCTAAAACGCGCTCCGTTCGGAGTTCGTCCGTCACATCGTCCATGGCGACGACGACACCCCGGCGAGTACCGAGACTCCCCAGTCGTCTCGCGCGCACCCTGACACGCCGGTCGCCTGAGTGAAGTTCTGTGGTCGCCTCCTCGGCGGTCCCGTCAACAAACAGAGCCACCCAATCCGAGAGAGCTTCGGACATAGCCCCTTCGGCCGGAACGTTGCGGCCTACAAGAACCTCGGTATCGAGCAGATCTTCGGCGGACGGATTCACGAGCAGGACACGCCCTGCGGGATCAAGGGCGATCATCCCGACGGCGGCCTCGTCCATGATGGCCTGTGTGCGTCGAGATGTCCTGACGAGCTGTCTTCGGGCCCGTCGAACTCTGCCGACCATTCGGTTGAAGGCTCGGAACACCGCCCCGAACTCATCGGTGCGCGAACTTGGAAGCCTCATCGCGAGATTCCCGGCTCCGACGCCTTCCGACGCCGTCTGGAGCGCTCGAATTGGGCTCGTCAGGGCCCGTCCGGCGACCCACGCCAGCACCAATGAAAGAGCCGCACCCACGAGCACGGCCAAGCCCAGGAGTTCGATCATGTCGGTGGTGCGGATGGCCGTCGTCCCCGCCTGAATCGGCACCTGCGCCCCCAAGATGTCTCCATCGGGGAGGCGCCGATATGCAGTGACGTAGCGCCAGCGACCCAATGAGGTTTCGGTGAACTCGCTGATGCCCTCACGGCCGTCCAGCAACCTGTGTTGGGTCATCGGCATCCACCCCTCGTACAAACCGATCTCGACGAGTTCCGCCACGGACCCGCCGCCTCTCAGCTCGCCATCTCTGTACTCAAGGAGTTCTGCTCTCACCTGGCGTGCCAGGCGATCCATGCGTGTACCCGGGGGGACATCGAGAGACAAATACCAACCCGCCGCATCTTCGACGACCCGCTCTGCGATTACCCGGGCAGACCGGGCAGATGCCTGAGCCAACGTCCGGTACGCGAGTGTGCCGAACAAAGCGTTCGCCAGCAGAAAGAATCCGAAGAGTGCCAGCGTGACGCGAGCACGGAACGAAATCACGAGTCCGGACAGCCTCATTTCCGGAGGCGCCACATCGCGCAGTAACGCTCTTCCACCGAGCCAGAACGCGAAGAAGATGGCCAGGTTCAATACCAACAACAGCGCGCCACGCGCTGTGGCGAGTATGGCTACCGGCATTTCCACCAAGTGGTGAGCGTGGTACGTGGCGTCGTCGAACTGCAGGGCGATCTGGCCCTGCCACCCTGAGCCGGTCCGCTGCCAGGCCAAGGACTCACCGCCGCGTGGGTCACCCGGGAGCAATGGGATCAAGGTCACAGCAGCGGAGAGTTCTCCCGTCGCTGCGCCCATCAGCGCTGCAAGCGGTGAACGAGAGGGATCCAGGTCGATCGGTGGCGCAATCACGGTCAGAACGCTCCCACCCGAGAGCGGAATCGACATCACGTACCGGGCGTCATAACGGTTGTAGGGAAAAATCATCTGGGCGTCCTCCCCCAGCGCGCGCATGACCAAGTCCGTCATGAAGGCGGGTGGTTCGGCTCCGACCCCAATTCTGAGTTCCTCACCCTGCTGTCCGTCAGCGTCCCACATGGTGAGTCGAAGGGGAGCGCCTCCTTCCGAGAGACCGCTGCGCCTCCAAGCTCCATACATGATGTCGACGGGGGATTTCCCCGCGCGTTCCAGGGTGTCGGCGACTGCTCCGAGTCGTTGGAGTCCCCGCTCGAGCTCGGTATCCGTCGAAGAGGCGAGGCCGGAAAGAAGATGTGACCCGGCCTCGATTCGGGATTCGGTCCGATGGGCCCAAGTCGCTGGCAGTGCCGCACTCGACGCGAGAACGCCCGCTGCTAGCCATCCGACGAGTGGACGCTGCCATCCTGGCCACGCTCCCATCGACACAGCGACGGCCGCGGTCGGGAGAGCCCACAACGCCGGCCACCATGCCGGCAGTCCCGTCGTCCGCTGCACGAAGACCCCACCCACCGCACTAAGAAGAACCGCTACGACGACCCCGGCGGTCGCCGCATACGTCCTCGACTCCGGCTTGGCGCGACAGAACGCCAGTGCCGATCCCGCCAGCAGGGTGAGGAGCCCAGCCATGGCGACATTGTACACGACATAACCGAGTCGCCCCTCAGCAAGCCCAAGCGGCAGGACTCCGCCTGAGACCGTGTTGGTCACCAAGGGGAACCCAACCCCAACGAACAGGCCGGCCACCCACGCAGGCACTTCGACACGAGGACGAGGGAGAACGGCCACGGTGGTGAACCCCGCCAAGGTCAACAGCGCCAGCCGTCCCAGGGATATCGGGATGGGGCCCGGCAAGGTGAACAAAGATGGGGCGAACAAATGCGCGAGCCCATCGATCCGCTCGAACGGAAGAAGCCCCGCAATGAAGAGGAGCCCTCCCGAAGCCATGGTGCCGGAAGCCATGCGAGCGGCCCCCCCCATTGCCAACAAAAGCCACGCGATGACGACGGCCGCCGACACAACCCCTCGCCAACGACCCATCACTTCGTCGATGCGGTCTGCAGCCACCGGCCGATCGACGGTAACGCTCAGCAACCGCACTCCGTCCTCAGTCTCGAGGTCGAAAACGCCGGCACTTTGTGTCGGTGACTCCCGCGAGATCGTGATCGCCTCACCTGTCGCGCGCGAGAACTGGGAAGCGAAATCACCGAGGGGCGCTTCCAACGCAGGGGACACATCCGACCGAAGCAGGTGCGCGACCACGGCAATGCTGCCGTCCGCGCCGTGGGCAGTGACATAGAGATACCCGAACAACGGCGTATCTCTATACATGTACCGCTCAGCGCCTTGTTGGGCATCTTCAGGTACCCCACCCCGGTGAACGCCATCCCACACCAGCAAAGATCCTCGCGAGTCATACAGGGCGACGGCCGCAGCTCCGAACCGCGATCGGAGCCTTCTCACGGTGCCGAGTTCAGTCAACTCGGGGTCCTCCCTCAATCCAGGCGCGAGCGATGCGAGGGAATCCGCTGCCAACTCTGCGCTTTCGAGTCGTTGTTGGAGAGACTCGTCGAGCCTCTGTCCGACCTCCGCCTCACGGTCGTCCCAATATCCTTCCCACCCGTTAGCGAGCTGGGATACCTGGCGGTGAGCTCCGAATCCGGCGAGGATGGCGAGAACGAGAACGGACACACCGCCTCCCCAAGATCGACCTCGACGCTTGGGGCCCCAAAGAGCTGCACATGTAACGCCGGCAGCGGCGAGGAGTAATGGGGCGAACCCAGGAGATGCGGCCCACAAAGCCAAGGACGCCAGAGAGGTCCACGGCCCGAGCCATCCGGAGGCTCGCCTAGTCTGCCGAAGTCGTTTGTATAGGAAGGAAGGTGACGTCATTCGCACTCGATGTGATGAGTTGGCCAGAGGTCGGACGTGCGCTCGCACGAGATCCTCGACTCATCTTCCCAGTTGGTGCGATGGATCAACACGGGCCTCACTTACCCTTGGGCGCGGAAGCTGTCTCGCACGCCGTTTCCGATCACCTCGGGATACTCCGCGCTCCGACCTTCTCGTACGGTATCAGTGTCGGTGGAGGTCCATTCGCCGGAGCCACCGGGCTGAGACGTAAAACCCTCCACCGTGCCGCAAATGAACTTCTGGCTCAATGCGAGAACGATGGCGTCGAGGACTTTGTCATCATCACGGCGCACCGGTTCGAACCGCATTTGGAGGCACTGCTCATGGCCCTCACCGCGACATCAAGCAACAGCGTTTACGACCTATGCCAGGTCCATGTCGCTGATGTGCTCGAATCGAACCCAGAATTCGAACACAGAGGGGAGTTGGAGACGTCACTGCTACTCCACCTGGCTCCGAAGTTGGTCCACATGGAAGAGACCGAAGAGTCTCTCCCAGAGGAACGTTGGCTTCGAAGATACACTCGGGGTAGAGTGCCGACACCCCCGGCAAAGTCCCGAGGCGTGGGGAGATACCCTCGCCGGGGCACGAAAGAAAAGGGGCGTGTCGTCTTCGATCGGCACCTCGACTCGATCGAGAGGCGCTCACCTCGGACTGACATCGTCAAGAGCGGTGCGAACGCGGCACGAAACTTGGTGTAGCAGATGCCCATGACGATTCTGAGAAATGCTGGCTTGACGCTGCTCACCCTTGCTTCCCTTTCGTCCCCTGCGGCGGCGCAAAGCGTCGTCGATCAAGGGACGTTCTCTATCGAGATCGACGGTTCAGTTGTCGGGACTGAGGAATTCAAAATTCGCCGCGTGGGGTTCAACCGGAGCGCCATCTTCATCGCCGACGGAGTCGTGGCGCTGGGGGACGAGTCAGGCAGCCAGGAGATACGGCACCTGCTCCGCGTATCAGGCTCAGCCGGAGCGGCCGAAGCATACGAGCTCACT
The DNA here is from genome assembly GCA_029245345.1 of Longimicrobiales bacterium. Classification (NCBI taxonomy): domain Bacteria; kingdom Pseudomonadati; phylum Gemmatimonadota; class Longimicrobiia; order Longimicrobiales; species Longimicrobiales bacterium. The sequence goes on from JAQWPM010000021.1 coordinate 104,838, forward strand.
CTGAGCGGCGCCGAACCGCTAGAGATCACGATGAATCTCGCTCGCCCTCGATTCGTTTCTCGGTTCGAATCGCCGGAAGGGCAAGAAGAGCGCGAGTTCAGGGCTAGAGAGGAAACACGGATCATTGAAGTGATGGTCGCGCATCACTACTACTTCGTTCGCGATCTTCAGGAGGGAGAGTCTGCTCCGATCATTGTGCCGAGAGATCGACGTGAGGGCACAATCAGCACCGGCTCCATCGTGGAGGAGGAATTGCGTTTGGGGCGGAACCGAGTCGCCGCACGTCGCGTCTCATTCATGGACGATGCCTCCGAGCATCGCGTATGGTTCGACCGCCAAGGGCGCGTACTCCGTGTCGAAATACCTGACCTTGGATACGTGGCGACTCGCACCGACCTCGTCGGCGAATAGAAGCAGGGCCTTGGAGCGGAAGGCCTTCGAATTAGCTTTCTTGACGCCCGAAATGCGTGACTGGTGAAGCATCCACCACCCCGGTGCGTCGTCGCACCCATGGACTTCATCACAGACCGCTTCGATACCCGAAACTACCGATGCTCTGGTGGCGTACGGGCGGTAGCAGCCCGACTTCCAACGAGGGGTTCGTGAGGATGAGGAACAGTTTGCGCGCGTTGGCCATCATGGCCGCGCTCATCGCATCGCCACTGGCAGGACAAGTGACGGTGCCTAGTACACTTTCTTTGGCCGATGCGCTCGATATCGCCCAAGAGAACAACCCGAGCTTCCTGCAGACACGGAATGACGAGCGACTCGCGGATTGGGACGTCAAGCAGGCCTACGGCCAGCTCCTTCCCACGGCCAGCGCAAATTCCGGTGTCTCGTGGCAAGGTGCTGGCGAACAGCGCTTTGGGAGCCTGACGCTGGGAGACCTCGGATTCGGCGGGCAACCGTCGTACTACTTCTCCAACTACAGCGTCAACTTCAACTACTCGTTGAGCTGGGCCACCCTAAAGGGGCCGGCGCAGGCGAAGGCCAATCGCGGCACGACCGTCGCCCAAATCAGGGTGGCCGAATCGAACCTCGTAGCTCAAGTGACAAACGCCTACCTCGAGATGCTCCGCCAGCAGGAGGCTGTACGCCTCACAGAGCAACAGCTCGAGAATACCCAGTTCAACTACAGACTCGCTCAAGGTCAGCTCGAGGTCGGGTCGGTGACCCCGATCGACGTCGGCCTCGCTGAGATCCAGGTCGGACGGTCTGAAGTGGGTGTGCTACAGGCTCGGAATGCACTGGAAACCGGCCGCATGCGCCTTCTCCAGCAGCTCGGGCTCGGCGTAGACCAAGTATTTGAGCTTGGCACGATCTTCGTGTTGACCGAGCCGAGCTGGGATCTGGACGAACTCATCGATATGGCGCTGGGTCAGAACCCGACCCTTCAGGCGCGACGTAGCAGCAAAGCATCCGCAGACATCGGGGTCAGCACGGCCCGCTCCGCGTACTACCCGTCGATCTCTATGTCCACCGGCCTGAGCGGCTTCACGCGCCAGGCCAGCAGTACAGCGTCGCAGGTGGCACAGGCCCAAGGTCAGATCGCCGGATCCGTCGCAAATTGTCAATTCACAAACGATCTATACAGCCGATTAGCGGACCCACTTCCGGGGCAGGATTGTTCCCGCTTTGCCTTCACCGACACGCAGCGGCAGGCGATCGAGGACGGAAACAATGCTTTCCCGTTCAATTTCGACAAGTCCCCGCCGAGCCTCTCGTTCGGGATCAGCATCCCGATCTTCCAAGGGCTCTCCCGCCAGAGGAATCTCGAGGCTGCCCGACTGCAAAGAGACGACATCACTCAGCAGGTCCGCGAACAGGAACTGAGTCTTCAAGCTGATCTCGCGATCGGCTTGGCCAACGTTCGTACCGCGTTCCAAAGCGCTGAACTCGAAGAGAGAAACCGCGTATTGGCGGAACAACAGCTCCGCTTGGCCCGGGAACGGTACCAACTCGGAGCCATCACTTTTGTGGAATTGGTAGACGCGCAGACGCTGTTCGCTCAGGCAGATCGTGATCGAACCATCGCGATATTCGCCTACCATGACACCGTGACCAGCCTGGAGGCGCTCGTCGGCGCCCCCCTTAGAAACTGAGAGACTGACTGACCATGCAGACCCGTACTAAGGTCATTATCGGAGTCATCGTCGTCGCCGTTCTCGGCACGGCGGCAGCCCTCTCCGCTACCCGCGGGAACGACCGCGGCGCCGAAGTCCGAATGGAAGAGATCGAAGCCCGCGATCTCGTCGAGATCGCTACGGCTAGCGGAAACATCCGTGCTCGGCGCACCGTCGACGTAAGCTCGGATGTCTCGGCAAAGGTCGCGGAACTCCTCGTCAAAGAAGGTGACGACGTGGTCCGAGGACAGGTTCTTCTACGCCTCGATCCCGACCAGTACCAAGCTTCGCTGTCAAGAAACGAGGCGTCGATGGCTCAGGCGCAGGCCCAAATGGCCTCCCAGCAGGCCAACATGCTTCGTTCCCAGCGTGATCTAGACCGACTTCTGAACCTCCGGGCGAGGGACTCGCTCTTAGTGAGCGGGCAGCAGGTCGATGACGCGCACACGAATGTCGACGTCGCAGAGGCCAACCTCACATCCGCTGGGCACGGTGTGGCACAGGCGCGAGCTGCAGTTGATGAGGCCAAAGAGCAGCTGTCAAAGACGATCTTCACCGCCCCCATGGACGGGAAGATCACACGCCTCAATATCGAAGAGGGCGAGACCGTCATGATCGGGACGATGAACAACCCGGGAAGTCTGGTCCTCACGATCTCTGACCTCTCCGTCATGGAGGTTGTGGTGCAGGTCGACGAGACGGATGTGCCCGCAATCGCCCTCGGCGATAGCACAACAATCCGTATCGATGCCTTTCCAGGCGACGAGTTCATTGGGCGTGTCACGGAGATCGGCAACTCCGCGATCAACCCTCCGTCTCAACAGGCCGCAGGCCAGCAGGCTGCGATCGACTTCGAAGTCGTCATCACTCTCGATGGGACGGACATCGGGCTGCGGCCCGACCTCTCAGCTACGGCAGACATCGTGACAGAGATGCGCGTCGGGGTGGTTGCAGTGCCGATCATCGCGCTCACGGTCCGAGAAGAGGAACGTGATTCCAGCGTAACGGCCGATGAGGACGAGCCGCTCGAAGACATCGACGGAGTCTTCGTTGTCATCGAAGGTGTGGTCTCCTTCATTCAAGTTGAGTACGGCATCGCCGGTCAGGAGTACTTCGAAATCATCTCCGGCGTCAATGTGGGTGACACCGTGGTTGCGGGCCCGTATCAGAGAATTCGTCAGCTTCGTGACGGTGATGCCGTCAAGTCGTCTGAGGAGTCCGACGATAACAACAACAACTAGAACGACGGGCTAACTGACTATGCACCTTTGGGAGGGCGTCGCCCTGGCGATGCATCAGATCCGGAGCGAGAAGATGAAGAGCTTCTTCAGCCTCCTGGGTGTGATCATGGGCGTCATGTTCCTCATCGTCGTCGTGACGATCGTCGAAGGACTCGACCAATACGTGCGTGTGGAAGTGACCTCCCAGGTCTTCGGGATCAACACGGTCACAGTCCGCCGATGGGGCGAGTCAGGAGTCGACAACGATCGCGAAGCATGGCGGGCACGGTTGCGGGCGCCACGACTCCGTTATGAAGACGCCGAAGCCATCCGTGAACGTCTTACCATTCCCGCGTTGATCGGGGTCGAGAGCGACACGAACGCATCGGCCGTTGCGGACAACGGCCGCACAGCGACCGGGGTTAACGTGGTCGGCGCCAGCATCGAGATATTCGAAATCCGTGACCTGAACGTGAGTCGTGGCCGGATTTTCAGCGACCTAGAAGCTTCGGCGGGCATTCCCGTTCTCGTCCTCGGGAAGGAAACTGCCGAGGTCTTGTTCGAGGAAGTCGATCCCCTGGGTCGGGTCGTTCGACTCAGAGGATTCCCCTATCGAGTGATCGGGGTCCTCGAAGAGCGAGGCTCTTTGTTCGGTCAGTCCCTCGACAATTTTGCGGTGGCCCCGGCGCGGTCACCGATTCAATCGATCACTAACCCACGCGGTGTGATCGACGAGATCATCGTGCAGACCCTGGATCCAGACCAGATCAGAGAAGCTCAGGCGGAACTCGAAGGCATCATGCGGACGCGGCGTCAACTGCACCCGAGCGAGCCGAACAATTTTGCGGTCGAGACGGCGGACGACGCGATCAGTTTCTGGGACAACATCTCTAAGATCTTGTTCACCGCCCTACCCGGCCTAGTCGCGATTTCACTCGTTGTGGGTGGCATCGTGATCATGAACATCATGCTGGTGTCCGTGATGGAACGTACCCGCGAGATCGGCGTCAGAAAGGCGCTGGGGGCACGGCGTCGAGATATTCTGACCCAGGTCCTCATAGAGTCGACAACGCTGTCCACCGCAGGGGCGATCTTGGGAGTAGCCATGGGGGTCATGCTCGCCATGTTGGTGGCGGCGATTTCGCCGATGCCTGCCGCGGTCAGCGCGAAGTGGATTGTGATCGGGGTAACCCTCGGCATGTCCGTCGGGATCATGGCCGGGGTCTACCCCGCCACGCAGGCTTCTAAGCTCGATCCCGTGGATGCGCTCCGCTATGAGTGATCGGTCGGGGCAGCGGGGCGCTTCGGGCATGACGGCGCTGGGCGAGGGCCTCATCATCGCCTTCGATGCCATGAGAGCCAATACGATCCGCTCGGCGCTCACCATCTTGGGCGTGGCGGTTGGTGTATCGGTCGTGGTTGCACTCTCCGCACTCATCACTGGGATTCGCAGCAGCGTCATGGAGGCCTTCGAGTCCGGTGGACCGAACAACTTCCTGGTCATGCGCTTCGACTTCACAGCCGTGCGAATCTCGGACGACGGTAACAACCGGCCTCCCTGGTGGAACAAGCCGCAACTGGAGGCGTCTGAGGCCCGTCGCTTGGACCAATTGCCCTCCATCGAGGCTGCAATGTTCAACTTCGGATTCCAGATCGACTTGGATTACGAGGGCCATGAGGTGCGCAATGTTCAGTCTTCCGCGTCTGATGCGGGCTGGCCTGCCTATCAGACCGGAGACTTTATCGCGGGGCGTGACTTTACACCTACCGAGGTGGACCAGAACCGGGCTGTAGTGGTCGTGTCCGCCGAGCTGGCCCTAGAGCTCTTCGGTGAACGCGATCCTATCGGCCGTCGCATCCGGATGCTGAATGTGTTCCGGGGCACGCAGGAGCCGTTCACGGTCATTGGGGTGTACCAACTGAAAGACAACATCTTCACGAGCGCAATCAAGCACTGGACTGTAGTCCCGTGGACCGCGGCCAGCCGGCGATTACGACAGTCCATGTGGCAGGCTCAGATCCAGGTCGTGCCGAAAGACTCGGTATCCATGTCGCGGGCACAGGACGACGTGATGGCGGCGTTACGCAGAATGCGAAGTCTGGGGCCGAGGGATGAGAACAACTTCGCTCTGCTGGCGAGCGCTCAGATCCTTGATCTGTTCAACCAACTCACGGCTGTGTTCTTCCTCGTGATGCTCGCTCTCTCTTCGGCGGGTCTCCTGGTGGGTGGAGTGGGCGTCATCGGGATCATGCTCATCAGCGTGACGGAGCGAACTCGAGAGATCGGGATTCGAAAAGCCCTCGGAGCGACGAGACGTGAGATCCTCTGGCAATTCCTTGTGGAAGCTTCCGCGCTCACCGCGGTCGGGGCCATGGTAGGGATGCTTATGGGATGGGGTCTGGCGTCAGGAGTGGCGGCCTGGACTCCCCTGCCCGCAAAAATCCCCCTGTGGGCTGTATTTGCAGCCCTCGGCATGGCTTCGTTCACAGGGATGTTGTTCGGCCTCCTGCCCGCCATGCGGGCGAGTCGACTTGATCCCGTAGACGCTCTGAGATACGAATGACAGCTCCGTTGGACGTCCTGGCGATCATGGCCCACCCGGACGATGCGGAACTCCTCTGTGGAGGCGCCCTGATCAAGAGCGCCGCAGCGGGCCACCGGGTCGGAGTCCTGGACCTCACTGCAGGAGAAATGGGAAGCGCGGGCTCTCCTGAACAACGAGCGATCGAGGCAGGCACCGCAGCAGAAATCATGGGGCTCGCTGAACGGCGATGTGCAGGCCTACCCGACTCCGGTCTCGAGAACGACAACGAGGCCCGCCATGTGGTCGCCGAGCATCTCCGGGCCCTCCGGCCCAGAGTCGTGATCACACACTGGAAGGTCGGCCGCCACCGAGATCACCGGATCACATCGGAGCTCGTGAGAGATGCATGTTTCTTGAGTGGGCTCAAGAAGCTGGACGTGCCAGGAGATCCGTTCCGGCCTTCAAAACTGGTGTACGCCACCGCGTTCAGAGAAGACGCAGGCCCGCCAGACTTCGTGGTCGACGTATCGTCTCATATCGACGCCCGGATGGACGCGATCGCCGCCTACGGTTCTCAGTTCGCGATGGTCCATCAGGCGGGAGAAGTCTTCCCCGGGGGGACACGCCCACTCGACCAGCAGATCAAGGCGCAGCTCGCGCACTATGGTTCGCTCATTCGGGTCGCCTACGGCGAACCCTACCGCGTCGATGAGACCCTAGAGGTCGAAGACGTTGCCGCCCTCGGCGTCTCGACCTTCTAGGTCTGGTGGACTAGGGTCGACAGACGACCTCGAGGAGCACGCGTCGCCACGAAGGGGTATCGACTCCGCGAACTCGCACGGCCCTCGCTTCCGCGACACCGCCCGCACACAACCAGGGCCAAAGCCACATCCCGATCTCAGGAGGAAGATGTCCGATCGGATCTCCAGACCTGCGATGGACCCATACTTCGGGCGCGTCTTGAACCGGTGGATCCGCCACCAACTGAAGGGGCTCCCCTTCGCTTACCTGGCCCACGTGTACGACACGTCCTCCGAAGACCGTACCGTGAACGGTCGACCGGAAGCACTTGGGTTGCCCGTCGGGAAACGGTGGAGAGAAGTGCATCCGATTGGGACTCCGGGCTGAGGCGGTACGGTCCAAGGTCGGCGTCGATTAACTTAGGTACCTACGTTTCTCCAGCAACTCGCTCTGCCCAAGCCACAGATGATGGATCCGGTATATCTCGACTACGCGGCGACCACACCCGTTAGGGCAGAGGTCCGGGAGGCGATGCTCCCACTTTTGACGGAGACGTTTGGGAATCCGTCCAGCCCGCACCGTTGGGGCCGCAAGGCCGCTGAAGCCCTCTCGGACGCCCGGGCGACCGCTGCGCAGGCCCTCGGGGCCACCCCCGCAGAGATCTTCTTTACGAGGGGAGGCACGGAGTCGGACAATTTGGCTGTACTGGGAAGCACACGGGCTCTGGCCGACGAAGGCCAGATCCCGACCCTCATTGTTACCTCGGTGGAGCACCACGCAGTTCACGACGCTGCGGAGAAGGCGGAAAGCGCGGGACAGCTCCGGAGAGTGGTCCTCGACGTCTCCCCCGAGGGGACCGTCGATATGGATCGACTCGATGAAGTACTCGCCGAGGGGCACTGCGTCGTCTCCGCCATGTGGGTCAACAACGAAACCGGAATCGTCCTTCCGATCCCTGAGATGGTCGATCGTGTATCTGCGGCAGGAGGCACGATGCATTCCGATGCAGTCCAAGCGTTCGGGAAACTTCCCGTATCAGTGGACGCAGTGCCCATCGACCTACTGTCTGTGACAGGTCACAAGATCTACGGCCCCAAGGGGACAGGACTGCTCTTCGTTCGTGCGGGCACTAAGATCTCGCCTCTGCTCTTTGGCGGAGGCCAGGAACGTGCCCTGCGTCCAGGCACGGAGGACGTGGCGGGCGCGGTCGGCCTCGCCACGGCGATGCGGCTTGGGGTCGATGAGCAGGGAGATCTAAGCGCGCGCCTCCACGCGCTCCAGAGTCATCTTGAGACCAGGGTCACGAAGCTGGTACCCCACGTGCGAATCAATGGCGGCATGGCTCAGCGCGGTCCGCACGTCAGCAGCTTCGGCGTACCGGGCGTCGACGGACAACAGCTTCTGATGGCTCTCGACCTAGAGGGGATCGCAGTCTCTGGCGGGTCCGCTTGTGCGAGTGGCAGCACAGGTGGCAGCCACGTGATCGCCGCGCTTTACGGGGACGACGACCCGACCGCGACGGTACGCTTTTCGCTCGGCCGGCTCAGTACGAAGGAAGAACTCGACCGGGCTGCGACGACGTTCGCAGCGGTCGTGGAGCGACTCCGGGGCCTCGGAGCACCCGCATGAGCAGGGTACTCGTTGCCATGTCGGGCGGTGTCGATTCTTCGGTCGCCGCTGCGCTCCTCGTCGAAGAGGGTCACGATGTCATCGGGGTAACGATGAAGACCTTCTGCTACGACGGAACCCCTGCGCACTCCAAGACCTGTTGTGGACTCGATGGAATTATGGACGCCAAACGGGTCGCTGCTGCACTCGATATTCCGCACTACGTATTCGATGTGGAGGAAGACTTCACAAGGGATGTCATCGACGACTTCGTCTCTGAGTATGCCGTGGGGCGAACTCCGAACCCATGCGTCAGTTGCAACAGCAATACGAAGTTCCCTGAGCTCCTGGAGCGCGGGCGTGCTCTGGGCTGCGATCAAATCGCTTCCGGCCACTACGTGCGCGTGCAGCACGGCGACAACGGGTCATCCCTACTCCGAGGCCTAGACCCGGACAAGGACCAGTCGTACTTCCTCTGGGCTATGCCACGAGAGATGCTTCCAAAGCTCCTCTTCCCCGTCGGAGAACTCACCAAAGCCGAAGTGCGCGATCGAGCCCGAACGTTGGAGCTTGTCACAGCGGAAAAGCCGGAATCCCAAGAGATCTGCTTCGTGCCGTCGGGGAACTACCGCGACCTGCTCGAAAAGAGACTCGTGGCGACCCACCCCGCCCTTCTACCCGGTCCCATCGTTCGGCGGAACGGAGACGTGGTGGGTGAACATCACGGGTACGCAGGCTTCACGGTCGGGCAACGGAAAGGGCTCGGTGGGGGGTTTCCTGAGCCTCTATTCGTGCTGGAAGTACGAGCCGAGACGCGTGAGGTCGTAGTGGGAACCCACGAAGAGCTGTATGAGGACGTCGTAGAAATCGCTGGACTCAATTGGCTACAAGAAGCTCCCGAAGCTGGCTCCATCGTCCACGTGCAAATGCGATACCGTGCGCCCGCGGCTTCCGGGACAGTGGAGCGGCTGGACGACACGCTGATCATCGCCCTCTGTGAACCGTTCGCGGCCATCACACCTGGACAGTCGGCCGTCATATTCGACGACGAAGAGCGCGTTCTTGGTGGAGGCCGAGTCAGCAGGGCCTACACTCGAACCACGGCGTAGCCCTACTCCTGGGTGCAGCAAACGGCCTAGTGCTTCAGGCCCGTCGCCTCCGCGAATTCTTCCATGGCTTGGCGTTCATCGTCGCTGAGTTCGTCGGGGACCTCGACGAAGACCTCTACCAACTGATCCCCTCTCCGTTCACCTTTTTCAACGCCTTGTCCGCGAACGCGAAATTTGGTGCCGGACTGAGTACCCTTCGGCACTCTGAGGACGACCTTCTTGCCGCTCACGGTGCGGACCCGAACCTTCGATCCCAACGTGGCCTGCACGATGTTGATCGGGACACTGACGTGGATATCCAGGCCATCACGCTTGAAGAAGCGGTGCGACTTCACCTTGTAGGTGAGAATCAGGTCACCGGCGGCGCCTCCGCTCTTGCCGCGCTCACCCTGCCCTGACAGACGGACCTTCGATCCCGTATCCACACCCGTCGGGACATTGATCTGCAGTTTGCGTTGCTGCCGCACCGTCCCGCGACCTGTACATGACCCGCAGGGGGTCTCGGGAATCATCGCTCGCCCGAAACATGCGGGACACGGTCTTTTAACCGCAAAACCGCCTTGTCCGAACGACACATGTCCAGTGCCTTTGCATTCAGCGCAAGTCCGAAGGTCGGTGCCGGGCTTGGCCCCGGCGCCCCCACAGGTGGCGCAGTCCTCGGTGATCGAGACGTCGACTGAGACTTTCCCGCCACGGACCGCCGTAAGGAACGGGATCTCGACGACATACTCGACGTTGGGTCCCTTCGCTCGGCCCCTCTGAGGAGCTTCTGGGCCCTTCTTGCCAATGTTGTCGAAGAGAGAGCTAAAGAGATCCGAAATGTTGCCGAAACCACCCTGAAGGTCTTCGAAAGACAATCCAGGGTCGGCACCCACTCCTCCAGGCCCTGGGCGCCGCGTGCTTCCGAGGCCGAACGAGCCCAAACGCCGCATCTGATCGTACTGCTTCCGCTTCGCGGGATTACTCAGGACAGCATAGGCCTCACCAATGCCCTTGAAACGCTCAGATGCTTTGGTATCACCTTGGTTGGCATCAGGGTGGTACTTCTTGGCGAGCTTCCGATACGCCTTCTTGACTTCATCGGGTGTGGCTTTTTCATCCACACCCAAGATCTTGTAGAAGTCCTTCTTCGGCGCCGCCATACCTGCCCCTACCCGTGCTTGTGGACACTCACCCGGGCAGGCCGGACGAGAATACCCTTAAGCGAGTAGCCCTTCTGGAAGACGGCTGCCACCGTGTCATCTAGGGTCTCATCATCGGTTGGCACACGCATCATCGCTTCCATCCGCTCAGGATCGAAAGCCTCCCCAACCGGGTCGAGCATTTCCACGCCGACATCGGTAATTTCCCGCACGAACTTCTTCTCGACCAGATCGATGCCCTCCATAATGGCCTCGACCGTCGCGTTACTAAGGTCCAACTCTGCGACCCGATGAAGATCGTCCAAGACGCTGAGGAAACCCCCGACCAGGTCTGAACGGGCCCTCGACCACGCCTCGAGTTTCTCTTGTTCCGTACGCCGACGGAAGTTGTTGAACTCCGCCGCGAGCCGCAGGTGGCGGTCATTCAGAGCCGCGTAGTCGCCCTTCAGGGCGTCGAGCTCCGATTCGGGCTCCGAATCGTCTACATACGCGTCAGCTGTCTCCGCGCCATCGTCGTCTTCAGATGCCTCGTTGGCTGCCACTGGACCAATGTCGTCTCCAGCCTCGAAATCAACCGCATCGCCATCCACGACGTCACCGTCAGGGGCTCCACCGGTCTGTTCTACATCTTCGGCCATCGCGTCCGTCACATCTCCCTCCGACGTGTCCTGCTGGGATACAGAATCCATCATCGTTTTGTTCTTCTGAGTTCAAGCTGCGGCGTAGAAGATACTACAGGCAGGCGGCGGCGTTCAGAGCCCCTCACCCATATGCAAGAGATACTTCTGGGCCAGCACTAGCGCTGCCTGCGTTGTGCGTTCCCTCACTGCGTGTCGGTCCCCAGAGAAGCAGGCCGTTTCTGACACAATCCCACGGGGCCCGGCAACCGCCAACCATACGGTCCCCACCGGCTTTTCTTCCGTCCCGCCGCCGGGTCCCGCAACCCCCGTGATACCAACGCCGATCGAAGCGCCAAGGGTCATGCGCGCACCCTCAGCCATATGGCGGGCTACAGGCTCGGACACCGCACCAAATTCGACCATCACTGGCCGTGGAACCCCCAACAATGCCTCCTTCACCTCGTTGGCATAGGAGACCACACCACCCAAAAAGACATCGGAAGCGCCAGCCTGCCCTGTCAGGCGGGCGGAGACCATCCCTGCCGTGCAGCTCTCGGCAACCGCCAGCGTTTCTCCCGACTCGCGTAAGGCGTCGAGCACCGCTTCGGCCATGTCTCCACTGGCGGCGCGGAAACGCCACGGCGCAACAACAGGAGCCAAGAGCGCCTCCGCTCGATCAAGCTCGCGCTCAGCCAGAGCGCGGGAAGACGAATGGGCACTCACCCTCATGTCCACCCCACGAAGGTCGGGCAGATAAGCGAGCGAGATCCGGTCGCCCAACTCTCGATCAAGATCGGGAAACGCCTCTCCGATCAACTCCGCGAGCTGGGACTCAGGGACTCCACTGGTGTGGATCAGCCGATGCCATGTGGGTACCATCTGATCCGCATAGCGTTCGCGTAACAGCGCCAAGAAGTCCCCATCGAAGATGGCTTTCATCTCACGCGGCACCCCCGGAAAGAGTACTACCGCGCCGCCTTCGACGTCCATTGCTATCCCCGGAGCCGTGCCGATCGGGTTTTTCAAGACGCGTGCGCCTTCCGGGCTCTCGAACAGAGTGGCAACCGCATCTCGGGTCACATCGTCGGGGGTCGGCCCGAGGCCGCCAGTGATCACGACGAGTTCAGCGCTCCGCATGGCTGAAGTGACGCACTCCTGGATCGCCCCGACGTCGTCTGGGGCGGTGAATCGTCGGACAACCGTCACTCCCTCGGAGGTGAGTCGCCGACCGAGCCACGCAGCGTTGGTGTCTACCGTCTCCCCGAATAGGAGTTCGTTTCCTACCGAGACGACGGCCGCTCGAAGCGGCCCGGTGTGTGGTTTGGAACTCACGGCTGCTTCCTCAGCTTCGAAGACCGACCAGGGACCGGTAGGACCACAGATAGTCCAGCATTGAGTAAACCGTGAGGATCAGGGCCAAGACGAGCGTCACGCCGATCCATCCCGTATGGAATTGCTCCCAGAAAGTCCAAAACGGTCCATCCCAAGCATTCGCCTCGGCGGCCATCCGGACGGGGTACCACAAGAGCAGTCCGCCCATGAAAAGTGCCTGCAGCAGTGCCTTTTGTTTGCCCGATTTCCCAGCCGGTATGATCACGCCTCTCGCCGCCGCATAACTGCGGAAGATCGTGATGAAAACCTCTCGGCCAAAAATGACGACAAGTACCCAGATCGGCATGGGACCCAACCACGGGATCAAGTCTCCCTCAACCCCGCGATGCGAGATGATATAGAAGGGCACGAACGCCGCCGCCATGAGCAACTTGTCAGCGAGAGGGTCAAGGAGCTTACCCATGTCCGTGATAAGGTCGTAGCGCCTCGCCAAGTACCCGTCGTAGACGTCAGAGAGCGCGGCCGCGACGAAAAGGACAAACGCCCAAACGCGAGTGCTCATGTCCGGAGCCAGCGCCATATATGCGACCGCAGGCGCCACGATAATCCGCACGACCGTGATGACGTTGGGAAGGGTGAAGCGATTCTCAGACACTGAGTCTCCCCCTAACTATTCACGAGAGCGCTTTGATGACCAGCTTACTCACGCAGGAGAGGGTCTCAAAGACACCCTTCCCCTCGATCGCTACACCCTCGAAGTCCGGCACACCCATTGGGTTGATCTGAGCACGGAGTTCTTCCACTGAAAGGATGTTGGGCATATCGCGCTTGTTGTACTGGATCGAAAACGGGATCGTCTCGAGGTCGTAACCATAGGCCTCGAGGTTGTCATACAGGTTGTGCATCGACTCGATGTTCGCTTCAGCGCGCGTCGCCTGAGAATCCCCTACAAAGATCAGGCCATCCACACCCTTCAAGATCAGCCGCCTGCTGGCGTTGTAGTACACCTGGCCAGGGACAGTGTAGAGATGGAAGCGGGTCTTGAAACCTCTTACTTCGCCCAGGTCGATAGGCAGAAAATCAAAAAAGAGCGTTCGCTCCGTCTCCGTTGCGAGCGAGATCATCTTCCCCGTCGTATCGGGGTTCACCCTGGAATAGATGTATTCCAAGTTCGTAGTCTTACCCCCGAGACCAGTCCCGTAGTAGACGATTTTGCAGTTGATCTCACGCGAGGCGTAGTTGATCATCGACATGGGTCGACGCTACCTCTTCTCGCTGGACGGTTGGGAAGTCAGCCGGACCGTACAACGCATCCGGCACTGAGGGCCTACAAGCTAACCCTGAAAGTGACCGACGGAAAATCCTGTCTCCCCGGGCGGTCGGCAAGGTCGAGTCCGGCCGGTTCGAGGGCAAGATGGGGGTACTCATCCGACATGTGCCACCTCACCCTCCATCCGCTCAACGATGGCGGCGGCTCTCTCCCTAAGCATCTTGCGCGGCTCCCAGGCAACGAAGTCTCTGAGCAGGCGGATCATGTCCACAGATGCAGGCTCTTTGCTTACATGCCCGAGCGCGGCGAGCCGGCGGAGCGCTCGTGGATTGAATAGATCTCGCTGGTGACGTGTGATCTGGTCACGAATAATCAGGGCTGCGATCGCCCCCGCCGCAGCTGCCGCGAGCACAGTGAGCCCTGCGCTTCGGATCTTCTTGTTCATCTCACATCTCCCGCCTTCCGACCAACGCCTGAGCAATGGTCGTCCCGTCCACGTATTCGAGGTCACTCCCGACCGGGATGCCACGGGCCAATCGAGTGACCGTCGGCCCCAACGGCCGAATCTCCTGCTCCAGATACACGGCGGTGGCCTCACCCTCCACACTGGAGTTCGTGGCCACAATCACTTCTCTGACTTCGCCGCCCGACCCGTTGATGCGGTCCATCAGCGACTCCATATGCAACTCATCCGGTCCGATTCCGTCCAACGGGGATAGCCTGCCGCCCAAGACGTGAAAGAGCCCTCTGAACTGCCCTGTCCGCTCGATGGCACCTACCTCATAAGCCTCCTCCACCACACAGAGCACGCTGCGATCCCGTTTCGGATCCGCGCACACTTCGCACAATTCGTGTTCTGAGAAATTCCCACACACGTCGCAAGGACGCACCCGATCCGCGACGTCACTCATGGCACGTGCGAGTCGACGAGTGTCCTCCTTGGTGCCCTTCATTAGGTGATGGACGAGTCGAAGGGCCGTCTTTGGGCCGACGCCAGGAAGGCGAGAAAACTCGCCGGTGAGACGATCAATCACCGACATGTGGCAATCCTTTTCCGAATCAGAAGAGTTTCGGGAGGCCGGGAATATTCATCGGCAGCCCGCCCGTGACCTTCTTCATCTCACCCTCATACTCGGCCTGGGCCTTTGTCTGAGCCTTGTTTACCGCCGCTAGGACCAAATCCTCAAGCATCTCGACATCGCTTGAGTCCACACAAGTGGGATCGATTTGCACCTGCTTCACAGACCCCTTTCCATCGACCGTAGCGGTGACCATCCCACCACCCGAAGAAGCCGAAATCTTCTTTGCCTCCAAGGACTGCTGGAGTTCCGTCATCTTGGCCTGCATCTGCTGGCCGAGTTGCATCAGCTGCGAAAGATCTGTCATAGGTTCGGTCGAAGTTGGACTGGTTAATCCATCAGCTCTAGGTCGAGTTCTTGTACCGCCTTCTCTAGGCGGGGTTCCTGGCGATAAAGGGCCTTCAATGTGTCTTCGCGGACCTCATCTTCAGTGACCCGAGCGGGACCTTCCACGGGACTTTCCGAGCTCGGGGCCGCCAATGCCACCGGACGGCCTAGGTAAGGGCTCAGTCCTCGGATGATCGTAGCCCGGACCGTCGCTTCCCCGATGCGTTCCGAGGCAGGCCCCGGCAACAACGTGATTTCTACGGCGCCGTCGTCGAGTTCGCGGACCGTCGCGGACCGCAGGAACGCGCTCAGACCTCGGGGTACGTGGTTGCCCGAATCGAGCCATCTCGTCCAGGCTTCTTCCACCCGAGTTGATGGCACGATGTCATCCTCCGGGATCTCGGAGAGCACAACGGCCTCTGGGGCCTCCTCGATCACTCCATTCACCGGCGTTGCCTGCGACGCCGACACGCTCGCCACTTCTTCCGGCGGCGGCGATGCTGCGACGGTGGTGGAGGCTCTTGAACCGCCGCTGCTTCCACCCGCCGCGCCACCCTCAGAAGGCGGAGCTCCCCCGAGCGCGTGAATCAGCTCCTCGAGCGCGACAGTGCGATCGAGGTAGCCGAGCCGTAACAGAAGCATCTCGATCAGTACACGTGGATTGGGACTGCGGCGAAGGCTACCCTGCGCCTCGAGTTCAGCTGCCGCGGCCAGCATCCTCACGAGATCGCCCGACTCGAATAGTTGGGCACGCGCAGCGAACTCGCCCTTCAATTCCGGTCGAATATCCATCGCCGTATCTGGAGCCAAGCGCAGCCGGAGCAGTGCTCGGAGCGTGTCCAATAGGCCGTGATAGAACTCGACGAGATCGTATCCTTCGTCGACCAACCGCTCGACCAAGTCGAAGATCTCAGCGTGACGATCTTCAGAGAGAATATCGAGGAGATCGAGGTATCTCTCCTCCTCCACTAGGCCGAGTACTCGGCGAACCGAATCGGCTTCGACGTCTCCACCCGTGAGGGAAATGACCTGGTCGAGAAGCGACAGTGCATCGCGCATTCCGCCGTCTGCCTTGCGGGCGATGAGGCGCAACGCGTCCTCGGGCGCCTTCGCACCTTCCCGCTCCAGGACCTTGGCAAGCTGACGCATGATGTCTGCGACACCGATACGTCGAAAATCGAATCTCTGGCACCGCGAGAGAATTGGCGCTGCGGATTGCTGGATCTTCTGCGGCTCTGTGGTCGCGAACACGAAGATGACCCGCGGGGGCGGCTCCTCGAGGATCTTGAGGAGGGCGTTCCAGGCCTCGCGGGTAAGCATGTGCGCCTCATCCACGATATAAATCTTGAAACGCCCATCGCTCGACGGAGCATACATCGCGCGCTCTCGCAGATCCCTCGCATCGTCGACACCTCGATTCGACGCCGCGTCGATCTCGACTACGTCGAGAGCCGTGTGCCCTGCCCAGATCCGACCGCAACTGTCGCACTCTCCACACGGTTCGCCGCCGTCGGTTCTCTCGGAGCAGTTGAGCGCCATGGCAAGAACGCGGGCCAGCGTCGTCTTTCCGACGCCTCTAGGGCCGCAGAACAGGTAGGCGTGTCCAACACGCCCCCCGGACACCGCTCGGCGCAGAGTCTCAGAAACGTGCTCCTGGGTCGCCACGTCGGCGAACGAGCGCGGCCGGTACTTTCTAGCTAAGGCAGTATGCGCCAAGGAATTACCACATTGCGAGAGCCCCAGGAGCTGATCCCTCCCGTAGCGATTGGGACTCCGCTAGTAAGGAAGGAAAAGTGCCCCAGGCGACCCGCAGCGACGATCACCACACTTACCGCTGCTACCGGCGAGGTCCTGACGGAATTCATGGGCTTTCACCCTACGGACCTGGGGCACCACGAAGCTATTCTGGGGCGTCGGGTCGGTCAACGCGCAACCGACCTCAAACTCGTTCAATTAGCGCCAGCCAGGCCTCCATGCGTCTTCAATATGCTCGAGACGCGTAGTGAGCCCCGCGGTATCGACCTCAACGGCAACGACATCGAACCTGACATCCACTTCCGACAAGCCCATGCGGAAGAGAAAGTCGGCAGCGACGAGCTCAATTTCACGACGCTTGCGCAGATTGACCGCCAACTCGGGAACGCCGAAGGCGCGGCCAGTTCTAGTCTTGACCTCAACAAACGCTACAAGATCTCTCTTCCGCACAACGAGGTCGACTTCTCTTCTTCCGAACCGGACATTTTGGACAAGGACCTCCCACCCCCGACCCTCTAGGCATTCTCGGGCGAGGGCTTCGCCTCGCGCCCCGAGGGAGTGCGGCGGATATTCGGACGTGGTCATCGAAGACAAACGTCGATCAAACGACATCACGGAATGGTCCAACGAGCCATCTAGAACCCGCTAGCTCACGCTGCGGTGACTTCGCCCAAAGGGGCACACACGTCCCGGCCGATGGAGTTGGCGATGACCCGGACCTGGTCCATCAACGCGCCAAATTGGTCGGGATACAACGATTGAGCGCCGTCAGACATCGCCTTCGTCGGATCTGGGTGCACCTCAACAATCAACCCGTCGGCTCCGGCGGCCACCGCCGCACGTCCCATGGGTGTGACCATGGACCGAATTCCGGTCCCGTGGCTCGGGTCAGCCACGATCGGCAAATGGGAGAGCGCCTGAACCACGGGGATCGCCGCGAGGTCGAGGACGTTTCTCGTGTGAGTATCGAAGCTGCGCACGCCTCGCTCGCACAGAATCACATTCGGATTCCCTTCAGCGAGAACATACTCCGCGGCCAGCAAGAACTCTTCGATCGTCGCCGCCATGCCACGCTTCAAGAGTACCGGTTTGCCTGTACGGCCAGCGCGTCGGAGCAGTGGGTAGTTCTGCATATTGCGGGCGCCGATCTGTACGATGTCTGCATACTCAGCCACCAAGTCCGCGCCGTCCGGATCGAGCGCCTCGGTCACAATCGCCATGCCCGTCTCTTCTCTTGCCTTGGCGAGAAGCACGAGTCCATCCTCTCCCAAGCCCTGGAACGAGTATGGCGAAGTGCGGGGTTTGAAAGCTCCTCCGCGTAACACGGTGGCCCCCATCTCCTTCAATTGATGGGCGACGCCTAGGATCTGGCCTTCACTCTCTACGGCGCAGGGGCCCGCGATAATGACCAAATCAGATCCGCCGAAGACCGTGGCGTTCGTCAAACGCACTAGGGTGTCATCAGCCTGCCACTCCCTCGACACCTGCTTGTACGGATGGGTGACCGGGATCACCTCTAGCACGCCGTCGAGCCCTTGTAGCCTCCCTGCGTCCACACCACCATCATTGCCAATGAGACCAACAGCAGTGCGCTGTCCGCCCGGAATCGGGCGGGCATCGTAACCCATATCCTTTATGACCCCGACGACCGATTCAATCTGGTCTGCAGAGGCCGAGTTCTTCATCACGACGAGCATTACATTCTCTCAGTATTGGAGGCGGGCCTATGCCTAAACGGGTGTTGCCTACCGCCCGTTGTGTCCTCACGGAGATGCCCCTGCCGTCCCAGGCGGCTAAGCACCGGCCTTCATATCCTCTGCTCACTTACTTGTACCCCGGCTTCCGGTGTGAGCCGGAGGGTAGGCTTGCAGTATGTCTTCTTAGGCGAGTCCGGCTGCCTGCAGTGCTTCCTGGAGTTTCACACCAACGATCGTACTCACGCCGGGCTCTTCCATAGTCACACCGTAGATCCAGTCCGCCGCCTCAATCGTGCGCGGATTGTGGGTGATGATCACGAATTGGCTTTCACCCTTGAAGTCCTGTAGTAATCTGATGAATCGCCCGATGTTGTTCTCGTCCAACGGGGCATCGACTTCGTCTAGAACACAAAACGGGCTCGGTTTGACCAGGTAGATCCCGAAGAGCAGCGAAAGGGCGGTCAGAGCCCGCTCTCCACCCGAAAGCAGATCAATACGCTGAGTCTTCTTTCCCTTTGGAGAAGCATGAATTTCGATCGGGGCTTCTAGGGGATCTTCCCCTTCCTGGAGCCAGATGTCGGCTTCTCCACCTTCGAACAGCCGGAGAAAGGTCTCGCGGAAGTTCACTCGAATGGCGTCGAAGGTGCCCATGAAGAGTTCGGTCGCCGTCTTGTTGATCTCACGAATTGCAGACCGAAGATCATTCCGAGCCTCGACCAAGTCCGCTCTCTGCTCCGTGAGGAACTCAAGGCGTTGGCTCTCCTCCTCGTGCTCCTCTACGGCCAGCATGTTCACCGGCCCGATCTTATCGAGTGCGATGACGATCTCGCGCAATTCCGCCTGTAGGTCCTCCTGTTCGCCCTGAACCGGCGAAGCCTCTTCCAACAGAGCTTCGAGCGAACGCCCCCACTCTCCCTCTAGGCGTTCCCGAATTCGATCAATGCGCCCACCCAGTTCCTGGCGTTCGAGCTCAAGTTCGTGTCGACGATCTGAAGCGGCGCGTTCTGCCGTGCGTGCTTCACGAACCCGACGTTCTGCGTCCGCCAGTGAGGCAGCAACGGACTGAAGTACCTCGTCACGTTCACGCACTACGGTCTCGGCAACGGTCCGCTCACCGAAAAGGCGCTCAGTGGCAACGTCACCCTCAGATCGAATCCGTTGCGCCGCGGCCTGCTCTTCTCGCAGCGTCTTTTCTTCTTGATCCAACGCCTTCATTCGTTCAATGGCTTGAGCGTGGGCGGTCCCGATGGACTCGAGGCGCTCGCTCAGACGCTTCACATCGCCTTCGAGTCGGGCCACGTCGACGGCGAGACGTGCTTCCTCCGCACGTGCTGTTTCCCACTCCTCCTGAACCGCCTCCATTGCCGCGCGCGCTTCGCTACGCTCCTGGTTCAGGCCCTCCTCCTGCTGGAGGAGAATCTCACGATCACTGCGGGCCTCTTGGGCACGCTGAAGCGCTCGGACTCGGGCGGCCTTGGTCCCCTTTACCTGCCGGGACAATTCGTCCCGGAGTCGATCCATTCTTCCCTGCCGATCAGACTGGGCATCGACCTGGCTCTGGACCTTCCTCAGATCGTCTTCGGCACCCCGCATCGCTTCACGCGCCTGCTCGAGTCCCGATTCCGTGGCAGTGAGGGATTCCTCGGCAGCCACCTGGGCTGCGCGGGCTGTGCTCTCAGCTGCACGCGCCGCGTGGAGATGTTCCGCGACTTCTTTGATTTCTTCTTTCCGTTCGAGCACGCCCGAGGCACCCGAAGGATTCCCGACACGAACTACGCCCTTCGCTCGCGTGACGATGGCATCTCCACCCTGTGGACGATCCGCACCGTCAAGGAGTGCCTTCACCCATGTCGCGCCTTCACCATGCGCACGCACCCCGTCCAGCAGATTGCCGCTCGCCGAGCCGGTGTAGGGGACGGAATCCAGCGATAGGAGGATCAAGCCCCCCCCACCTTCCCAGGAAGACGTGAACCACTCGACGACAGCGTCGACGACAGCGGAGTCCCGGACGACCAACGCGCGTGTGAGGGCACCCAGGTACGCCTCCACGGCAGAAGCCGACTCCGCGCCGCCCTCCATAAAGTCCGCCAAAGTGCCAAGCACACCGTCTATTCCAGAAGCCAGCGCCGCCTTCACCGCAGGATCGAACCCCTCCCGATCACGCTCGAGTCTCTCAAGCGCGGAGTGCCGCGCGGCGAGTGAGGCCGCCTGCTCCGCCGCAACACGCTGCTGAGCACGCGCTGATTCCAACTCGGCTTTGGCCGTAGCGACATCGGCACCGGCCTTTTCGACCCCGGCACGCGCTTCATCAAGGCGATCGGTGAGGTCCTCAAGTCGGCCGGAAAAGAGGTCCCCCTGCGACTCCAGATCCGAGAGGGCCTCAGCCGCGCCATCGAGTTCTTCGGACACCGAAGAAAGTCGGTGCTCCAGTTCTTCGGCCTGCGCATCCGAAGACTGAGCATCCCCTTCAAGCTGCGCTCCACGTCGAGCGAGGTCCCGCTCACGCGTCTCTACCTCATCGAGCCGCCCCCGGGCCTCCTGCAGTCTCGTCCGGATCTCTTGCACGTCCACCGCACGTTCGCCAGCAACCTTCCGAATTTGATCGAGTTCTTCTGCTACCCGATCCCTGTCGGCACCGAGGACACTTTCATCGCGGGCAAGAGACTCTGACTGCTCACGGGCAAGGGCGCGCTCTTCATCGATCTTCGCGAGGCGGCGTTCGGCGTAGGCCGCCCGTTCATCCGCAACCGCGAGGTCTCGCTCCCATTTCACCAGCGCCTCGCGAACCTGCTCGAGTGCCTTGGCAGCTTCCGTACGTTCCTTTTCCGCGCTGACTTCCCGGAGGCGAAGAGACTCATATTGAGCCTCAGCAGAAGTGAGTTCCGCGACCTTCCCCTCACCGGTGTGGATGTCCCCCTCCAACTCCTTCTCGACTCCAGCAAGACGTTTGCGGAGCGTATCCAGTTGATGCCGCACGACGGAGACTTCAACGTCCAATCGCCTCTGGCGGTACTCCAGATAACGCTCCGCTTTCCCCTTCTGCCGAGACAGCGATCGGACCTTCGTCTGAACTTCCGCGATCACGTCCTCGAGGCGCTGCAGGTCCATCTCTGCCCGCTCCAACCGTCTCGTCGCGGCCTTCCGCCGATCCTTGTACTTGCCGATCCCGGCGGCTTCCTCGAATAGGCCTCGGCGCTCATCGGTACGGTCCGAGAGAATGGCGTCAATCATTCGATTCTCGATCATCGAATATGCGTTTGCGCCTAAACCTGTATCTCGGCATAGGTCGACAACGTCCCGTAAGCGACACGCCGAACGATTGATCGAGTATTCACTGCCACCGTCACGGAAAACCTGGCGCCCCACCTCCACCTCTTCGAAGGGAACCGGGAGCGCGCCGTCTTCGTTGCTGACTGTCAACGAGACCGAGCCTCGGTTGACGGGTCGGCGCCCCACGGTGCCTTGGAAGATCGCCTCCTCCATCTTCGCACCGCGGATGGCGGTCGGCCGCTGTTCTCCGAGGACCCACCGAATCGCGTCGCTGATGTTTGACTTGCCGCACCCGTTGGGGCCGACGATCGCGGTGATGCCGTCGTGGAATTCGATCGTGGTCGAGTCCGCGAAGGACTTGAACCCGTGCACCTTGAGAGAGCGAAGCTTCATGTAGTGTTTGGAGTTGTCACTGAACGCGGCCTATGCGAGTCGTAAGCGTTGCGTTGTCGAGGCCCTGAGCTATCAGGTGGCTCTGTAGATACGAGGCTTCTTGCTCATCCACGTATGCACCCGCGTACACGCGGTACCGCGTCGTCCCGTCCGAGAAGTCGATTGCGAGCGAGTAGGCAGGGACACCGAGACCGCGCAGCACCTCGACCCGCTGAGCAGTCGCCTCTTCGTCGAGAAGCTCACCGAGTTCAAACGCGAGGGGCGTCGTTCGCACGACCCACGAAGCACTGCTCACAGCGGTTTCGAGCGCCAGACGATCCGCGAGGGTCTCCGCCGACATTGAGTCTGTCGCCGGCCCAACGAGCACGCGATAGTAGACGGTGCCGTCTACACGCACGGGTGCGAGGATGGCGAACACGCCCGCGGCCGCTTGGAGACCAGTCAGGCGGCTCATGGCCACCGTCTCGTCCTGAAACGCGCCCACCGCCACGGAGTGGCTCAACATGAGCGTCGACTCCGCGAGCGGCACCGACCGAGCGACCTGAAGCGGACCCTCTGCGGACGGCACTATCGGCACTTCAGGGGACAGTCCAGGAATTTGGACCCAACCCATCACAGCCGCGCCCACCATGGCTAGCATGAGGGTACTCAACCCGAGCAGCACTCGATTCCTCGAACCTGGTGCCGCAACTTCACCGGCGCCTTCGTCACCCAGTATGGATCCGCTGACCACAGCCTCGTCCACCTCAGGCGCTAGCGGAGGCTCCAGCTCTGGCGCCATCGACTCTGCATCGGGCAGAAATTCGATGTCGGACGGTTCGTCCCGGGGGCCGACCTCCGGATGGTTCCCTTCACCCTCGTCCTCCGGGACCTCCAAGGTTTCGAAGAGATGAGCCTCCAGATCGGAGTCAGTCTCTAGCACCGCCAGCGACGCTTGCCCAGATACGGCCGTTGAGGGTCCGGACACGAGGCAAACCACTCCGGCGGCTTCAGCCAACTGCCCGGAAACATCCTCATCTTCGTTCGCGAGAACGACGATATCTGTCGCGACGCGAAGTACGTGTTCCGTGCCCGGGCACTCCGCGTGCGCAAAAGCAACCAGAGTTACTCCGGCATCGAGAAAACCCCTGCACAGCCTGTCCCAACGCCCGTGTCCAAGAACCTGTGATGGATCAGCCGCTCCGGTGCCGGCTCCGATGAAGAAGTAGCCGCCATGAGGAGCAGCACGAGCCACTCTACGAACGGAGGAGCCAAACAACACGACGTCTCCGACGCCCTCGGCATTCGGGGCGTCCACAGCGGCATGAAGGGACGGCTCATCCAGTCCCAC
The DNA here is from genome assembly GCA_029245345.1 of Longimicrobiales bacterium. Lineage (NCBI taxonomy): Bacteria > Pseudomonadati > Gemmatimonadota > Longimicrobiia > Longimicrobiales > Longimicrobiales bacterium. Next base: position 128,379 of record JAQWPM010000021.1, read on the forward strand.
GTCAGCAAGAACGACGCGTCTTCCCTCGGCGCTCCAACCCGTCACCATCCCGAGGACAGCATCGATCGCGAAGCCGTCTCGCCTTGCACCTCGAGTCGTAAGCACCACCACCAACCTACCAGGACGCTCGGCGTGCTCCGGCAGCGAGGGAGTCCGACTCGCGTCGTGTTGACTCCAGTTGGGAAGGTCGACCATAGGCGGCGGGGCGGCTGTCGTTTGGACCCCGTGTCTGCGGGGCTTCTAAGTTGGTTCCGGGGGCTCGGCCACCTGCCCGCGTCCGTGACAAGTTAGACCACGCACTCCGGGTGAGCAAACGCGCTGTCGCCTCAAAAAACTAAGCATCCCAATGCTTATCTGACGATGGCTCGCTTCCTGTTTACCCCGGCTCTTCGGCTTCTTCTGGAGCTTCCCAGCGCGGTGCGTCACCCCAGAGATTCTCGAGCTGATAGAAGTCTCTGGCTTGGGGGTGGAACACGTGCACCACGAAATCGATGTAATCCACGAGCACCCATCGGCCACCGCTCTTGCCCTCGACGTGCACCGGCCGATGGCCCTCCTTCTTGAGCTCTTCCACCACGTTGTCCGTGACTGCCTTCACTTGCACGTCGGATTGCCCGGAGGCAACAACGAAATAGTCGGTAGCCGTGGAAATACCTCGCAAGTCGAGCACCACGACGTCACGGGCCTTTCGCTCCAACGCCAACTCGGCAGCCCGCCGTACCTCAGGCGGAAATTCCTCCGGCTTAGCGTCTATCACTCGCAGATCAGCCTTCTTCTCTCTCGACCCGAACTTCGATCACAGACTCCACCTCGGCATGCAGCTTCACCGCGACGGACACAACTCCAATCGACTTGATCGGCTCTTCCAGCACGATCGTGCGACGATCGAGCTCAAAGTCGAGGTCTCCTGCGTTGGCGCTCTCGGCGATGTCAGCAGCCGTCACCGAACCAAACAGCTTTCCGTCCTCGCCAGCCCTCTCGTTAAACACCAACGACAGCCCTTCGAGTTGAGACGCTCTGCGGCTCCCTTCGAGGCGATCGCGACGCGCGACTTCATCTGCCTTCGTCCGTTCTGCCTCGATCTTCACCATGTTGGCCTCGCTCGCGACATAGGCAAGGCCCTGTGGGAGCAGGTAGTTCCGCCCGTAGCCGGCCTTCACCTGAACCACATCGCCAGCCTCACCGAGTCGATCGACGGACTGCTTCAAGATCAGCTTCATTATTCCTCCAAACGTCCTATTGAGGTCAGGCGGCCACTTCACGAGCGCGTCGACGCAAGTCGAGCCAGGTATCACCGATCCCGATCACCATCGCGGCACCAAGTACCACGGGGGTCAACAGAAACAGTCCCAAAGCCGTCATCACGTATCCGAACCACGAGAAGCCGCCACTTACAAACACGAACACGGCTGCCCCACGCAAAGCGTAGAGCGCACCCATAAACGCCACAGCGTTCGACCCCACTCGGTCGAGCGGATCGCTCAACGTCGTGGCCAAGAGCATCACGCCCCCGATGAAGATCCACACATAGTGGTCATTAAATCGAAAGTCTCGCAAAGGCCCGATCACATCCGAAGTCTGACGATTGAGGCGCGCGTACAACCACCACGCAACTCCCAGCCCCGCGATCGAAGCCATACCGGTCAAAGCCGGAAAAATCTCCAACTGAGACTCTGCCATCTCGTACATCGCTGTCACGAACGCCGGGGAGAGTGCCTCCCCGCCCCGCAATACCGCCGCGGAATCCACTAACGTGGCGATGCCACCTCGGACACGGTCTGTGATCGTCCAGTCCAAAGCACTCCACGCACCGGCTCGGACAGATATCAAAACCGCGACGCTCACACCCGCACTGAGCACCGCGCCCACCGCGCGAGTGAAAAACCGCCACTCCGGGCGCGCGACGACAAAGGCTAAGAACCAACCCGCCACGATCACTGCCCAAGCACGCTCGACATACCAAAACCCGTCGCGAACACCTGAACTTGCGATCAACACGGCCAGCGCTGCCGCCACGAACATCGGCGTGCCGCGCACCCCTCTCATACCTACAAAGAGAAGAAACGGCACGCCGATTAACACGGCGGGCTGAAAGACCGAGGTCGTCGCGGCGAGTCCGAAGAGCGCAGCAGCACGAAGCCACTCGCGGCCTTCGCGAACCGGTACTTGGGCCTCCTGCACGCGACTAGCCTTCGTCGTTACGCGTGTAGGGAATCAGCGCGAGGTAACGCGCGCGCTTCACGGCCCGACCCAGCTGACGCTGGAATCCAGCACTGACCTTCGTGGTGCGGCGCGGGATAATTTTTCCCTGCTCCGTCACAAAGTGAGAAAGCGTACCGACATCCTTGTAGTTGAGCAGGATGATCGGAGGGCCTTCAATGCGACGACGGCGACCTCGGGGACCCGTGTACTCCGGCGGCCCGGGACGGTCCGAATCCTGGACCTCCTCCTCGGATTCGGGGCGACGATCGCGATCGTCATCGTCGTCCTCGTCCTCGTCCTCGTCCTCGTCGTCCTCCTTACGGGCGCGCTCCGGGCGAGGTTCACCTAAAAGTGAGTCGCCATCGGTCGGCTCACCCTCGTTGAGGACCAACAGATAACGCATGACTTCGCCGTCGAGCCTAATCAGACGCTCGTACTCCGGCAAAGCTTCCGCCACGGCCGTGAAGTGACCTACGACGTAGTAGCCTGCTGTTTGCTTGTTGACTGGGTACGCCAGTTGGCGAAGGCCCCAGTGGTCGATAGCGCTGACTTCGCCGCCCATTGCGATGGCGAGCGAGTGGAGCTTCTCGAGCTTGCTGTTGACCGCGCTCTCGTCGAGCGCCGGGTCGAGGATGTACACGACCTCGTAGGTCCGCATAGATCTTCCCTCGGTCCGTAGGTTAGTCACGGGCTCCGTGAAAGCTGTTCCCTGGCGTGCGACGCCGGTGAACTCACGAAGCGGGATCATTGTCTTGTGCCCCTATTGGGCAGTCGCAAACCTACTACAACGTGGTGCGGCTTGGAACCTCTCGCGTCTGGGGCTTCGCGGGTCACGCGGAGGCCGAAGCGGAAAGAGAAAGAAGACGCGACGAACAAGACGCGCGCCGTCGCTTAGCGAGCCCGGAGCCCGTGTAGACGAGCGGCCCAGAAAAGCGGCGTATCCCCTGGCCGCCGCCGAATCCTACCTAGCCGCCAACTGCACAGCCCGAATCAAGTGCGGATACCGCTCAAAGCCCCACGCGGCCGCCTCGACGTTCAACCGCTCGCGATTGGTGTGGGCGAAACGCTCCTCACCCGGCGCGAAGCCGATCGTGGGGATGCCGTTCACGCCGCATGACCAACCGCCGTCGGTCGCGAACTGCCACGGGCGGACTTTGGCATCGCCTTCCGCTCCTCTTCGGCCAACAGCCCCAGCTGCGGCTTGCACCACTGGGTGCTCAGGGTCCATAAGGAACCCCGGCGTGAACAGATTGCGGTCCGCGACGAGTCCGGTGTACGTGACCTGATGCTCCGTCGCCATCCTGACCTCAAAGGACAGTCCGCTGGGGAGCTCCGGGATCCGCTGTTCAACCGCCGCACGGACTCTGGCAACCAGCGACTCGTCCGAATCAGTTGGCAGAATTCGCCAATCGATGGCCATCACCACCTGGTCCGGGATCACGTTGCGGGTCTCAGGTAGCACGTTGACCATCGTTGTAACGAGACTCGACGCACCTAGGACTTCATCGGACCCCTGCGCCTCCGCCAAGTCATGCACGGCGGCCAGGGCATCGCCCAGCAGATCGAGAGCATTCGCCGCACGATCGGGGACGCTCGCGTGGCCCGCTTCACCGCTGAGCACGACCTCCAACTCCGCCCTCCCTCGATGCCCGATGCAAACGTCTCCCTGCGTCGCTTCACCGATGATCACGATGGCCGGCTCAACATCGCCCGACTCGAGCAGGTATTTCATGCCCAGGCCACCTCGTTCCTCGAACACCGTATGTGCGACGATCACATCTCCGGGAGCTTCACCGATCATGGATGCGGCCGCATACGTCTGAAGCGCGAGAGGACCTTTGATGTCCATGGCGCCCCGCCCGTGGAGAAAGCCGTCTTGGACCGCTCCGCTGAAGGGCGGCACCTCCCATTCTGAATGATCACCCTCCGCTACCACATCGAGGTGGCAGTTGAGCATGGCCGCAGGGGCATCACCACGCCCGCGCGCGACACCAATGACATTTCCTGCCGCGTCCACACGGATGTCTTCCAGTCCGAGAGCTTCCATCTCTTGCTGGAGACGTTGGGCTACATCGCCCTCCTGGCCCGATAATCCCGGCGTGGCGATCAGGTCTGAAGCAAATTGGAGTGCATTCTCGAAGGTCGGTGCTTTGGCCATGGTACGTCCCCTTAATGAACGACGGGGCCTGCCCGTAGTAGGCAGACCCCGTCTTATCTAGTGCGGTTGTGTTACGAGGAGAGTGACGACTGCGCGCCTAGTTCCAACCATCAACCGAAGATTCCCTGCACCATCTCGACGAGCCACGAGGTCGTCGCAGGATCGACATCGATTCCGTGTACCTGCAGGAACCACGGCGCGAGCACGAGAGATACGACACTCATCAGCTTGATCAGGATATTGAGTGACGGCCCCGAAGTGTCCTTAAACGGATCGCCAACGGTGTCACCGACGACAGAAGCCTTGTGGGCTTCAGATCCCTTACCCCCGTGTGCACCAGCCTCGATGTACTTCTTCGCGTTGTCCCATGCGCCACCAGCGTTGGCCATGAAGAGGGCCATCAACACACCCGTAACGGTCGCACCAGCCAGCATACCGCCGAGGGCCTCAACACCGAGGAAGTAACCCACAACAACCGGCGCAAAAACTGCGGTGATTCCGGGGAGAATCATCTCGCGCAACGCGGCTTTCGTAGAAATGTCGATACACCGGCCGGAATCCGGCTTTGCCGTCCCCTCCATGATCCCGGGAATTTCCCGGAACTGACGTCGAACTTCGTCCACCATACCCTCCGCTGCACGGCCGACAGCCGTCATGGTGAGTGCCGCTACGAAGAACGGAAGCGCTCCACCAATGAACAGACCTATCACAACGATCGGGTCGACCAGATCGATGCCGGTTTCCTGCAGCCCAACCTTGGACGAGTAGGCCGAGAAGAGCGCCAGTGCCGTCAGAGCCGCAGAACCGATGGCGAAGCCCTTACCGATCGCTGCGGTCGTGTTACCGATGGCGTCGAGGGAGTCGGTGATCTCACGCGTCTCCGGTCCGAGCCCACTCATCTCACTGATACCACCCGCGTTGTCAGCGATGGGACCGTAGGCGTCTACTGACATCGTGACACCCACAGTTGCGAGCATTCCGACCGCAGCGATACCGATGCCGTATAGGCCGGCGAACCCAAACGCGACACCGATCGCGATACAAATCAAGATGACCGGAATCGCCGCCGACTCCATTCCAACCGCAAGGCCGGTGATGAGGTTGGTGCCGGCGCCCGTCTCACTTGCCTGCGCAATCTTCTTCACCGGACCGGCAGCAGTGTAGTACTGGGTAACCGTTCCGATCAGGATCCCTGCCAGCGTACCCGCGACGATCGCGATCCAGGGGCCGTTCACCCCGTAGACCGCGCCGTCGGCGCCCGTGTACGTGATGCCCATGCTCTGGACTACGAAGTACATCGCGGCCAGAAACAATCCACCCGCGATCCATGTGGTGCCGTGGAGCGCTTGCGCCGGATCCCGCTTCTCGAGGGCTTTCATGGCGGAGATGCCGACCAGCGAGGCAAGCATTCCCACCATGACCGTCACGATCGGCAGCGAAATCGCCGCCGCCCGGTGAGCCATCAGGGCCGGCGCTGTCGCCCCAATCGCGATCGTCGCCACAATGGATCCCACGTAGGACTCGAAGATGTCCGCGCCCATACCGGCTACGTCACCGACGTTGTCGCCCACGTTGTCTGCGATGGTCGCGGGGTTCCGCGGGTCATCCTCAGGAATCCCCACCTCGACCTTACCGACCAAATCAGCACCAACGTCGGCGGCCTTGGTGAAGATACCTCCACCGACACGCGCGAACAGCGCGATCGAGCTGGCACCCATCGCGAAGCCTGCGACGATCTCGGCGAAGTTCGCAAACTCGGAATCGACGACCGCATCCGCTCCAAACATCACGAACAGGACTCCAAGGCCGATGAGGCCGAGCGCCGCAACGGCGAGCCCCATCACGGAACCACCAAAGAAGGCGATGCGGAGTGCCTTACCCTGACCGAAGTCGTTCGCTGCAGCGGCGGTACGTGTGTTCGCGCGCGTCGCGGCCTTCATCCCGAAGAAACCCGCTGCCACGGAACTCAAGGCCCCGAAGACATACGCGATTGCGGGCGTCGTTCCGATCGTGATGCTCAACAAAATCGCCACCACCACCACGAACACCGAGAGCACTGTGTACTCACGGCGTAGGAACGTCATGGCACCGTCGTGAATCTGTTCGCCGATATCTACCATGGTCTCGTTACCTGGGTCCTGCTTCTTCACGTAGCCGTAAATACCGGCCGCTGTGCCGAGTCCCAGGATCCCGAGGATCCAAGCAAATCCGGTCATTGCAACGAAGTCGGTCATGGAATTGGTCTTCCTGTTATGCGTCTTGCATGAACGTCATGATGCGTGATCCCACATTGGGTCACGCCAGCTATCGATTGAAGCGGTTCATGGCCGCCTCCGTGCCCTCGAGAAGCCAGTGTTCGACGGCCTCTGTAAGTCCGGGCAACAACCCAACCACCACTTCCTCGTCTGTGTGAGGCATTTCAGCGAGCACCCAGTCAGCGAGGTCTTCCCCCTCCGGCTTAATGCCAACCCCTACCCGCAGCCGGGCGTACTCATTCGACTGCAAAGCACCCGATATCGATTTCAATCCGTTGTGGCCACCTGCCCCGCCCTCTGGCCGAAACCGCACCCGACCCACATCGAGCGCCGCATCGTCTACAATGACCAAGAGGTCCTCTGAGGCGTTGAAGTCTTCCATCGCCTTAAGGGGCCGCATCGCCAAGCCACTCCGGTTCATATATGTCGCGGGCTTCACGAGCTTCACCCTGGACTCACCCACGTCGCCTTCCGTGAGAAAGGCCCGACCGTCTCTCTCGAACGAATCGAAGCCCCAATCGTACGCGAGCCGGTCCACAACCCACCATCCCACGTTGTGCCTGCTGGCATCGTACTCGGGCCCGGGGTTTCCGAGCCCGAGTACAATTTTCAGACGCATGCTAGACGACGAGGTCTAAGCCTCGTCTCCGCCGGCGTCGCCTTCGAGAGGCACTCCATCTTCGTCGAGCTTCTCGCCTTCTTCGCCTTCTTCAACTTCATCGGCGGCGGCTACTGCCCTCGGAATCGCAACGGCACAGATCGTGTTCGCCTCGTCGATCATGACCTCGACGCCTTCGCCGAACTCAACGTCGGACACATGCAGCGATTCGTTGACATCCAAGTGCGAGATATCGACGTCGATCGACTGCGGGATCTTGGACGGAATGCACCTGACCGCAATCTCGTGGATGACCTGTTCCACGATACCGCCGCCGTTCTTCACACCCGTGGGCGTTCCGATCAGATGGATCGGGACCTCGACGTCGACCATGACACCCTTCTGGATGCGTAAGAAGTCGATGTGGACGAGTGAGCCCTTCCACGGGTGGGTCTGGATCTCACGAACGAGCGTCCGGTAGGGCTCTTTGTCGCCTTCGACGTCGAGCGCCAGAATCGTGTTCTCGGTGCTGATCGACTGAAAGAGTCTTTTCGCCTCATGCGCATCCACCGAAAGGTGAACTGCGTCGAACTCGCGACCGTACAGGACAGCGGGAACGCGACCGGCCAGACGGAGCTGGCGCGCTACGCCCTTTCCGGTGCCTTCTCGCTTCTGAGCGTTGAGTGTTACATCTGCCATTCTATAGTCTCCTGATTATCGGCCCCCAGGCTGATCCCGGGGCCCTTTCCCTCAGTGAATTCAGTCTTCTTCCGGCGGAATCTCGAACAGCTGACTGACGGACTCGTTCGAGTGTACGTGGTCGATCGCCTTCGCAAGCAGATCGGCCACAGACAGGACCCGGAGCTTGTCGAAGTGCTTTTCCTCGGGAGTGTGGATGGTATTCGTCACCACCATCTCCTCGAGTGGGGAGTTCTGCAGGCGCTCCGAGGCCGGTCCTGAGAGCAGTGCATGCGTCACCGCAGCGTAAATCGCTTTGGATCCGCGATCCTTCAAGGCGTGCACCGCGTTGGCCAAGGAGCCACCGGTGTCCACCATGTCGTCGACGAGGAGGCACGTCTTGCCTTCCACCTCACCGACCACGTTCAATACCTCCGACATGTTCGCCTGTGGGCGACGCTTGTCGATGATCGCAAAGCTGGCCTCGAGTCGCTTCGCATACCCGCGGGCCATTTTCGCTGCGCCAACATCGGGCGCGACCACAACCAAGTCTTCGAGCGCTTTGTCTCGGAAGTACTTGGTAAAGACCGGCGCCGCATAAAGGTGATCCACAGGAATGTCGAAGAAACCCTGGATCTGGTGCTGATGGAAGTCGATCGAGATGACCCGATCGACACCCGCCGCCACGACGAGGTTGGCACACAGCTTGGCTCCGATCGCCACCCGTGGCTGGTCCTTACGGTCCTGTCGTCCGTAACCGAAATACGGGATAACGGCCGTGACTCGTGCCGCAGAAGCTCGCTTGGCTGCATCGATCAGCAGCAGCATCTCCATCATGTTCTCTGCTGGAGCCGGGGTACTCTGGACGATGTAGACGTCCCGCCCCCGTGCATTCCGGTCGATGCGGACGAAGATCTCTCCGTCGGCAAACTGTTTGATCGTCGCCCCATCTGGCGACTTTCCGATCAACTCCCCGATGTCTGCCGCCAAAGGCCGGTTGGCCCGTCCGCTGAGCAGGAGTAGGGGGCCCCGCTGGTAGGTGTCGTCCATGGTCTCGGCAGAGAGTTCGGGGCGGATTGTGCAAGCGATCAATAGCCCGAAAAGCTAGAAGTAACGCCGATCTTGGTCAACGCGCCATCTGACGACTCGTGACAACGGGCGGATTTCGTATTCACGTGCCCAGACGGGCACGAACCTTGAACGACCGAGTCGTGGTGGATGTCGAACGACCCGACGTCTCTAGAGTCAGTGTGATCTGGTAGTCGCCTGGATCGAGGCGCGGCAAGTCCAAGTTCAAATACCGAAAGACGTGGGTCGGCTGGTCCGGCCCAAGCTCTTCCCATGAGACCCTAAGCGGCTCGGGTCGATTCGTGATTCCGAGGAAGTCCCCGATACGCTTCAGCGGGTTCCGGTCGGACCGTCGGACCGATGCCGTAAACCGCATACGCTCCGGCCGAAACCCCAAGCCAGACACCTCCCAACCGATCGCGAAGCTCTGCCCAGGTAGGAATTCTGTCTTTAGGAGCGCGAACAGGAGGGCCTCCTCCAGCTGTTCGGGTGGCGTGGACATCGGTGCCAAGAGGAGTATGTCTGAGAGTGCTGCGACGTCGTCCGGTACGGTACTTCGCGCCAAGCCAAACCGCTCCCTGCCCGCGCGTCGGAGTTCGGGGCTGAATGCCTCTACTGAGACGACGTAGGCTCCAACCGGAACGGTGACGGAGAGAACGCCAGAATCGCTCCCAATATCCCTGACGTTTCGGGGACGCCCGCCATCCACCGGGATCAGATAGAGCCCCGCGCGCTGGGGCTGCCCCGCTTGATCCCCTGCTTCGAGCCACGGGATGGCATGCCGATGCTCTGCGTGCCGGGTCGTGTCTTCCGGCAGGAAGTAGGAAGACACGACGACCATTTCTGGGCCCCGCGGAAAAATCGCGACCTGCCCGTTCATGGGGAGCATGACGGGTGCATATGCAGGAGCGTAGAGACTCCGAGGCCTGGATCGATCTGGGCGGAGGTCTTCGGACGAAGCGAGTCCTGGCTCCCTGAGCGCCCCGGCCGACGGCATAAAATCACGGCCCTCCGGGTGCTTGTGCCCGATGACATTATCGAGAGAAGCGAAGTTCCCCCGCGGAGAGCGCTCCCAACCGATCTCCCATCCATGCCGAATTGTCAGCTCCTCCATATCCCTCCCCCACGCGATATGGAAAGGATTTCGGGCTCGTTCCCGGAGGGTGGAGACCGTCCATCGAGCGTAGTGGGCTGTCAGGCGGTCATTCCCGTCCACCAGGTAAAGAGGATCCGCCAGGCGCCACATGCGACCTAAGACCCCATCGATCGAATCCGGGGCGACCTCAGCAATGTCTCCTAGATCGGAAAGGAGGCCACTGCTTTCAGAGTCCACTGCCCTCCGAGGAAGTCGCCATTCGAGAGCCTGTCCCGGCTCCATTTGTCGGAGAGCGCGGGCGAAAGCAGACTCCGCTTCTGGAATGCGCTGAAGCCCATGCAGTGCGAATCCCTCGAGTGCGGCACACCACCAAGGCTGGGCACCACCACACTCGGAAGCCGCGTGCAGAGCCTTATCCCACTGCCCCCCTTCCGACAGATACCAGACGCGCTGCCCGAGCACCCAATCGTCGCCGGGAAGTCCCGCCTGAATCGAGTCGAGCGTCGCGAGGAGATCGGCTCTGAGCTCTCGGATCTGGGGAGATTCTGGGGTGGGATACCAGTCCCCCTCTTCGTACCACGAACAGAAACGGCCCACATGCTCGTCGCACACCGATCCGAACGTCTCGATGGTGGCGGGCAAATGCCGGGTACGACTCCGCTCGAATCGCGCCTGCGCAGCCCTGGCCTGGCTTCTGAGGTCCGATGAGTCCGCTACCAGGATGGTGGTGTCGCGCGCACCTGTCGCGACTTGGCCCATGGGTGCGGCTGGAAGCCCCAACGCGATTAGCGCGCCTGCGAAAAGCGGACCGTTCATTCGGTACGAGAAGCGTCGCCGCCCCCTCTCTGAGTCCTACCATTGGCCCGGATGGATTCGAACCATCATCGCCGCTGCCAAAGAGCGGTGTCCTGCCATTGGACGACGGGCCAGCGCGCCAATCCTACCCGCTGTGGGGGGGCGGATTCAAGTCCCTACAGTTACTCCATGACGGAAGGCACCGTCATCAGCGTACTCGTCTTGACCAACAGCCAGCCGTCGGCGGCGTCCGCGGTCACTTCTGCCTCGACCGGAACCCCGGCCGCCGGATCGAGCGCGAAGCAAGCGCCTCCACTCCCAGACAGCATCACGAGGGCATGACGTTCCGCCGCGAGCCGATCCAGAGCTCGTCGAACCTCGGTGTGAAGCCCGGACACCACCACCTCGAAATCGTTCTTCGCCCGGACGATCACCTCGGCCCACGAATCCGCATGATTCGTATCCATCTGTGAGTCCCCTTCGGGGACCGGCCCTCTTCCCAGTGCTTCGTACGCGGGCCCAGTCGCTACGTGCGTGGGGGGCACGAGCAGAGTGACCGCACATGCCGGGAGCGGCGCAAGCGACCTTAGTGCATCGCCCCTTCCAAAAGCTCGTGCGCGCGGGCTGTTCGTAAGAAAAAACGGGACGTCAGATCCGAGATGCGCACCAATTTCCATCAGCGTCTTAATGCTCAGCGGATGACCCGTGAGATGATTGAGAAGACGGAGAACGGCGGATGCGTCAGAGGACCCGCCGCCGAGGCCAGCCCCGGCCGGGATGTGCTTCTCCAGTCGCACTCGTATCCCACTGCTGAGTCCAGCCACTTCCGCGAATTCCACAGCCGCACGGTGCGCCAAGTTTTCATCGAGAGGCCCGAGATCCGGCCCGTCAACGTCCAACGTGATCCCGATTCCCTCCAGGGAAACACTGACCCGGTCGCCGAAGTTCACCGACTGGAACTCAGTCCGTATCTCATGGAAGCCGTCCGCCCGGCGCCCGAGTACCTGCAGAAGAAGGTTGACCTTTGCGGGCGCGAGCAGGGAAGCACTTCGTATCACTCGTCCCCTCCACCTAGAATTTCTGTCGCGTGGGGACCCTCGAGTTCAACGACATCCTGAACCCGTTCTTCCGCAGCACCCATGTCGCCGAACGACATACCGATGGACCACGCGTAGTACAGTCCGATTGCTGTGATCGGGAACCAGCCAGCCGCCCAATATCCGAAGCCGAATGCGAGTGAGTCTCCGGCATCCACTCCGTACACGGTGCCCAACGCGAAGTCGGCCCCGACCTGAAACGTGCCGAGAAACCCTGGGGCGGCCGGGACTGCCACGGCGAAGCCGACCACGGCCTCCGTAAAGATCGCGGAGACGAAGCCGGTATCGATTCCGAACGCCATCATACCTAACCAGAACGACAGCCCGTGCCACGTCCAGAAGATGGCGGTCCACACCATGGCGTACGTCAGAAGCTTCGGGTCGCGCATGATCGCCATCGCGTCGAGGAACGACTGGAGCGCCTCCACGAGTGGCCCCGCGATGCGACTCGGCAGGAACCGTGCGCAGTACTCTGCCACCCGAACGAAACGGCTCGGCATAGCCGCCATAAACACCAACGCGAGAAGCACCACGATGACCCCCGCGATACCACCCTTTAATACCAATGCGCCTGTACCGCTGGTGAGCGCTTCCGACGAGGGGAACCCTGGCGTCAGCACAGGAATCACTAGAAACACTAGAAGCATGATGCCATCAAGGAAGCGTTCGACCACGAGGGTTCCGAACGCAGCACTCATACTCACCGGCTCCATCTTGCTAAGCGCGTAGGGCCGGGCGAATTCCCCCGCTCGTGCGGGCAGGATGTTGTTCCCCATGAATCCGATCGAGACACTGCCGAAGCGGGATCGCAAGGTGGTGCCGGGAGCCACCGGCGTCAGGAGGAACCTCCAACGCAGCGCTCGGATCAAGAAGCCGAAGGTCGCGACGAAAGTCGCGGCCGCGAGCAGGGTAAGGTCGGCTCTCCGCATGCTCTCGCCCACATCGGCCACCGGCACATCGTGAAGCGCCCACCAGAGAGCGACAACCGTGACTCCGCCACCGATGAGTGCCTTTCCCCAGTGCTTCACCCACGGACCTCAGCCAGGATGCCGGCCATTTCTCTCACGGCAGACTCCATTCCCACGAAAACCGCGCGCGATACGATACTGTGTCCGATGTTCAGTTCTTCGATCTCCGAAATGGCGGCGAGCGGCATCACGTTCTCATAGGTAAGCCCATGGCCGGCATGCACCGCGAGTCCGAGGTGTCTGCCCAATTCCGCAGCAGCCCGCAGCCGCGCCACCTGCTCATCGCGCTCACTGCCGCGTGTGTTCGCGAACTCGCCCGTGTGAAGCTCTACTGCATCAACCCCAAGATCATGAGAGGCCCGGATGGACTCTTCGTCAGGGTCGATGAAAAGGGCCGTGCGGATCCCCGACTGCCTGAGCCGCTCAAGTCCCGCTACCAAGGCCGACCGGGGCCCATCATTCATGAGGTCGAGACCGCCCTCAGTCGTGATTTCTTCTCGCTTTTCTGGAACGAGAGTCGCCTGCATGGGCTGCCAGGCACAGGCGAGACCGACCATCTCTGGAACCGCCGCAAGTTCGAGGTTCACCACCGTCCACACTGACTTCATGAGGAGCTCGACGTCACGGTCCTGAATGTGACGACGATCCTCGCGAAGGTGGACCGTGATCCCATCCGCCCCACCTGCCTCCGCAGCAGCGGCGGCGAGTACCGGGTCGGGCTCATCCGTTTTACGGGCCTCACGGACGGTGGCCACATGATCAATATTGACGTAAAGGCGCATGATGTCGGCAGTGTTTTAGGGTCAGACCCTATGATGTGGTCGGGCGCGGCAAAGTTGCTGCGCCGGGTTCGCTAGCGGATAGGCCCCGATTGCTCCGGGCCAGTGCTCCAAAGAATAGCAACGATTAGGCCTCTTCAATTCGGATTCCGTCTTTAGAACGCAGGCGTCCAAGGAATGGGACGGGGACCCGGGCAGTCAGTGCAACCGTTGTGGCATCATCCACGCGTTCAATGACCTCGGCCTCCCGATACAGGGCCGCGATTGTACTGCCGTCGGCTACCGGAATCCGAACGACGACCTCCGACAGCTTCGCTCGGATACGCGCCGTGAGCGTCTCACGGATCGCATCAAGGCTCTGTGGATCGTGAGCGGACACAAAAACCGCGGGAATGCCTTCAAGGGCGCGGATCCTCGCCTGCAGGGCGTCCTGTTCGGCGTGGGTGATCCGGTCGACCTTGTTGAACACCAGAATCTTGTTCGCTTCACCAAGGTCGAGACTCTCAAGCACCCCGATCACGACCTCGCGTTGCTCCTCCCAATCCGTATGGGAGGCGTCGATCACGTGCATCAGCACATCGGCCTCTCGCGCTTCCTCGAGCGTGGACCGGAACGAGGCCACCAAGTGGTGTGGAAGCTTGCGGATAAACCCAACCGTATCCGTTATTAACGCCTCATGCCCGGACCCGAGATCGACCGCTCGGGTGGCTGAATCCAGAGTGGCGAAGAGGCGATCTTCCACGAAGAGGTCCGCCCCCGACAGCGCGCGCAAAAGTGATGATTTTCCCGCGTTCGTGTATCCGACCAGCGCCGCCCGGAACGCGCCCTGACGTACCCGGCGTTGGATCTCACGGGCCTTGGCAACGTCACGGAGATTCGACTTGAGATCCCCGATTCGTTTTCCGATGAGTCGACGGTCAGTCTCCAGCTGAGTTTCTCCGGGCCCCCGCAGTCCGATTCCTCCGCGGATTCGTGAGAGGTGACTCCACATCCTGCGCAGCCGCGGCAACAAGTATTCGAGCTGAGCGAGCTCGACCTGCATTCGCGCCTCATGCGAGCGAGCCCGAGTCGCGAAGATGTCGAGGATCAACTCCGAGCGGTCCATGACACGAACACCGAGTAGTTCTTCGAGGTTCTTCCCTTGAGCCGGACTGAGTTCCTCATCGAAGATCACTAGATCCCCCTCGCTCTCATCCACGAGGGTCTTCAATTCCTCGGCCTTCCCCTTCCCTATGAAAAAGCGAGGGTGGGGCCGGTCAACCCTTTGCGTGAGCGTACCCACGACTTCGCCGCCTGCCGTGTCAGTAAGCCGCTCCATCTCAATGAGATGTTCATCAACCAACCTCTGGTCCATACCACGAGGTGGCGCCCCCACGAGCACCGTGCGGTCCACGGGAGTCTGTAAGTCGATCAGTTGAGTCGGAATGTCAGTCCCCTCCGCGCGAGCGGCGCTCGGCCCACCATTTGAGTCGTTCTGCAACCGTCTTCTCGTAACCGAAGTGCCCTGGCTCGTAGAAGTGCGTCTCTTCCAACCCCTCGGGCAGATAGGATTGGGACGAGATGCCGTCTTCTTCCGACGGGTCGTACTGATACCCCTTCCCGTAGCCCAAGTCCTTCATGAGCCCCGTCGGCGCGTTTCGGATGTGCAGCGGCACTCCGGCACTGGGCGTATCCCGGGCCTTCGCGAGCGCCGCACCCCAGGCAGCATAAGCCCGGTTCGACTTGGGAGCGGTCGCTAAATAGATGATCGCCTCCGCAAGCGCCAAGTCCCCTTCAGGACTGCCGAGAAAGTGAAACGCGTCCCGGGCCGCGATGGTCACCTGCAAGGCTTGTGGATCCGCCATCCCGATGTCTTCTGCGGACATTCTGACTAGGCGCCGAGCGATGTAGAGAGGATCCTCTCCTCCCTCGATCATGCGAGCGAACCAATAGAGCGCCGCGTCCGGATCGCTACCCCGTATCGATTTGTGAAGCGCCGAGATGAGGTTGAAGTGCTCCTCGCCACCCTTATCGTATGTGGCGAACCGATGCTGAAGCGATTCCTTTGCCTCCTCCAACCCCACAGCACCGCCGTTTCCGACGAGGTCGCATGCGGCTTCGAGGACTCCGAGCGCGCGGCGAGCATCTCCGTCAGAGGCCACCGCGATGAAGTCGAGTGCCTCCGCATCGAATATCACCCCTGAGTCCTTAAGCCCCCGATCTGAGGTTTCGACTGCGTCCGTTAGGATGACCCGCAGATCATCCTCAGTGAGGGCATTCAACACGTAGACTGGAGCCCGCGACAACAGCGGACGGACAATCTCGAACGACGGGTTCTCCGTGGTCGCGCCAATGAGAATGACCGTCCCCGCCTCGACATGCGGAAGGAACGCGTCCTACTGAGCCTTGTTGAAACGATGGATTTCATCACAGAACAGAATCGTGCGCCGTCCGGTGGTCTTCAGGCGCGCTGCCGCCTCCTTGATGATCTCCCGCACTCGGGCGATCCCCTCCGTCACCGCACTGAACGGCACGAATCTGACGCCCGTCTCCCGCGCGATAATGCGAGCAAGCGTGGTCTTTCCGCTCCCCGGCGGTCCCCAGAGGATCATGCTCTTCGGAGCCGCTTGATCCAGCATCGCCCGGATGGCACGGCCCTTACCGAGTAGGTGCTCTTGACCCCGAAACTCCGTCATCGCTCGAGGCCTCATACGTGCAGCCAGGGGCGCGGTGAGATCGATGGGGTCAGCCGCGCCCTCGGCTTCCCCCGACGTCACACCGACGGTCGCTTCCGTTTCCTCAGAGTCCTCAAACAGGCTCAGGTCGCTCACGCCGTCGGCTCCCGAGTCCACTCACGGATGTGCGATAGAAGCGCCTCACGAGTGTTCTGGTCCGGATCTCTTAACACCACGTCCAGGGCCTGATCGAGAAGCTCGCCGAATCGGGGCCCCGGCCGGAGTCCCGAAGCGATCAAGTCGCGTCCGTCGACTGCAAGATCCGCGGTGCACAACGGCACCCCGCTTCTGCGCACGTGGCGGGCTCGCTGCCACGACGCCACCGTCTCGTAAGCCGCTTCTCCAGATACCTGAGTGCGCGCGCCAGCCAGGTCCAGTCGAGCCACGACGCCCAGCCGCTCGGGTCCTGTCCGAGACAGCCAGCGTCGGAAGACCTCGTCGTCCTCTCCAGGCCCCGGCAATGGGTCCGCGGCCGCTCGATGGGCCACCTCGTCCGTTTGAGCGTTGGAAAGTTTGAGTCGCCCTAGTAGATGAGCAGCTGCCGAGCGATCCACTCCACGCAGGAGCGCTGCGAGTCGCAATGGCGCATTGCCGAGCGGCAAACGGTCCACCGTCGCCATCGCGGCTTTCCACTCCCCGGGTCGGTCTCGGCGGATGTTTTCCCACTCCGGATAGAGCACCGCAATCGCGCCGGCTTCCGCATACAGCCCAAGCGTGACAGACGGTGAAGGGTCTGCAGATAAGACCTTGAGTAACTCCTCGCGTATCCGTTCCGCAGACAACCCGCTGAGGTACTCGGCGAACGACGTCATCGCAGCCCACGTCAGTGGATCGATATCCAGACCGAATCGCCCGGCGAACCGAAACGCTCGCAAGATCCTGAGATAGTCCTCGGAGAAGCGTTCCTCCGGTTCACCGACGGTTCGTAGGATCCCGGCCTCGAGATCCGCAAGCCCACCGAAAGGGTCGAGATGTTCACCGCGAAGCGGATGCCACGCGATGGCGTTCATCGTGAAGTCGCGTCGGGCGAGGTCTTCCTCGACTGACTCGGCAAACGCAACCACGGCGTGACGCCCGTCCGTTTCCACGTCCTTTCTGAACGTTGTCACCTCGAACATGGTCCCATCTCGGTCGAGCACCCCAACCGTTCCGTGCTCAATTCCGATGGGCACAGTACGCTTGAATATCTTCCGTACTTCCTGAGGTCGTGCATGTGTAGTCAGGTCCCAATCGCCCGCCGGACGACGCGCGAAGGTGTCCCTGACAGCACCACCGACAGCCCAAGTCTCGTGGCCTGCTTCTTCGAGGGTCTTTACGATCCAGAGAACTGAATCGGGCGGAGAGGGGCGTAAAGTGGTCACCCCACGAGTACCGCGCCCCCATTCACGTTCATGATCTCTCCTGTCAGGTGGCGCCCAAGTTCGGAGCACAAGAACACGATCGGTCCCGCGACGTCATCAGCCGTCGCAATCCGGCCGATCGGGATCGCCGCTGCCACACGATCGCGCTCATCACCTCGATACGCACTCTCGGACATTTCCGTGTCAATCCAACCAGGCGCCACGCAGTTCACTGTGATCCCTCTCGGCGCGAGCTCGAGGCAAAAGCCTTTAACGAACGAGATCATCGCTCCCTTCGTCGAAGCATAATCCGCGTGGAACGACTCGCCTCGCTGCCCCGCTGTGGAGCCGACCAATACGACCCGGCCATGGTCCCGCAGGACACGCGCCGCGGCTCTGCACGTGTAGAAGACGGAATGCAGATTCGCACCGATGGTGCTGTGCCACTGCTCATCCGTCATTTCCGACACCGGCGCATCTACTGGGGGCCAAATTCCGTGGTTGCCCACAAAAAGATCTAGGCCATCGAACTCCTCCTGTGCGCGTTCGAAGAGCGCGTTCGCAGCATCAGGAGACGACAAGTCCCCGGCCTGGGCCCAAGCATGCACACCCAGAGCACGGAGTTCTTCGACCACACCGGCAGCCTCCTCCGCGCGGCTCCGATAGGCGATTCCAACACCGGCTCCGGCTCGAGCGAGCATGAGCGCCGTCGCTCGGCCGACACCCCTGGAACCACCCGTCACGAGTGCGTTCTTCCCGGTCAGATCAATCAGGTTGTTCATTTGAGTCCAGTCGTTCGTATCACATGAAAAGCTAGCTGTCGCCTGCGACCGCTTTGTCGACGATCTCGCAGACGATATGTCCAATTGCCAGGTGGAGTTCCTGGGCGCGTGCCGTCGATTGGGTAGGCACAACGAGCGCCTGATCAACGACCGACTTCAGCCGACCTCCACCCTTGGCGAGCAACGCCACAGTCCGGATGTCCAGTACCTTCGCAGCTTCGACCGCGGCGATCAGGTTCTCAGAATCCCCACTCGTCGAGTGCAACACAAGGATGTCACCGGGCCGCCCTAACGCCTCGATTTGCCTCGAGAAGATCGTGTCAAAGCCGTAGTCGTTCGCTCCTGCGGTCAACAACGACGTGTCCGTCGTTAGCGCGAGCGCCGCGACAGCTCTGCGTTCGCGAGCGAAACGAACCACATATTCGGTCGCGAGGTGCTGGGCGTTGGCCGCGGACCCGCCGTTCCCGCAGAACATGATCTTCCCGCCTGCCTCTACTGTAGAGAGGACCAAGGCGGCCAGTGCCGCTATGTCTTCGCTCATTTCGTCTGAGACGAGAACAGACAGGTCAGCTAAAGAGGTCAGGTGATCCCGGATGGTCAAAGTCGCGTCATTCACACTCCCCCCTGGTTCACGATGCCCTTCATCTTCGCCCAGAATCCCGTCTCGGGCGGAAGAAGAGGAACAGGAAGGGGCTCCTCGTCACGAAAGATGCGACCCGGATTCGTGACGCACAGCGCCTTGAGCGCTTCCGCGGCTCCAAGATCCTCGAGTCGCGTCGCAATCTCTTCGAAGTAGATTTTCTGCTCCCCCTGCCCATGGAAATCTGACGCGAGGTAATCCGCCCACCCCCGCTTTAGAATGTGCCCTGCAATCGAGCGCGCCGCCGCTCCGTAGCGCCCAAACAGCGACCCATAATTGACTTGCAGATGGGCGCCTGTCTCGCGCCATTCACGGATCACGTCAGCGGATCGGTCAATCCCAATATACCGCTCGGGATGTGCAACGATGGGTTTATAACCCTCGGCGATTATCCGCTCGAGCACCTGAACCGTCCCAGGCGGAACCTGGAGTCGGGGCCATTCGATCAGAACAAACGACGTCCCGTCCAACCGTACTCGGGGGTCCGAGAAGTCGACGTCGGGAATGTTGAGCATGACCTCGTGGCCACACTTGAATTCTACCTCCGGGAAGTCACGCCCGATCGCATCGGCAGCCTCTTCCCACGCTCGCGTGACCTCGGTCAGGCGTGCCTCGAGAGCCTCTGGGTCTTTGGTGATCGAGCCATCGAGGTGGGGTGTTGTCAGGATCTTGCGAATGCCCATCCGGGTCATTCGCTGTACCGCAGCCAAGGTGTCCTCGATTGTCCGAGCGCCGTCGTCCACACCTGGAACAAGGTGACTGTGGAAGTCGACGTAAGCTGCCGCGTCCTGCTCAGTCACTCGGCCTCCGCCACTGTTCGCACCAGAGTCAGCAACGCCTCGTTCGGGTCCGCAGCTTCCAGAGCCGCTTCGCATGCGTAGCTGAGTACCGCGTCAGCCGCGAGAAGATCAAACGCACTCTGCCGCACCCGACCCGGATTCGCCCGCGCCCGTTTCAACGCCTCACGCCCTGTTTGCGTGAGATGCACGCCGGCTGGGTCGTCCCACGCACCCAGCCATGGGGCCAGATCCATAGGGGCTAGGGGAATGCGTTGACGGAGCCAGGCCCGGGGACGGTTCATGCCTTCGGGCTCGCCATGAGATCGCGCACCACAGACAGTCCGGCCTCGAGTGCTTCATCGATGCGCTCCGGTTCCTCGACGCCGGCCTGCGCCATATGCGGGCGCCCGCCACCTCGACCGCCAACCACGGCGGCGACCTCTCGCACGACCGCATCCGCGCGCACACCCTTCGAGATCAGATCATCGGTCACAAACGTGAACATCGATCGTTTGTCACCAGGCATCTCAGCCACCAGTACGGCAACGCCCGAGCCTTGGGAAACGAATCGGTCACCCCACTTCCGGGCATCGTCCGCATCTCGTGCCTTCAGGCGGATCCCGAGGTATCGTGGGCCGCCTTCTTCGGCACTGAGAGACTCGGAAACGACCCTCGTCTCACCCGATCCGGCATCAGACCGGAGTTCGTCAAGCAAGCCCTCAAGTTCTGCCTTTTCTTCAAGTAACTGCTCAGCGCGGTGGCTCAAATTGTCTGGCTGCGTCTTGAGGACGGCCGCAGCGTGCCCAAGTGCGTCTTCACGCCCACGCAGATAGTCGTATGCGCCTCGACCCGTCAGCCCCTCGACGCGACGCACGCCCGCGGCCACTCCTGACTCCCCAACCATGCGGAAGAGTCCGATTTCACCAGTGTGACGCGCGTGGGTTCCACCGCACAGTTCCATGCTGACACCCGGGATGTTCACCACACGCACTTCGTCGCCGTACTTTTCCCCGAAAAGAGCCATCGCCCCGGACTCGACGGCTTGGTCGTAGCTCCGCTGGGCGATTTCTACGGGATGATCGGCCCAAATACCCTCATTCACGATCTTCTCGACCCGGCCCCGCTCTTCCTCGGTCATCGGAGCCGTGTGGGCGAAATCGAAACGCAATTTCTCCGCCGAGACCAGTGAGCCTCGCTGCACGACATGCTCACCGAGCACCTGGCGCAGCGCGGCATGCAGAAGATGTGTGGCGGTGTGATTCCGGACCGTGTCACGGCGAACCCGAGTTGGGACCTCAGCCAGGACGGTCAGTTCGGAGAAATCCGAAGGAAAGCCCTCTCCCACGGCGCCGAATACGGCTGTCCGGTTACCGACCTTGGCGAGGCTCGTCACATCGAGGCTCCACCCTTCACCTGTTACCGACCCCAAGTCTGAGATCTGGCCACCGCTCTCCACGTAAAAGGGGTTTCGCTGAAGGATCAGTCCAGTCACATCAGCGTCTTGACGATACGCGAGGACATTGGTTTCCACCCGCAATTCGTCATACCCAACGAATGCATAATCCCCATCGGAGACGTGGGTCCATCCTTCTTCGTTGGAGGCACCGTCCACCACTGGACCGGAGGCTCTCCGATTGGCGCGGGATCGCTCACGTTGCTCATCCAGGGCCGACTCGAACCCTGAAATATCCACCGAATAACCGCGCTCCTCCGCCATCAACTGCGTGAGGTCGAGCGGAAAGCCGAACGTGTCATACAACTTGAACGCTTCACTCCCGGGGATCATCCTCTCCTCTCCCGAGGCCAGCTCGTCGAAGCGGCTCATGCCGCCTTCGATGGTGTCGAGGAAGCGCTCCTCCTCGGCCCGGGTGGTTCGTAGGATATGCTCCCGACGCCGACCGAGATCCGGATACACTTCTGACATCGAATCGATTACGGCTTCCACGACCCCGACGAGCGTCGGCTCACGTCGGTCCATGAGCCATGCATGTCGGACCGCGCGCCGGAGAATCCTGCGTAGCACGTATCCGCGTCCGTCGTTCGCCGGAAAAACACCATCAGCCAACAGGAAGGCAACGGACCGGGCGTGATCTGCAAGCACTCGGTAGCTGACACCCTCTTCTGAGTCGCGGTCGTATGGGCGGCCGACCAACTCCGCCACTCGTTCGAGCATTGGTTCGAACAGATCGATGTGGAAGTTCGAATCGACTCCTTGGAGCACGGAGGCGATCCGCTCGAGTCCAGCACCAGTATCCACAGATTGCGCAGGCAGAGGCGTCAATTCACCCGAGGCGTCTCGATCGAACTGCATGAAGACGAGATTCCACAGCTCAATGATGATTCCGGACTCATTGAGTTCTACGAATTCTTCAGTGCTGGTGATGGGTGCACGATCATCCCGCATGTCATAGTGCAGTTCCGAGCACGGACCGCACGGCCCGGTGTCGGCCATCTGCCAGAAATTGTCTTTGTCACCAAGCCGGTAGATCCGATTCGCAGGGAGGCCGATTTCGGTCGCCCAAAGGTCCGCTGCTTCATCATCGGTATGGTGTACCGTGGCATAGAAGCGCTCGGGATCGAGCCCGTACACGTCGGTCATCAGCTCCCAAGCGAAAGCGATCGCGTCCCGCTTGAAGTAGTCCCCGAACGAGAAGTTGCCCAACATCTCGAAGAACGTGTGGTGGCGCGTCGTCCGTCCGACTTCTTCCAGATCGTTGTGCTTCCCACCGGCCCGGACGCACTTCTGCGACGTCACCGCGCGATTGTAGCCCACCTGGTCGTGACCCAGGAAGATGCGTTTGAACTGCACCATCCCGGCATTCGTGAACAGCAGCGTCGGGTCGTCTCCCGGTACCAGGGACGAACTCGGGCGGATCTCGTGACCCCTCTCTTCGAAGTAGTCGATGAATCTCTGTCGGATTTCTGCGGTCTTCATGACTCTGCTCGGGAACCCGCGTGGTTATTGGGCAATGCTAAGGATAACGCCGCATCGCGCGCCGATGGAGGGTCCGGCGAGGTGTGGCGTATGCCGGCCCGTGTATCTACGACAAAGGCCCCGGACCCAAGGGTCCGGGGCCTTCCCTCTGAACAGCTCGCAAATCAGTCGGTCGCCGCTTCATCAGGTGCCGTTGCAGCCGCCGCTCCAGCCGGATCTTCACCTTCAGTCAGGTCACTCGAAGGCTCCTCGTCGAGTCCGAGTACGACACGCACCCTCGCCTCGATTTCGTCCGCAATATCCTGGTTGTCCAGGAGGAACTGCTTCGAGTTCTCCTTACCCTGGCCCAGGCGCAGATCTCCGTAGGAGAACCACGAACCCGACTTATCCACGATCTCATGCTCCGACCCGATGTCCACAAGCAGCGCAGCGTGACTCACGCCCTCGTTATACATGATGTCGAACTCGGCCTGCTTGAACGGCGGAGCGCACTTGTTCTTCACGACCTTTACACGTGTCCTGTTCCCGATCACGTCCTGCCCGTCCTTGATCGCCCCAATACGACGAATATCGAGTCGGAGTGAAGCATAGAACTTCAAAGCTCGCCCACCCGATGTCGTTTCGGGGCTCCCGAACATGACGCCGATCTTCTCACGGATCTGATTGGTGAAGATGACAGACGCGTGCGACCGGTTGACCGCTCCGGTGAGTTTGCGGAGTGCCTGACTCATGAGCCGGGCCTGAAGCCCGACGTGCGTATCACCCATCTCGCCTTCGATCTCAGCCCTCGGCACGAGTGCGGCGACGGAATCGATCACTACGACGTCCACGGCATTGCTGCGGATGAGGACCTCAGCGATCTCAAGACCCTGTTCGCCCGTGTCTGGCTGCGACACGAGGAGATTGTCCACGTCGACGCCGAGCTTTCGGGCGTATCCAATATCCAGCGCATGCTCGGCATCGATGAAGGCAGCAACCCCACCCCCTGCCTGAGCATTAGCGATGACCTGGAGGCAAAGCGTTGTCTTACCAGACGACTCTGGACCATAGATCTCGCTGATCCGACCGCGAGGCACGCCACCGATACCGATGGCAGCGTCGAGGTTGATGGCACCGGTGGAGATCGCCTCGATCTTAGTGAACCCGCCGTCTTCGCCCATCCGCATGATCGAGCCCTTGCCGTACGAGCGTTCAATCTGGGTGAGAGCTGTATCCAGAGCCTTTTGCTTCTGGTCGACTTTCTTACTGTCGGTCTTCTTATTTTCGGTCATTTGCGCCGTGGTCATATGGCCTCCGTCCTTGCGATGCCCCGATAATCGGGGGTTCAGCTCTCAAAGTACAGAACCCGAAGAGAAAGCGAAAGTCCCTCCGGGCCCCATGTTCACGACGGGAACGTTAGTGAGGGTATCCCAACAGGCCGATGGCCCAATGAGACAACCTGCCTGACAGGGCTACCGCCCGCGCAAGTCGGGCTCGAGCCGATTGAGTCCGATCGCCGAAAGAGCTCTTGGCCCCCGACCGTCACAACAATCGACTGCATCCCGGGGAGAATCCCTCGAACGCTGAACTGCCCGCGTGGTTCTTACCCCGAGAGTGCGGACACTTCAGAGAGGGCCCATTGGAGGCTATGGAGGAGTGTCATAGCAACGCGAAGGAAGTAGAGCGAGGAGTTCAAGCGAGAGGCGGTAGGCCTGACGCGGCAGGCCGGTGCGGGCATGAGTCAGGTCGCCCGGGATATCGGCGTCGGCTCGAAGCTGCTGCTCGATGGCGGCGCAAGTACGAGGGTGGTGGGAAAGCCTTTACAGGGTCCGGTGTACCTCGAGCGCCAGGAACTCCTGGCGCTTTAGCGGGAACTGGCCGGGGTGTAGTGTATCGAAAGGTGGCTTCTACGCATGGGCCAAGTGCCCGCCGAGCCCACTTCGTATAATGCGAGAAGGCCCGCCCGGCTTTCGCCGGACGGGCCTCCCGTCAAAATCGCGCCGAGTTGAGCGGCTACTGACCGCGCGTCCTCCGCAATCCGTACTGGTACGCCTGCCACACGCCAGGCCGCACCGCAACGTACACCATCTCGAAAGGCCTGTCGGCATTCCTCATGGCGAACAGTCCTACGCTCATGTGCTCACCCACGCGCATGATCTGTCCACAGTCCAGGCGTGACTCGTTGCCTGACTTGTCGTAGCGACGCTCCTCGAACGTGACCGCCTCGTCGTTCCGGAACCACGGCGCTGCGCCGGCATAGTTGCCCGCGAACACGACACCCGGTCGGAGCGACTCGATGGACACCCGACTCGGGCCCACAAGCGTGTCGCCCTGGGCGGAGATCCGAACCTGAACCGCTTCCCCTGTAGCGAGACAGACACTGGCCGGTGCGCCATCCGGCAGAGGCGTCCCGACCTCACGCGTGATACGAATCGTGTCAGGCGGCGGTGCGGGCAGCATGATGGTGTCTGGCGCCGGGCGTTCCATGAGCCGCGGCCTGGACATCAAGCCCTGATCGCTCTCTGGATTCACAGCGATGGATGCAAGAATGCCGAACTTCGGCTTCCGGTACTCCGAGAAGTAGCCACCCGTTGGCTCACCATAGTTCACCGCCAAGTAGTGAACCCCAAGCCGGATGCCGCCAGCATCGAGCTGCGCACCGATGTTCACGTCGAAGCCGTTGTATTCACCCATCAGCGTGAGAACCGACGAGCCACCGAGAAGCATGTGGATCGCAGAGCCGAAGAACCAACCTTCCGAATCGGCGAAGTTGTAGAAGGGTAGCGCGTCCCCGTCCTGGAACATGCCGGTGCCGTAACCAAGCGCGAACGTCATGTCGTGCTCGGGCAGGAAGCCCTCATCGAAACCGCGAATGTGGGCGCTGGCGACACCGTACAGGGATAACTCAGTGTTCAGGTCCGAGAGTCCAGTGTAGGACTCGCGCACGCGCCTGTCCGCAAAGCCCAGTCGGTTCGGCTGATACGCAGTACCGTCGCCGAACCCAGGCGCGGTGACATATCGACCACCCACCGCGAACCCAATGCCCTGGTTCGTGGGCTGCACCAACTGCACACGTCCGAAGAGACCCCAGACGTTACCGCCCGCGGCGGCATCGTTGAGAGATTGGACAGAAAGCCCGAACTCAGCACGGTCGAAGAGGCCAACAGCCACTGACGCATCCGAGTAAAACTTGTCGTATCCCGCCCCAAGGCCAACGCCGTTTCCGCCGCCGTCGATTTCGAGCGTGCGACCCAGGTCCATGAAGAAGCCTGAGTACGTGCCTGTAACCGTCAAATGCGACAGGACACTCGCGACGGGGATGTCTATCAGTCCCGAGCCGTAGCGAAGTGTGCTGGGCGAGTTGGTCGTCTGGGCCTCGAGTGCCGGTGCGCTGACGAGGGCAGCGAGTCCGAGTCCAGCGAGCCATCCGGTGCGACCCCGTACTGTCTTCATGATGAGGATGCCTCCTGAGTTGGTTTGGCGCCCGACGGCTCCGGCGCGTTCGGACCCATCGATGGCGTAAATCTCCTTAAAACTAGGGTAATGCGAGAATTGTGCCAACAGAATAATCAAATGTTTACAGCATCACGCCCGAGGACCCAAAGGGAGCTAAAGCCTATACCTAGGGAGCGATCTGTGCCTACCCACGAGCCACAGCAGTGAGGAAGAAATGTCGAATTCCTTCGAAAGTAAGTTTCCCGGCGTCCGGTCCGTCTAGTCGCTGAGCTGCGCCTCGAGACGAGCCAAGCGTCGAGACATGGAAATCACCCACCCGAGGACAGCCAAGATCACGACCGAATAGGCAATAAAAACGTGCCAATACGGCTTGAGGCTCTGCGCCGCGATCCGTGTGCCTTGCGGGAGATTAGTCATCTCTTGGGCGCCGAGCGCACCCAGGGCGCCTGCGGCAAGGAGCAGAACGAACACAGATAATGCAGATTGTATCGTCGATTTCATATCACGCTACCGTGGCTTCGCGGGCACGGGACTCAACTTCCCCGCGTACGTTTTCGATGGAATACCGGAAGAGAAAGAGCCCAAAGAACAGAATCTGGAACACCGCCACGCTCGCCAGCAGCAGGATCAGCATGTCCCCCGGGAGAGACGGTCCCTCTGGCTTCAGAACCACTGGCTCAGGGTGAAGAGACCGGAACCACACCACGCTCAGGTGGATGAATGGAATATCTAGAGCCCCTACAATGGCCACGACCGCCGCGAATCGTTTGCCTTTCTCAGGATTGTCCGTGGCACTGCGCACCATGAAGTACCCCAAAAAGATGAACCACAGCAGGAGTGTAAGCGTCAGTCTGGGCTCCCAATTCCAGTAGGTCCCCCAAGCGATTTTCCCCCACAACGGGCCCGTGATGAGCATGATCGTACCAAAGACCATGCCACCTTCAGCAGCCGAAACGGCCGCTCGGTCCAAACGCTCATCCCGCAACCATAGGTACATGGCGCTCGTGAGCGCCGCGATCCCGAAAGCCAGGAAGGCGGTCCATGCGGCCGGGACGTGCACATAGAAAATGCGTTGGGCGACACCCTGACGGATCTCGGTCGAGACCCAAAAAAACGCAAGCCAGTACACAGCCAGCAGTCCGGTCAGGCCTAGCACCGTCAGCGCCACGCCCCCCTTTCGGAGTCCGTTGCCTGACATCAGTCCTCCAAGACGAATCGAAAAAGAAAGGCACCCGCACCGAGCGCCATAACGGCGAATGCTGCAAGCATGCGAATGCTCCCCGCTACTTCAGTGACCGGCCTCAGTGCTAGGAGGCGTCCGGTCGCACCGACGCCGTAGATCACCATAGGCACCAAAAGCGGAAAAACAAGAACGGGGAGTAGTGTTTCCCCCATGCGCGTCCCTGAAGAGACTGCGGCAAACAGCGTCCCCAGCGAAACGAAACCCAAGGACCCGAAGCCAAGCGCCAACGCGAGAGCGGTCGGACTCGACCCCAACTCCAGGTCAAAGAACAGCATGAAGACCGCAACCACGAGCAGCGACACGAGGTAGAGGAGGAGAAAATTCGAGATAGCCTTTCCAAGAAACACCGCGTCCTTGGGGGTGGGGCTCATCAGTACGCCTTGGAACGCCCCATTCTGCGCCTCTAGGTGGAACGTCCGGCCGACTCCGAGGAGCCCCCCGAAGATGATCGTCATCCAAATCAAGCCAGCCGCCACGTCCTGAGGCCTCACGATCGTTTTGTCGATCGCATAGTTGAACAGGACCGCTGCTAGCACAGCGAACGCCCCCATGGAAACCAACCGTTCGCGTGTCCTCAACTCGAGCAGCAAGTCCTTCCACACGATCGCGCGGATCTGACCGAGATAGGCCATCACGTCCGTCCCTCGACCACACAGTGGTAGAAACGCTCGAAGTTCGCCGCATCCAACTCGGCGACCTCGCCCTCCCAGGCGAATCGTCCGCTGACTTGAATCCCCACGCGCGAGGCGAGGTGAAGTCCTTCACCAAGGTTGTGCGTCACCATAATCACAGTGCGTCGTCCATCCTTGAGTTCAGTGAGCACACCGCGCAGCACCGCCGCAGCTGAAGGATCCAGGCCGGTGTAGGGCTCGTCTAAGAGGACGACGTCGGGGTCGTGGAGAAGGGCCCGCGCAAGCGCCAACCTCTGTCGCATACCGTGCGAGAGTTGGCTGACCATGAGATGGGCCCGACTCGTCAATCCCACTTGCTCCAGCCGCTCCGGAACACGGGTCGCGAGATCGGTCAGGCCGAAGAGGCGACCGAAAAACCGGAGGTTCTCGGCGGCCGTCAACTCGGAGTAGAGGAAGCTCTTGTGAGAAAGTACCCCGATTCGGTGACGCCAACTCTCAACGCCGAAGTCGAGTTCCTCGCCCCGCACGGATACAGTCCCCCGAGTGGGCCTCGCCGAACCGCCCAATAGCCCCAGTAGCGAAGACTTCCCTGCTCCGTTCGGCCCAAAGACCGTGAGGAATTCTCCTGCCCCTAACTCCAGGTCGATCCCCGCCACCGCTACGACGGAGCCGAATTCTCGCACCAACCCCGTCGCCTTGATCACGACCTCCGATACGGTCTTAGAGGGCGAGGCCGCTTCGGGTAGGGTTGCGACGCCCGGGCCGTTCAGCCCGATACTCCGGCGCCGACGGACGTGCCGCACGACGAGCAGAAACGACTGCCGGGCTCGTTGGCGAACCCGCAGGTGGTGCATGCATCACCGCTATTGAGCCCTGCCCGAATCTGAGCAATCTCGGCCTCGAGGTCCTCTTCAGCGGTCGCGTCCGATCCGTCGCGCGCAGCTTCATCAGCTTCGAGTGCAGCCAACGCCTCTGCCGTCAACTCGCTCTTCAATGCGCGATAATCCTCTTCGTCGAGCTTACCTGCGAGGTAGTCATACTCGACATCACGAAGCGCCAGCAGCGCCACTCGCTTGCGGGCCTCCGTATCCGTGAGCTCGTCCTCGTCGCGATCGAGCGAGGCGTGCAGTCCCTTCACGATCGGCTGCAAGATAAACAGCACGACTGCGGCAGAAACGAGTAGGGCACCAATCAGGAGGGTCATGGGCTGAACCTAGTCGCCAGCGCCAGCCAGCGCGGGCTCGGCTTCCTGTTCGTCCGTAGCTTCTTCGAGAGCGAGCCGTTTCTTATCCACGCTCGGCCAAAGGGCGATGATGGTGCCCCCAGTGAGCATCAAGCCGCCGTACCAGATCCATCTCACAAACGGCTTGATGAGCACCTGGAGGTCGATGCCCTGGGCGTCCGAGTCGGCACTCAGCGCCCCGTTGATGTCGTCCATTGCAGAGAGAATCAGGTACAGATCCTCCTGGACGGTCGATCGGACGCCTACCTCCGTCATGAGATTGTCCGCCGTGACATACTGGCGTTTCTCGGTCGTGAGAATGCCTAAGGACTTGCCTTCACGAACCACCGACACCGTGGCGATCGCCTGCCACATGAGATTCCGCTGACCACGCCCGACCGATATTGAGATCCCCTCATACGTCAGGTCGTACACATGCCCGAACGGCGAAGCTACCTGGATCATCTCACCAGGGCTGAGATGCGCACGTTCGTCCACATTGTACGCTGACCCGGCGAACCCGAAGTACAGCATCACCATTCCGATGTGAACGACGTAGCCACCCCACCGGCGCCGGTTGCGCGACACGAGGTGGAACAAGGCGAGCACGTGCCCTTCACCTTCGATTCGGGCCCTCGCTCTTGTGCCCTTCCAGAACTCGATTGCGATGACCGCGGTCACGAACGCGCATATGCTCCACGTAATGAGCGCAAGGGGGTGTCGAGCATTCGCAATCCACAAGCCGATCGCGACCACCAGACCGATCGCGGTAGGCAGAAAGAAGTTCTTCTGCAGGTTGCGCTTTGAGGCCCTTCGCCAGGCAATCACCGGCCCGATGCCGGCCAGGGCGAGCAAGACCAGTCCAATGGGGAAATTCACCTTCTCGAAGAACGGAGGCCCCACGCTGATTTTCTCTCCGGTCACTGCTTCTGCCACGAGCGGGAAGATGGTGCCCCAGAAGACGGCAAAGGCCGCACCGATCAGCATCAGGTTGTTGAAGAGGAACGCAGACTCTCGAGACAAGAACGACTCGATCCGGTTCTCACTCCGCAGCTCCGGAAGTCGGTAAAGGATAAGAATGATACATCCCGCCAGCACCGACCCCATGAACCCGAGGAAGATGAAGGCGATCGTCAGTTCCTCTGCGAACGAATGCACCGACTCGATAAGCCCTGAGCGGGTCAGGAACGTTGCGAAGAGGGTGAGGAGGAACGTCATGAGCACCAATGACATGTTCCAGACCTTCAGCATCCCACGTGTTTCTTGGATCTGTATGGAGTGCAGAAACGCCGTCGCGGTCAGCCACGGCAAGAGCGACGCGTTCTCGACCGGATCCCAGAACCAGTAGCCACCCCACCCTAACTCAAGGTATGCCCACCGCATTCCAAAGATGATTCCGACCGACAGGAACAGCCACGACGTGAGAATCCACCGTCGAGTCAGCTGAATCCAGCGAGCGTCCAGTCGACCATTGAGCAGGGCCGCCACTGCGAACGCGAACGGAATCGTGAACGCGGTGAAGCCGAGATAAAGCGTGGGCGGGTGAATCGTCATCCAGTAGTTCTGGAGCTGTGGATTCAGACCCTGCCCATTGGCAGGCGTGAATGCGAGCTGCTCGAACGGATTCACGTTAGCGAACAGAAGCACCACAATGAAAAACAGGAGTACTGCTTGGAGGACAGCGGCCACATAGGGCATGAACTCACGGTGCTTCTTCCGATTCCCAAACACAGCGATGCTGGAAAAGAAGCCCAACAACAGAGCCCAGAACAACAACGAACCCCGCTGCCCGGCCCACAGCCCCGTGATCTTGTAAAAGAGCTCAAGTTCACGGTTCGAGTAGCTGGCCACGTACCA
This sequence comes from Longimicrobiales bacterium, assembly GCA_029245345.1. Taxonomy (NCBI): domain Bacteria; kingdom Pseudomonadati; phylum Gemmatimonadota; class Longimicrobiia; order Longimicrobiales; species Longimicrobiales bacterium. The sequence continues at coordinate 159,652 of JAQWPM010000021.1, forward strand.
GTATTGGAACTGATCCGTCAGGAAGGCGTTCATTACGCCCGCGGCTGCCAGAACGAGTAAGAAGAACACGGCGTAAATGCTGCGTTCTGCGCTCAGGACCAAGTCGCCCCTTTGCGACCGTCCTCCTGCGAATCCGAGCACCGTACCCCAAGCCGCCACGGGAAGCGCGACCCATAGGGCGAACTCGCCGAGGGTGGTCACCCGATCAGGTCCTGTTGCCGCTCGAGATCTTCTGGAGCCGCTTCATAACGACTGCCACACTTAGTGAGGAGCGTCGCGGCCGCAAACACTCCGTCGGGGCGGAGCCGCCCTTCGAGCACAACCTCCACGTCGTCGGAAAACGTGTCTGGGAGCGCGTCACGGTACTCGACCGGGAAGCTCACCGATTCGTCGACGAGGTCTCGCACCAAGAAGGTGTGAAGCAGTTCGCCATCCACCCTGGCGTAGCTCCCAGGAATGACCTCGCCACTCACCTTTACCCCCACCTCGTGGAACGTCGGGTCGACCTCGACTCGCGCTAGGAGTTCGATGGGAGTGAGGTAGTAGACCATGCTCTGACTGACCCCCGTCCACATCAGATAGGACACAATGGCAGCCACACCCACCAGACCCACCATGAATCGTCCGTGCTTTTTCATCTCTCAATCCTTGCCAGGGCTTGTTCTCAAGCCCGGAATCTAGTCGAGTCACTGGAGCCACTACCAGTCCGGAAAATCACCTACACAGACCTCCCGACCAAGCGAGGCGTATTCCCCACAGGCAGCGGGAAAGCCATCGCGTCGCAGTGCGCGGGGAATTCAAGCCGTCGGGGTGAGCCTTCCGAAGTCGTACCTCCAACCAGCTTCGGCCAAGAGATCAACGAACGCTACCACCGGGAAGCCCACAACCGAATAGTAGTCTCCCTCGAGACCCGTCACCAACGCGGCTCCAAGTCCCTGGATTCCGTAGGCGCCGGCTTTATCGAGCGGCTCCTCGGTCGCCACATAACGCGCGGCGTCCTCGGCTGAGAGCTCTCGAAATCGCACGACGGTTTCGACGACTCGGCTCACGACGCCGTGAGCACCGGCGATCGCGATCCCGCTCATGACGACGTGGCTTCTCCCCGACAGAGAGAGCAGCATCTCAACGGCTTCTTCCGGCCCCGCGGGTTTCCCCAGGACCACATCCCCATCTACGACAACAGTGTCCCCTGCGATGATGAGCGCATCTGATTCCACAACAACAAGGGCGTCTGCCTTCGCACGTGCGAGTCGCTCAACGTGCTTAGAGGGTGCCTCACCGGGCTCGTACGTCTCGTCGACGTCCGCGGGGCGAATCACCGGATCGAGTCCGAGCTGGCGTAGAACGGCCGCCCGGCGTGGTGAGGCCGAGGCCAGTACGAGTCTGGGGCCGGTCATTCGCGCTCCAACACGAGGGTGACTGGACCATCGTTGACAAGCTCGACAGCCATGTTCGCACCAAACTCACCCGTCTCGACTCGCCCAAAGCTCCTGCCTTTCAACTGCTGCACAAAGGACTCGTACAAGGGAATCGCTATATCAGGCGGAGCCGCTCGCACGAAGCTCGGCCGCCGACCCTTGGTCGTGTCGCCGTACAAGGTGAACTGGCTGACCACGAGGAGATCTCCGGAAATGTCATCCAGAGAGAGGTTCATTTTTTCGGCATCGTCGGGAAACACTCTCAGACCCATGATCTTCTCGGTCATCCACGCGATTTGATCCGGCCCGTCACCCTGAGTGAACCCGACGAGGAGAAGGTGCCCTCGACCCACCTCACCAATACGGACCCCGCCCACAGAGACCGAGGCTTTCTCTACTCGTTGGAGTACGACCCTCACTCCACTGTGACCGACTTCGCGAGGTTTCGCGGCTGGTCGACGTCAGTGCCTCGCAAGATCGCCATGTGGTAGGCCAGCAGTTGGAGGGGCACCGTCGTCAGGACCGGTAGCAACGACGGGATCGTCTGCGGTACCCGAATCAGGTGATCCACCTTCCCCGCCAACTCCGGGGCGTCATCACTCACCACAGCAATGATCCGACCGTTCCTCGCCTTAAGCTCTTCGATGTTCGATACCACCTTCTGATACACCGCATCGCGCGGGGCCAAGACGACTACCGGCATGTCGTTGTCGATGAGCGCGATCGGCCCGTGCTTCATCTCCGCCGCAGGGTAACCCTCCGCATGGATGTAGCTGACCTCCTTCAACTTCAACGCCCCCTCGAGCGCGACAGGGAACTGATACCCTCGGCCGAGATAGAGGAAGTTGCGGGCGTCCGAGTACACTGCGGCCAAGTCGCGGAGTTCATCGTTGAGGGCGAGAACCTCCTCCACCTGATCAGGAAGCGCCTTCAGCGCCTGGACCATCTCTCGACCCTGCAGCACCGACATGTGCCGGCGGCGGCCTATGTAAAGCGTGAAGAGCGCAAGCGCCACAATCTGACTGGTGAAGGCCTTAGTCGACGCGACCCCGATTTCCGGGCCCGCGTGGAGGTACACCCCGAAGTCCGTGTCTCGAGCGATCGTCGACCCAACCGCATTCACGACCCCCATGGTCGGTACGCCGCGTTGGGCCGCTTCCCTCATCGCCGCCAGAGTGTCCGCGGTCTCACCCGACTGACTGATCGCGAGGGCCATCGTGCCCTCTTCGAGAACCGAATTTCGGTAGCGAAATTCTGACGCGTACTCGACGTCCACCGGAATACGGGCAAGCTCTTCAAGCATGTACTCGCCGACGAGTCCCGCGTGCCAACTCGTCCCGCACGCGGTCACCACGATTCGACGCATCTGGTCCAGCTCGAAATGGTGGTCCACGATCCCCCCGAGCCGCGCGTCACCTTCATCTTCGAGTAGTCGTCCTCGCATCACATCTCGCAGCGAGGAGGGCTGCTCGAAGATCTCCTTCAACATGAAGTGCTCGTACCCACCCTTCTCGATCGATTCCAGATCCCAGGTCACCTGATGGCTACCCCGATCGACCTCGGATCCTTCTAGCCGATAAGTGCGATACCCGTCGGATGTGAGAACCGCGTAGTCACCATCGTCCAGATAGACGACTTCCCGCGTGTGGGCGATAACGGCTGCAGCATCCGAACCGGCGAGCATTTCACCGTTGTGCCCCACCCCGATCAGAAGAGGGCTTCCGTTGCGCGCGACAACGATCTTGTCGGGATCGCGGCTCGAAACGACCGCAATACCGTAGGCGCCCTCGACCAGCCGCAGCGCAGCAGCCACTGCGTCCTCCATTGGGTCACCGTCAACCCACAGATGATCAATGAGATGGACGATGACTTCCGTGTCGGTCTCCGACACGAACGCGAAGCCCTCAGCGAGGAGTTGGGCTCGGATACTCTCGGCGTTTTCGAAGATCCCGTTGTGGACCATCGCAATGTCACCGGCACGCGAGGTGTGGGGGTGTGCGTTGGGCTGGGTGGGCGCTCCGTGTGTCGCCCAACGTGTGTGGCCGATGCCGCAGCCACAGTTCAGAGGTAACGCCCCGAGCGCCGCTTCCAAGACCCCCAGCTTCCCGGTCCGCTTCACGACCTTCAACCCGTCGCTATCGAGGAGCGCGACCCCTGCTGAGTCGTATCCACGATACTCCAGACGCTTCAAGCCTTCGAGGAGGACCGGCGCCGCGGCCTTCGGCCCGATGTATCCAACGATTCCACACATGTTTGGTTCTCCTAAGGGGCTGGTTAGGCCACGCCGTCGAGCAACTGAGCAGCCCGGTCGACGAGTTCCTGGGCGACCGAGCGCTCGCGCGCCTCCGCAATCAGCCTGACGATCGGCTCGGTACCCGAAGGCCTCACGTGAAGCCAGGCCGATCGGTCCTCCCACGCGAGCCGGAGTCCGTCGGCCCGGTCCACGGTACTGCCCGACAAATCGGCTTCAAGCGCTTCGTAAGCCGATGCCAAGGCTTCGCGCGGGAAGTCCACCTTCACTTTGACGATCTCATAATTCGGCCACCGTGCGGCGGCTTCCGAGGCCGTCACGTTTTCATCAACCAAGTGCTGCAAGACGAGGGCCGCTGCAAGGGGTGCATCCCTAGTGTGGTGTAGCGCGGACAGAATCACACCGCCATTCCCTTCACCCCCCACGACCGCATCTTCGGCCTGCATGCGGCGGGCGACGTTGACCTCGCCGACCGGCGACCGAAAGATCGGGGCATGAAAGGCGCGGGCCACGTCTTCCACCACCTGACTCGTAGAAAGATTCGTCACAACCGGCCCCGGCGAGCGACGTAGCACGGCAGCAGAAGCAAGCGCCAACGTGAGGTCCTCGCCCATCGCAGTGCCGGTTTCGTCCACCAACGAGAGACGGTCGGCATCCGGGTCCACCGCCAAACCGATGTCGGCCCCAATGTCTCGGACCAATGCTCCCAGATCCGCCAAGTTCGCGGCAGTCGGCTCCGGATCTCTGGGGAAACGGCCATCCGGCTCCATCCCGATTCCTTCGAACTCGCAGCCGAGTCTTTCCAGCAGATCCTGCATCGCAGGGCCGCCGGCACCTCTGACGCAATCAACGGCGACCTTCAGCTTGCGCGCCTGTAGCGCTGGCACGTCTAGATGCGGCAGAGCCAAGATCTCTTCGAGATGACGCGCCCATGCATCAGCGTCGGTGGTGACTTCGCCCAAGGCATCCCACGCAGCTCGCTTCGGTTCCCTCGACGTCAACGCCACCCGGAAACGTCCGGACAGATCAGCATCCAGAAAGATGCCCTCACTATCGACGAGCTTGAGCGCGTTCCACTGCGCCGGGTTGTGGCTCGCAGTAACACACATGCCGCCGATCGCCTCACTGTCCTCTACGGCCAATAACAAGGTGGGCGTAGGCACCACGCCCAAGTCGACGACGTCGACACCAACCGACTGGAGACCCGCGATGACAGCCCTTGAGAACATCGGGCCAGAAGTGCGGGAGTCGCGAGCGACGCAGATCGGACCGTCACCACGTTCGCCCAGCATGAATGTCCCGAAAGAAGCAGCAATACCCGCCATGAGTTCCGGCGTCAGTGGGTCGGCGACACGGCCTCGAACGCCGGAGACGCTGACCATGAGATTCTCGGGGAGATCGATTGGCACGGGATGTCTCGAATTCGCTGGAAATGCGCATTGTTTCAGGAGTTGCGCCCGACACGAGAACTTCACGCAACCCAGCAGACGGCGTCAACAGACACGGATCGAAGCCGCTGGCGAGGGCGCGGAGATGGGGTAGATTGGGCGCGCCACATAGCCCCAACCTCCCAGGATAGCATCCATGAGCAAACGGTCCTTCGAAGGCCTCGGATTCGGCACCCGCGCGGTGCACGCCGGCGTCTCCCCAGAGCCGACCACTGGCGCGATCATGACGCCCATTTTCCAAACGTCCACGTACGTGCAACCAGCCGTGGGCGAACCACTTGGTGGGAGCTACGACTACGGAAGAACAGCGAATCCTACGCGGGAAGCGCTCGAGGCTAATTTTGCTGCACTGGAGGGAGGCGCACAGGGAGTCGCCTTCGCGTCCGGACTCGCGGCCATCGAAGCCATCGTCAAACGGCTGTCGGCGGGCGATCACGTCGTCAGTGAGGAAAACACCTACGGCGGCACGACGCGCATGTTCAACCACGTGCTGAGTCGGTTCGGGATCGAATTCTCCTATGTGGACACACGCGATCAGGACGCGATCGCGGCCGCGCTCCGCCCGGAGACGAAGCTGATCCACGTCGAGACGCCGACCAATCCAATGATGCGCCTGTGCGACATTCGCGCGACGGCGGAGCTTGCTCATGGTGCGGGGGCACTGTTGTCGGTCGACAACACGTTCGCCTCCCCCTACAACCAGCAGCCACTGGGACTCGGCGCGGACTTCACGGTCCATTCGTCGACCAAGTACATCAACGGTCACTCCGACGTCATCGGCGGACTGGTGTCCGTCCGAGACGAGACGCTCTATGACGAGCTGATGTTCATCCGAAAATCCTCGGGTGCGGTACCCGGCCCGATGGACTGCTGGCTAACCCTCCGCGGAACCAAGACCCTCCACCTCCGCATGCGGCAACACAATGCGAACGGAATGGCCATTGCGAAGTTCCTCGAAGCCCACAGTGCGGTCGACGCCGTGCACTACCCCGGTCTCGAGTCACACCCCCAACACGATCTCGCAAAGCGACAGATGACCGGGTTCACCGGAATGGTATCCGTCGACGTCGGCACGCTCGAACGTGCAAAGGCCCTTACCGAACACCTCCGCTTCTTCGCACTCGCAGAGAGTCTCGGCGGTGTCGAATCCCTGATCAGTGTTCCGGCGCTCATGACCCATGGCTCTGTACCGGAGGACCGACGTGAAGCGATGGGGATCACCCAGGGACTCGTGCGGCTCTCCGTGGGGGTCGAGGACGAGGCGGATTTGATCAACGACTTAGACCGGGTGCTCAGCTAGTTGCAGCACGGCGCTCAGCGCCTGAAACTGACACCGTATAGGCCCCGTAGGGGGCTGCGAGCGTCGGCATCCCTCCCACCAGGCGCGTGAGGGAAATCAAACGCAAGAGGATTATAGACATGGCGGAAGACCAGGACGGCACTGTGGAGCAGGTAGAGAACGGCGGAGCGAAGGCTCGCCGAATCCTGACCGACATTGCCCCACATTCATGGGAGCACCCGGCCGACAAGGCCGCGTTGCAGGCGCTCAGGCGCATTCCTGTATTCGACGACATCCTTCGTAAGATCTTCGGCTTTATGACCGAACGCGCGTTTCGACTCGCGTTTCAGGCAAGTGCAGTACAGGTCAGCGAGAAGCAGTTTCCGAAGGTTTATCAGATCTACAAGGAGAGCCTCAAGACGCTCGACGTCCACGAGGAGTATCCGCTCTTCATCTCCCAAACCCCGATCGTAAACGCTGGGGCATGGGGCATGGAAAAGCCGTTCATCATTTTGAACTCGGGTACCGTCCGCCTTCTCGACGACGACCAACTCGCATACGTGATCGGGCACGAGATCGGTCACATCGTCAGCGATCACGTTCTCTACAAGTCGATGACCGTGATCCTGCTCAACCTGGCGACAATGGGCTTCCCCATTGTCGGCCTGGCGGCACGTGCCATCTTGGTTGCGCTTCTTGAATGGCAGCGTAAATCAGAGCTGTCTTCGGATCGCGCCGGCCTCCTCACCGTGCAGGATCCCGAGATCGTACTCGGTACCATGCTCAAGATGGCCGGTGGCGGAGACGATGCAGAGACAGACCTCCAGGAGTACATCGTTCAGGCGGAGGAGTACCGCGAGGGCGGCGACGTCGTCGACCAGGTCTTCAAAGTCTTGAATCTCCTGGCCCAGACCCACCCCTTCTACACGATCCGTGTGAACGAGCTACGTGCGTGGATCGAATCGGGCGATTACGACCGGATCATCCGAGGGGAGTACGCACGTCGGGGCGAGGCAGATCCCGCTTACCAGGAGGACCTGAAACAGGCCGCGTCTGCCTACGCAGAGGACGCCAAGGACTTCCTGGACACTATCGGCGACGCCGCGAAGCGTATGGGCTCGGACTTCGTGAGCGGCTTCAAGCAGTAGGCGTGACAGGCCAAGGTGAGGGGTGACCGGGTAAGAGCCCGGCCACCCCTTTTTTTTCGTCCGCCGAAGCGTAGACTCTGGCCCATGCGCATTCTTATCGTTGGTAATGGCGGGCGCGAACACGCCCTTCTTTGGAAACTCCGCCGGGATGCCCCGAGCGCCGAGTTCTTCGCAACTCAACCGAACGGCGGCATGGCCGACCTGTGCACCCCGGTGGAGATCGCCCCTGGGGACATCACAGCCCTTTCCGGCTGGGCGGCGGCACACCACATCGACCTTACCGTGGTCGGTCCGGAAGCGCCGTTGGCGGCGGGTATCGTCGACCGCTTCGAGCGAAAAGGTCTCCCGATTTTCGGGCCTTCGCAGGCGGCCGCTCGTATCGAATCGAGCAAAGCGTTCTCTAAGGACCTGATGCGCACCTCAGGGATCCCGACCGCGGAGTACCGGACCTTCACGAACCTCGCAGGCGCAGAGGAATGGGTGCGGAGCCAGGGAGCACCTATCGTTGTCAAAGCCTCCGGCTTGGCGGCAGGGAAAGGCGCCGTAGTGTGCATGACCGAGGGCGAGGCGTTGGAAACACTCCGGTCGATGTTGGGCGACCTCACTTTCGGCGAAGCTGGGCGCGAAGTGGTGATCGAGGCGTTCATGGAGGGTGAAGAGATTTCCGTCTTCGCAGTAACGGACGGAGTCAACGCTCTCATCCTCCCCCCGTCCCAAGATCACAAACGGGTGGGAGAGGGAGACACCGGACCGAACACCGGAGGTATGGGCGCCTACGCTCCTGTATCCATCGCCACTAAAGAACTGATGGAGGAGGCGCGCAACGTCGTGATCCTCCCCACGCTCCGGGCGATGGCGGCTGAGGGCTCTCCGTTCAAAGGGCTCCTGTACGCGGGGCTCATGCAGACAGCCGACGGCATCAAGGTCGTCGAGTTCAACTGCCGGTTCGGTGACCCTGAAACTCAAGTGGTGCTCCCCATGATGGAGGGCTCACTCCTTGAACCGATGCTGGCTGTCGCCCGTGGCAGCCTCCTCCACTCAGGCTTCGCGCCAGCCCGATCTGGTGCAGCGGTATCGACCGTCGTCGCCTCCGGTGGCTATCCCGGATCGTACGAAAAAGGCAAACCCATCACGCTGCCCTCCGATCTGGAGTCCGACGACTTGGTGGTATTCCATGCGGGAACCAAGCCAAGCGAGGAGGGCCTGCTCACGTCAGGCGGCAGAGTCCTCGCGGTGACCTCGGTTGCAGCCACGCTCGCAGAAGCGAGCACCAACAGTCGTGCAGGTGCCAATGCGATTGAATTCGAGGGAGCCTTCCACCGTAACGACATTGGGTGGAGAGAACTCGAACGCCGGGGAGAAAGATGATCACAACAACAACCCATTCGATCGAAGGAACGGTGGTCACAGCTTATCTTGGGATCGTCGTGGGTGAAGCCATTATCGGAGCCAACATCATCAAGGATCTTTTCGCGGGGGTACGCGACGTCGTTCGTGGACGCACGGGCGCGTGCGAAGAGGCGTTGCGCACCGCGAGAGCGCGCGCCCTCCGAGAGATGTCGCCCAAAGCTCAGGAACTCGGCGCATACGCGGTGATCGGAGTGGACATCGATTACGAAGTCCTTGGAAAAGCTGGCAGCATGTTGATGGTGACCTCAGCCGGGACGGCCGTGAAACTCGGGTGAGTCCGAGACGCGTAAGAAATGCCTGAACTCCCTGAGGCTGAGACGATCGTTCGAGGCATCAGAACACCCGTCGTTGGCAGAACCATCCAACGCGTGCGGGTCATTCATTCGGACGTCCTCCGGCAGCCTACTCGACTCGTACGCAGCAGAGCGATCGGCGCGACCATCTCAGGCGTAGGCCGCCGAGGGAAGAACGTTCTCATCGAAGTAGGCGAGAGGGGGTTGATCGCAGTCAACCTAGGGATGACAGGTGGCCTGCTGCCCTTCCCCTCCCCCCCCAAGAGGAACGCCCGCCCGTCTCACCAGGCGGTCGTCTTTACATTCGAATCCGGCGGCATCCTGGTGTTCAACGACACCCGGCGCTTTGGGACTGTGGAGGTGCTTACCACCGATGAGTGGGCCGAGCGGTCAGGTCGTATGGGCCCCGAACCGCTGTCTGCAGACTTCACGCCCGAGCACCTCTTTGAGAGAACGCAGCGATCCCGGGCTCCCATGCGGTCCTGGTTGCTGGATCAAAAGAAGATCGCGGGTGTCGGGAACATTTATGCGGCCGAAGCGCTCTTCTTATCCGGCGTGCACCCGCAAGAGCCGGCGCGTAATGTCCCGCCCGAGCGGGCGGGCGCGCTACATGGCCATCTTCGCGACGTCTTGAACGCCGCGATCGACGCTGGGGGCACCACGATCAAGGATTATCGGAACGCTGAGGGGGGAAGTGGCGAATACGCGAGAAAACTGTGGGTCTATGGCCGCGACGGTGAGCCGTGCCTGACCTGCGGCGAAACCATCGTGCGGGTCGTGTTCAGCAATCGATCCGCCTTCTTCTGTCCCAGGTGCCAGCCTCAATGATACGCTTCCACGCGCGATGGCCACGGCTGGGCATCTTGGCGCTGCTCGTCTCGGCATGTCTCGCGGCACCGGCTGGAGGCCAAGCGACCCCCGGCGAGAATCTCGAAGTGCGAGAAATTCTGCTCGAGAACGGGATGCGGATTCTGATCCTGCCTCGCGAAGGAGCCCCCACGGTCTCCTTTACTGTGCGTTTTGGCCTAGGCGGAGTGCACGAACGACTCGGGACGACGGGCATCGCCCATCTTCTCGAACACATGCTCTTCAAGGGCACTACCACCATCGGGACTCGAGATCCGGAGGCCGAACAGCGCCTCTTCCCCTTGATGGATGCCGCTCATGATTCTCTGCTGCTTGCGAGAGTCCGTGATGACCGAGCAGAAAAAGAGCGCCTAGTAGCCCGCGTTGATGCTCTGGAAGACAGTGCCCGGGCTTTCGTTGAGAGCAACGAGTTCGATCGCATTCTGTCACGGGCCGGGGCCCAGGGACTAAACGCCACGACAACGAACGAAGCAACGATCTACTTCGTGGAACTGCCGTCGAATCGCACCGAACTCTGGTTCGCACTCGAAGCTGACCGCATGTCGAATCCAGTGTTCCGAGAGTACTACTCGGAGCGTGACGTAGTGACGGAAGAGCGACGCATGCGAATTGAATCCGTGCCCGGAGGGGTGCTCTACGAGACCCACCTCGCGACTGCCTTCACGATGCATCCGTATGGCGTCCCAGTCGTGGGATACATGTCTGACCTGGAGACGCTCAGCCGCCGTGATGTCGAATCGTACTACCGTCGCTTCTACGGGCCGAACAACGCGGTAGTGGCGATCGTCGGCGACCTGGATCCGGATCAAGTAGAGGGATGGACACGTCAGTATCTGGGAAGCATCCCCCGGGGTGACGACCCACCCCCGGTCCTGGCGGTTGAACCCGAGCAGAGAGGCGAACGCCGAATCGAAGTGGAGTGGGACGCAGAACCGCAACTCCGCCTCGGGTGGCACGTGCCCTCAAGCATGGATGACGATGCACCCGCCCTCGCAATCCTCACCTCACTCCTGACGGGCGGCCGTACCTCGAGGCTGTACCGCCGCATGATTCTAGAGGACCGAATCGCAACGGGTGTCTTCTCCTCTCTGGGTCCAGGAAGCCTCTATCCACAACTCCTCCAGATCGATGCCACCCCGTTGGCCCCGGCTACGACCGCCACCGTCGAGACTGCCATCTACGAAGAGATCGCTCGGCTCGCCTCAGACGGTCCGACGGAGATCGAGCTGACGAGGGTAAGAAACCAAATTGCGGCTGGGTCGATCAGGCGTATGCAGTCGAGCCTTGGACTGGCGTTCCAGCTCGCCGAATCTCAAGCCGTGTTCGACGATTGGAGGGAGACGTTCCGATTCTCTGACCGCCTGAGAACCGTGACGACGGGGGATATTCAGCGGGTCGCCGGGCAGTACCTCCTGCGTGAAAACCGCACCGTCGCGACGCTCGTGAAAAAGGAGACCCGGTGAAACTCCTGACTGCAATCTGCGTTTGCGCCACTTGGGCATGGACTCCTACTCAGGCCATAGCCCAACAACCGAGCGGCCGCGAGGCCATCGAAACGATGCGCTTTGCCGACCTGTCCTTCGATCCGCCGGTGCCGGATGAATACTCGATCGATGGCGTTCTCGTCCTGATCCTTGAAGACGGCACGCTGCCGCTGACTTCTGTCTACGCACGTTTCCGCGGCGGTTACGGTTTGTTCGGTCGAGAGTACTACGCGGTTGGCACAGCGATGCCGTCCCTTCTCCGATACGGTGGGACGTCTTCGATGGCTCCCGATTCCGTCGATGGCCTTCTGGAGTATTACGCCATCCAAACGTCCTTCGGCGGCGCCGGTGCAGCAGTGTCCTCGACAATGAACACCCTTTCCGAGCACCTCCCAGCAGCTCTGGAGCTGTGGGGCTCTCTCCTCGTCGATCCGGCCTTCGACGAGAATGAGATCGAAGTTTGGCGAGGGCGTCAGCTCGAGAGCATCCGACGCAGAAGCGATGATCCGGGGAGGCTGGCCTTCTCCGAGTACAATCGACTTCTCTATGGCGACCACCCAGTCGGGTGGGAAATGGAAGACGCCGACCTTAGCCCGACTCTCGTCGATCAGAGCAGGTTCCACGAGCTTCACGCCCGAATCGCCTGTCGAGAGAACCTGGTGCTCGGCGTGAGTGGCGACACGGACTGGCCTACCGTCCAGCCTCTTTTGGCCTCGCTTGTAGACAGGGTCCCCGCATGCCCCGACTCGTTGCCTGCGTCGCCAGTCCCGGACATCCGAAGAGAACCCGGCGTCTTTCTCATCGAGAAGGAAACGGAACAGAGCGTCATCGTGATGGCGCACACCACCGGTGTCCACCTGGCGGATGAGCCCGCCTATTTCGCGGCGACGATCGCAAATTCCATTCTCGGTGCAGGAGGCTTCTCAAGCCGCATCATGGCGAGAGTGCGGACCGAAGAAGGGTACGCCTACTCAGCGTCTTCATTATGGACGATGCCGCGGAGGTACGACGGTCTTTTGGGCGCGGTTACTCGGACACGACCGGAAAACACTGCACCGGCGATCGCTCTAATTCTAGAGACCATGCAGGAACTGAGAGATGCTCCACCCGAATCGGAAGAAGTCGAAACCGCGGTGGATCAGGTCGTAAACGGCTTTGTTTTCAACTTCGAAACTGCCGGCCAAATCGTGTCGCGAACGATGTTCTATCTCGCTGAGGACCTGCCGCAGGATTGGCTTGAGCGTTACGTCGAGGGTGTTCAGGGAGTGAACGCGAATAGCGTGCACAACGCTTTTGCGAGCCACCTGCGCCCCGAGGACATGATGATCCTGATCGTAGGAGACTCAGAGCGGATTGGGTTGGACGCTCTCAGGGAGTTCGGCCCAGTGACTCACCTCGAGATCGGCGAAAGCCGCTGATTGCGAGCCGCGCTTAAGTAGCCGTGCCCCAGTGCAGCGCTGCGATCCCACCGGTCAGCAACTTCCAACCCACGTCCTCAAATCCTACGTCCTCGAAGAGCGCTCCTAGTTCATCAGGCCCTGGGAACTCCTTCACGGATTTGGGCAGATAGGTGTAGGCCCAGGGGTGGCCCGAAACGAGCCTTCCGACGAGCGGCAGCACCCTGTTGAAGTAGAAGAGGTACCCGGCCCTCATCAGAGGATTCGGCGGTACGGTGAACTCGAGGACCACAAGGCGGCGGCCGGGCTTGAGGACTCGGTGGAGGTCCGACAAACCCCGTGGCAAGTCACTCAGGTTCCGGACCCCGAAGCCGACCGTGGCGCCGTCGAATGTGTTGTCGGGAAGCGGCAGTCTTTGTGAATCCCCACATACAGCCGACACGGGCGCGCCCGAAATCTTAGGATTTCCCTGAACCAGCATGGGCTGCGCAAAGTCCGACGCGATCACTCGGCCACGGAAGGAGTCTCGCCCGGCCAACTCCAGCGCCAGGTCGAACGTACCGGCACATGCGTCCAGAAAGAGTCCCTCCCGCGCGGCTTCCCAGCCCAGGCGATCAACCGCCTTCCTGCGCCAGGAACGGTCGATATTCATGCTCAACACGTGATTGAGCAGATCGTACCGGGGCGCAATTTCGGAAAAGATCGTTTGGACCTGATCGTGCCGCTCAGCTCCCTCTGCGGGCGCGGCGGTAAAGGCTCTGGGCATGACAACAGGGGCCGGGGCGGCTTAAATTTCGACGGTCCGATTCGGCGAGACCGAAAGTCGAAGAAGGGCACAAAGCTACGGGAAGCTGTATGGGGCCTCAACGGCGCCTGCGAAACCGGATAGGCCATCGGTGCGTAGGGGTCGACGATGACATCTAAATCCGCTTCCCTGCCCGGAGCCGCCTCCCAGTGGCGCCCCTCCTCGTGGCAGGATACGAATTCTCTGGGCTCTCACGATTACGCCGAGCTAGACGACCGCGAGTTGGCGACTCTCGCGGCGCGTGGGCGCGAGACAGCCTATAGGGAGCTGCTCGTGCGTTACGAGCGGCCCGTATTTTCGCTCATCTATCGGATGGTGCGTGACCGCACGCTCGCCGAGGATTTAGCGCAGGAAGCGTTTATTCGAGCCTTCAACGCGATCGGCGGCTACAAGACCAGCTACAAGTTCAGTAACTGGATCTTCAAGATCGCGAACAACCACACCATCGATTACCTGCGCAAGCGCAAGCTCGACACGATCTCGATCCACGGGTCGCCCCATGCCACGAACGCTGACGAGATCAGTCAGTCTCAGATAGTGATCGAATCGCGTGACGAAACTCCAGAGCAGTATGTCGAGCATCGTGAACTCGGTGGTCAAATCGAAGAGGCGATCGGCGGGCTACGACCTGAGTACAAGACCGTCGTCCTCCTTCGGCACGTCGAGGGTTATGCCTACGACGAGATCGCTGAGATCATGGACCTCCCCTTGGGCACAGTGAAGACGTATCTGCACCGAGCCCGCGCTGAGCTCAAGAAACGCCTAATTCATGTCGTTTCATGAGGGGCACTAAAGTGACAGACATCGAGATACCACAGGCCTTTCAAGCCCAACACAGGCAAGGCTTGCCGGGAGTCGTTTTTGCGAAACTTCGTTCACCAGCCGACCGTAGGGTGAGCCGTAGGTCAGAACACGGAGTCCAAGAAAAATGAAAGACATGTTCCCAGAGCATCTGAGCGCAGAACGCCTCCAGGCGTTCCTCGACGGTGACCTCTCCCAGAGTGAGAGCGCCGGAACCGAGCAACACCTAGAGTCGTGCGCACGCTGCTCGTCGGAACTCGACGGATGGCGACTTCTGTTCTCCGAACTCGGAGAATTGGAGCCGTCACGACCCGTCCAGGGATTCCATGACCGAGTCATGGCCGCTGTGGCAATTCCGGAGCCAAAGCACGTCACCGTACGACTTCGGGATCGGTTGGCGGCAATGCTGCCAAGAAATCGCCACCTCGGCGCCCAGACGATCGACGAACTACTGGAAGGGTTCCTCCCTGCCCGGCAGGTGTCGAGCGTCGAAGCACACCTCCACTCTTGTGGCCCCTGTGCGGCGGAAGCCGATGCGTTACGCGTCGTTTTCAAGAAGCTCGACAGCCTGGAACGGATGGCGCCTGCTGAGAACTTTGCAGATCAAGTCATGGCTCATGTTCGCCTGAGTCAGGCTCCTGCTCGCGTACCGGTATGGAGACACGCACTCGCAGTAGCCAATCGCTTGGTCCCGCAGACGCGACAGGCATGGGCTGCTCTTTCAGGCGTCGCGGTGACGCCTGTAGTGACCGTCGGCCTCATGGCCTACGCGGTCTTCTCACACCCGACGCTGACGCCGAGCTCTTTGGCATCCTTCGTTTGGTGGCAGATCACCGATGTGACCACCGCCGCGTGGTCTTCCCTGTCTGGGCTCGCACTCGAAAGTGTCCAGTCCTCAGGTATGGCTTCGCTTTTCGAGGCCCTTGCCGCGGCCCCGCTGCTCATTGCTGCGGGCTTCGGTGTGTACGCCATCGCGTGTGTGCTCGCGTTGCGGGTCCTCTACAAAAATCTCACTAACAACCGTCCTTTGGATGGTCGATATGCGCATGTATCAGCTTCGTAAGAACTTCTTAGCGGCCTGCCTTGGCCTCGTACTCGTCCCCTTCGTGCTATCAGCGCAGGTCCGGGATGTGGTATCCAAGGAAGTCTCGGTCGGTCAATCCGAGGCGACACTCCGTCTCGAATTCGCCGATGACGGCCACCTCGAGATCACCTTTGAGGACGGATCGATCCTCGTCGATGGAGACGTAGTCGGTCGTTTCGAACCGGGTGACGCACTCGAGGCCGAATGGAGATCTCTCCTAGGCCAAGCCATCGCCTTGGACGATGGCGCTCTGGCCCAGATGTTGTCGGACTGGACCGTGCCGGCCGAGTTGGCCAACGGACTCGCTGAGGCTGCCCAAGAAGTCGACCGGGCCCTCGAGGACGCACTCTTGTCGACGGATCTCACCATCGACAGCGGCGATGGATCTGTCTCGCTGTCGATCGGTGACGATGCCTCGTTCCTGCGTGTGCTCCTGAACTCGACGAGCCGCCTTGGATTGATGGAGCAGGCACTCGAGAACGTAGATGGCGACCTCAGGATCCATGTCGAAGAAGACATCGTTGTCCGTGAGGGCGACGTCGTAGAGGGCACGCTGGTGATCATCGGCGGAGACGCGCGCATCGGCGGCGAGGTAGAAGGCGACATCATCGTGGTCGATGGGACGCTGGAGTTGCTCGCAAACAGCCGTGTACGAGGTGAAGTGCGCCTTGCCGATGCTCGCCTCGTCCGCAACCTCGGTGAGATTGATGGAGGGCTGGTGGACGTGCTCGAAGACGAGCGCGATTTCGAATCAGAGCTTCGTGATCGAGTCCGTGAAGAGGTCTCTGATGAAATCCGGAGTGAACTGCGGAATGAACTGAGGAACGTGACGCGGCTGGACCTCAAGGATGAGGGCTTCTCGCTCATGACCCCCTTCCGCCCGGTGATCCGTGGTGTGAGCGGGCTGATGGAGAACCTGATCGCTGTCTTCATTCTCGGGCTTCTGGGTGCCGCTGCGGTCGCATTCGCCGGTGGCAATGTCGACGCCATCGCGGAGACGGCAAAGCGTTCCCCGGGTCGCTCAGCGATGGTCGGATTCGCGGGTACGTTACTTCTGCTTCCCGTCTGGATCCTGGGTGCTATCGCGCTCGCAGTCTCGATCATCGGAATCCCGGTCGCCGTCGCATGGCTGCCGCTCTTTCCGGTCGCTGCCGTCGCCGCTGCCGTGTTGGGCTACCTCGCGGTCGCTCGCAATACCGGTGAGTGGTTGTCCGATAGCGGATACCCCTGGACGAGTTGGATCAGAAAATCGAACCAGATGTTCACCGTCGTGGGGGGGTTGGTCGGACTTTCCGTTCTGTTCATGGTGGCTAATGTGGTATCGATCGCACCGTTCCTCGGCTTCTTGACGGTCCTGCTCATGATCGCGGGCAGCATCGTGACGTTCATGGCGGTTCAGGTCGGCTTTGGAGCTGTGATCCTGACACGGGCAGGACGTCGGCGTGAGTGGAACGACCCAATGGAATCGGACGCAGCATGGGAAGCGGCAATGGACGTGGATGTGGATATCGACCCTGTGGTCAAGACCGACAATGGGACGAATGAGGAGGGGGGGAACGATGCGTAAGGCACTTGTTGCAGCGGTGACCGCTGTGCTGGTGGCATCAACATCTGCGTCGGCACAGGATTGGCGGACGGTGACGATGTCCCGTCAAATCGAGGACAATGACGAGGTGCGGGTCATCGTCGATTACGGAGTGGGACGCTTCAATGTCACCTCCACGGACGGCGGCGTTCTCTATCGAATGAACCTCCGCTACGACGAGGGCCGCTTCGAGCCCATCGCCGACTTCAGCGGCGATCGCCTCGAACTGGGTGTGGCGTCCATCGGACGACGGTGGAACATCGGCAAGGGTGGCAACACCGGGCAGCTGGACCTCGAGCTTGCTCGCGGAATCCCGATGGACCTCGAGTTGAACTTCGGGGCCGTGCGCGCCGATTTGGATCTCGGGGGACTGGCACTCACCGCACTCGCTCTTCGGACGGGCGCATCTGAGTCCACCGTCGACATGTCCGAGCCAAACATCGCGGCAATGCGCACCGCCAGCTTCGAAGCGGGCGCCGCGGAATTCACCGCGCGCAACCTCGGGAACCTGAACGCCGAACGAATTGAAGTGACCGCTGGCGTCGGTGATCTTACCCTAGGCTTCAGCGGTCGTTGGGAGCAGGACGCCGCGGTATCGATCGACATGGGCCTTGGAACGTTGGAGCTTCGGTTCCCTGAAGGTCTCGGAGTCCGGCTTCGCAAAAAAAGCTTCTTCACATCCCTCGATTCCGAGGGGATGGTGAAGCGCGGTGACGCCTATTACTCGCTCGATTGGGACGACGCTGACAAGAAAATCACGATCGACCTGGACGCGGCCTTCGGCAGCGTCAAGGTTGTGTGGGTCCGCTAGTGCACCTGAGGAGAACATCATGATCGGCACACTTTTGACTTTCTTCGCAGTCGGCTTGGTCACGCTGATCGTGGCCGGGATCGTGCTGTCAATCGTAGGGACCGTCTTTTCGTTGACGTTCGGCCTGGCCGCGTTCCTACTCTTCCAGGTCGCGCCAGTACTCCTGATTGGTTGGATCATGGTAAAGGTGTTCGAGAAAGTGAGAGGTGGCGATTCGTTGTCAGCCGCAGACAGAAAGTGGCTCGAAGGCGAATAGACTCCACCCTACCTTTTTGTACGAACTACGCTGAACGTCTCGGGTCCTAGACTAGGACCGCGAGGCGTTCTTCTACCGCCTTCATCACCGCAATCAATGCCGCGGCTGCACCAGAGTCCGGTGCCGAGACGACGGTGGGCACACCCTCATCACCTGCCTTGCGCACAGCCGGATCCAGCGGCACTCGTCCCAAGAAGGCGAGCTTCATTTCCTTCGCCAGGCTCTCACCACCCCCAGAGCCGAAGACGTCGACGATCTCGTCACAATGCGGACACGCCATGCCGCTCATGTTCTCGACGACCCCCAACACGCGGGTGTTCACTCTCTCGAACATCTTCACACCGCGCCGTACGTCCCCGGTAGAGACTTCCTGCGGAGTAGTCACCATCACAGCGCCGTCGAGATCGATGGTCTGAACGAGCGACAGCTGCGCGTCACCGGTTCCCGGCGGCATGTCCACAACCATCATATCGAGGTCGCCCCAATCGACTTGCTCGAGAAACTGCTTCAGGATGCCTGAAATGAGCGGTCCACGCATGATGGCGGGTTGTTCTTTGTCCAGCAGGAAACCCAGGCTCATCAGCTTCACCCCGTGAGACTCGAGCGGCTCAATAAGCTCTTGTCCCTTGTCGCCCGTCACACTGGGGCGTCGCTGCACACCAAACATCAGCGGGATGTTCGGCCCGTAGATATCGGCGTCGAGAAGGCCAACGGACCGTCCGGACTGAGCAAACGCTGCGGCGAGGTTTGCTGCTACCATCGACTTCCCTACTCCACCCTTTCCTGAACTCACCGCAATGATCTGGCGAACGCCGGTCAGGACCCCTGGACGAGGAGTCGGTGCCGGCACGGACCCCGGCTGGAGCCCCCCCTGGCGTCCGCCGCCACCGGAAGGTGTCATCTGCGGCAGCTGCACGTTCACCTTCACTTCTGAGACGCCCTCGACGCCTTCGGCGGCCGCACGGGCTTGCTTCAAAAGGTCACTTGGGTCGTCTCCCCCTAAAATGAACTGGAAGCGTACGACACCCGAATCTTCGGCGGTGAGGTTTTGCACCTGACCGCTCGCGACTAGGTCGCGTTCCTTGGTCGGGTGCTTGATCTTGGCCAAAGCGGCCATCACCGAGCGACGTAACTCGTCAGCAGTCATTGCTAATTCTCATTAACGTGAACGGCTCAAACACCGCTCAGTGAGCGAGAAGCAGCCATATGCTCTTCTCGTAAACATTTGATTATTCATCGACCTGACGTCGCTGAGCTCCTACCCGCGAGGACTCCGTAAACACAGACAGATCGCGCCGTCCGCCTGGCCTGCCGGCGGTCAAAAATGGCGTCAAACCAAGCAAAGTGTACCCTCTACGGGTCTCTGGGGTCAACCGGAATCCCGCGGAAGCTCAGTGGTTCAGATCTACATGATCATTGATTTATCGCTCAATCATGCTGATTTTTTTGTCGAATTATCGGAATGGTGATGCGGTTGATGGCAATATCTGGTGCCGACGGCACAAGCATTGCTAGCAGCGGCAGAATCGGAGCCCACAAACCCCTCATGAACTGATGACAACCGAACCCATCCAAATATCCGCACATCGACCCGGATCCGGATAGCTTTGGCAGCACCCCACATCTGGCCGATTATTGGTCCGTCGTGGCGCGCCGCCTGGGGCTCGTCATGATCATCTTCACGGTGACCGCTGCATCGTCCATTTGGGCGATCTCGCAGCAGGAGACGTTCTACTCCGCCTCGATGGCCCTTCAGGTGAACGACCCCGAAGACCAGCAGGCAGGGCTCGTGAACAGCACTCTAGGCGGAATGAACCTCTTCGTCGACCCGATCGTTTCCGAAGTCCAGGTGCTGTCGTCGGGTCCAGTGCTGCAGGCGATTGTGGACTCTTTAAGGGCTTAGACTCGTACGCGACGACTACGGAGTCCGGTCCGATCTCGCTCGGAACATCTGGGTCGATTCGGAGGCTCCGGACGGACTCTTCGAGCTTTGGTACGACGCGGAAGGGTTGAATGCTCAGCTCAGGAACTCCGATGGAGAGCTTCTTGTAGAGGCGCCCGTCGGCACCACTCTTGATGCCGGCTTCATGCGTTTCGTGCCGCAACGACTGGATGAGGATACCGACCAGCGCCTTTGGGGCCTCCGCATCGAACCCGCTCACTCGGTGGCGGTGGAGATCGGGTTTTCTTCCGAAGCGCGCAGTGAGACAAATATCGTGGACATCGGCCTCGTCCATGCTGACCAACACCTCGCGCCGTTGATTCTGAACATGGGCGGCAAAGTCCTGCGGGAACGGGGCGCCGAGTCCGTCCGCTCCGTGGCTCGCCAAGATCGACGCTTCATTCAGTCTCAGCTCGACAGCGCGGACGCGCAGATGAAAACCTCGCAGGAGGCCATCCGCGTCTTTAAAACGACACAGGCGTTCTCGTCGCTAAGTTTAAGGCAGCAGCAGCTCGTCGCTCGCTCCCAAAGGATCTACGACGATATCGAGTTGTTCAGATATCAGCGTCAGGTGCTCAGCGGGTTGGTGGACATGATCGCCGGCGGCGGAATCGAACAAGCCAACCTTACGGGTACCCTGGCAGAACTGCCGGAGGGTACGAACAACCAGGTTCACATCGTGATCCAGCGTATCCAGGCGGAGCAGGAAGTATTCCGCGAACTGGTCGAGCAGCAACGACTTTCGAAGGGTCACCCTCAGGTACAGTCCGTGCAGTCAAGCCTGGTCCAGATGGGAACGCAACTCCAGAGCGCTGCGACTGCCAGCCTCGGAGTCGTGACAAACCAGTTGGCCGGGCTCGAAGCTCAGGAACAGGACATCCTGGATGAGCAGGCTCTCCTCCCGGCGTTGGAGGGGCAGCTTTCGGCATTGGAGGCTCAACGGGCGATGGACGCGTCGGCGTACCAGATGATTCAACGACAGCTGTACCAGACTCGGATCGCAGAGGCCGCCGCCGCGCCCTACATTGAGATCATTGATCCGGCCACGGCCGCCCACCCTCTCGGGGGCAGCAGCCGCTTGAACATCCTCTTGGGTGGACTTCTCGGGATCATCTTGGGCGTTGGTGCGGCCTTCTTCCTTGAGTACCTAGATCGGACAGTGCGAACCAGCTCTGATGTCGAGTCGCTGCTCGGCATCCCGGTGCTCGGGGTGATTCCGCAGCTACATAGGCTCTCAAACGCGACGAGTGACGCGAGTCAATTGGAAGGCCGCGGGATCCCTCTGATCGTCGCGATGGACCCGCTGGATCCGGCCTCCGAAGCGTATCGCAACCTGCGCATGAACTTGATGTATGTGAGTCCAGATTCAGATAAGCGCCCAACCAAGACGGTCCTCTTCTCAAGCCCGGGACCGTCCGAGGGTAAGTCGACCACCGCTGTGAACTTCGCAGTGATGCTCGCCCAACAGGGACACAGAGTCCTGCTTATCGACTCCGATCTGCGCCGCCCATCTCTGCACCGAACACTCGACCTCCTGAGGGAACCGGGACTGACAAACTTGCTTATCGGAGATGCGGAGCCACGAGAAACCGTGCGCCCTAACGTTTTTCCGAATCTAGACTTCTTGCCCTCAGGGGTCTTTCCGCCAAACCCATCCGAACTTCTCAACTCGAAGGCGATGGTAAGGGTCATCGAGGAGTTCGAAGGGCGTTACGACTTCGTGGTGATCGACTCCCCGCCGCTCCTCGCAGTCACGGACGCCGCGATTCTCTCGGTGCACACGGACGGGGCAGTAATCGTTCTCCGCTCAGGAGAGACCGAACAACGGGCCGCCCAGCGATCCATCGATCAGCTCCGACGCCTTGGCGTCCGAATCTTTGGGGCAGTCCTCAACGAGGTCACTGCGGCCAATCCGGACGAGAGTTATTACCTCCAGTACTACGAGACATACACGCCAACAGGAACCGTCCAGAAGAGCGGTTGGCAGCAGTTGCGTGAGGGTCTGAGCAAGGTGACATTCTTCGGGTGACCCGGCCCTAGCAGCCGAGTTCAGGGGGCGGGAGAACGATGTAGTTCCTCCGCCCTTTTTTTCGCCAGCCCGTATCCGTTCACCCGCCACCCCACCCGCTATATGAACGGCACACCCGCCATCCCGCCGCCGGTCAACGAACCGGTTCTGACGTACGCTCCAGGCACTCCCGAACGAGCTGCTCTCAAGGCTGAACTCGAGCGGCAGTCCAACCTGGTTGTGGACGTTCCGCTCATCATTAACGGGGAAGAGGTTCGCACCGGCGACACCTTCGATGTGGTGATGCCCCACTCACACGGCCACGTGATCGCGAGGGCTCACAAGGCTGGCCCTGAGGAAACTCAGCGAGCAGTCGACTCAGCGATCGCAATGCAAGACGAATGGTCTTCCATGCGTTGGGAAGACCGGGCCGCCATTTTTTTGAAGGCTGCAGATCTTCTTGCGGGTCCCTGGAGACAGGTGCTGAACGCGTCGACGATGCTCGGCCAAAGTAAGACCGCGCATCAGGCAGAGATCGACGCTGCTTGTGAGATCATCGACTTCTTCAGGTTCGGCGCGCATTTTGCTGAGCGCATTTACTCCACCCAACCGATCTCCGAGTCGGGCGTGTGGAATCGATCTGAATACCGTGCTTTAGAGGGCTTCGTTTACGCGATCTCTCCGTTCAACTTCACGGCGATCGGGGCGAACCTCTCGGGCACACCCGCCATGATGGGGAACGCCGTAGTATGGAAGCCGGCACGCTCCGCGGTGTTGGCGAACTACTATGTGATGAAGCTCTTTGAGGAAGCGGGACTACCTCCTGGCGTCATCAACTTTATTTCCGGCGACGCGGTTTCCATCACCGAGAAGCTTCTCACCCACCGTGAGTTCGCCGGCGTCCACTTCACGGGTTCTACCGGGGTCTTCAATGGCTTCTGGAAGAAGATCGGCGACAACATGGACACCTACCGCTCGTACCCACGCATCGTGGGCGAAACCGGCGGCAAGGACTTCATCATTGCACACCCGGACTCAGACTGGGAAGCGGTAAAGACCGCAATCGTGCGCGGCTCCTTCGAATACCAGGGGCAGAAATGCAGCGCGGCTTCTCGGGCGTATATCCCGGCAAGCATGTGGGAGAAGCTCGAAGCTCCACTGGTCGAAGAGACCAACTCGCTGACCATGGGAGATCCACGTGACTTCACGAACTTTGTGTCCGCGGTGATCGACCAGAAGGCGTTCGACAAGATCAAAGAGTACATCGACAACGCTGAGGCTTCTGAGGACGCCGATGTTGTGGTCGGTGGCGGATGTGACGATTCAGAGGGATGGTACGTTGAGCCGACGATCATCGTCGCGAAGTCTTCTGATTATATCTCCATGTGCGACGAGATCTTCGGCCCCGTCATGACGATCTTCGTGTACGACGATGATGATTGGGCGGAGACGTTGAAGCTCGTCGACAGCACGTCACCCTACGCACTCACCGGCGCGGTCTTCGCGCGGGACAGGCGTGTGCTCCGCGAAGCCACGGATGCTCTGCGGAACGCTGCCGGCAACTTCTACCTGAATGACCGTCCCACCGGTGCCGTTGTGGGCCAGCAGCCGTTCGGCGGTGCGCGAGCGTCGGGAACGAACGACAAGGCGGGGTCCATGCTCAACCTGATGCGTTGGGTCAGTGCAAGGTCGATCAAAGAGACCTTCGTCCCGGCTAAGGACTACACCTACCCGTTCATGGACGGCGAGTAGGCTCTACGGAGTTGCAGCAACCAACGAGCGGTCTGGCGCGGGAAGCGTCAGGCCGCTCGTTTTTTATGACACCTCGGCTGCCTGAAGCCCACGACTGAAGTCATTCATTAGGTCGCCCACGTCTTCAATGCCGACACTGATTCGGACGAACCCGTCCGGGACTCCCAACTCCTCCCGAGCCTCGAGGGACAACGCCGTGTGCGACGTGTATCGCGGCTGAGAGACAAGCGTCTCCACACCTCCGAGACTGGGGGCGGCCATCGCGAGTTGCAGAGCTCCGATGAAGCGATCGGCAGCATCCCCTCCCCCGCTTAAGACGATGCTCACCATACCGCCGAATCCGGACATCAACTCCGAGGCAAGCGCATGGTCCGGGTGTGACACCAATCCCGGATAGATCGCAGCGGCCACCTCCGGTCGAGCCTCGAACCACTCCGCCAGCGCAGCGGCGTTGTTGTTGTGGCGATCCATCCTCACATCGAGAGAGCGGATACCACGGTCCAAAAGCCACGCTGTATTTGCGTCGAGAGAAGGCCCGTAGAGCCGGGACATTCGCGTAATCTCATGAATAACCTCAGCACTCCCCGCTGCAGAGCCTGCGATGAGATCCGAGTGGCCGCCCAGGTACTTGGTGGCACTTTGGATTACGACGTCTACGCCAAAGTCAGCGGCGCGGAAGTTGACCGGCGACCCGAACGTCGCGTCACACGTCAACAGCGCGCCGGCACCATGGGCTACATCCGCGATCGGACGCGGATCGAATACGCGCAACGACGGGTTCGTTGGAACTTCGATGTGAACAAGCTTGGTGTTGGGACGGATCGCAGCTGCAAAGGCGCCCTCTTCATCGGGATCGACGAAGGTGACAGGCACGCCTCTCCGCGGCATTTCATCTCTCAGCAAGGACAAGGTTGCGCCGTACAGGTACGACGACGCTACGATGTGGTCCCCCGCTTCGGTGAGCGCTAGAAACGCCATCGCAGTCGCGCCCATACCACTTCCAAGCGCCACCGCCGCTTCTGTGCCTTCGAGCGCGGCGATCTTCGCGCTCACTTGGAGCTGATTCGGGTTATTTCCGTATCGGCTATAGAGGAGTTCCCCGTCATCGGGCGTCGCCCAATGGAACGTCGCGCTCTGAACGATCGGGGGGACGACCGGATCACCAGGGCTGTGAGAGTGTCCGGCACCGTGAATGGACACGGTGGCAGGACGGTGCTGTTCGTACTCTCGATCGGACATTATTCCTCCCTAGGCGTTCGGCTACAGCAGGTGCTGCACAAGTCGGCTCAACGCGTGGTACCGTCCGGAGATAGGGCTTCGGAACGCCAACCGTCGCTCGACGATCCGGTCAAGAGCATCTCGCTCGCATTGCTCCGGGTACATGCTCAGGACCTCATCAGACCCGACCATCCCCTGTTCATCGAGTCGGTTCCACGCCTCCCGCTCGTGGTCGCCAGGCACGCCCAACAGCTCAAACGAACCCTTTCCGGTCTCTGCAACGGCCGCGAGGTTCTGGCGCTCAAGAACGACCTGAATCTGGTCTCGGTGCGGCTCGTGTACACCACAGAACACGAAGAACGCCTCGTGTGCATCTGCTTCGAGGTAACGCTGGAGAAGCTTGGCCACGACCTCATCCGCGCATGAGAAGTCGAGAATCGTCACCTCCGACAGGTCGATCATCGAAAGTGATCGCTCACCCACGCCGGCCAGTTGGTTTTCGATGGCCATGCGGACCGCCCGCCCCGTGGGGCGCGTCACCAAGTGCGAGTAGAGGGACGTCACCGTGCGTTTGACGAGCGAACCGACATCGATCGCGATCGGATCCAAGGGAAGCTCCGTCATACCTTGGCCGGGAGAATGATACTGATCTGGGAGCCGGGACACGGAGCCAAACCGTCCACGAGCGGTGGCGTGTCGTCCCACTCCGGCACCTGTCCGATTCGGGCCGTTCCACTTCGGATCGTGATCGCACCGTTCCACCTTTGGACTTGGCGGCGGATCTGTTGGATGCCTTGCCCTCTCCCCGAATCTGGGAAACGAGTCAGCCCGTGGAGAAACGCGGCTTCAAGCGCCGTCGCGTCACCCCACCGATCACCGTACCGCGCAGAGTGTTCGTCCATGAGTGAGCCGCGGAAGCCACGACCCAGATCCATGACAGAGATCACGACGACGAAGCGCCCCAGGCGACGAGCCCAGTTATACGCCTGCGCCGCGACCCATCCTGGCGACTCGGCATGCTCGAGAATGTTCTGACACACCTCGGAGAGGATCACCGAGAATTGGACGACAGAGGAGGCAGGATATCCCAGCTTGGTGGCGAGGACTGTACCCGCCCGGCTCTGAACCCGATCGACGACTTCGTGCACGTTATGGTTGGCCTGAATAGGCGTGATCTCAAGTAGCACATCCGATGGGCCACCTGCACGGCGAGAGGCCCGGCCATCGAACTCGAAGATCTTCTCGGCTTCCTGAAAGAAGCCCATTCGGCCCAGATATCCGATGACATCGGAGCTTTCTGGGAGTTCCAAGTGGGGCATCACCCCTTGCCGATCTCGAGCTATGCTGCCTGCGGTCAGGAGCGCCACCATACCGTTGGGGTCTACCCAACGGAGGTGTCGAGCATCGAACATGGTCCGCTCTTCCGGAGCTCTAACTGCGGAATCGAGCAGTTGGTCCACCGTTTGATGGTCCAGTGATGCGGGAACTGAAAGGACGTTCAAGCGCCTTCCTCCACATGTGAGAGCCGGCCGGTCAGGTGTCGATAGAGGCTTCGCGCGCCGCGATGCTCGACATTTCGGCCGGCTAACCGGTTCGCCCGAGCCATAGCGTTATCTAAGGTGTCACCCGCTAGAAGTCGTGCGAAGGTCGTCGCCCCCCAGACGTCGCCGCAACCCGTGGGGTCTCCGGTCCTGGGCAGATCTAGGAGCCCGACCCTGCCACTGTGGGCCCCCGTCGATACAGCAAGTCTCGTATCGGGGCGCCACTTCCAGGGATCCGACTCGAAGTCCGAACTCGTAAGGTACGCTGCCCCGCGCGGCCCCAGCGTGACGGTGAGAAGCTTAAGGTCCGGCCCGAGCGCGGAAGAAGCGAGACTCCAAGGATCGCCCCCTGCGCCCAAAAGCTCGAACTCAGCTTCATTCATCTGCACTGCATCGAAGCAGCCCAGCCACGCCTCCCAGGCGTCCAACGTCTGCGGAGTTCTGACTCCATGCCTGCTCATGTGGAGAAACAGCGAGTGTAGATCCGTGTACGTGGGCTTCTTGTACCCGACGCGTAGAGCCTGGGCCGTTTCGAGATTCATCTCGAATCCCGAGATGAAATTGACATAGAGCGCGTCGCACGCACCTACGGCGTGTGCGAGTTCCGGCCAACTCCACGGTGGGACCCCTCCCGTCAACCGCTCTACGCGCATGCCCTCGCTTTCGTATCGAAGCTCGACGCGATTGTTGGCCTCGGGCACGATCACAACCGCCGAGTCGTCGACTCCGGAAATCTCGCCGAGAAAACGGTACGCCTCTTCGGACAAGTCACGCCCCACCTTCATGATCGGCAGAATCCTCCAACCTTCCGGTAGAGATGCACTGAGCGCGGCGAGCGCATACCCGATCCCACCCCATTCTTCTACCGGCTCGGTCCGCCCGTCACGGTCCACGATCCGATCCCAGACAAGTGTGCCCAACACACCTAGGGTCCTACCGGTCACCCGGAGGCCATCCCTTCCGCGACGAAGACGCCCGCAGCGCCAACGACTCCGGCTGTCTCGGGGAGCTCGCCCGGCAGAATCCTGCAGGCAGCAACCGCGGAGGCGAACGCACGCCGCCTGACTTCCGACCGGAGCGGGACGAACAGATGGTCCCCGGCCCTCGTGACTCCACCGACTACCACCACAACCTCTGGATTCAACAGGTTGACGATGTTCGCGATTCCGGCCCCGAGGATCTTGGCGGTCTCCCGCATGACTTCGTGGGCGTACTCGTCACCGAGCACGAGCGCCTCGTAGACCGTGAGCGCCGTCAGACGCTCTAGGTCCCCATCAACGAGTTCAGTCAACACCGATTCGTAACCCACTTCAAGACCCTCACGTGCACGTGCGGCAATATTCGGTCCCGACGCGTAGGCCTCGAGGCACCCGTAGTTTCCACAGGCGCACCGCCGACCCGTAAAGTCGATGGTCGTATGGCCGAGCTCTCCGGCGCTGCCGGAAGCACCCCTGGCGATACGTCCGTCCAGAATCACGCCACCACCGATCCCCGTCCCGAGGGTGACACCCACCAGGTTCTTCACCCCCCGGCCAGCGCCCTGCCAATACTCACCGTACGTGGCACAGTTGGCGTCATTGTCCAACGTGGCCGAAAGCCGAAGGGGGTTTGCGATGCGATCTCGGATCGGGTAATCGGTCCATCCCAAGTTTGGCGTCGCGATGACAACACCTGCGTCGAGATCCAACGGACCTGGGCAACCGATTCCAACGCCCACCACGTCGGCCCGAGAACCTCCGTACTCGGCGAGCGTCTCTTCGATCGCGGCCTCGGCCATCCTCACGATGTCATCGACGCACGCATCGGCTCCCCGTTCGGGATTCGTTGCGCGCGAGCGAAGCCCCATCGGCGCTCCGCCCTCAACGGGAATCAAGCCCACGACGAGATTCGTTCCACCAATATCGACACCCACGACCCACCGACTCATCGGAACCCACCCAAGTGGGCAACCTGGGCGCGGGCGGCGAGTGTCGGGGGGAATGTCATGCGATCCTCAAGTCGATTTAGGGCCGTGAACGTCGCAAAGAAATGAGAGGCTCGCTAGGCCACGCTGTCGACTGAAAGCCTTAGTCGTCGCTGAGATTCAGCACGGCGAGAAAAGCCTCCTGGGGGATCTCCACCGTACCGACCTGCTTCATTCGCTTTTTGCCCGCTTTTTGCTTCTCGAGGAGCTTGCGTTTACGGGAGATATCGCCGCCGTAGCACTTCGCAGTCACGTTCTTTCTGAGAGCCTGCACGTTGGTCCGCGCGACGACGTTGTTGCCGATCGTCGCTTGGAGTGCAACCGCGAACTGCTGTCGAGGAATGAGGTCCTTGAGCTTTCGCACGAGGTCCCGCCCATACAAGAACGCCTTGTCCTCGTGGATGATGACACTGAAGGCATCCACTGCCTCACTGTTCACGAGAATGTCGAGCCGGAGGAGTTTGTCCGCGCGCCACTCGTGGAATTCGTAATCGAGCGATGCATACCCTCGGGTCCCGCTCTTCAAGCGATCATAAAAGTCGAGCACGATTTCGGAGAGCGGCAACTCGAAGTCGAGTTCGACCCGCTGCGGGTCCGGATAGCTCATCCCTCGGAAGATCCCGCGCCTCTCGTGGCACAGTTTGTGGACGTTCCCGATGTACTCCGCGGGACAGAGGATCCGAGCCAATACGATGGGCTCCAGAATCTCACTGATGCGCCCTGGGTCTGGGAGGGCGGTTGGGCTCTCCACTCTCATCTCGGAGCCATCGGTCAACGTGACGTGGTACTCCACGTTGGGCACCGTGGTAATCAGATCGACTCCAAACTCACGATCCAGTCGTTCTTGAATGATCTCCATGTGGAGAAGGCCCAAGAAGCCACATCTAAATCCAAACCCCAGAGCTACTGACGTTTCTGGCTCATAATTGAGGCTAGCGTCGTTGAGCTTTAGTCGTTCGAGCGCGTCCCGGAGGTCCTCATAGTCGTCCGCGTCGGTCGGATAGAGGCCGGCAAAGACCATCGGGTTGGCTTCCTGATAGCCCTTGAGCATCTCCGTCGAAGGATTCGTGGCATCAAGGACGGTGTCCCCCACCCGCGTGTGAGACACCTCCTTAATGGCGGCGACGATGTAACCAACCTCGCCTGGCTCCAACTGCGGACGCGGAACCTTGCCCAGTCGCATGCACCCGACTTCGGTCACTTCATACGTCGCGTCCACATTGCCGAACGTGATCGTCATCCCGGGTTTGACCGTGCCGTCGATCACTCGTACGGAAGGGACCGCACCCAAGTACTTGTCGTAGTAGGAGTCGAAGATCAGCGCCCGGAGCGGAGCCGAGGCGTCTCCGGTGGGCGGAGGCACCTTGTCCACGACCGCGTCCAGGATTTCCTGAATGCCAATCCCTTCCTTCGCACTCGCGAGCAACACATCCTCCGGCGCGACGCCCAGCAGATCGACCACTTCATCGCGCCGCCGTTCCGGTTCGGCACCGGGAAGATCGACCTTATTGATGACCGGGATGATCTCGAGATTCGCGTCCAAGGCCAGGAACAGATTAGACAGTGTCTGCGCCTGGATCCCTTGGGTGGCGTCTACGACCAGGATCGCTCCCTCGCAGGCGGCCAAGGAACGCGACACTTCATAGGTGAAGTCCACGTGTCCGGGCGTGTCGATCAAGTTGAATTCGTAGTCTCGCCCGTCCTTGCCACGATGTGACATCCGGACAGCGTGGAGCTTGATCGTGATGCCGCGTTCCCGCTCGAGCTCATTGTCGTCGAGGACCTGGTCGCGCATCTGCCGAGAGTCGAGCGTCTCTGTACCCTCCAAGAGACGATCGGCCAAAGTAGACTTCCCATGGTCGATGTGCGCCACGATACAAAAATTGCGTATGCGGTCGGTGTCCAAGAATCGTCGGCGTGAAGCGGAAAGTGGCTCGAGACGAGGCCAAAGTTAACCGGCCAGACAGGGGTCCCCTACCCCTTTGACTAGAAAATCATTGACTGGTCGAGCAACCCCTGCCTAGTCTTGGATTATGCTAGATTCCGTTCCTCCAGTGTGGATTTCACGCTCTCGGCCCTGATCGCTACGATACGTGCCCAGAGGCGGTGTTCGGATTTCCTTACCCAGCCTCCCAGGACAACCCATGAAGTCATTATGGATGACCCCCGTAATTTTGGCGGGTGCCCTCCTCCTCGGTGCCTGTGAGATTCCAACCGAGGCTCCGATCGTCGAGCAACGGTGGATCATACCCGTGGATGAGACAACCGTCAGCGTCAACGAACTGCTTCCGAACGACGTCATCGTCAATGGCAGCAACTTCGAGCTTAGTGTCGATCCGTTCAGCACGGTCCAGAATCTCGGGACCCTGTGTGGATGTGCAGCCCTGAATGGGCTGACGACCGCGGCACCTGCGTTCAGTTCGTCGTTCACGCTATCCGAAGGGCTTCCCGCTGACGTCTCCTCCGCGACGATCTCGAGCGGCTCCGTTTCGATCGATATCCAAAACGGCATCTCCTACGATGTACTCGCAGGCGGTGGCAGCCTGACGGTGACCGTCACAGATGGACAAGGCGGCGCCCAGGTCGGTCAAACCATGTTCTCCGGCAACCTCCCTGCGAACAGCACGGCCACGCAGACGATGGCGATCTCTTCCGCGTCGATCGGGTCTACCCTCTTCATCACTGTAGACATCTCATCGCCGGGTGGACAGAGCACAACGATCAACACTGCTGATCAACTCACCGTCACGGCGACCACGACGTCCTTACTCGTGAGTTCGGCGTCTGTGAACGTCGTGAGTCAGTCCGTCAACTTTGATCCGGTCGACCTCGACGTCGAGGACATCGGGGCCGAAGTCACGGACCGACTCATTCAGGGGACGATCATCCTAGATGTCGTGAATCCGTTCGGCGTTTCCATCTCGGGAAATGTGGACATCGGCGTCACGTCGAAGAGTTTCTCGATCTCAGCAGACGCAACGTCTGAGGTATCGATCAGCTACACCGGCGACGAATTGAAGTCGTTCCTCGGGCAAGCTGGAGTGACTTTCTCTGGGTCCGGGACGGCATCGGGTGGATTGATCACCGTGACTCCTACTCAGGTCATGACCATTGAAGCGACACTCGACCTCACGATCAAAATCGGCGGATAAGGAGACGACCATGCGTACGAATAGATTCTTCTCTGCGGTCGCTCTGATCGCAGCAGTCGGCCTCGGCGGCATTAATGCCACCCCAGCCGAGGGCCAGCTCGCCAACGCGAGCGCAGCGAGCCTCGGCCTTTCAGGAAATAACACGGCCACGGCCCGTGGGTTTAGCGCCATCAGTGTCAATCCGGCCGGCCTGGGCATGCCCGGGTCAGGCTTCAGCCTCGCCCTCATGGGCGTACAAGGGCGCTCGGGTCTAGATCCGCTCAATCTCGCGGATTTCAACGACGTCGCGGGCACGCTCATGAGCGCGGCTGTGAAAGACAATTGGCTCAGCCGGATCGATGCGGCGGGTGGGCTCTCGGGTTCATTCGGTGCTGAAGTCTCGGAGATCGCGCTCACGATGGGCAACTTCGGGCTGCAGGTCTCGACCGTTGTTGGTGGATCGGTCACACTCCCGACCGGAATTGCGGAAGCCATGTTGTACGGCAACGCAGGACGGACAGGATCACCAACTGACCTGTCTCTTTCAGGTGCTTCAATAGACGGGTTCGCCATCTCGACTGCGGGCCTGAGCCTGGCCTTCCCGATGTCGTCACCGTCGGGCGATATGGCGATCGGGGCGACGTTCAAGTACTCCGTTGGCCACGGGGTCGCAGTCGGCAGAAGCACCGCGGGTTCCGTTCAAAGCAATCCGATCCGCGTCGATGTGGACTTCCCCATCGTCCTCACAAGTGAAGCCGCAGATTTCGCGAACGGCGGAAAGGGCATCGGTCTGGATCTCGGCTTCATGATGAAGCAAGGCAACCTCTCCTTTGGCGCGTCGATTCAGAACGCGGTAAACACTTTCGCCTGGGAAGAAGGCGAACTCGCCTATCGGCCCATCGACGTCGAGTTCGAACAGAGCACCAGTTCCGCCGAGACGGACGAGCAGGCCTATGCAGGTGCGCCTGCCACGCTCAAGGCGCTGGTTACCGCTATGACGATCAAGCCGTCGCTTCAGGTCGGGGCGGCACTTGATTTGAGTGACGACCTCACAATCTCGGGAGACCTCCACAACCGATTCAGCGATGGGGGCATCGCCTTCACGCCGAAGTTCCACCTAGGTGCCGGTGCTGAATTTCGGGGACTGAAGGTCATCCACCTGCGGGGTGGAGCGGCCATCATCACGGATGGCATTCAATACAGTGGCGGACTCAGCCTCGTTCTTGGTCCGGTGAATCTCTCAGCGGCTGCAGCAGTGCAGACGGGTGACCTCGGCGAGAACTTCTTGGGTCAGTTCACCTTCTCTCTCGGGAACCGCTAAAGCGCGAGATCTGGGCAGAGCAAATGGCCCGGTCCCCAGTTGGGGGCCGGGCCATTTTTTTGTCTAACTACCCCCGCGCCCACCGCGGCGTGGCGGTGGGCGGGTCGCTCGCGCGCGAACAGTCGGCCTGGCTGGTGGCGATGACCGGGTCGATGTAGGCCGACTCGAAATCGACGGACGAACTCGGGCCGTCTTAGGGCGCGCACCCGCGGCGGCGGCGGGACGTGACGTCGCCGGACGAGATCGAGTTCTGGCAGGAGGTCGGGCAACCGGACTCGAGCGGGTCGGAGGGCGCACGAAGGTCGCCTTCGTAGGTCTGCTGCGGCTGGCTCCAGACCCCGTCCTTGCCGGTTGCGGACGAGTCATGGATCGAGTCGATCGACCCGTCTTCGCCCGGCTGCCGGCCGTATTCTGGACAGCAGTGTTCAGCCTTCGAAGCAACGAGGGTCTTGCGGTACCAGACGATTTCCGAACCCCGCTGTAGGGGCGCTCGCGCGTCGGAGTCGCCGAAGTCGGCGTTCTACGGGTAGGGCCAGCTCGGGCAGAACCCGTCGCCCTGCGCGTGGACACCGAACCGCTAGAGGGTCTAGCCCGAGCTGGCTTCGTCGGGCGAGACTGAATCACTCGGCTTGAGCCTTCTCGAGCCACCGGCGCCGTTGAAGGTCGCCTCGTCGGCACACTCCCCGCGTTTGACCGCCGCGAGGCTACACCGGCGGAGGGGGCAACCTTAGTCTGTCTTGGCGGAGTGAGCCGATCTATTCCGCGGGCAACGTCTGGCTCCTTGAATTGCGCCCCTCGCGCAGGCAGCGGAGGAGGTTCCCTGAACCGCACCAGGGGTGACCACCCCTCGCCGGGGTTCCTATTCACCACCGTATACCTCGGGCGATTCCTCAGAGGAACCGGGAATACCGCCCGGGTTCCGGAGTAGCGGACCGCCGGGTAGTAGTATGGATCGTCCCAAACTACGACCCGAAAGTCAGTACACGCGTAGGAGTATGGATTCGAACTGTTGTAGGACCGCTCTCCATGGCATTCATAACTCAAAAAGCGAGGATAGCTGTGCTCCTCGCCCACGCTGTAGGAGATGAAATCCAGCGTATAGAGGGAGACCTCCCAATCAGGGATCATCACAGCGACGAAATCATCGATCGCCAGATACGGGTCCTCGTACACCCTGGCCGCGACATCACCTAGATCCCAACGGTCTTCTTGGGGAATAAAGCGGAACGCGGAAAAATCGAGCGGCTGCTGAGCTGCGATGATGAAGTAGTAGCCGACACCCGGGTCGTCATACACTCGCCACCCGGCCTCCTCCGGGAAGAGGAGTCGGTAGTCTTCGTCTCCTGCGGTCAGTTCAACGCCTCCCGGATGGGCGGGACTCAACAGCCTCACCGCCCCATCCGTGTCGATACGAAAGATCGCGGTGAAGGCGTCGAGCGAGGTCCGGTAGTAGACCCGAACCTGATCGCCACGCTGCAGTACCGGCTCATCGCCCCGGTCGAGCCATACCCGGGCTTCGAGTTCTGCCGCAGAGCCGGCGTCTTGACCGGCTGCAGGCGCCGCCAAAGCAACCGTAACCGCTAGGGCCGAAACGAATGCACGCACTTGCTCTCTCCTGTAGGGGTCACCGCCCTTCAATGAGCAACACGTGTGCCAGCCTAAAACTCCGCGTATTCGCTGGACGACCCTGCCTCAGCGTCCCACTGTGGGGACATCGAACAATGGCGCGTAGGACACGCCAAGAAAGCGCCGAAGGGTCGCTTTGATCGCCCCGTTGAGCGCGGCACGATGCCCAGGTAGCTTCCCTTCCTCAATGACAGACCCAAGGGCCTCCGCGGCCACCTCTCGTCCAGATCTTCTTGATCCTGCCACGCTCTCACAGCTGGGGGGCATCGAGTTCATCGCGCGGGAGGTTGTCGAGGGCTTCCTGATGGGCCTGCACCGCTCTCCGCACCGAGGATTCTCTGCGGAGTTCGCAGAACTCAGGGCCTACCAGGCCGGCGATGACCTGCGGTATATCGACTGGCGTATGTATGGGCGGTCGGACCGTTACTACGTCAAGCAATTCGAGGAAGAAACGAGCCTCCGAGCTCACCTTCTCATAGACGTCAGCCAGTCGATGGGGTGGTCCTCGGAGCCCGGGGTCCTTCCGTCGAAACTGTGGTACGCCAAACACCTCGCGGCATCGCTCGGGCTCATTCTGCTGCGACAGGGTGATTCGGTTGGCATGACTGCGTTTCACGAAGAGGTCGCGGAGCGTGTCCAGGCGCGAGGCGGACGCCGGCAATGGCACGAACTGGCGCGTCGCTTGGGGGCGCTCGAGTCGACGGGTGGCACGTCCGCGGAGGGCGCCCTGCGTGATGTGGCAGTGCGCCTTCGGAGAGCGGGGCTGGTCGTCCTCTTCTCGGACCTTCTGGTCCAGCCGGACGAGACCATCACCGCGCTCAAATTCCTTCGGCACCACGGACACGAAGTGTTGGTGTTCCATCTGATCGATCCGGGCGAGCGGGAACTCCCACCTGCGTCAGAGGCCCGGTTCTACGATCCGGAAACGAACCAAGAGCTTCTGGTGAGCGTGGCCGACATCCGCGCCGACTACCGGGAGGCCGTGAACGAGGCGTTGGCCGAATGGCAACGCAAGTTACGGCCGCACGGAATCGACTACCAGGTGGTGGACACGGACAAGCCGCTCTCTATGGCCCTCCGTGCCTATTTGAGAAAGCGGGAACGCCTCGGATGAAGACCGGCCAGCTCTCCAGGAGGGCCCGATGGGAGCGCTGAGTCCGATGTTCCTCGCGACAGCCGTCGCGATCGGGGTGCCCATCTTCATCCACCTGTTTCAGCGGCACGAAACGCGCAGGGTATCCTTCCCGGCGCTCCGGTACCTAGAACGGACCGAGCGCGAGCACGCTCGCCAGATCAAGCTACGCCAGCTCATTCTCTTGCTCGCACGCGTTGCGGTGTTGCTTCTAGTCGTCGGAGCTGGAGCAAGGCTCTTCTTCAAGGGTCGCGGGACAGCGCATCCGCCCACAGCGGTCGTGATCGTGCTCGACAACTCGATGAGCAGCGGCCTGGTAGTCGGTGAGGCCCGCGTACTTGATCGCCTGAAGGGCATTGCGCACAGATCGATCGAGGGAGCGTCCGACGAGGACCGTTTTTGGGTCCTGAGGGCGGGTGAACCGTGGCTCCCCGCCCTGCCGGGCGATGCAGCGGACGCCCGAGCCGCGATTGACGACACACAGCCTACGGATGCACACGGGGCACTCGCCGCCGCCATCGAACGAGCAGCAGGCTTGCTCGCAGCGTCGGGGTTCGACCACCAGGAGATCCACCTCCTGTCCGATCTTCAGGAATCAGCCTTTCCGCCCGCGGGGGAACAACCGGGTGGCTCGATCCCGATCGTCGTGTGGGCAACCGATGATGAGATCCCGCTGAACACGGGGCTCGAAAGTGTGGTAGTGGGAGGCGGACTCCCTCCACTGGAGGGACAACGCTCTGAAGTGACCATCGCCGCCCTCGCATCCGAGTCGGACACGGCTCGCTTGCCTGTGCGCCTGGTGGTGAATGAACGCATCCGCGGAGCCGCGAGTGTTCCCGCAGGGTCGGCGACGTCGGTCGGCCTGCCCGCCACCGGTGCGGGATGGGTCCGGGGTTACGCCGACTCCGATCCCGACGCGCTCCGCGCAGACGACCGTCGCTTCTTCGCCTTCCGCTCCCGGCCAGCCCCGGCCGTGGCGATGACCGGCGCCCCGGGACTCTTCGCCGACCAGGCCCTCTCGGTCTTGGAGCAAGCCGGCCGCATCTCTCGGGGCGCCGTAGCTACCTCTGATCTCTTGGTCAGCGATGAAGGCCTGGGCCTCGAGAGCCTTCCGGCCTCGGCCAGCGTATTGGTCTTGCCGCCCACCGACCCGACTCGCCTGCCCGCGCTGAACCGACGGCTTTCAGATGCCGGGGTGCCGTGGCGCGTCGAAAGCCGAGCGGCTTTCGGGGAAGCGGAGTTGGCCGGTCGCCTGCTACCCCCATCCCTAGCCGGGGTGCGGGCTCTACGGTGGTATCGACTCCGGCTCGTGGGGGAATCGGACAACGCTTCTTCCGTGCTCGCAGATGCCGGCGGTGATCCTTGGATCGTCCAAGGCCAGGACGCGATCGGGCGCCGATACCTCCTCGTTGCATCCCCCTTGGACGAGGGGTCATCGACACTCCCGGTATCATCGTCCATGCTCCAGTTCTTCGACTGGGCTGCCAGCGAATGGGCCGGCGCGGGCGGGACGACGACAGAATACCTAGCTGGTGATCACATCTCGGCCCCTCGCTCAGCCACTCATGTGAGGCTCCCGGGAGGCGTCGAGATCGAGATCGACGGAACACGCATGGTCCGAGGCACCGGGCAGGCCGGGTTCTACACATTTCTGAGCGGAGACACGGAGGTGTCAGTGTTCGCGCTGAACGTGCCGGGCGAAGAGTCTCGACTCGCTCGGATCTCCTCGCGTGACCTCGAAGCTCACCTCGGAACCGATATAACGACCGTGGATCGCGAGGCTCAATGGGATCGCTCTGTGTTCCGAGCGCGCCAGGGGCCCGAACTGTGGTGGCCCCTACTCCTTGCCGCCGCGCTGCTCCTAGCAGTCGAAGCACTTGTCGCTGCCTCCGGGCGGGTCGAACGCAATGCCAGCAACAGGCGAAGAGTCGAGTCAGCGTCGGTCGATGCCACGGCCTAACGTCATTCTCTCCGCGGTCGGATCCTGTCCGGCTGTCCTCGCCACTGCCTCGGCTCTGCCGACCCCGGGACACACCACTCGAATCGGTGGCGTAAGGGGGGCCCTAGGCCCATTGGTCTTGGCGGCACTCCATCGGGCGAATCCGGAGCGGGTATTCGTCGCGCTCGCAGAGTCCCCGCGTGACGCAGTTTCTGCGGAAGCTGATCTTGAGGCCGTGCTCGGTGGCCCCGGCGCATCTCACTTGTACCCGCAACAAGAGGTGCTGCCCTACGAGGAAAGCAAACCACACTTAGAGATCGGCGGCCTCCGGGTCGAGGCAGTAGAAGCCCTCTTTTCCGGTCGCAGCCAGATCCTCGTCACGACCCCGCGTGCGCTGCAAGAACGTGTGCTGCTGCCCGCCGAACTCACCGGTATCCGCCGCACTCTGCGAGTCGGGGACGTGACCCCGTTCTCCGAGCTCACACGCTATCTGGAGGAACGTGGGTTTGAGCGGGTTCCACTGGTGGAGGAGGTGGGTCAATTCGCGGTTCGGGGTGGCATCTTAGACCTGTTTTCTGTGGCTGCCGGTGATCCGGTCCGGCTCGAATTCTGGGGAGACGAGATCGAGTCGATACGGTCCTTCGATATTCTGAATCAGCGGTCGACGGGTGAACTCGATGCGACGCACATCTTACCTGTAGACTTCCGTCGTCCGGCTGCCGGTGAGGCAGAAGATTCAGTCTCCCACTCGCTTCTCGAGTTGCTTCCGGCGGACGCAGTCCTGGTCCGTTTCGAAGCTTGGGACATGCACGAAGAGGTGGTCCGAACGTGGAGTCGTGTCACAACGCTCTACGGCGACCTGGTACACTCGGGCGCCGACCCGCACGAACCACATCAACTCTTCTTGGATCCGAACGAGTTCGAGCGTCTGGCCAAGGAATTCCCCAGGCTCGAGCTGCAAGAGGACGAGATCCCTGACGGCAGGAACCTGGAGA
Source organism: Longimicrobiales bacterium (assembly GCA_029245345.1). Classification (NCBI taxonomy): domain Bacteria; kingdom Pseudomonadati; phylum Gemmatimonadota; class Longimicrobiia; order Longimicrobiales; species Longimicrobiales bacterium. Next base: position 198,557 of record JAQWPM010000021.1, read on the forward strand.
CGAAGCCAGCTCCAGAGATCGACCGCGATATGGGTCGACTCAAGGAGCACCTCACCCAGGGGTTCTCTAAGGGTTTTGTGACGTTGTTGCTCTGCGACAACGATGGGCAGCTTCAGAGACTCGAAGAGATCCTCGGAGGGCCGCACAAGGTACCCGAGGGCACGACCCTCGGCCTGGGGTCGGTTTCGGCTGGCTTCGAACTCGCAGGCGGCCCTACCCCGCTCCGTGTTCTCAACGATCACGAAATCTTCCGACGTTCGCGGAGGATTCGTCGCTCGCGGCGTTTCCGGGGAGCGGTAGCACTTGAGAGCATGGCCCAACTGACACCGGGCGATTTCGTCGTTCATATGGATCACGGGATCGGGCGCTTCCGAGGCCTCGAGCACCTCGAGATCGGAGGTCAGGAAATCGAATCTCTCGCGATCGAGTATGCTGGCGGGGAGATTCTCAGGTTGCCTGTTTATCGTTTGGACGCCCTCGAACGGTGGGTCGGGGAGTCCGACGATTCCAAGCCTCCTGGGCTCCACAGGATCGGTGGGAAGCGTTGGAAGGCACTCAAGAAGAAGACCGTTCGTGTACTCGAGGAGATGACCGCTGAGCTCCTGGAGCTCTACGCCCGCCGGGAAGCCGCGCGCGGATACTCGTTCTCAAAAGACACTCGCTGGCAAATGGAGATGGAGTCTTCCTTTCTCTACGAGGACACTCCAGATCAGCGCCAGGCCTCAGAAGACGTGAAGCGTGACATGGAGTCGATCCGTCCAATGGACCGACTGGTGTGCGGTGACGTCGGCTACGGGAAGACCGAAGTCGCTGTCCGAGCCGCCTTCAAGGCGATTCAGGATGGAAAGCAAGTCGCCGTGCTCGCGCCAACCACGATTCTCGTCGAGCAACATCGTCATACGTTCGAGGAGCGGGTCGCCGACTACCCGGTCAGAGTCGGCGCCCTAAGTCGATTCCGTTCTCCCAAGGAGCAGAAGGAGATCCTCCTCGGCGTGGCGAAAGGCGAGGTCGACATCGTGGTGGGGACTCACCGACTCCTGTCGAAGGACGTCACGTTCAAGGACCTGGGGCTCCTGATCGTAGATGAGGAACAGCGATTCGGGGTCAAACACAAAGAACGCCTCAAGCAGCTCCGGTCGTCTCTGGACGTTCTGACCCTTTCGGCCACGCCGATTCCCCGCACTCTCTACTTGTCGCTGTCTGGGATCCGCGACATGTCGCTGATCAAGACGCCCCCCCGGGATCGGATGCCGATCTACACCAACGTCCTTCAGTGGACCGACCAACTCCTTTCCGAAGCCCTCCATCGAGAACTCGATCGAGGTGGCCAGGCGTTCTTTCTGCACAACCGAATCGACACGATCTACAACGTGGCGGAAGAAGTACGAGCGCTCGTACCGGAAGCCACGGTCGTCGTGGGACACGGTCAGATGAGTGGCAAGGAACTCGACGACGTCATGCGCTCCTTCGTAGACGGCGACATCGACGTCCTCGTGTGTTCCTCGATTATCGAGAACGGTCTGGACGTCCCCAACGCCAACACGCTCATCGTCGATCGTGCAGACCGCTTCGGACTGTCTCAGCTCTATCAGATCCGTGGTCGGGTCGGCCGGTCGGACCGCCGGGCGTACTGTTACCTCTTGGTCCCTGACGGCGTGAGTGAGGACGCTGTGCGGCGGTTGCGCGTGCTTGAGCACCACACCGAACTCGGCTCGGGATATTCCGTCGCCGTTCGCGACCTGGAAATGAGGGGTGCGGGCAATCTGTTGGGCTCTGACCAGTCTGGCTTCGCCCAGCAGATCGGGTTGGATGCGTACATGCGGCTTCTCAGGAAGACCGTCGATGGGATCCAGAAGGGCGCCGAGCAACCCGAATGGCCGGATCCCGACGTCTCAATGCCAGGACCCGCGTATCTCCCAGAGGAGTACGTGGCCGACTCGAGTCAAAAACTCCACTTGTACCGACGACTGTCTCGAGTGGCGGGCCGCCCTGAAGTGGAGGCACTGAGACTCGAGCTGAAGGACCGATTCGGGAAGGTCCCGACCGAGGTGGAGCGGCTTTTGGACGCCGCAATCGTGAGAGCGCTCGGAAAGACCTTGGGAGTTGAGCGTATCTTGGTGAAGGAAAGCTCCGCTCGGGTTACGTTTCGGTCTGGTGTTGTACCGCGCATGGCGGTGCTTGAAGGCCCCCTCCGTCAACGTCAGGCCGAAGTCGAAATCAGACGAATGGAGCCTTTCTCGATTGTTTTGAAACAAGTTGGTATCGAACCGATTTTAGAGACACTCATGGTGGCATTGGATGCGCTTCGGTCCGCACATGCAGCCGCTGCGTGAAGACGAGAAACGTGACGAGGTCAGGAGACCAAGTTCGATGAAGATTAGAGCCACATTATTGGGTACAGCCCTCCTCGCGGTGGTGTCGATCGCCTGTGCGGATGTCCAGACGGACGAAGGCCTCGTGGCGAGAGCCGGCGCCTACACGCTCAGCGTAGAGAGTGTGGCGGATCTTCTCGTGAATGAGGAACGGTTCCCAGCTCAAGTCGCAGTGGTCAAGCAGGTCGCTGATCTCTGGGTGGATTACGTCATGCTCGCGGCAGCAGTCGCGGCAGACACGATGCTCTCGGACATCGACTTCGCTCCGCTCGTGATGGACCAGCTCGAACCGCTCATGATCGTCGAGCTTCGCGACTCGGCCCTCCAGGTCGACACGGTAGTCACGGATGCTGAGTTGCGTTCGCAATACGAGTCGGACGACCCCGCACTCGAGATTCGGGCACGGCACATCCTCCTGCCCTACCCCCAGAACGCCACCAACATCGACCTGAATGCGGTTCGTTTGCAGGCCGAAGCGCTTCGGGCTCGGATCCTGGGTGGGGAGTCTTTTGAAGCCCTCGCTCGCCAATTCAGTGGAGATCCGGGTACGGCATCGCTCGGGGGCGACCTCGGCTTCTTTGGGCGCGGTGACATGCTTCCCCAATTCGAGGCAGCCGCCTTGGCCCTTGAGCCCGGACAAGTCAGCGACCCTGTCCAGACCCAGTTCGGACTGCACCTGATCAAGCTGGAGGAACTCCGCGCTCAGGGGTTCGACGAAATCGCACCCGACTTCCGCAACCAAGTCTTGGCAGAACGCTACTTCGACGCTGAATCGGTATTCGTGGCTGACATCGAAGCACGGGCGGAACTCGAAGTGGTCGAAGGGGCCTACGCAGTCACTCGTGATGTCGCAGAGAACCCGAGCAATCGACTTTCGCGACGGGCTGCGGAGCGTTCTCTCTACGATTACAAGGATGGCGAGCTCACGGTCGGAGAACTCCAAGGCGTTCTTCAGGGCCAAGTGCCCGAATTCCGTGCCCAAGTTGTGGCGGGCGATGACGACCAGATCGACCGCTTCCTGAGAAGCCTGATTCAACGCGAACTCTTGGTCGCCCAGGCTCAAGCGACTGGGCTCGGGCCATCTGAGGCGCGCTTCGACTCCCTGGTGACGAACGCCCGAGTCCAACTCATGGGAGTAGCCCACTTACTCGGTCTGGTCCGACTTGATCGGGCATATGGAGAGGACCTGGCGCCCGCGGTTCAGCGTGCGGCCCTCGATGCCGTCGAGAGGGTCGTGACAGGCACCACAGAAATGGTCCAGCTCGGAGCGATCACCTTTCAGCTTCGGAGTGGAATGAGTCCGTCCGTCTTCGAGAGAGGTGTCGGCCAAGCTGTGCTAATGATCGGGCAACGCCGCGTGAACCAAAGCCCATCGCTGTTGGAAGCAGCAGTCGACAGCGCCGGCCGGAACCCCTGACAATACATCGGTTTATGACCTAACCATGCGGACTACAATGGCGGCGGTTTTCACCGTCCTGACACTTATGGGCTCCCCGGACTGGGCTGATGCCCAACTCACCACCGTTGACGACGACGTTGTGGACAGGGTCGTCGCCCTTGTGGGTGACTCAGTCGTTCTCCTGAGCCAGATCCAGGAAGAGATGCAAAGGCTGCAGCTCACTGAGGGTTTTGAGATTCCCCCGCCGGGTCCTCAACTCGACGAGATCATGAGCGGGGTCTTGGATCAATGGGTGAACCGAGTGCTCGTACTCCAAGAAGCCGGGCGAGACTCGCTGATCTCCGTGGATGAAGATGTTATCGAGGAACGTGTGACCGCGCAGATCGAGACGGTCACCCAGCAGGTCGGTGGAGGGCCCGCGTTGCAACGGGCCCTGGCGGGCGACGGTCTCACGCTCGCGGAGTACCGGGACATGTTCAGAACCCAAATCCGCGAAGAACAAACACAGCAGATGTTCCTGCAGCTTCGACTTCGAGACGTGCCCGATATCGAGCTCTCCGAAGACGAGATGCTCGCCTCGTTCCAAGGCGCCCGCAGCCAGCTTCAGCAGCGGCCGAAGCTGATCACCTTCGAACAGGTGGTGATGAAGCCGACGCCGTCGGAAGAGTCGATGGGCACTGCGCGCTCGGAGGCTGAACGACTGTTGAGTGAATTGGCCGCTGGTGCAGATTTCGAAGAACTGGCGACGGCCCACTCCGACGATCCGGGAACGGGTGAGCTGGGTGGAGATCTAGGTTGGTTCCGGCGCGGGCGAATGGTGAAGGCATTCGAAGACGCGGCCTTCACGCTCTTGGATGGACAAACAAGTGGAGTGGTCGAGTCACAGTTCGGCTTCCACATCATCAAGATCGAGCGTTCCCGCCCCGGCGAGCGCCGCGGCAGGCACATCTTGATCACGGCTGACCTCACTGCCGCCGACATCCAAGTGGCTCGCGAAACTGCCACGGAAGTTCTGGCTCAAGTGAATGCAGGTGCCTCGATCGACGCTCTCTTCGAACAGTATGGCGACCCGGAAGCACCCGACTCCCTCACGATCACGTCCGACCAGATTACGAGTCTTCCTCCGGGATATAGCGTCGTTGCGGCCGCTTCGACCGGTGACGTACTCGGCCCACTTGAATACGTGACCGGTCAAGGTGAGACCCGATTCGCGGTCATCAGTATGCTGGAGGTTCGAGAAGCTGGCGCCTACACCTTCGAGGACATTCGAGCGCAGTTGGCAGACCAGCTCCAGCAGCAAAAGAAGATCGCCAGGATTCTCGCGGAGCTGCGGGCGAAGACGTACGTCGAAATTCGCGACTAGCGGACTCGACGCGTGCGTCCTCACATAGCGGTTGCTCTAGGAGATCCGCGCGGAATCGGACCGGAGGTGGCCTTCGCAGCTGGCGCGGGACATTCCGACCTCACGTTTTTCGGCCCGGACAGGTTCGCGGAGAACGTCCCCTCGGGTAGCCATTTCGTGGGACTGGGCGACTTCGACGATACAGAAGAAGCCGCCGGGAGCGCCTCGGCTCAAGCGATCACAGGGGCTGTCGAGGGCGCGATGCGCGGGGACTTTCAGGCCATTGTCACGGCGCCCGTCCACAAGCCATCCCTCCACGCGGCTGGTTGGAAGGTCCCGGGTCAGACCGAAATGCTTCAAGAGCTGACCGGGGTCGACCAAGTCGGAATGCTCATGGCTGCTGAGACGACTCGTTTAAACGCGCCGCTTCGCGTTCTTCTGGCCACGACCCACCACGCTCTTCGCGACGTCCCAGAGCTGGTCACGGAACAACGCCTGATCGACCAGACAATCCTTCTGGCAAAATCGTTGCGGCAGGATTGGGGGATTGACGAGCCTCGGATCGCCTTGTGCGCACTCAACCCACATGCGTCAGACGGCGGCCTCTTCGGGGACGAGGAGTCGACCCGCATGGTGCCGGCCATCGAACACCTTCGAGAGGCCGCGTGGGATGTCCAAGGCCCTTTTCCAGCGGACACCGTGTTCCAAAAAGCCCTGCACGGAGAGTTTCATGCCGTGGTCGCTCCGTATCATGACGTTGCAATGGCAGCGTTCAAGACCGTTAGCTTTGGCTCCGGTGTAAACGTCACCTTGGGACTGCCGTTTATCAGAACATCCCCCGACCACGGGACCGCCTTCGAGCTAGCTGGCACGGGGCGTGCCGACGAATCCTCAATGCGAGAAGCCATGGCACTGGCACGTCGCCTCGCTTCCGCCCGTTTTGACACGGATTCCACCGATGCCTAACCTTTCGTCCCGGTATCTCTGGGCGCACCTCATAGGGCGGTTCCGGTGATCAAACTCACGAATGTTTCGAAGGAGTACCCGAAACGCGGCCACGCGCTGCGCGACGTGACGCTCCATATGAAGAAAGGTGAATTCGCCTTTCTTACTGGGCATTCAGGATCCGGGAAGTCGACCACGCTGCGCCTCATCCACATGGCGGATCGTCCCACGAACGGTGAGGTACGCGTCACAGGATATTCCACGGACCGAATCACGGATCGGGATCTGTGGAAGGTTCGGCGCCGTGTCGGTTTCGTCTTCCAGGACTTCCGCCTCCTGCCTGGCCGGACGGCTTTGGAAAACGTCTCCTTCGTGCTCGAAGTGACCGGTACTGCGTCCAAGGACGTCGTACAACGTGCCCAGAGGCTTCTCGCCCAAGTGGGTCTTTCTACGAAGGCAGGGGCATTAGTTCACGAGTTGTCCGGTGGGGAGCAACAACGCGTCGCTATCGCCCGCGCACTCGCCAACGACCCCTACGTGCTATTGGCTGACGAGCCGACCGGAAATCTGGACGATCGGGCAACCCGGGGAGTGATGGATCTGCTCTGGGACATCAACGCAAAGGGCATGGCGGTGTTGATGGCCACGCATGACCTCGATCTCGTCCGGCGCTACCCGCACGCTCGACTCTTCGAGCTGGATCAGGGTGAAGTGGTCTACGACTCGTTCGCCGCCGAAGGGGACCATGTACGCTCTACGTGAGGCTCTCAACGCATTTCGGCGAGCTCCGATGCTCACCGGATTATCGTCCGCAATGGTCGGGCTCGCGTTGTTCGTGGTCGGGCTCTTCGGCCTAGCCACGTACAACCTTCAACTCGCTCTGACCACAATCGAAGAGCGCGTAGAGATCTCCGTGCACCTGCGCGACGATGCCCGTCAAAGCGAGATCGACCTGGCACATCGAGAGTTGGAGGAGATTGCAGAGGTTCGTTCCGTAACTTTCCTCTCGAAGCGGGGCGCGCTCGATCGCGCGCGCGCGGAGTTCCCGGACTTCAGGGAGCTCTTCAGTGACCTCGAAGTGAATCCCCTCCCCCAGTCGCTCGAAATCGAACTCGTGCCAGGAGAGCGCAACCTTGAGATCGTGGAGAGTATCGCCGCGACCGCCATGACATACCCCTTCGTAGAAGACGCATTCTACGGTCGCGAGTGGGTCGACAAGCTCTTCACATTGCGCCGGGTGGGCGCTGCGACCACGGCGGTCCTGGGTGGTGCGTTCGCGCTGGTGGCCGCCTTGATTATTGCGACGGCACTGAGGATCGCGATTTTCGCGAGGAAGGACGAGATCTACGTGATGCGACTCGTCGGAGCGAAGAAGGGATTCATCCGACGTCCCTTCCTCCTCGAGGGCGCGATGACGGGCCTCATCGGCGGGATGCTCGCTTGGCTGCTGACTTGGGGCACATACCGAAGCGTCTACGCCTTCCTTTTCGAAGTGGCATGGATTCCGCCGTCGTGGGTGATGAGCGGGATTGGAACAGGAGTCGTCTTCGGCGCAATCGCGAGTTCGTTCGCAATCCGACGGTACCTCCGGGAAGTCTGACATGTCACGGCTCGCTTCGGTTCGCGTCGGCGCCAGCGTCTTCTGGGCACTCCTTGCAACGGCCCTGCCGACCTGCCTCGAAGCCCAGACGGATATTCGCCAAGAAATTCTGGCCAGCCAAAGACGCCTAGAGCAGATCCGAGCAGAGCGGGCACGGCTCGAACAGGAGGTCACCGGAGTCCGGACCCGAGTCCAGGACGCAGCCACCGAGCTGGCTAACGTGGAGCGGCGACTGTCCGCGTCCCGGTCGGTTCTTGCCGAGATCCAGTTCCAGTCTGACGCGACGACGGGGCAGATTCAAGAAACCACGCGAGAGTTGGTGCAGTCCCGAGAGCGCTTGGCAGAAAACAATGCTGTGCTGTACCGCAGGCTACGGGACATCTACAGGATGGGCCCGCTCCATACGGTCAGGGTCCTGGTGGAGGCCACCTCCTTCACTGACCTCGTGAACCGCTATCGCTATCTGCGACGCATCGCTGTCTTCGATCGTTCGTTGGTCGAACGAGTGACTGATCTAGAAGTGGAGCTTGTCACGCGCAACGACGATCTCCAGCAGACCATGGCTGAGTTAGGGAGCCTTCGACAGAATCGATTGAGCGAAGTGGTCCGCCTCCGCTCGGTCGAAGCGGAACGGCAATTTGCCCTGCAGGACTTCCGGAGTCGCGAAGCGCAAACTCTGTCAACGATCGAGCAACTCGATCAAGACGAGAGTCGGATGACGACGCTGGTCGATGACCTCGAAGAGCGTCGGTTAGAAATGGAACGACGAACAGACTCTCCGAGGGCCGCGTCGACTCTATCATCGGGCGACGCAGGCTCACTCGATTGGCCTATCCACGGCGAACTCATCTATAGCTTTGGGACCGAACGACGCCCCAACGGGATGGTGCTGCGCTGGAATGGAATCGGAATCTCAGCAGCGCCGGGGAGCCCGGTGACGGCGGTCAAGGCGGGTGAGGTCGTGTTGGCCGGTCCGTTCGAGGGCTACGGCCCCACCGTAGTGCTAAGCCACGGTGACGGCTTCTACACCCTGTACCTGTACCTGGAAGATCTGGGTGTCGTCCAAGGTCGTCGAGTGGAAGTCGGCCAGGTCGTGGGAACGGTAGGAGGTCGCGATACACCTGAGGGGCCGCACATCGAGTTCCAGATTCGCGCACCCGTGGATGGAGGCTCCCCCCAAGCACAGGATCCGCTGCAGTGGCTCCGTTCGCGCGGTAACGAGTGAGCTTACATCCCCTCGTCGGGCACGAAGACGTTCGACAAACGATCCTCGGCGCCGTCGCACGCGAGTCGCTTCCCGCGGCCCTGCTGGTGCACGGCCCTAAAGGTGTGGGCAAACAGCGACTCGCTCTGTGGATCGGTCAGTTGCTGATGTGCGACAGTCCTACGAGTTCTGGCCCTTGTGACAGATGCGGTCCGTGCAAAATGGGCCTCAATCTGGAGCACCCGGATCTGAATTGGTATTTCCCCCTCTTACGACCCAAAGGGGCAAGCGGCGAACGCCTCGTCGGGGCTCTCGAGGACGCGCGCATGGATGCCTTAGCCGATCGCCGCGCGGAGCCCCTTCAGTCGAGCCATTTCGACGAACTACGAGGCCTGTACCTCGGGATGGTTCGGAACCTCAGACGCCGCGCTACCATGCGGCCGGCAATGGCCGAAGGTCAGATCTTCATCATCGGGAACGCGGAGTTGCTCGTCCCGCAGGAGTCGAGTCCCGAAGCAGCGAATGCGCTCCTTAAGCTGCTCGAGGAGCCACCCGGAGCGGCCCGCTTCATCCTGACCACGAGTGAGCCGGGCCGGCTCCTCACGACCATCCGCTCGCGGACCGTCCCGGTTCATATCGCCGGGCTCCCGGAGGAAACCGTGGCCTCATTTCTCGTGGATGCCAGAGGCGTCGATCACCAGGTCGCGCTGTGGGCCGCCCGTCTCTCGCAAGGCTCGATTGGCCGAGCCCTCGGCTTCTTGCCGGACAGAGACGACCTCGGTTCTCTGGAAGCCCTCAGACGCAAAGCATATGCGTTGATCGCCGCTGCTATGGCCGGTGGCCCCGTGGGCGGGTACACGACCGCCCTGGGCTTTTCACCGGCCGGCGCTCGAAAGCTCGTGGACCTCTTCGGCTTCGCCGAGGAGTGGCTGCGTGATCTGGGGGCTGTCGCTTCTGGTGCGGGCGACTCCATCTTCAATCACGATGCCCGGGAAAAACTGGAGGAAATCGTCTCCTCGACAGGCGTCCTCCCATCCGACATCGCGAACGCCCTCACGAGGGTTGAAGAGGCGAGGGAGCTGGCATTCGGCAACGTGAACCCGCAGCTGATCGTTGACGGGCTGGTGAGGGCGCTGAGAAAGGCCCTCAAGCCCCAAAGGACCCGAGAGGTGGTGCGATGACAGACAAGGCCGGAGACCTCACGCACATCGACGAGGACGGAAGAGCTCGCATGGTAGACGTGTCGGAGAAGAAGCAGTCCGTCCGTCGAGCTGTCGCGCGCGGGTGTATCGTGATGGAGAGCGCGACTCTGGATCGCATTGTCGCAGGGGACACTCCGAAAGGCAGCGTTCTTCAGGTAGCGGAACTCGCCGGAGTGATGGGTGGCAAGAAGACGGCCGACCTCATCCCGCTTTGCCATCAACTGCCGGGGGCCAGTGTCACGGTACGGCTGGAAGTGGATCATGACTTGCCCGGCATCATCGCAGAAGCGGAAGCGACAATTACGGGACAGACCGGCGTCGAGATGGAAGCACTGACCGCCGTCAGCGTTTCACTCCTGACCGTTTACGACATGGTTAAAGCGGTCGATCGCGGCATGTACATCGAGGGAGTGAGACTCGTGCGCAAAGAAGGCGGACAGTCCGGCACTTGGACCTCAGAGACCGCATAGGCGATCAGAGGCGTTTGGCTCTAAAAGTCATCTCCTGAGGACGTACCCCTCCGGGCACTCGGAGAAACCGGTACCGTCAGCATGGAGCCGATCCTGAGTGTCCTTGGCCGCACTGAGGGGTTCGCCGCCTCTAGATCCGCGAGTGGGATGCCGTACTGCTGTGCAATGTGCCCCAGTGTCTCGCCAGCAATTACCCTGTGCTCGACAAAACTCACCCTCTCGTTTCTCGGTATGCGGGCATAATTCAGTCTGAACGTCCCACCCTTGCCTTCCGGCACCCGGACAAGGGTACGGCGGCGTGGAGGAGTCATTCCCCGCACAAACTGCGGATTGAGCCGAGTAATCTCCTCTTCGGACGTCTCGGCAGCTCGGGCAACTACGTCGAGCGTCGTCGCGTCCGGAACCATCACTTCTTCGAAATCGAATCCGACTGCTTCCGGGAGCTCATAGCCGTGGGACAACGGGCTCCCGGCGACGACGATCGCTCCGAAAAATTTGGGTACGAAGTCACGAGTCTCACGCGGCAGGTATGGCCGGATGGCCCAATACACGCTGTCCGACGCGGGCTCGAGAGGCGCATGGAGATTGATCAATCGCCGCACGCGCCCCGGGCCGGAGTTATACGCAGCCAAAGCGAGGAACCACGACTCGAAGTCCCGATGCAATTTCGCCAGGAATTTCACCGCTGCGTCCGTTGACACGTAGGGGTCTCGACGCTGATCCACGAGCGGAGTGATCTCCACGCCATAGCCCCTCGCGGTCGGTGCCATGAACTGCCACAGCCCCACCGCGCTCGCCACGCTCACCGCTCGGGGGCTGTATCCACTCTCGATGACCGGCAGGTACTTCAGCGACGGCGGCAGGTCGTTCGCTCGAAGCGTGGAGTCCACCGTCTCTTCGAACCACGTCATCCTCTCGAGGTAATCCGGGAACCAGCGCGACGCACGAGTGGTCCAGAACTCGATCCATCGGTCCACTTCTGCGCGAAATTCAGGATCACGAAGGAGTGGAGAGCTAAGGATCTCGTCATCGAGGCCTTCGAGATCAGGAGGGGTAAGGAAAGCACCGTCCTCAAAAGCACTGAATTCGACCGCCGCGGGTTCGAACAACGGACTAGGGTAGGGCCCCGGCACCGCCGGAGGTGTTCCGCCCCCGACGCAGCTTCCGGCGAAGCCAGCCACCAGACACGTGACCACCCCAACGTGAATGCCACGGACTCGCGGATTCCTACCGCGACGCCAACCACATCTCCGTCCGGTGGGCCCCATGCTTCCTGCAAGTCGACTCATAGCCGGAAGCTTTGCGGGTGGTGTGGAATCAAGCGAGTGAACGGCGCTGCGGACGCGATCGTTCCGACGCTTCCCATTCTTATGAATCGCCCCCTGAACCGACTCCCGCGCCAACCGAGCGGTCACAGAAACTCAAAGGACCTCGGCCAGGGCCCGCTCCAGTGTCTCCACCGTGCGATCGAGGTTGTGGAGCTTGTCCAACCCGAACAGACCGACGCGGAACGTGGTGAAGTCCTCAGGTTCGTTGCACTTGAGCGGCACGCCCGCGGCGATCTGGATGCCCGCCTGTGCAAACTTCTGGCCAGACTTGATTCCGCTATCGGTCGTATAGCTGACCACCACGCCCGGCGCCTTGAAGCCGTCGGCGGCAACGCTGCGAAAACCTTTGCTCTCCAGCAGCGCGCGCACACGGTCGCCAAGTTCCTGCTGCTCCGCGTGGACCTTCTCGAAGCCGTATGCCTGGGCCTCCTTCATGACGTCGCAGAAGCTGGCTAGGGCGTCGGTGGGCATCGTGGCATGATAGGCATGACCGCCCCCGAGGTATGCCTGCATGATTTGATGCCACTTCTTCAGGTCGCAGGCGAAGCTGGTGCTCGTAGTCTCCTCCATCCGCTCCAGAGCCCGGCCGCTCAGCATCACCAAGCCGCAGCAGGGCGAGCCACTCCATCCCTTCTGCGGAGCCGTCACCAGCACATCGACCCCACGTGCCTCCATGTCCACCCAGATGGCCCCTGAGGCCACGCAGTCGAGAACGAACATGCCCCCCACCGCGTGCACCGCATTGGCGACCGCCTCAATGTACCCGTCCGGAAGGATCATCCCCGACGCCGTCTCTACGTGCGGCGCGAAGACCAGATCCGGGCGCTGCGACTCGATGGCGGCGACGACCTCGTCCACAGGTGCTGGCGCGAAGGGAGCCTGCGGTCCGTCCCCTACCTGTCGAGCTATCATGACCGTCGATTCGGAAGGAATGTCCCCCATCTCGAAAATCTGGCTCCACCGGAAGCTGAACCAACCGTTCCGGATGATCAGACACTTCTTATCTGTGGCAAACTGACGCGCCACCGCCTCCATACCGAACGTGCCGCTACCCGGCACCACGATCGCAGCCTCGGCGTTGTAGACATCCCTCAGCACGGCAGAGATGTCCCGCATGACACCCTGGAAGGACTGGGACATGTGGTTGAGCGCGCGGTCCGTATAGACCACGGAGTATTCCAGAAGGCCGTCGGGATCGACGTTGGGGAGTAGGCCTGGCATAGCTTGGGTCTCCAGGTGGGTCGGGCCGGGTCGCCGGGGCGACCGCGCCTATCACGTGTGGTAGTTGGGTGCTTCTCGAGTGATCGTCACGTCGTGCGGATGGGACTCGTGCAACCCACCTGTCGTAACCTGAATGAACCGTGACTTGTCGCGCAGTTCCGCGAGGTCGGCAGCACCGCAGTAGCCCATGCCGCTGCGCAGCCCCCCAACCAATTGATAGATCGTGTCGGTGACAGGCCCTTTGTAAGGCACTCGAGCTTCGATGCCCTCAGGGACGAGCTTGCGCACGTTGCTCTCTCCGTCTTGGAAGTACCGGTCCGCCGACCCCTGCTCCATCGCAGACAAAGACCCCATGCCTCGGACCGCCTTGAAGCGACGTCCTTCGAGGAGGAAGCTTTCCCCGGGAGACTCGTCCGTCCCGGCGAACATCGAGCCCATCATCACGGCCTGCGCACCGGCGGCCAGCGCTTTCACGATATCACCGGAGTACCGAATTCCACCGTCAGCGATCACAGGAACGGACCCATCGACCCCATCTACGGAATCCATGATCGCAGTGAGCTGCGGGAGCCCCACACCGGTCACAATTCGCGTGGTGCAGATCGAGCCGGGCCCAACGCCGACTTTCACGGCGTCCACTCCGCGATCCGCGAGCGCCTTCGCTCCTTCCACCGTTCCGACGTTCCCACCGACGAGCTGGGCATCGGGGAACTTGTCCCGGATCCGTCCAACGGCCTGGAGTACTCCCTCAGAATGACCATGGGCGGTATCGATGATCAGGAGATCCGCCCCCGCATCCAGCAGCTCATGGGCGCGATCGACATCGGCCAACGATGCACCAATAGCGGCGCCCACACGCAGTCTCCCGTGTTCGTCTTTGCACGCGTCCGGATACTGACGGCGCTTGAAGATGTCTTTGACCGTGATCAATCCACAGAGATGCCCTTCGTTATCTACCACCGGGAGCTTCTCGATCCGGTGTTTGTGCAGGATCGCCTGCGCTTCGTCGAGCGTTGTCCCTACGGGTACCGTGACCAGGTTGTCCGAAGTCATCACGCTCTCGATCGACAGCCGCATGTCGGTCTCGAATTGCAGATCGCGATTGGTGATGATCCCAACCAGCCGGCCGCCATCCTCGACAATCGGAACACCGCTGATCGAGAAGCGGGACATGAGTTCGTGTGCGTCACCGAGCGTCGCGTCCCTCATCAACGTGATCGGATCCAGAATCATCCCGCTCTCGGACCGCTTCACGCGGTCGACCTCAGCGGCCTGCAGCTCAACCGAGAGGTTCTTGTGGATGATCCCGATCCCACCTTCGCGAGCCATCTGGATCGCCATTCGCGACTCGGTGACGGTATCCATCGCCGCAGAAAGGAGCGGGATCTTCATCGTGATGTCGCGCGTCACCTTCGAAGACACGTCCGTCTCCTTGGGGTGCACCAACGAGTGCCCCGGGATCAGGAGAACGTCGTCGAACGTCAGCGCTTCCTTTATGATCTTCACGCTGCTCGTTGAGCGGTCAGCCATCGGATTTCGGACCTTTCAGATATGACGCACGCCCGCCCCTCGAGGCCCGAAAACCGGGGCGTCGTAGGGCGAGCGCGGACCCGCTCCGCAGAGCGAAAATATTACCATAGGACAGGATATCCGGAGCGCCCGAAAGCGTCAACGGCCAGGCACCTTTTTCGGCTAAACAGACACCTATCGGGGTCCAACCTCATCGGGATTCGAGCCAACCGAGGGCCCCTGCCCTCCAGCCTTGGCGGGATCCGCCTCGATCTGATGCGTCTCACCGTCCACAACCTCTTCCTCTGGAGTATCCAGGACCTCACTCAAATCCGAAAGGATCTGCTTACCGGCTGAAGACACCCCGGACAACACACGGTCCGCGGCCGAAATCATCTGGAACGCCTCCCGAATCGTGTTCGGGCTCACCGCCTTCTTTCGCAGCTTGTCCTCGAACCCTTCGGCGAATTTCTGTAAGCCGGAGGCTTCGACTGGGGTCGTTTTGGCGTATTTAGCCTCAAGGAACTCAATGTAGTCCAACACCTGATAAACCTGCTCGTCCGGCAGGCTCTCGATGGTGCGGACCAGTCGCTGACGCAGTACGTCGTGCATGATGTCGCGGTGCGTTAGAGGGAGTACAAGTTAAGTGTACACCAGCCGATCAAGTGATGCGACCGCAGGGTTCGTCTTGCCATGATCTCGAATCCAGATAACGTCTTTCCTATGTCTTTTCTCCCTCTCCGGCCCGTGCCTGTCGACGCAGCAGCGGACGCTCTCTACAAAGAGTGGCTGGACTCGTTGTCCAGCGTTCTCGACGATCCGGATTGTGATCGAAACGAACTGTGCACACGGATCCTTACGGATATCTACTATCCGCAGTTTTCAGGCGCCGACATTGAATCTCTCCCGCTCACGACGAGGGTGGCCCTCGCGCAGCTAGATCCGCGCAATGTCACCTTGGAGCCTGAGTACTACGAAGAAATCGATCTGGAACGTTACGCGCCGCGAAAGCCTCTGATCTGGCTTTGGGAGATGTTCGACCGTAGCCCTCTGGGCGAGAACATCGAACTGGGAATCCACTTCAGGCGCATCCTCGCGCGTCATGTATTCGGCCGATGCGGGAAGAACTTCAAGGCGTTCACACACATGCGATTGTCCTTCGGGTACAACATGGAGGTGGGGGACAACGTCGTCATCCACCGGCACGTGCTCATGGACGATCGGGGAGGAATCGAGATCGGGGACGGTTCCTCCGTGTCCGACTTCGCGAACGTCTACTCACACTCCCACAACATCGTGGACGGGCGCATCGTGTACCTACCCAAGACCACAATCGGGAAGAGCGTCCGTATCACGTACCACGCGACAATTTTGGCGGGTGTCACGGTGGCGGATGATTCGATGGTCGGCGCGGGATCGATGCTGACTCGGGACACAGAACCACACTGGGTTTATGTGGGCGTGCCAGCTCGAAAGGCGAAGGAGAAACCCGCAGACGAGCGGGCGACCAAGAAGCCGCGCACACCGGACCCGATGCGGACAGACGAATAGAAGCCATCACCCCCGATGCCCGGGGGCGATGGCAACTGAGATACTAGCCTTCGTCGGCCTCGTACATCGACTGCAGGCTCGCCACTACGGACGGATCCGCGAGTGTCGTCGTGTCACCCACAGTACGGCCTTCCGCGATATCGCGGAGCAGTCTCCGCATAATTTTTCCGGACCGTGTCTTGGGCAGATCGGCGGTAAAGACGACGAACTCCGGCTTCGCGATCGCCCCGATTTTTGTTCCGACGTGATTGCGGACCTCCGCCAACAACTCGTCAGTCCCATCGAAACCATCCTTCAAGGTGACGAAGGCAGCGATGGACTGACCCTTTATCTCGTGGCTCTTCCCCACCACCGCGGCCTCGGCAACGGCGGGATGGTCGACAAGGGCACTTTCCACTTCCATCGTCCCAATTCGATGCCCCGCGACATTGAGCACGTCGTCCACGCGGCCCAAGATCCACAGGTAGCCGTCTTCGTCTATCTTCGCGCCGTCACCTGGGAAATAGATGTTGTCCCACTTCGACCAATACGTCTCTTTGAAACGCTCGTCGTCGCCCCAAACCGTCCTCAGCATCGATGGCCAGGGTGATGTGATCGCGAGGTAGCCGGCCGGCGTGGCCTCCCCTGCGTCGTTCATGATCGTCACGTCGATGCCAGGGAAGGCACGCGTGGCCGTACCCGGCTTCGTCTCCGTAACCCCAGGCAGCGGCGTGATCATGATCGCGCCCGTCTCGGTCTGCCACCAAGTGTCTATGATCGGGCACCGCTCACCACCAATCGTGCGGTGGTACCACATCCATGCCTCTGGATTGATCGGCTCACCTACCGTCCCTAAGAGGCGGAGCTTGGAGAGGTCGTACCTCATGGGCCAACGATCTCCCCAACGCATGAAGGCGCGTATCGCGGTGGGGGCGGTGTAGAACACGGTCACGCCATACTTCTCACAAAGCTCCCAAAATCGTCCGCGATCCGGAGTGTCGGGCGCCCCTTCGTACATCATCACTCGTGTGCCATTGGCCAAGGGGCCGTACACGATATAGCTGTGCCCAGTGACCCAACCCACGTCTGCCGTACACCAGTACACGTCATCGTCTTGGAGGTCGAACACGACCTTGGTGGTCGCAGCCACCTGCGTGAGGTAGCCTCCGGTGGTGTGCACGACTCCTTTTGGCTTCCCTGTCGTGCCGGACGTATAGAGGATGAAGAGCGTGTCCTCCGCGTCCATCGCCTCAGCGGGACAGTCTCGGGCAGCATCGGAGACCAGGTCGTGATACCAGTGGTCTCGCCCCTGAATCATATTGGCGTCGACTTGGTCGCTCAGATCGCCACCGCGCTGCACAACAACGACGTGCTGGACCGTCGGCGAGGTCTCCATAGCGGTGTCCGAATTGGCCTTGAGCGGGACAATCCCACCCCGTCTCCAACCGCCATCGGCGGTGATCAGCACCTTGGCCTGAGCGTCATTGTTCCGATCCGAGAGTGACTCAGGACTGAAGCCCCCGAAGACCACCGAGTGGATCGCCCCAATCCGCGCGCACGCCAACATCGCGATCGCAGCTTCGGGGACCATTGGGAGGTAAATGGTGACCCGATCTCCCTTCACAACACCGAGCCCCTTCAGCGCGTTAGAGAAGGCCGACACCTCTGCGTGCAGTTCGGAGTACGTGAAGGTGCGCGTATCACCTGGCTCGCCTTCCCAGATCAGAGCTTCCTGATTCGCTCTGGGTCCATCTAGATGCCGATCCAGGCAGTTGTGCGCGACATTCAACTTGCCACCCAAGAACCACTTGGCGTAGGGCGCGTTCCACTCGAGAACGGTGTGCCAAGGCTCGAACCAGTCCAGCTTCGCCGCCCATTCCGCCCAGAACCCTTCGGGATCAGCTGCAGCTCGCTCATAGATCTCAGAATCGTGTACCACAGCCCGTGCTGTAAACTCCTCGGGGGGCGTGAATCTACGATTTTCGGTCAGCAAGGCGTCGAGTGATCCTGCGTCGGTACTCATGCGAATTCCTTATCGATGGAAACTCCAACTCTTAGAAATTTGCTGTGTCTGCCGGGCCGAGCAAGGGATTGCGGAGCGGGGTATCCACTTTTCGGGACCCCGGCTAGCTTATCAAGAACCATTCCGCATAAGAGTGACATGAGCGGCTGCTGCGACCCGAACCAACCCGATCTTGAGTCTGCCTGGCGCACCAGCATCGTGTCGACAGCGGTGTGCGGATTGGCCGTATCCGCCGGCTTTGCATTCCAAATCAACGACCTTGCATCGGCTTCGCTCGTCGCCTTCGTCGTCGCCTACATCGCCGGCGGATGGGAGGCGACCGGACGTACGGTACGGGAACTCGCCGATGCATCCATTGATGTAGACCTCCTCATGTTACTGGCGGCCGCGGGCGCTGCCACGGTTGGCCATTGGCTGGAAGGCGCCGCCCTCCTCTTTCTTTTCTCGCTGGGCACGAGCCTAGAGACCTACGCCTTCGGCAGGACGCGCCGCTCGATTAGCGCTCTGATGGACCTCCGTCCTGAGACCGCCCTGCGGGTGGTCGAAGGGCGCACGGAGGCAGTCGCCATCGAGGCCCTTGTCCCAAGCGATGTCGTGCGGGTCGCGCCCGGAGAGCGCATACCCGCAGACGGCCAGGTAAGCAGCGGCTCCTCGCGAATCGACGAGTCCACCCTCACAGGCGAGCCCGTGCCTGTCCGCAAGGAGGCGGGGTCAGACGTCTTCGCAGGCACGCTGAACGGTTCGGGTTCACTGGACCTGACCGTGACCCGCCGGGCCGACGACTCTGCCCTGGCGCGAGTCATTCGCATGGTTGAAGACGCCCGAGAGACCAGGGCCCCGACGCAGAGTTGGATCGAGGACGTCGAGGGGCGTTACGCCGTGGGTGTCATCGCGGCGGCGGCTCTGGCCATCGTCATCCCCTGGACGTTCATGGGGTGGGCATTCGAAGCCTCGTTCTATCGGGCCATGACACTCCTCGTTGTTGCCTCTCCGTGCGCATTGGTAATCTCGATCCCAGCGACGATCGTCTCTGCCGTGAGCAACGGAGCGCGGCGTGGTGTACTCTTCAAAGGAGGACTCCACCTCGACGCGCTCGCAGACATCCGGGCGATCGCGTTCGACAAAACCGGGACCCTAACGGTCGGGCGTCCCGAACTCTCTCGTCTCGTTACGAACACGCCCGCGGGTGCGGACCCAGAAGCCTTCCAGCACCGTGTGCTTCGGCTCATCGCCTCCGCCGAATCCCGATCCGAACACCCGCTGGCCTCAGCCATATTACAGGCTGCTGAAGCACAATCGGTGGCCATGTCCGAACCAAACAACTTTGAGGCCATCGCCGGCCAAGGAGTTCAGGCCGACGTGGACGGCGTGCGTGTATCGATCGGGCGTCGGTCTTGGATTTCCGATCTGATCGACGCGCCGCTTCCCACTGATTTGGTCGACGCCTTCGACGACATGCGGAAGGCCGGGACAACGCCGATGCTCGTAGCCTTTGACGGTAAGGCCGTGGCTGCGCTCTCAGTGGCAGATCAGCCGCGGTCCGGTACCGCGCACGCAATTCGAGACATTCGTGCCCTCGGGATCACACACCTCGCGATGTTGACGGGTGACGACAGGGGTACAGCACGAGTGATCGGTGACGCGGTGGGAGTGGATCACATTCACGCGGAGCTCCTACCAGATGCGAAGACCCGGATCATCGAGAGTATTCGTGAAGAGTACGGGCCCGTGGCCATGGTCGGCGATGGCGTGAACGACGCCCCTGCCCTGGCCACCGCGGACGTCGGGTTCGCTCTTGGGGCAGCAGGCACCGACGTGGCGCTGGAAACAGCGGATGTCGTCGTGATGGGCGAGCAACTCGATGGAATCGCCCACGCGATCCGGTTGAGCCGTCGGGCGCGCAGAATCGTGCGTCAGAATCTGGTGTTCTCAGTTGGCGTGATGGTCACTTTGATCGTGCTGGCGCTCACCGGGAATATCGGTCTAACCGCAGGCGTTATCGGACACGAAGGGAGCACGGTGATCGTCGTCTTCAACGGTCTGCGGCTGCTGGTCGACCCCAGGAACGCCGCCGCATGATCTCCGTCCCTCCATCGTGGCCTGTTCCGCTTGACACCCTTTCCGGAACCTCGGTAAAGTATGGTTATGCATCCAGACAATAGTGATCAGCGGCTCCGAGAGGCACTTGAGGCCAGCGGACAACGGTTTACAGACCAACGCGCAGCTGTGTACCGCTACCTCGCGGGCACGGATGTCCACCCTACAGCCGACGAAGTATTCCTCGGTGTTCGGCAAGACACAGCGGGAATCTCTCTGGCCACGGTATATAAGAGCCTCGAGACCCTTGTCGGCTGTGGACTAGCGGTGAAGCTGACCTACAGTGACGGTTCGGCTCGGTACGATGGCCGAACCGATCCCCATCACCACATTCGATGTGTCGTGTGCGGTAAAGTCGCAGACCTGCCGGGAGAAGTGGATCCAGCCGGCATCCGTGAACTCAGCGCACGGGCGGATGGATTCAGCGTGACCGGATATCGGCTCGAGTTATCTGGATACTGTGTGTCCTGCCTCCCCGGGGGCGGGCCCGGTCCGCTTCACGCTTGAGCCTCTAGCCGTTGGATCTCCTAAATTCCAACAAGAAGTGGATCACAGCAGCACCTCTGCTGGGAATGTTGGCGTGCGCGGTGTTCACCCTTCCCCAGCGCGCATCCGGGCAAGAGGTTCGCAGACTTCGCTCCGACCTGGAGTCCATCCTCGGGAGTTTTCAGTCACGGGGCGCCACCTGGGGCGTTTTAGTCACCTCGATGGATCAAGGCGATACGCTCTTCGCTGTTGGACCCGACTCCGCCCTTGCCCCGGCGTCCAACCTCAAGCTCCTCACGACCGCCGCGGCTCTGAGAGAATTGGGACCTGAATTCCGATTCCAGACCTTCCTTCTGACCGAGGGGGTTGTCGAGAACGGGGTCTTGCACGGGGACCTGGTCGTCTACGGAACCGGTGATCCGGGGATATCGGACCGGTTCTATTTTGAGAAGGACGGCGTCTTCCATCTCTTGGTGGATCAGCTCTCCGAGGTTGGGATTCATTCGATCACCGGGGACCTGATCGCGGACGCCTCGCACCTTCCCGGCCCGCTCAGGCCCGATGGCTGGGACCCGGCAGACCTGAACGATCATTTCGCTGCCGGCATTTCGGCACTGTCGTACAACGAGAACGTGGTGTCCTTTCGAGTCGTTGCCGCGGGCCGTGGGGGTGAGCCACCCGAGCTTCACACGGTGCCCCCTAACGCGGGCCTAGATGTCGAGAACGTCGCCGAAACCGTAGCCGGATCGGCCCGTCCCCGTCTGGCGATCCTCCGGGAAGACCCGCTTGAAACCATTCGCATCCAAGGCCGTATTACCCGCGGCTCCAGAGACGTGTGGCGACAGATGACCGTACCGAGGCCAGCGCACTTTGCTGCCTCAGCTTTCCTCGCGGTTCTCGACGAACGTGGCATTCAGCTCGGCGGCGGAATCGAAGTGGTCAACGATCCGACAGAGTCCATCGTGGGCCGACTCAATGTCCCTTCCGATGCCGACCGTAGGCGCACTCGCATCCTTGCTAGGCATACCTCGCCCGCGCTTCGCGAATACCTCGCGGTCATCAACAAGCGTAGTAACAATCTCTTCGCCGAGCTCGTCTTCAGAACCCTCGGGCGGGTGCGCGACGGGCTGCGAAGCCCCAATTCGAGCGAACAAGCTGTTAAGGAATCTCTGGCGAACATTGGTGTCCCGGTCGACGACCTGGTCCTGCTCGACGGCTCAGGCCTGTCGGCAGGCAACAGAGTAAGCCCCGGCGCCTTCGTCGGTCTCTTCGACGGGATGGCACGATCTCCCGAGTGGCCAGAATACTGGAAGACCCTTCCAGAGGCCGGCCAGCGGCCCGGCCTTCCGCGTATGTATCGGACAGCCGCGGCTGGGAACCTCCGAGCGAAGACCGGTACCATTGAAGGTGTGTCTGCCTTAAGCGGGGTGGTTCGCTCTCAAGACGCGGAACGGCTGGCCTTCTCCATCCTGCTGAATGGAGCCCGGTCGACAACTGCTGCCAAGCGGGTGGAGGACCTTATTGGCGCCAGACTCGCGGAATTCGCCCGCGGCCCGGGTCGAGTCCCGGCCACCATCGTGGCGGGTGTGCCGGTGGTGCCTCAGGCGCAAGCCGACGACACGGGACGCTACCAGGTTCGGAACGGTGAGAACCTCACGTTCATAGCGCGTCGATACGGCCTGACGATCGACGACGTCCTGAGAGCGAATCCGCGCCTCGAGCCCAACCGTATTTACGCCGGACAGTGGCTCATCATCCCCCAGCGAAGTGGCGGCGGGTCACAGTAGTCGGGTGCTGTCTGCTAAGATCTGGTGTCCGACATCCCTCTTCCTGTTGCCGAGCGGAGTCGGCGGCGCAGCTCTGTTTCCGACATCGTATCAAGGGTCTTCTGCGCAGTTCTTGCGTTGTTCCAACGCACGTCGACCAGAGCGTACTCGCCTCCGGTCTCGTCCGACAGTACGAAATAGAAACGCCCCTTATAGTCAGGGCCCGACGCCTCGTGTACCGCCGCAGTCCACTGAGTGCCGTCTCCGGCCGAAAATTCCCGCATCGTGCTCCCTCGTCGTCGATTGAGCAGCGGACCTATCGCCCACTGCTTTTTTGTTCAACCCGCTCGCCCTTCTGAACGCCCTCAAAACCGCCCCCCTGCTCCATCCCAAATCTGAGTCGGCATCGCGCCCACGTAATTCCGTAACGCCCTGCCCAACGCCGCTCCGTTACAGTAGTCCAACTGTCGAGAAACGCTCTCCTCTGAGCACCCCCGGTCCGTCAACCATCTGCCCGCATGAAGAGACTTGGCCCACACCAACGGAGCGGCGCGGTCGGTCGGACAGGAGATCGAGCACCACATGCGGATGCACCAATCCCGGACCGTACTCATCCACCTCCACCACAGCAGCACGGTCCGCGCCTGTGATCGATGCTGCCTCTGAAACGTTCCTCAGTAAGGCCTTCCGCCCAGGAGCAGCACTGCATAGAGATTCAGTGACCCGCAAGCATTGCAGCCGGCGGTCACGGTAATCGTCGAGTTTTAGGACGTTGGTTCTGGACATAAAATGCCCTTCGGGTACTTTGTCGGGGGGCACGAAAGCAACTTAGCATACCGTCTCGCTTGTGGCACAACGATCGCGTGCATTCCCACCTCCCCCCGCGGCGCCAAACAGCGGAACTCACATGCCAGATGCCAAGCGAGACCTAAGTACCGATCTCGGGCTCGTCCTGTTGGCGGTGATCTGGGGCGTGAACTTTTCGGTCGTCAAGGTCGTCCTGGCGGAGTTGGAACCGCTTGCGTTCAACGCTCTTCGATTCCCTTTGGCCGCCTGGGTCATGTGGGTCCTCGTGCGCCACTTACCTGGGCCAAGGGTGCCAGCTCGCAAAGACCTGGGACGGATCGTCGCCCTGGGGATTCTCGGCAACGTCGTCTATCAGCTGTGCTTCATCTTCGGACTCGACTGGACCCTGGCGGGGAACGCGAGTTTGATGCTCTCCACCACTCCGATTTGGACGGTAATCCTGTCGGCCGCAGTGGGTCACGAGCGAGTCAACACATGGGTCGCGGTAGGAGTCGCCGGCACGTTCGCCGGGATGATTCTAGTCATCCTCGGCGGTGGCGACGGCTTCGACCTCAGCAGTCAAACTCTTCGAGGTGACATCATCATGGTGTTCGCCTCGATCCTCTGGTCGATCTACACGGTAGGGAGTCGGCGTCCCGTCGGGACGTACGGGGCGCTCAGGATGACCGCTTGGACGCTGTGGGCTGGAACCCCGTTCATCTTCTTCATGGGGGTCCCGGACCTTCTGCGAACGGACCTAACGATGATCTCGGTGGGAGCCTGGGTCGGCGTTGCATACGCCGGCATCATGTCCGTCGGTGTAGCATACCTGCTCTGGTATCGAGGCGTGCAGAGGCTGGGTAATAACCGAACTGCGATCTACTCGAACCTCGTGCCGGTCGCCGCTCTCGGTACCGCTTGGGTTTGGCTGGGCGAGCTGCCGCGGCCTCTACAACTGCTCGGCGCCGCGGTGATTCTCGTTGGCCTGTCGGTCGCTCGGTTGGCTCAGCCGCCCGACCCGAGTTGATCCCGGTGGAGTAACTCCGGGAACTCGTAGTAGAGAACACCTTCTTTCGAGATCTCCGAGCGGACCCGGAAGCCATCATCCATCGAAGTCAGGATGTTCTCTGCCGCTGGTAACGACAGATTCATATCGGCAGCGACTTCGGTGACCGTCAACGTGCCACCCTTCATGTCAGCCAACTTTAGGATCTTTCTCTGGAGCCCCTGCATGAGCGCCTTTTGCCTCTCTTGCAGCCCTTTCCAGCCCCAATAGAACATCCCCGAACCGCCGCCTCCGACAACCGAACCCACCGCTACCGCTGCCATCTCCCACTCAACAAACCCGATGAGAACCAGGAGACTGGCCATTAGGATGGCCCCGACCCCTGCGATTCTCCGTTTGAGACCAGCGCTGGGGAGCTTCTCGTCCGGTTCAGCCTCGAGCATCACGCGCTCGGGCTCCGATCCCGCAGCGGCCAATGCCCGTGGCGCGTGCTCCCAACCCAAACCACAACGCGGACAAATCAGATGCTTGCGCCGCGCCAACCAATAGATGAGTCCACCAAATCCCCACGTGAAAAACGAGGCGCCGACTAACATGCCCACGTGGCCCGCACGCCTGAAATAGGGAATCCCTTCACCCTGATAGGAACAGCGCGGGCAGCGCCTTACTCCGGCAGGCCGAGTAACGGCCATCCCAACGGGCGTTCCTGTGCCACACGTGGGGCACTTCACCGCACCAGGCGTGAGATTTTCGCCGCAGGTTGAACAGCGCATGGACCGCCGAAACAAAGGGTTATTACTCTAGACTCTCCTCTTTACGAGGAGCATGCTACGAAGATTCAGCCTGTGCCGCGGCCACATTCTGGCCTACGGAAGCCGGACGATTCTCCAGCGCAGAGCCGCACCAGTGGTACTTGATCCACCAGTTCCCCCGCCGAGTCTCAACGTTACCGAACCTAGCAAGGATGGTACCACAATGTAGTACTCCGCAGAGGAGGACCATAGCGAGCCCACTTCCTCAAAGTCGCTGCCGCCCAAGACCTCCGGATCCAACGTGTAATTGGCCTCGCCAAGGAAGTCCTGAAGGCTGAGTCCCGCATACTCGAGATTCCCCCCTACTCCACTCCCGTCCAAATACGTGGCAGCCCACCAATTGGCGAGGAGGTCTTCCCAACTGGTGCCTAATCGTTGCGTGACATTGTCGACCCCGATCCGAGTCGTTTTTGTGAGCTGCCCAAGGACGCCCTGCCCGCCGCGGGCGGACAGGTACAAGACATGGAGAACACCACCTCCGCGCTCTTGAAGGGACCCCTGCCCGGACACCACGATCAGACTGACAGCTTCCGGAGCTTCGAGATAACGCCTGATGCGGCCTCGATTCCCCAGCCTGAAAAGGTCCGCCTCTTCCGCGTCGCCTAACCCGTCGTACGCGCGGGCCACGAGTTCTTCCGCCATCTGCGCGAGTCCTTCGGACAGCCAAAGCGCCTCAGCGGCTTCAGCCTCCAACACGAGTAAGCGCTCGTTGAAGTGCACCATGTGTTGGAACTCGTGAGCGAGAATGGCAGGGACCACCTCCAGAAGCTTTTTTTTGGGCCTAGGGTCAGAATACGCCCCGTTAGGATCTGGGATCAGCGTATAAAACACCTCCCCACCGTTGCTGCCCTGCCGTCCATCCAAGAGGTCGACTCCATAGAAGAAGCCTCCCACGAAGCCCTGGGCTCCCTTAGGGGTCAATCGGTTCACTGTCGCAGTGAACAGAATGACGACGCGCTCATTTCCATCTTGATCAGACGTCTGCCCAAAGGCACCCGTGACCGCAGGGAAGATCACGTCGTCGAAGCGCCGCGCGAACGCTGCCAAGTCTGCTTCTGTGAAGTCATCGGCTCCGACTTCTTCGACGAATAACACCGCCTTCTCACCAACATATTGAGCGACAGCCTCCACCTCATCGAACCCACCCTCGACGTTGAATACGTTAAAGGTCCGTCGATCACCCTTCACTGGGGCCACAACGGGTGCCGCCTGGGCCGACGCGACCGGCGCCGACGTCACATGGGCTCCTGAGCTGATCGCGCGGGCCTCTCGTAGTCGCAGCGCCCTTTCAAACGCTGCCTGCACACCTTCCTGCTGAAGGTTCCGAGCAGCGGCCGATGTCGGATTCGCACCGAGCCCGAAAGTGCCGGGTACTGCACTGGCTGAGCCAGAGGAAGAGGACACGGATGGGTCCACAAGCCCGGTGAAGACAAACCGGTGTTCTGCTGCCGCGATGGTGCTCGCGGAATAAGCCACCACCAGGTAAGACACGTCCGCCCCGCCAGGCAGGCGGAGACACGTGAAGCCACCGTCGTCGGCTACATCGATGAACTGCCCGGGCGCGAGCTCAGTGAAGTCGTCACCACCTACTACAGCAAGCGCCAGGCTATCTGACTCGACAGCGCCTAGTTGAACCGTGACTCCAACGTCTCGGGATGCCAAGCAACTCGGAACTTCGACCGTGAGCAGAGAAGTCGATGCACTCGTTACCCGACCGCGGATTCCAGAGAAAAGCACAACGTTGTGATCTGGATTCGGGCTGAAGTTGAGCCCATTCAACTGGATACTCTGGCCCGCCACTCCCTGCTGCGCTGAAAGCGATTGGAGGAGAGGCTCGTCCACCAAAAAGAGTGTGAACGACACGCTCACAGATTCCTGGTCGGTCACGGTGGCCTTGATTCGCACCTCGCCAGCGGATGCCCCCAGGCGCACGGACTGATACGCGGAGCCACTCTCGTCCGTCAGGGTGGCCGGCGACGTGACGAAGTCGGCATCCCCCTGAACGACGCTCCAACGAATACTGACATCCTTCTTAGGGGCCGCCCCCTGGGACGACCGCACAACGACCTGCAACCGATCCGAGAGGACCTGCCCAGCAGTTCCGAACTGACCGTCACCTGAAGCGACCACAATATCTAGCTGCGGAAGCGTCGGCTCGGAGCCACCAGAACACGCGGTCGCTACAAGGGCGAAGGCCATAGCCGCCGCCCGAGCACATCGCGAAATCCTCACCGACGATCCCGCTCGAAGGAAAGCAGGTCCAAAATGGGCGTCCCGGTGAGGACTGAGGCGCCGGTACGGACTCGTGCGGTCACGGTTAGGTACTCGAGCGGAATAAGCCCCTCGACCGAACTGAGACGATCTGTCGGCACGGCAACATACACGAACGGACCGGCGTCACCGCCGTACCGTGTCAAGAAAAATGGCTCCCCTTCGTAGAAGTCCGTCCTCACGGCTTCGGCCTGTTCAAGGGAGATGATCTGGAGCCTCCACGATACGACACGACCCGAAGAGGCTGCAGGATCCCGAGCGAGGTCGTCTGGCTCGAGTGAAGGGCCCTCGACGCCGGTTTCATCCATCGGGATATCCGGCATCCAGGTCCAGCCTTCCAAGCGGACCCGAACCCAGTTTCCCTCTCGGGCCGTGACCTCCACCTCAGAGTTTGGGACGGTGACCGCCAACGTGTCTCCATCGATCGCAGTGAGGATTGCTGCGCCCCGTTCGCCAGTCGCCGTGAATCCATCCGGACGCGATGACGACGGACCGGCCGGAGTCGGCGCTTGGGGCGCCGGGGATTCCCGAGTGGGCTCCTGGTCCCCCGTGCTGCTTCTGATCGCTTCGGGACCTAGATCGACAGATGGGGCCCAGAGGAATCCGCGGCGGCTCACTTGGATCCAACCCGGTTCTCGCGAGACCTCGTCTAACAACGTCCCTCGACCCAATCGGCCGACTACCGCACCCCGGGGACCGTCCCGCAGATTCTCCCCCTCGGGCTCAGAAACGACCAAAGTGAAGCCTTGATCCTCACTCACTTGAAGTGACCGCATCCACATCCACCCGGTAAGATCTACCTCCAGCCAGTTTCCATCTTGGCCGACAACCGCGAACGTAGCTCCTGCGTCAACCCGAGCGAGTACTTCTCCGTTGGGAGCGCGCCTGAAGTTCTCTGCCGTGCTGAGTGTGCCTCGCCCCTGGCCCTGTATGGGCACAGCGGCTCCAAGCACAAACAAAGCGGCCGGTAGGACCCTTCTGTATATCGTTGTTGAGAGCCGCGTCATTGAGGCTGAAACGATCCCGGTCGGAAGGTGTTAGAAGGTTGCACGAAATGTGTTCGGGCCGTCCATAGCCGTCAATTCAAACCGTCTACGTGAGAGGAGCGCTTGCTCTTTATGCGCGCTTCGATACGAACATTCCTGGGATTAACGGTGGGCGTTGCACTCTTCGCTCCCACCACGACTCATGCCCAGACGATCCCGTCCAACTACACGTACCTGGAACAGAAACAAGCGACAGGTCCGTTTATCGGCTACATGACTTCCCAGACCGGCCGCTTTGGTTACGGTCCAAAGGGCGGGTCGGTACTCGGCGTCCGTTGGGGTATCGAGGCCGCCGGCCCGGTCTCCTTCGAAGGGGTCGTTGGTACCGTGAACGGTGAGAGAGACCTCATCAACCCCGGGAGAGACGAAGGCGATCGTGTGGTGGGGCAAACGAACACGCTCCTGACCACCGTGGACCTGCGCATGAAGTTCAGCTTCATCGGCGCCAGGGCCTGGAACGGGCTCAGCCCCTTCATCGTCTTTGGCGGCGGACTCGTATTCGACGCGGCAAGCGAAGACCCGGCCGAACTCGACATTCTGGCAGCCGACCGCTTCGACTTTGGCTCGAGCTTCTTCGGGACATTGGGGGCCGGGTCACGGTGGTTCGTGTCGGACCGCTTCGGTCTACGAGCGGATGCGGTTTTCTCCTTATGGAAACTCGATACGCCACCGGGCTTCAGTGACCCCGACCGAACCTTCGAAAATGTCGAGGAAGGCGAATGGTCCCGAGGACTGTCGTTCACGATCTCCGGGGTATGGCGCTGGTAGAGGAGTTTCTATGAGCGACACGACATTCGAAGTCCGCACGCCGGACTGGCTCAGTCTAGAGGCGGCCACGCGGCGGATCCTCTCCCAAGCAGTGCCCCTGGAGACTGAGACGGTCCGGGCGGCGGCTTCGGTAGGCAGGGCCCTCGCTGAAGCCCATGTCGCCCGTGCAACGCTCCCGCCATGGGACAATTCAGCGATGGATGGCTATGCGGTCAGAGGGGATGACATCTCCGGCGCAGGGCCCTCCAGTCCGGTCCTATTGACGGTCACAGGCGTCCTCCATGCGGGCGACGCCCCCACACAGTCTCTTGATTCCGGACAGGCCATTCGGATCATGACGGGAGCGCCGGTCCCGCCTGGAGCGGACTGTGTCGTTCGCGTGGAAGACACCGACGCCGAAGTCAGACCAGGCACCCTAAGGGTCCTCCGAGATCGCGACGTGGGTCGGAATATTCGACCGGCCGGTGAGGACATGCAGTTGGGGGCCCCGATCCTGGATGCGGGGCACTCGATAACCCCTGGCACGATCGCGGCCATCGCGGCCCTCGGTCTCGATCGCGTCGAAGTGATCCGCCGGCCCACGGTCGCGATTCTGCCGACCGGGGACGAACTTCGAACGGCAGATCGCTACGAGGAGGTCAGAGCTGGCGCGGGTGTTCCTGAGTCCAACGGGCCGATGCTCGCCGCTATGGTGCAATCCGCATCCGCAACGCCGGTCGGCGGGAAGATTGTTCCAGACGACACTGCCACCTTACGGAGCGTCATCCAGAGCTACACCGAGGCCGATGTCCTCGTGACCATCGGCGGTGCTTCGATGGGCGAGGCTGATCTCGTGAAGCGTGTGCTGGACCAGGTGGGCTTCAGGCAAGATTTTTGGCGCGTTCGTATGCGCCCAGGGAGTCCGTTCGGATTCGGCTGGCTACCACGGGAAGGCCGCGACCAGGCGGTCTTCAGCCTCCCGGGGAATCCCGTGTCTGCTTTTGTGACATTCGAGCTCTTCGTGCGCCCCTACCTCCTGGCGTTGGGGGGACACTCGAACGTGTTCCGGCGCACCGTGCGCTGTGTCGCGGGCGATCGGCTGTCGGGACCGGCAGATTTGACCTATTTCCTGCGCGTGAGCCTCGATGGTTCCACCGTCCCTCCGACGGCTCGACTCGCGGGGCCGCAAGGTTCAGGATTAGTCCGTACGCTAGCGGCCGCAGACGGGCTCGGGATCGTACCAGGGAGTGCAACGGAGATCGCGATTGGGGATCCGGTCGATGTCGTGTTGATCGACGATGCGCCCGCGTGTGGGGCGTTTGCGCCCAGTGCAACGGCCTAGCCATCCACGGCTCACGCCACGTCGCTGTCGCACGACATCTCTCCTCGTGGTCCTCGCAGTAATCCCGGCGCTCTCGGCCTGCACCCTACAAAAGTGGCCGGTAGACGCACCGATGACATCACCGTTCGGACTGCGGCTCCTGGGGTGGAAGCCAGACCTACACAGAGGCGTTGATCTGGATGTGCCCACCGGCACCGAAATCATGGCGATGACCGACGGCAGGGTCCGGTACGCCCGCGCCATGTCTGGTTATGGCAACGTCATCTGGCTGGAGCACTCCGGCGACGTCCTGACCCTCTACGCACACCTATCGAGCATCCAGGTCACCGAAGGAGCGTCCGTAACCGGCGGGGACATCATCGGCCTGAGCGGGGCCAGCGGGGATGTGACAGGACCCCATCTCCACTTCGAAGTGTGGAGACGGGGTCGCCAAGTCGATCCGGTACCCCTACTTGGGGGACCGCCCGGGTCGTTGAGGTTCGAAGCCGCTCGCTAGTCGTCAGCCTTTAGAGCAGCGATCTCCGCCGTCAGCTTCGGCACGATCTCGAAGAGATCACCCACGATTCCGTAGTCTGCCACCCCGAAGATGGGCGCATCCGCGTCCTTGTTGACCGCCACGATCGTCTGAGACGTCCGCATTCCCGCCAGATGCTGAATGGCACCCGAGATCCCGATGGCGAAGTAGAGCTTCGGGGCCACGGTCTTTCCCGTCTGCCCCACCTGCTCTCCGTGAGGGCGCCACCCAGCGTCGACAACAGCACGAGAGGCTCCTAACGCCACACCTGGCCCCAAAGCGTCCCTGAGGCCCTCTAAGAGCCCCCAGTGCTCGGGGTTTCTCATGCCACGACCTCCCGACACCACGACCGAGGCCGCTCCAACGTCGGTCGCGCCATCTCCTGCACTGCGACGTTCCACAACCCGAAGGCCGGACGTCGACAAATCTACCGCGGGCGTAGTCACGACGACTGCCCCAGGAGCTTCTCGCCCCTCTGGTGAAAACACGTTGGGCCGGATCGTCACCAACGCCGGCACCGCATCTAGGGATACGGTGGCGAAGGCTTTTCCGGCGTAGACCGGCCTCACGACACTGATGAGCCCGTCATGCACTTGGATGGCAGTGGCGTCCGACGCCAAAGGTACGTCGAGAAGAGCAGCCACACGCGGGGCAATATCTTTGCCCATGGTCGTCGCCGGCATGATGACCGCCGCGAACTCTGCACTCCTGATGTGATCAGCGATCACGGTAGCGTACGCCTCTGGATGGTAGTCGGTGAGCGACTCATGCTCTGCCACCGTCACTGTCGAGGCACCCACCATACCGAGGGCCTCGGCCCCGGCCGACACGCCCGGACCGCCAAGCACCAATGCATGCGCCAAACCGCCGACCTGGTCGGCCAAACCCGCTGCTGTAGCGACTGCTTCACGAGCCGCTCCAGCAATACTTCCATCTTTCAGTTCTGCGAAGGCCAGGACGTCGGCCATGGGATCTACTCCAGATTCTGTGATTGTATTTGTGGGGTGGATTGCTCTAGAGCGCGTTCGCTTCTTCGCGCAGAAGACGCACCAACTCCGGAACCGCGTCAGGGCCTTCGCCTACGATCCGACCTTCGGGCCGTGTCGGGGGCTCAGTCAACTTCGTGACCCTCAGCCGGGAGTCGACCAGTGCGGCATCCTTCTGTTCAAGCGGCTTCCGCTTGGCAGCCATGATTCCCTTGAGCGACGCATAACGCGGCTCAAACTCGCCTTTCGTAATGGTGACGACAGCGGGCAGTCGGGCTTCGACCACTTCAACGCCACCTTCGACCTCGCGATGGCACGTCACAACCCCGTCACCAATCTCGAAGGAGGAGACTCCGGTCACTGTGGGGCGCCTCAGCAGCGTGCCGAGCATCGGGCCAACCTGTTGCTGGTCATCGTCCGCAGCTTTGACCCCAAGGAGCACCAGTGGCGCGTCTGCGCCCTCTAGTTCGGCTGCGAGCACCTTTGCGGTAGCTAGGCCGTCCGCCGTTGGTTGCCCCTTAAGTAAGACTGCGGCATCGGCACCAATGGCGAGCCCCGCGCGCAACGTCTCCTGCGTGGCAACGTCTCCGAACGAGACAAGCTTCACCTCTCCCTCCCCGGCTGCTTCCTTTGCACGCAAAGCGGCCTCGATAGCGAACTCGTCGTACGGGCTGACGATGAATTTGACCCCGGTCGGGTCGATGTCGATGCCAGATTCACCGGTCCGAATGCGGGTCTCGGTATCGGGCACACGTTTCACACAAACGATGACGTTCAACTGTCACTCCGGGTTGGTCCGGGGCGACAAGGTCGCCCCATCATACTCAGACTCGGACCCGCACGGCGTAGGTGCCAGGCCCCTGCTAAATATTGCGAATTCGGACTAAAGCGTCGCCCCCAAAATACCAAACATTATCGACGCAATCGCCCCACCTATCAAAGCGTACGGAAGTTGCGTTCGCACGTGATCGATATGGTCTGTCGCCGCAGCCATCGATGAGATGATCGTGGTGTCGCTGATCGGCGAGCAATGATCTCCGAAGATCCCGCCGGCGAGCGATGCGGCAACGAACGGAGCCAGAGGAAGGCCGAGCGTCATGGCGGCAGGCACCGCGATCGGAAGCATGATGGCGAAGGTGCCCCAGCTCGTTCCCGTCGAGAAGGCAATCCCTCCGGACACTAAGAACACGAGGGGGAGATAGATGAAGTTCGGCATGGTCCCGGCCGTCACCTGGGCCACATAGACTCCGGTCCCCAATGCCTCGATCACGTTTCCGAGGGCCAGGGCCAGCAAGAGGATGAGCGCGAGAGGCACCAAGCCGCCCGCCCCACGGAGAGCGACTTTGACCAAGCCATCTATCTTGAAGGCGCCTTGGCTGAGAAGCAGAGCCCAGGACACGGCCAGGCCGAAGAGTACGGACCACAAAACGCTCGTCGAACCCGACCCGTCCGTGAACACTCCGTTCCCGGTGACGAACAGTCCTACCGGCATGAACAGCACCATGGCCGCGATCGGGGCGATCATGTTGATCGCACGCGGTTTGATGTGGTCGTTGGGCTCCGGTGAAAGAACGTCTTCGTCGATCATCGGCGTCGCGTCCGGCCAGAGCACCTCGCCACCGCGCGTCCGTTCCTCTGCCTTCTTCATGGGGCCGATATCGAGTCCGAACATGATCACCACGAGGACGAGCAGAACCGCAGCGATCGCATAGAAGTTGAACAGAATCGACTGAAGAAACACGGTGAGAGGGTTCTCGACGCCGAGGCTCTCGAGGATGCCGAGGTTATACGCACCCCAGGCATTCATCGGAATCAAAATGCAGATCGGCGCAGACGTGGAGTCGATGATGTACGCCAGCTTCTCCCGAGAGACCTTGTACCGATCACACAGCGGTCGGGCCACGGAGCCTGCAACTAGGACAGTGATGTTCGATTCGATGAAGATCACGACCCCAGTGGCCCACGCGAGCAGCTGTGACTTCTTTGCCGAATCCACCCACTTGTTGCTTTCCAGATAGTTCACAAAGCCTCGGACGCCCCCGGACGCCTCGACCGTAGCGATCATGGCCCCGATGACTAAGGTGAACAAAATGGCCTTCGTGTCGCCATCGTTTCCAAAAACGGCAACGGTCCCCTGGATCGTGTCGCCCAGCCCCTGAATAGGGTTCCATCCAGCGAGAATGGTCCACGCGAGCCACAAGCCGCCGGCGAGCGACATGTAGACCTGCTTGGACCAAATCGCCAAAAAGATGGCGAGCACAGGAGGGAGCAGTGAGATCCAGGTCGGATCAGTCATGCGGGCAGTCCTCTTTCGTGAAGTTCATACCATACGAGCCGTCAGCGGCTAGAAACCCCGGCCGAGCCTCGAACATAGAACCGATTCGGCCAGTCCGCTGCTGCGGACACTCCGATCCGCACCAATACTAGAATCAAATCATCAGGCACCTCCCAACCGCGGAGCAGCCCTAGTGGAGGTTGGGTTGGGTTGGGCGGGGTCAGGTCATGTCCGTAGAGCGCAGCGCTGGTCCCCACCGCCTCACCCACTCACCCACAGCCCCGCGACCGAGTGGAACCCGGTTGTGCCGACGTTCGCGCATGTATTCCAAGCCGCTGAGCGGCTCTAAGCAGGGTCGTTACGGCCTGCGTATGCCTCTACCTCAACAATGACCCCGGAACCCGACTGTCCATCTGCGGAAGAACGCAACCTACAGCCGAGAACCCCCGCGCAGCTTCGAGCCAGGGGCGCTCGCAATCGGCTCGCGCAACGACAACCGTCTGTCGGGCTCTCCGCCAGCCAGGGGAGGTCGCTCACGACGAGTGAAATCGTCCGTGCGAACTAGCTCGGACCCTTGGCCCTTCCAGCGCGTCGTTCGTAGTCCGACGCCCACGCCTCGAGAACCTGCTCCGCACGGTTCGCAGGCACGGCACTCGAGATCGCCTTCGGATCGTCCCGAAGCGTCCGGAAGATGTCCGAACCGAAACGCTCGACAAGCGTCTCGGCAGTCTTCTCGCCAACGCCCTTGTACCTATGCGTCATGTATCGGACGATGGCCGGCGGATCACTGGGCAACCCAAGAGTGCTGAGGTCCACGTCATCGTTCGACGAAGGCGCTTCGGCCTCTTTGACGTCAGGCTCGTGGGGGCGTGTTTCCGCAACCGGAGTCTCGGCGACACTCGGCTGGCTCGACGTGACTTCCGGCTCAACCGGCTGCTTCACCGTCGCCGACGGCTCATCCTTTACGGCGCCCGCGTCAGACGCTGCAGAGGCACTAGAGCTGCTCGCAACGCCAACGACCTGTCCCTCGAACAGCGGCGGTGCGTCGTCATGCGACCGCCGACGCGTCGACCCGCCACGACGTCCATAGCTTCGCCCCCGACCGGATGGCGACGGAGCAATTTCGACCACGGTCGACTCCTGGGACACCGGAGCGTCCTCAGGGATGGAGGACTCCGGAGCAACTGCGTCCTCAGCCGATGTCGCTCCTTCCGCCTCCGGCTCGTCGATGGTGGCACCACCTTCACTCCTCCACACTTCATAGTTTCCACGATCCGTGCGCTCGGCGTCGATCACGCCATGGTCCATCGCCTGGACCAAGAATTTGCTGAACTTCGGGAAGCCCAATTCGGCCTCATCGAAGCCGGGAGACAAAGCGAGCATCTTACGCTTCACGTCAGAGTCACGGACGCGATCACGTCCGGCCTCTTTAAACTGGGTCAAGGCAGCGGTCAGGACTCCATAAGCGGCCTTGAGCGGATCGTCGGCAGTTTCCTGGACACTTTCAGACGCATCCCCGACTGCGGGAGCTGCATCCGTGCGTGGGCCGCGATCACGCCGCCCGCGACCGCGATCACTTCGGCCACCACGGCCTCGACTTTCGCTCGAGGGGCTTCGACGCCCCCTCCCTTTTCCGGGGCCAACCTCATACTGGCCATTCTCAAGTTTTTTGAGAACGACTAGGCCCCGTGAAGACGCCTCAGCCAAGAACTTAGAGAACTTGCTGAACCCGATGGATGCTTCATCAAAATTCGCATCGAGCTCCTGCAGAACCTGCTTCAAGCGATCGGATCGCATCACGTCGCCACGCGCGACCATCTTCTTGAGAGACTCACTGACGAGCACCCACGGATCGCGTCCGGCTTGTGTGAGTTCGGTGGTCTTCGTCAGACCGGTCAGGCTCGTGTACGAGTAATACTCGTCACAGTTCTGGACGAGGATGTCGGAACTGGACTCCTGAATGCCCACCCCGATGACGTACTTCCCGTACTCCTTGAGCTTGAGCACCAAGCTGGAGAAGTCGGAATCACCGGTGAGAAGAATGTAGGTCCCGATCTCGGGTCGAACGAAGACGAGTTCCATGCCGTCGATCGCCATCCTGATGTCGGTCGCGTTCTTCTTGCTGCTGCCATAGGCGGGAGCAAAAATCAGGTCGACGGACGCCTCGGAGAGCGGCACGATGTACTGGGGGTAGCGACGCCAATCGGCATAGGCGCGTTGAACGCTGACCTTACCCTTGATGACATCGGAGCTCAGGAGCGTCTTGAGCTCCTTTGAAAGATCGCTCCGCATTCCCATCGTGACGTTGTCGAAATCGATGAGCAGAGCGGCGTGGGGCGACTCGTGACCCACAACTGCCCCCCCCACCTGATGGGGGGCTTTGACATACGGTAAATCCATGTTCCTGTTCTCGCAGACTAAATTGTCATGCCGCGAGACCTCCCCACCTCACTCGATCACGAGTAGGTCGGGGAAGCCTGTCGGGAGCACCCACAACGGATGCCGCGACCCCAGTCAGGCCGATGGACTCTCCGAATGAACCACACGGGAGAGTTCGACCCGCCGCACCTTACCGGTATCCGTTCGTGGAAGAGCGTCGAGGAAGCGAACCGAGTCGGGAACCTTGTCCTCCGCGAGAGTTTCGCGGCACCAGTCCACAATCTCATGGCCCGTCACGATCGCACCTTCCACCGGAACCACACAGGCGCAGATGGCCTCACCGAGGAGAGCGTCGTTAATCCCGACGACCGCAACCTCTTGTACCGCCGGATGAGACTCGATTCGAGTCTCTACTTCCCGGGGATACACATTGAAGCCAGATCGGATGATAACGTCCTTCCTACGGCCGACCAAGTGAAGGAAGCCCTCTTCGTCGCAAATCCCGAGGTCTCCGGTCAAGAAGAAGCCATCATCGTCGAATGCCGCTGCCGTCTCACCAGGCTGCCTATAGTAGCCCAGCATGACCCCCGGGCCCTTCACTCCGATCTCCCCCACGCTCTCAACGGGAAGCTCACTTCCATCAACTTCGACGATCTTCAACTGGGTCCCTGGGAGTGGAACACCCACCGTGAAACGCCTCTTGTCCGGAGGATGGGACGGCGAGGACACCGACACCGTAGATGCGGTCTCCGTGAGGGAATAGGCCGCCAGCACAGTCACTCCAAAGCTGGCCTCGATGCGCCCAACCAATTCGTCGCTCACGGGCGCCCCGGCCACCACAGCGAGTCGAAGAGTGTGCAGGTCGCGTGGGCGGCTCTCTAGTTGGCTCATTTCAGCCACAAAGAGCGTCGGGATGCCATAGTGGACAGTAGCCGCATGGACTTCAGCCGCGTCGAGCGTTGCCGTCGCGTCCGACTCTGCCTGAAGCACAACGCTCGATCCGGACAAGAGCGGCGCCAAGAGGCCTGGGCCCAGGCCGAAAACGTGGAATAGCGCCGACAGTCCAACGATTCGGTCCTCAGGACCGAGCCCTACCGCGTCGGCCGTCCCGGCGGCCACGGCGATCAAGTTGGCATGGCTCAACTCGACACCCTTTGGTTTCCCCGTCGTCCCAGATGTGTACACGATCGCGAAGCAATCTCCAGTGGCGTCAAGCGTCGGAGACGCATAATCACGCCCGGCACCGGCACTGATGAGATCTTCGAACTGGAAAATCCGATCGTCGTACCAAAGGTCCTCTTCACCAACGGTAACCAAGTACTGAAGGTCAGGCAGTAGAGGAATGAGGTCTTCAAAAAGCTGCAGATAATCGACGTCGTAGGCTTCCTCGATCGTGACCGCACACACGGCTTCCGAGTGCCTGAGCATGTACTGAAGCTCGGTGGTGGTCAGCCTCGGGTTGAGGGGCACGATCGTGGCGCCCAGTTTTGCAGCCGCGAAAAGGGCTATCGCGAACTCAGGGCACGGCGGGAGGATCAGAGCGATCCGATCGCCTCGTTCCACGCCCAAATTTGCGAGAGAAGCCGCGAGAGCTTCCGCCCGACTCGCGACTTGGCCAAAACTCACGACTTGGTCTCGATAGCGCAGGTATACGCTGCTCGGATCCGATGTCGCCCGGTTCGCGAGAGCAGCTGCGACCGTGAAGCCCTGGAAGCGCTCGGTGAGCGCCATGTCACCTCCTGGAATGACCAGACCTGACAACCGAAGTCCCGCTATTGAAGTCCGCTGAGGACATCCCTGACTGCATCATCCGGGACCTCTCGACTCCACCCATCACCTTCAAGGGTCTCACCTAACCGCCGAAGTAATACGTACCTCGGCCTCCCCGAGCGAGCCTTCTTATCAGAAAGGAGGTAGGACAGAGCTTTTTCGACGTCTACATGACCGCATGATGAAGCATCGAAACCGAGCGTCGCGAGCGCATTTCTCAGGCCGCTCTCGGTCCCAGCTTCGGTCACGCCCAACTCTTCACCAAGTTGGGTCTCCAAGAGCATCCCGACGGCGACAGCAGCTCCGTGCCCAAGTTGGTAGTCCGACGCCGCCTCGATCGCATGACCGAGTGTGTGCCCGAAGTTCAGGATCTGCCGATACCCGCCTTCTAACTCGTCCCGGGTGACCACATCGGCCTTCAGCCTCACCGAATGGAGGACGGCTCGAGCGGCCACCGCCGGCGCGGCCGCGAGAAGGTCAGGGACGTCTGCAACCAGAGTATCGAGATAGGCCGCATCCAAGATCGCCCCATGTTTGAAGGCCTCTACAAGTCCTTGGGCCCTCTCCGATTCGGGCAGCGTGCCCAAAACCGTGGGATCTGCGATGACACACCGGGGTGAATGGAAGGCACCCACGAGGTTCTTCCCAGCGCGAACATCGAGTCCGGTCTTTCCACCCACAGACGCGTCGATCATCGCCAAATACGACGTGGGCACCTGAACCACTGGAATCCCGCGGAGGTAGGTCGCTGCCACGAAGCCCGCGAGATCTCCCGTCACGCCACCACCCACTGCGATCACAACCGTGTCCCTGCCGTGACCATCGCCGAGGAGTTCGTCGGTCAAGATCGACCAGCTGTTCCGCGTCTTGGACTCCTCGCCAGCTGGGAACGTATAGATCGCGGCGTCATACCCGGCCGACATGCAGGCCGACATCACACGCTGACCATACAACGGCGCGACCGTGTGGTCCGAAATGATGGCGTAGCGGTGGGCCTCCGCGTGCGTAGCGAGATAGCCGGCGATGCCGTCTAGCCCGCCGCAGCCCACATAGACCGGGTACTCACCGGCAGAGGAGCCCACCGTAACTCGGCTGACCGCCTCCCGCTCCACCGAGGTCATGGCTGATTCGTAATTGAGACCGCCGTCGTTATTCCTCCTTGACCCCCCACCCGGAGTCGCACCGCGGCCCGGCCTTGAACGTCGATGGAATCAAGCGTCGCCTCTGCCCCGAAGGCCCCGAGAGCCCCTCTCAATCCGGTGAAAAATCGATCTCGCGACCCGACATCATCCCACACTGCATACCAAACCATGGCCCTTTCCCCATTGCCGGTCTCGAACATCGCATAGCGATCCCCGCCCCATCCCTGCGCGAGCGAGCTACTGCCCGCCCCGAGATGCTCATCGAGAAGCACCCCCAACTCCAATCTTCCGAGCACGCCATCGTGCACGACCCGGGAACCCTGAACGGCGACGGCCAACTCCACTGGAACATCGTCCACAGCGCCCGTCAGGATCTGTTCGGTGGACTGCGGGAGGTGCTCGCCGAAGGGGGCCACTCGATCTTCACGCATCCAAAGCCCCTGCACGAAGCCGGCGCCCTCCACGTACGGAAAAAGAAGTGCCTCTTGAATCACTCGCGGAGCACTGGCAAGCGCGGGAAACTGCGCCCGCATGCCCTGAAGCGCCGGTCGCAGTTGGTCTGCGAAGTTCGGAAGTTGGGACAAGTCAATGGAGGTGCCCTGCATCTGCTCGGTCATGTATTCGAGCATGACCAGGGTCGCGTGCCCTTCAATCGCCGCCTGTGCCGCGGTGGCGCGGTCGTGTCCAAGATCTGGATCGGTGAGCGCGTCGAGGTCAGCCCATTGATCCTGGACCGCGTGGACGAGTTCGTGGACGAGGAGTCCCTGCAAGGCCGCCTGAGGCTGATCGTCCATGACGAACAATGCGGTCGAGTCAGGCTCGTAGAAACCGGCCACCTGTTCGGTGTAGAGCGCCAGCAACACTTCTCGCAGATCGAGGTCCGCAGATACCAACCCCAATAGGGCGTAAGCATCAACTGTCGCCCGTGCTTCCTCCGGAGGGAGTTCTTCGTCTAGCTTCGACTCCAGGTAGCGAACGAGCTGCTCGCGAGAGCGCATCTCGAGTCGGACCGGTGCGCGTAGGGACAAACCCGAGCGAGCAGCGAGGTCGGGAAGCAAGGCGGCCGCGAGTTCACCGAGTGTGGCGTCAGAAGAAATCACCAGGTCGGAGGACGCCTGTTGGGCCCCTCCCCCACATGCGGTCGAGGCCAACAGCAGCCACGTGCTGAGAAAGACGGTCCGAGCGGAAAGCGTGTCAAAAGCAGCAGATTTCACTGAGATCAGCCTGCGTCGAAGACACCGGTCGTCACCGACCGCATTCCTCGTATTTAAGGAGCAGCCGGGTGATGACTCTGGGCGAGCTCAGAGCTTCGCTCTGTGGCCAACCAGGGTCAAGGCAACATGGGTTTTGCTCGGCGGCGCAACCGCTTGCACATTGTTGGTCGAAAGCGACTGGACAACTCCTACTGTCGCGAGCACATCACAACCGGAGGCACCTCAGGTGAAAGCACGTGCATCTTGGCTCGTTCCAGCTACCCTCGCTCTCATCCTATCTCTCCCCGCTGGAAGCTCAGCACAGGAAAAGGGATGGCAAGTCCGAGGCACCGCCGAATTCGGCAGCTTCTTCTCAACCCGTGACCTCGCGAAGAACGTGGGGGGCGTAGCGGAATTAATCGCCTTGCAGGTCAGTTCCCGGCTGGACCGGGCGCCAGCGTGGGGCGGAGGAATCGAATTCGAGATGCCGGACGGCCGGACGCTTTTCCGCGGAATGATCAGAGGGACACTGAATGGACAAGCCTCAGCCCAAGTTGCCTTGTGCAAGGTGCTCGAGGGCGAGTTGTGCATTCCGCGCAAAGCGAGCTCGCGGCACACGACGGCACATGCAGAGGTGATTTTCGTTCAGGGAACTCGGGAAGACGCCTTCCGGCAGAACTTCATCCTGGGCCTAGGCCTTCGGTCGTATCAGTTCACGGTAGAGGCCTGTGACTCCTCTGCTAGCCGAAATGAGGACCTCTTCGTCCTGTGCAGTATGGTCCAGGAGATCTACCAAAACCAGGCTGACGTCCAGGGCTTCGTCCAGTTCGGCTTCGGGTTCTCGTACGACTCGGGCCCCTGGTCCATCGCTGCCCGGATAAATGACATGGTCGGCCCCTACGCCGGCGGCAGCGGTAGGGCGGACGGCGACTTCCAGAACGACGTCTACCTCATGGGTAGCGTCAGTTATAAGGTGCGCTGAGGCCTGCTCCGTGAACTATCGGCGGGGAAAGACCGGCGGACGGCGGCGCGCCAAGACGATTGGCATCGTCCTGTGCGTCGGTCTCTTGTCAGCTACTGGCTTCACACCGATCGACGCCCAATCGCATAATGACCTGTTTGAGAACGGACGGACGCTCGTGGAAGACGGCGATTGGAGGGAGGCGCTCGATGTCTGGGCATCCATGCCTGACGCGTTCATCGGAACGGGGACATCCGACCCTCGGGTCGGACCTGCTTTCCTGGCTACTGCGGTCGAGCACAACGCAGAAGACCGGTTTAGTGAAGGGACGACCTTGTACCTCTGGGGGTTTTCAGGCCCAAACCTCGAGGAGCGGCGCGAAGACGTAGAACGTGAGGCGATGCGAATCGTGCCGTTGCTTTCCCGGCGCGACTCAGTTCAGTGGATGCCCGTCCTGAGCGGGCCAACCAAAGACCTCACGCTACGGATCGCGCGGTTCTGGCTCGAGCACGATCCAACGCCCGGTTCCGCGGTCAATGAGCGTCTCGTGGAGCACTGGCAACGCATCGTCACGGCGAGGGACCAGTACCAGTACAATCGTTCGAGTGTGTACGAAACGGACGACCGTGGGCTCATCTTTGTGAAGTACGGGCCACCAGGCACTCGTACCCGTGGGAGCCTCGGGGCCAGCGAGATGGAGCTCAAGATCAGGATCCCGGACGACGTGACAGCTCGAGAAACGCTGCGCCGTCTGGACCCGAACCCACAGTTTGAGCTTTGGAAGTACGCCGGACTTACCCCCGAAGAATTCACTTACTACCTGTTCGGCAACGTGCGTGGAACAGGCCCCTTCGAGCTCGTAAAGGGCCCTCTGGACCTGATCGGTGACGCCGCGCGATCGCTCTCATCCGCATCCAACACACCAGGTGGGGTGAGGGCTCAGCACTACCTCGAGTTGTTCTACTACCGAGACCTGGCCGTGCTCGGCGGTCACTTCGGGCGTCGCTTCGACCAATTGTCCGACCTCTGGGACGGATTCACGATGCGCCGGAACGTCTTCGGTGGCGGTGGACGGGCACCCTCGGCTCCAACCCTGGAATCCTTCAGCTATCGCTTCGCTGAACAGGATAACTTCGATCCTCCAGGTGTACCGACAATATCAATTCGGTCCAACTACGAAGGGTCGGCGCGCGGCGTGGAAATGGTAGTCCAGGCCGTGCGGATCCTAGACACCAGTGACCAACCGATGCTGGTGATCCAAGGGTTATCGGCACCTCGCATGCGCCTCTCGGACCGAGACCGCCGCTCAGGATATCGCTCTGCGCTACGCGACACCGAACACACACTTGTCGTGCGCGACCGAGAGCTGGTCCAAGCAGGCCAAGTTGTCCAGTTGGCCCCGGCGGCCGGCGGAGGCATTTCGGTATTCCACCTGAGGCACCCGCCGCAACCCATGCACCTGACCTTGATCGCGCGGCCCATTGGAGATCCGGTCACCAGTGGGGACACCCTCTCATTGGTGGGCCAAGGACATGCTTATGTGGAGGAGCCGCTAACCGGGGATCCGGCGGTCTTCGAGGTGAGTGACATCTCCGTCGGCACCCCCTGGGACGCTGCCCCGGGAAGCATGAGCCCCCTACCCTTCCCACTCCTACCCGGCTCTACGGTCTGGACCGGTGACGCCCTGAGGGTCTACATCGAGCTGTACCATCTCCGAACTGATGTGGACGAAGTGGGCCGGTACGGACTGGACTTCCGACTCTTGCCGCTCGACGACGTGGGAGAAGTCCGCTCGTCGCCGGAACCAGTGACGTTGGGTATCCAACTGGAATCCGACGGACCGCGGGCTCAGCGTCACTTCGACATGGGTCTCGCGGGCCTCGAGCCGGGTTTCTACCGACTCGAGGTCGACGCTACCGATCTGTTGATCGGCACGACGATCACCCGCGTGAGCCAAATCGAGATTATCGGATGAGCAGCTAGCGACGAATGCCGGTGCGCACCTCGAGAGACAGGTCGCCTGCCACTGTGTTGAACACCCTTTCGACGTCTTCGCTGGGTGACGCCGGCCTCCATTGGTCACTGGCCCCGCCGCGCACCTCGTACTCGCCGTACATCGTTACTCGGAATTGGGCGCCTCCGTCGAGCTCGCCCGCTATCCGACGGCCTCGGATGATAATGCGCCCCCGAGCCTCCGA
The DNA here is from genome assembly GCA_029245345.1 of Longimicrobiales bacterium. NCBI lineage: Bacteria > Pseudomonadati > Gemmatimonadota > Longimicrobiia > Longimicrobiales > Longimicrobiales bacterium. Next base: position 242,479 of record JAQWPM010000021.1, read on the forward strand.
GGGGCCTGTTACCGCAGATCCCTCAGGAGCGTTGAAGGCGCGCCATTCGGACTCCCAGTACAAGTTCTGGGTCTCCGACTGCTCGCGGCGAAGGTGCCAGTTGTGTTTGGCCCACACCTTCATCCGGGCCTCGGCTAAGGTGGGTACCAGAAGGCGCCCCAAATCACGCTGAAATCCGTCGATCGAGCTCGCACCACCGCTACCACCGGCCGACGCACACCCTGCCAGCAACAACACACATGGCAACCAAATAAAGAATCTCTGCAACCGCTTCATGCGAACCTCCTCAGAGCAACCTGTCGGCACCTTCTTCGAGTATCCCTTCGTCGCCACCCATCGTCAAGGCGCACCTCCATGCCCAAAAAAAGAAGCGGGCCGCCGCGCCGAAGCGCGACGACCCGCAACTGTACTTCAGTTGAGCTTTTCCGCGGTGATTAGTTCATCACGCCCGGGTTCATCTCAGTCCTCATCGCGTCGCCGTACGCTTCGAGAGCCTCAGCCCTCCAGCGAATCGTCCCCGCGTCCATCACGTCCGTCCAGAGGCGCGGGGCCGAACCCTCACCACCACCACCAAACGTGTAGATGTCCATGAGAAGCAGGTCGAGTTCAGCGCCCGGCACCGGGAAGTGCACTGGCGTGTTGGTCAGGAGATCACCCCAGCCTCGGTCGTCGAAGAACGCAACACCGTAACCGTAATGCCAAACCTCCATGCGCTTCTCGTACTTGAGCGCTTCCCAGAGGTCACCACACGCGCCAGATATCGTGCGCGGTGTGCAGCGAGCACCCGACGTACCGCTCGTGGTCACAGCGGGAAGCCCGCCGGTCCCTTCGCGGTATACGTTCACGATGGCAGCAGCCCCCGCGAGATCGCCTGTCCGGTAAAGAGCCTCAGCCTTAATGAGGTCGAGTTCTTTGACCGGGAACACGCCGTTGGTGCCAACGTAGTTCGCCAGACGAATCGGATACCACCGGTTGTCGGAGTAATTCGAGAAGTGGTACGTACCACGCTCCGGCCGGAAATAATGCGCCGACACATAGCGTACGTACAGACCATCCGAACTCGGAACCGCGTCAGTCGTGATGCGATCGTCATCCGTGTCGATCTGGAACGCAGTGCGCAACTCGGGGTTGCTGATCCCTTCCCAGGCCTGGTACGCCCCACTTTGATCCGCAGGACCCAAATAACGCAGATCCAAACGGGCCCAGATGTCGTTGGACCCGGCGTGTACCTTCAGACGGTCCCATGCCCAGTTGACATCATCGTGAACCGTGTTGAAGTCCTCGGTGTGCGCTGCATTGACCTCTGACAGCACCGCACCCCAGTTCGTGCCTGTGCGATCCGCTTCGGTTCGCGCCACGCTGACCATCGCGCGTGCCTTAAAACCGTGCGCTATCTGAGCTAAACGCGTGTTCGTCCACGTGCCATCGTCACCAACCCACGATGCCGGAATCGTGAAGCTACCCTGGCCAGCCATCGAAATGGCTGCGTCGAGCTTCGCCAGACCTGCCGCGTGCACTTCCATGTACGGCGACATGGTCGGCAGAGCATTCGGATCATCGAGAGACGTGGTCTCGTCGACGATGAACGCCTGGTCGAAGGTGTTCGACAAACGGATCAGAGCTAGGCCCTGAACCAGAGATGCGAACGTCTGGGCACGGTGCGTGTCCGCACCACCCGCACCCACTTCGACACCACCCTCGATGGCCAGAAGGCCATCGCGGACGCCGGAAAGCGCTGCATACGAATCACGCCAGGTGTTGCGCGTCTGACTCGAATTACTCGCCGAAGGATCGTTGTTCCATGCTACGCGCGGCTCAGAAGACATCTCGCGCATTGCGAAATTGCCCCACGAGGATGTGTGGGAATCAGCCATCGTCGACATGGCAATGCCGATGGTGCTGTAGTGCCCGGAACTCCACCAGCTCGAGAACGAGCCGGAGATCAAAGCTTCTACATCAGTGGGGGTCGAGATCGCACGCTCGCGGTCCGGATCATTGAGGTTTACAACATCAAGATCTCCGCACGCGCTAGCTGCTATAGCGATCGTCGCCACTGCTACTAGTCTGAAAATTTTCATTGGTCGACGTCTCCTAGAAGATCAGTTCCAGAACTGCCGTAATCGTACGGAAGTTCGGGTACTGATAGGCGTCGTCACCACCAACGATCCCACCGACTTCTGGGTCGTAACCCAAATAATCGGTGAACGTCAGCAGGTTGCGGCCTGTGATCGAAAGTGCGGCGGATTCGAGGCCCATGCCCCCACCAATCCGCGAAAGCATTGACTGGTCCAGCGTGTACCGGAGGGACACCTCACGAATCTTGATGTAGGTGCCGTCTTCAACGTAGTGGCTGTTGTCCTGGTTCACGTTGTAGAGATCGGAGTAGTACGCTACCGGCTTCTTCAGACCGTCGGCCTTACCGTTCTGGTCGACCTCCCCGCCGCGCCACTCACGCAACGCCCACTGGCGCGTACCGTTGTACTTGTCCGTACCGAACTCGCCATCAAGCAGAATCGTCGCCTGCAGGTTGCCGGCGCGGAACGTGTTGGCCCAGTTCAAGTTGTAGTCAGGGACACCAACACCAAGGAAGAGGAACGGGTTTCCGTCCTCATCACGGTCCTTGATTGGGCGGCCCCATTTTTCGCCGTTCGGACCCGTGGTTCCCCACAGACCCTTGGCGATGCCGTCCTGGTAGCTGTTGCCGGCGCCGACGTATACGAGATAACCGTCGTCGTTGACCTGGTACTGCGAGCAGTCCGTTCCAGCAGCCATTGTGCTGCAATCTTTCGTCCAGCGATCACCATAGTACGTACCGAGCGCTTCACCCTCACGGATGTAACGCGGACCGGAGCGGTATGCCGGACGATTGAGGTACGTGATTTCCTGGGTTGTGCGGTCGAAGTTGATGCGTGTCGACCAACTCAGATCCGGGCGGTTGATGATCGAGGTCTCTAGAGACGCTTCGAAGGTGTTGCTCTCGAGCGTACCGGCGTTCTGCCACTGGCTCTGGAAGCCAGCATAACCGGGGAGCGGCACGTTGAGGAGCTGATCCTCAACCTTGTTGTCCACGTAAGTGAACGTGGCCGCAACCTTGTTCCAGAGGACCATCTCGAGACCGAATTCCTGCTCGGTCGACAGCTCAGGCTTCAGCTGCGCGTTACCGAGCGTCCGCGGCGTGATCACACCTGCTGACACGCTGTAGGTCTCGTACTGGCTCGCGAAACGAGGACGACCACCGGCCGTACCGATCGAGTAGCGAAGTTTGAACTCGTTGATCGCGTCAACGGGCCACCAGTCTTCCTGCGCAACCCGCCATGCAGCGGCTGCACGGAAGTACGTCTGCCAACGCTCCTTGGGACCGAACAGCGACGAACCGTCGCGACGGACGAGGAAGTCACCAATGTACTTACCCTGGTAATCAAGGGCCGTGATGAAGAAGTAGCCCTGCGAGACCACGTCCGTGATGCTGGACGTAGCGTTCGTACCACCAGCGATGTTGTCAAACGAAGGAACGCTTCCGACCGAGAAGTCCTGGCCTGTGACCGAGAAGCTCTCAGAGTGCTGGTCCTCAAGCAGGTACCGCGCCTTCGTGCGCACGGTGAGGTCCCCAAACGCGCGGTTGAACGACGCCGTCAACGACGCGTTGATGTCGTTGTTCAGATTGTTTGAACGGGTCATGTCACCCTTATCTCGCACGATCGGCTGCTGCGGCCCACCCTGCGAGTTCGCATAGTTCAACGGCGTGATGTTCATCCGGTGGAAATCGTACCGGTCCACGCTGTAGTTGGCCTCGAGATCGAACCAGGAAGCCGGGGACCAGCGTGCGTCAACCGCAGCCATGAAGCGCTGACGGTCATCATTCAGGTCCCGGTTCTCAACCGCGTAGAGCGGGTTTTCTTGATTCGCCCGAGGATCCGGGTTGATGAAGAGGCAACCGCCCAACTCTGCAGCTTTCGGGCACAACTGGTCGTTCGGGTTCCGCTTGGTCAAATCGATCTGCGGACCCATGAACGTGATGTTGAAGAACGCGCTACCAGGCATTTCGTCCTGGTGCGACTTCGCGTAGTACGTGTTGAGCGCGATGTCGAAGTTGTCACGAACCTGGTGATCGAGGTTGAGGCGGAAGGTACGACGGTCGAAACCGTCATTCCCATCGATAACACCTCTCTCAGCCGCGTTCGAGAACGACGCGCGGTAGTTCGTCGTACCGGTACGCCCTTCAACGGCAACGTAGTTCGTGTAGTTGTCGCCCGGCTTGAAGAGCCGGTTGATCTGGTCGTACAACACGCCGGGATACGCGTTGTCCTGGAACGCCGTGTCAGGCGTACCACCATCGTCGAGCGTAGGATCCCCAGAGTCCGGATCCTGCAGATCGATGATGTTACCACTGCCATCGACGAAGTCACCGGAAGCGTTCAGCTTGTAAGGGTGGTGGGTGGAAAGGTCAATCTGATTGCCGAGCGCGCCCTGGCCGTATTCGTTACGGACGGTGATCCGCGCTTGGTCGATGTTCAGACCTGAACCACGACGGGTCCGGATCTGAATGACGCCGTTCGAAGCACGCGAGCCGTAGAGCGAGGCTGCCGCCGCACCTTTCACGATTTCTATGGACTCGACGTCAAGTGCGTCGATGTCGGCCATGGTGTTATCCGTGATGACACCATCAATGATGACCAGCGGAGACTGCGAGCCAGTAATCGACGTGGGGCCACGGAACATCATCTGCGCTTCGTCACCGGGCTTACCGCTGGTGCTCACAACTTTCACACCAGCGACTTTACCCGCGAGAAGCCCGTCAGCCGAAGCAGCCGGAACAGGCATCTCAGTGAAGTCGACCTTTTCCACTGTGAACGGCAGCTTGATGCGGGGTGTCGCACCTGCAACACCCGTCACCACCAGCTCCTGCAAACGCAGGGCACTGCCGGTCAGCCGCATTTCAATGGTCGTGGTCTGTCCAGCGGTCACCGTCATACTCTCGGTGGCTCCGCTGTACCCGATCAACTCAACACGAAGGTCGTGTGAGCCCGTTGGTACGTTGAGAATGAGAAACCTGCCCTGTTGGTTCGACAGTCCGCCCATATTGAGCGACGGAATGTAGACCTGAGCTGATTCCAATGTGCGCCCGCTCGCCGCGTCAACAACAGTACCTGTAACGGTACCGGTCGACTGCGCCTGAGCCGGCGGGGCGGATAAAGCGAAGACCATCGCTCCTGCCGCCGCTATAGGAATGCACTTACCCCAAAGCTTCATTTCATGCCTCCTCGGGGGTGGGGAAGAACGCACGGATGGTCAGATCACGGGCGTACGATATAGCACCTGGTCCTCGTGGACCAAATGCCAATACAAGATCCGTCCCCTGCTGACTGAAGTCGCAGGGGCGGATGTGAGCGCTAAGCTCTCGAGGAGTTTCGAACCGGGCGGGCTCCAAAAGCTCTCTCCAGGTCTGACAAGTTGCTCAGACTCCACCCCCCTCACCACACCCCACCACACTAGGAGCCTTCGTTTGAATCATCAGGATCTTTCCTGATTGCTCTGAATGTGCGCGGCACATATCGCTAATGTCAAGCACAGTTGGTCCATTAGCTACAGGGGTCTCTGGTGGATTTCACATGCATGATTATGCGCCGCTTGGGCCACCCTCCAAAATCGCGCTAGCTTGCTCGGGCGGATCGGGATGGCATTCCGCTTGCAACAGAATCGACCAGATATGCTCCCGACCTAGGACCCGTTCAAACATGTCGACAGCCAAGCCAAAGAATCCCTCGCCCTCCGCGACCCGTTTGACAGCCGTTATGGCCAAGTTCTGGCACCCACGGGCTTACCTTTCCGGCGTGACCTTCGCGGGGATGTTGGGACTAGGGGGCGCATGGGGCTCTTGGCAGAACATGTGCGTAGGGGATGCATGCCCTTCGATCGCGCAGATTAGGACATTCGAGCACCAGCAAACCAGTAAGCTGCTGAGCCATGACGGACGGCAGATCGGGGAGCTGGGGATCGAAAAGCGCACGCCAGTGTCGATCCACGCCATTCCCGAGTATGTCCCTCAGGCTGTAGTTGCGATTGAAGACAAACGCTTCTACGACCACGGCGGCTTCGACCCCATCGGCTTCGCACGGGCGATCGTCGGCGAACTCACCTTCCGAAACCTGGGTGGGGGAAGCACCATCACCCAGCAGCTCGCTCGAAACCTCTTTGACGAGATCGGCTTCCGAAGGAGGTACATAAGGAAGGCCCGAGAGATTCAGGTCGCGCTCGACATCGAGCGCTCCTATACCAAGGATCAAATCCTCGAGGCGTATCTCAATGAGATCTACATGGGGCGTGGGAACCTGTATGGCTTTCAGAACGCCGCTCAATACTACGTTGGCAAAAACGTTACGGATCTGAACCCTGCGGAAGGGGCCCTACTCGCCGCCATCCTCAACCGCCCGGCTGCGTACGACCCATTTCGGCACCCGGACCTGGCAAAGGCCCGCCGCGATAGGGTTTTAGCACTGATGGCTGCCGAAGGATTCCTCTCCGAAGAGGAAGCGGCTCGATGGCAGCGGTTCCCGCTTCCCGACACGGAGTCGTCCGGGCCTGGGACGTCCATCGCACCCTACTTCGAGGAATGGGTGCGGCAAATTCTCCAGGACCGCTTCGGCGACGAGATCTACCGAAGCGGGCTAAGAGTCTATACCACCCTCGATGTCGGGATGCAGAAGGCGGCTCGCGAGGCGATGGAATGGGGTTGGGCCAAGATCGAAGCGGATTCTGTTCGATTCAAACATCCACGCTACGCGGAATACGACACAGTTTCGTCGTTCCCAGGCTCCTCGCCGTACTTGCAAGGCGCCTTCGTCGCCCTTGACCCCGAGAACGGGCACGTTCGTGCGCTGATTGGGGGCAGGAATTACCAGCAATCGAAGTTCGATCGGGCCCGGCTCGCTCAGCGCCAGGCTGGCTCGTCCTTTAAGCCCTTCGTCTATACATCAGCGATCGCGAGCGGGCTCCCAGCGTCGCATATCGTTGTCGATGCACCGGTCGTTTACTCTCAGGTCAGCGGAGAAGACTGGAGGCCGGCCAACTTTGGCAACGAATTCCAGGGCCCAATCACCATCCGCGAGGGCATGTATCGCTCGGTCAACATGGTCGCGATCAAGCTGGGTTGGGAGGAAGTCGGCATCGAGACGGTTGCGCAAACCGCCCGGCGCATGGGAATCCAAACAGAAATCGAGCGATTCCCCTCGACCACCATCGGTGCCGCGGAGGTGATCCCGATCCAGGTTGCTGAGGCCTACTCGGCATTCCCGAACATCGGCACCAAGGTCCGGCCCTTCCCCGTCCTGCGCGTCGAAGATGCCGATGGGAATCTGTTGTGGGAGCCACAGCCCGAGCGTACACAAGTGCTCGACAGCCTTGTGACTCGCATCATGGTATCGATGCTCGAGGATGTGGTGACGCGCGGGACTGGGTACGCGGCGATCCGCCTGAACGCGGGACTCCCTCGTGAGGTCCCGGCAGGCGGCAAGACGGGTACAACGAACGACGGCACCGACATTTGGTTCACCGGGTTCACGCCGAACCTACTGGCGTCGGTCTGGTTCGGGATGGACAACCCGGTTCCGATTTTCGAGTTGGGACCAGGATTGGGGGTGGCCACAGGCGCAGTCCTGCCTGCCCCCGTTTGGGGCGAATTCATGCGGCGGGTCTATCTCGGCACCGAGGGCGACGAAGATAACGGCGTGGAAGAGCGCCTCCCGCTCCTACCGATCCCGGAACGTTGGCCGCTCTTGCCTGGTTTGAATGCCGTCCTGGTGGACCGCCAGACCGGCAAGCTCGCGTCGCGGTGGTGTCCCGAGGACGAGCAGTACCTCGAGTACTACATCCCGGGAACCGAACCGACCGAGTTCTGCGATCGATCCAATCGCCGCTTCAGGGTGCCGCGCATCCGCTGACGCCTCAGGCCGGACGAATTCCGGCGGCGTCAACGATGTGAGAAACGAGGGGTCGCTGCGGCTCGGGGTCACCGTCGCCAACCTGGACGGACACCCTAATCGCCTGTTCGCCGATATCGGCCCCAGATTCATCAGCAGCGTGCACCACTGCGAGGAGGTCGCCAACGCCTACGTCGTCGCCGACGCGGGCAAGGACCTCGAAGCCCACACCCAAGTCGATCTCCTGGTCCATTCGTCGCCTACCGCCGCCGAGGGCTACCACTGCCTGCCCTAACACTCTCGGTTCCACACAGCCTACGGTCCCACCCTGCGCCGCGCGCACTTCACGCCGTACGGTGGCTGTAGCCAGAGTCGTCGGCTCGTCAACCACACCGGCATCGCCTCCCTGCGCCTCGACCAAACGAACAAACCGCTCGAGAGCTGAGCCCGAGTCCAAGGCCGACTCGGCCCGATCCATCGCGAGGCCCGGCTCGAGAGCACTGTCAGCGAGCATCAGCATCTCTGCCGCCTGTCGAAGGACTAGAGCCCTGAGATCGGGAGGGCCGTCCCCCTGCAGACAGTGGATCGCCTCCATGGTCTCGAGGCCATTCCCCACGGCCGCTCCCAGCGGACGATCCATTGCGGTCATGAGGGCCACTGTGGGGAGATCCCGCGTCGTGCCGATCCCAACCATGGCCTCAGCCAGTTCGAAAGCTCGATCCACTTCAGGGAGAAACGCCCCCGATCCGACCTTCACATCCAAGAGCAAGCCTGTCAGCCCCTCTGCGAGCTTCTTGCTCATGATGCTGGCAGCGATCAACGGTCGCACGGGCACCGTCGCTGTAACGTCTCTAAGCGCGTAGAGACGCTTGTCGAGGGGGGCGATCTCTGCGCTCTGCCCGAACATGGCGCAGCCCACCTCCTCGAGTACCCGCTTCGATTCTGCGAGCGAGAGTTCCGTAACGAACCCGGGAATTGCCTCGAGTTTGTCGAGTGTCCCCGTCGTGTGCCCCAAACCTCGCCCCGACATCATCGGGACGAAGACGCCCAAGGACGCCACCAATGGCGCTAGCGCGATCGAGACCTTGTCCCCGACGCCACCGGTCGAATGTTTGTCGACGCGCGGCGCATCCAGGTACGTAAGATCCAGAGAGGTTCCCGATGCCAGCATACACCGCACGAACACGTCCATCTCTTCGGCGTCCAGCCCATTGAAGTAGATGGCCATAAGTAGAGCCGACATCTGATAGTCGGGCACACTGCCGTCCATATATGCGGCGAGAAACGCTTCGAGGGTGGCAGATTCAATCCGCTCACCGTCCCGCTTTCGTTCGATGACCTGCGCGGGGGCCATCAACGGATGACGCTCAGCTAGCGGCCCGTTTCCTCGCGACATCTATCGCGTCGGCCCCGATGACCGCACCGAGAAGCAGGCCAGAGATGAAGTTGACGACTTGAGTCTCGTGATGGTATTCCATGACCTCCTCCGGGTCTCTACGCACATTTCATAGTATATATTAGCCACGCGCAGGGTGGGTCCACACGGATTCGCGCAGCCAATATCTCCGATCCCCGAATGGGGAGACGGACAGGGCATAGAACTCGGAGGATGGATGGAAGCGACCACAGCTGCGATTCGCGAGATCGCAGTCCCGGTATCGATCTTCACGACATTGAGGGATGAACTATCGAAGGAAGCGGGGCCTTTGGCGGCCATCCATGCGCTGCACCACGCCGGCTACGAGGCTGGAGTGACTGCAGGGACGACGTTTGGTGGTACGGACCAAGTCGGCGGCATGAGTCAGGCCGCGTTCTGGAAGGAGCTGGGCGATTTCTTTTCCCGCCGCGGCTGGGGCACGCTAGCTCCGGATGGCGAAGCCCAAAGCGTCGGGCTTCTCGCAAGCCCGGACTGGGTCGAGGCCGATCCCACAATAGGTGATCCCGAAGCCAGTTGCTCGTTCAGTACCGGATTCCTATCTGGCTTGATGTCCTCTGTCGCAGGCGGCCCGGTCGCCGTACTCGAGGTCGAATGCAGGAGCCGTGGAGATGCGCGGTGTGGTTTCGCGTTTGGCTCCGAGGCCTCCATCCACTCGCTGTACGGCCAGCTCGTCGACGGGACGGACCTTGACGCCGCCCTGTCGGCGCTCTAGCGGAGCCCTCGCATCGTGCGCGTTCTCGGCGTCGACTTCGGCGAAAAACGAATCGGCCTCGCGCTGAGCGACCCGACAGGTACGATCGCGACCCCGCTCGAGACGCTGGTACGTCGCGCCGGCAAGCGCGTGCCCTTCGGAAAAATGGAATCCATTGGACGTGAGAACAAAGCGAAGCACCTCGTCGTCGGGCTTCCGCTCGGCTTGGACGGAAATGAAAACGAATGGTGCGCTACCATTCGAGATGTGGGGGAGAGACTCGCGGCACGGCTCGGCGTGGACGTCGCTTTTGTCGACGAACGTATGACGTCGGTCAGGGCGGAGCGGGCGATCCGGTCCATCGGGCTGAGCAAGAGTGCGCTGAAAGACAAGCGGCGCATTGATGCGGCTGCAGCACAGCTGATTCTACAGTCTTGGCTGGACCAACAGGGGACGATCCGATGAGACCTCGGATCATGGCCACGACGACAAGCCTTCTTCTTTTGTCCGCCGTGGCATGCTCCGATGACCAGGGTAACCCGCGGGACCCGGTGGACATCACTGTGCCTGCGGGCTCTACGCTGTCCGAGGTCGCCGACACGCTATCCGCACGCGGCGTCATCGGGTCCAAACGGCCGTTCGAACTCTATGCTCGCTTCAAGGGCGCGGACCGCGATATCAAATCGGGTCGCTATGTGTTGGCTACAGGCTCGTCTTGGGGCGACGCACTCGACCACCTGACCCGCGGCACCGTTGTGACCATCCCGATGACGATCCCAGAGGGGTTCCGGGTTCAGCAGATGGTCCCGAGGATCGCTGAGCTTACCGGTCGATCGGAAGCGGACGTCTCCACTTCCCTCGCTGCCCAGGACATCGAGACACAATTGCAGGTGCCTGGCCCAGGCCCGGAAGGGTACCTCTTTCCGGATACCTATCGTTTTGCTCAGGGAGTGCCGGTCGACGCCGTCCTCTCTGCCATGGCGGGACGCTACAACTCGATATGGACGCCGGAGCGAAGAGCACGCCTCGACAGCCTCGGGATGTCAGAACGGGAGCTCGTGACGCTGGCATCGATCATTCAGGCCGAAGCTCGGAAGACGGATGAGATGCCACACATTTCATCCGTCTTCCACAATCGACTCGAGCAGGGATGGCTCCTGCAGGCCGACCCCACGGTCCTCTACGCCTTAGGCGGTCCGCGTGCACGACTACTCTACGCGGCGATCGATTCGGTTCAGGACAACCCGTACAACACCTACACGCAACGCGGGCTGCCGCCCGGACCCATCGGAGCCCCTGGCGAAGCCGCGATCGAAGCAGCCCTCTATCCGGTGACCGAGGAGTACATGTATTTCGTGGCCCGCCCTGATGGCTCTCATGTCTTCACGAAGACGCTGGCGGATCACAACCGAGCCAAGGCCGCGGCCCGTCGCGCCTGGGATGCCATCGGATCGGGCGACGAAGTTCCTTAGGCTGTGACCACTCCCGACCTCTCGGCGCGCCTCTCACTGATCGTCATCGTCGAGCGGACTTTGGCGGCACCCCGGAACGTATATTCCGTCGTTCAGTCCGCCCTCGATGCCGGCGCGCCGGCCGTTCAGCTGCGGAACAAGGGCGACTCCGCTGCTCAACAGATCGAGGCCGCCCGCACCTTACGTGCGATGACCCGCAAAAGCGGGGCGTTGCTGTTTGTCAACGACCGACTCGATGTGGCTCTAGCGGCAGAGGCCGACGGAGTGCACCTCGGCCCAAACGATATCCCGGTGGCAGCTGCTCGAGCGATGGCTCCGCGAAACTTCCTCATTGGTCGCTCGGCAGATGAGCCTGCAGTTGCCCGTCAGGCCGTTCGTGACGGCGCGTCGTACATCGGATGCGGAACCGTCTACGCGACCTCCACCAAGACCGATGCCGGTGATGTGATCGGACTGGATGGCCTTCAACGCGTTGCGGAGTCTGTGTGCGCTCCGGTCGTCGGGATCGGGGGGATCACGGTGGAACGGGTGAGGGAAGTGCTAGGCGCCGGTGCGGCTGGAGTCGCGGTTGTAGGAGCGGTCATGGCCGCCAAGGACCCTGGCGAAGCAGTCCGGCGAATTTTCACCGCCAGGGACAGCTAGGCCTACCTGCGGCGGTACCACCCCTCGAGCAACAGCCGGTGGTGGATCAACCAGCTGACCTTACCACGTCCGACCGGTGACGAATGCAGGCCGCCTTGGTCGAAGTCCGTCTGGTTGTAACAAATCCCACCACCATTCATGACTTCAGAAGCGCAATCCGGGGCCCATGCGTACGCGCCCCAACCATACCACACCCCGTTCACCATGGAGTTCTGCCCGAGCCACGAATTGACCGCGTGGCCCTCCTCGTAGCTGAGAGGCTCCCCACCGCCCGCGAAGCCAGCGTAGTTACGCGAGGACGTGTATACGGCTTGAACATTGGGAAAGAACGTCGTCACGCGCTCGGCGAACGTATCCAAATTGTCGTAGAGATTCTGATAGTCCGACTCGGGGTGAGGATACGTGGGGAGTGGCGTTCCGTCCGCCCGAGTCGTCTGTCGATTCGCCGCTGTATGATACACGACACGAATCTGATCTCGACGGATGGGGATGTAGGGCAAGAGCACATTTAGGCACGCGCCCCACAGATTCCAATCATGTTCGGCATTCAGCCAGTCCTCTATACCCGCCCCTGGGCGACCACAGTTGAGCACCACGACCTCAGAAGCGACGTCACCGATCCAGTGGCTGTTGATGCGCGCGATATAGTCCCCGCACTCGGTCGCGGGGTCGCTCATGCCGATGCACACGACCCCGATGCGACCCTCGACGGGTTCCACCAGCGGGGTGCCGTTGTTCACCATCCTAAGCCAGAGCCCTTTGTACTTCCCTGGCGTGGTCAAACCGTCGTCTCCCCGATCGATAGGGAACGGTTCCTCTACGTCGTAACCTGGAGGCGATCCGTCGTCCGGGGTCGGATCCAACCCGAACTCGCACCCGGATAGCACCATGACGATCGTCCCGAAGACGAACGCCGTCCGGGATCCATAACGCTGCAGGTCGAACATCAAGTGGCGTACCTGGGTCTTTCGGAACTGGAGAGGTGGGCGCAAAACGCCGTTCTGGAATCTCTGCACGCAGGCACGTCGATTCCGTGACCAACTGTGATGTGACGGACGTGGCGTCGCAAGACAACACCCATAAACCCGGCCGCGGATCTATCGAATACGAAGCAGGGCCACGGGGTTGCACTACAGAGCCCACACAATGTCCTTTCGGGGCCGCCTTCCCCTCAATACAGCACATGACCTACACACGAATGACATCTCGAGCCGGCACCCTGTCCAGGCTCATTGTCTTGGCAATGCTCGCAGCGTCCTGCGGCGAGACAGCTCCGGAGTGGCAGGGAGACGGCCCCATCCGCTGGCAAAACATCGTGCCTTCAGGCGATGGGGGTCCGGGGTTCACAAGCCTTACGGAACGCCAGACCCGCGTGACCTTTGTAAACGACCCATCTGAAGAGATGACGACGCTGAACCAACATCTCGCGAACGGAGCGGGAGTGGCGCTTGGTGACCTAAACGGCGACGGCGACGTGGACATCTTTCTCGCCAACACGCGCGGGGAGAACGCGTTGTACCTCAATCGGGGCGGCCTGCGTTTCGAAGAGGTCGGCGCAACCGCCGGGGTGCACCTGACCGATCGGTATCCGACCGGGGTGGCCCTGGCCGATGGTGATGGTGACGGAGACCTAGACCTGTTCATCTCGTCCATGGGAGCCCCTCTCACCTATCTCGAGAACGACGGGCTCGGCCATTTCACGAACCAGTCCAACGAGGCGGGCTTCTCCCTCAGCCGTGCAGGCAGCACGATGTCTTTGGCGGACATCGACGGGGATGGGGACCTAGACCTCTACGCTGCCAACTATCGATTGGATCGTGCGGCTGATGCGTTTTCTCCGGAGGACCGAAGGGACACTCCTGTGCTCGAAGAGCGGGACGGAGAATGGGTCGTCAACGAGATGTACCGTGAGTACTACCAGGTGGTTCTTGGGCCTGAGGGTGTCATGAGTTGGGAGTTCGGTGAGGAAGACGATCTATACCTGAACGATGGATCGGGGCGTTTCACGAGAATTCCCGTACAAGGCGACCGCTTCCGTGAAGCAGACGGGACGCCACTGGATCTCGAACCCCAAGACTGGGGCCTGAGCGCACGGTTCAGGGACCTGAACCAGGACGGCGCGCCCGACCTCTACGTAGCGAATGACTTCGAAAGCCCCGATCACATATGGATGAACGACGGATCGGGGACCTTCCAACGAATGGGGGGCCCTGCTCTGCGAAAGACGAGCCACGCTTCCATGTCCGTGGCCTTCGCGGACGTCGACGCCGACGGGGGCACCGACATCTTCGTCGCAGATATGCTCCCGCTTTCCACGAGGCACAGAAAAACCCAGGTCTCGACCCTGACCGAGCGACGAGCAATGCCGGGGGTGGTCTCCGCAACCATGCAGGTCAATCGCAACACCCTGCTCTTGTCTACGCCCGGCGCTGGATACACCGAGGTGGGCCAACAAGCGGGTGTCGCAGCATCGGGCTGGACGTGGGGAACCGAATTCGTCGACGTGGACCTAGACGGCTACCAAGATCTGCTCGCCGCCAACGGGCATCGTTGGGACCCTCTGGATGCGGACACTGGCGAGCGACTCCGTCAGACTCCGGCTACCGCGGGAGCGGATTGGCACGAGGTCATCAACCTCTTCCCACAGCTTCGGACCTCGAACGTAGCGTTCCGTAACCTAGGAGACGGCAACTTCGAGCTCATGCCCAACGGGTGGGGACTCGACGTCGGGCCAGACATCTCGCACGGGCTCGCCACAGGCGATCTCGATGGAGACGGCGATCTAGATGTGGTAGTCAATCGGCTCGGTGACCCCGCGCTCGTGTTGAGGAACGATGCGGGCGCCGCTCGTCTCGCGGTTCGACTGATTGGAAGCCGGCCGAACACAGCCGCCGTCGGGGCCAGCATCACAGTTACCGGTGGCCCCGTTGTGCAGAAGCGTGAGGTCGGAGCCGGCGGGCTTTACCTGTCGCATGCCGACGGAGCTCAGAGCTTCGCCGTAGGGGATACCGAGTCACTGACAATCGAGGTCCGATGGCCGGACGGCACATACTCCGTGGAGGCCGACGCGCTCCCGAACCGCATCTACGAGATCTCCCAAACCGGCGCTGCTCCCCGCCCAAGGGTGGCAACGGACACGGACGCGTCGCCTGCACTCTTTGAGCGGATAGCCGGTGGCCTGAGCCCTCAACACAAAGACGCCCCCTTCGATCCGCGACGCGATCAGATCTTGCTCCCCCGCACACTGAGTCGACTCGGACCTGGCGTAACCTGGACCGACGCTGATTCGGACGGCGACGCCGACCTCCTGGTTGGGGGTGGGGCTGGCGGGACGATTACTTCCTGGGAGAACGCAGGGGGACGATTCGGCGCTGGTCGACCGTCGACCCCTCTGACGCTGGATGTCACCACGATCCTCCCCGAGCCTGAACCGGCCGCAGCGATCGTCGGTGTCGCGAACTACGAGGCTCCCGACCCCGAGGCGGCTCGTGCGGCGGCACCCGCTCTCACGATGAGTCTCAATGGGATGCGTCCAGGAGGGCTCCGGCCCACGCTTACCTCGAACGGGGCCTCCACGGGACCGCTCGCCTCTGCCGACGTGGATGGCGACGGGGATCTGGATGTCTTTATGGGGGGACGAGTCTATCAGGGCGCCTACCCACTCGCACCGATGTCCCGACTCTTCATCCGCAACGCGGCAGGTGCCCTGGTCTATGATTCGGTGGCGTCTGCCCCGCTCTCACAAACCGGACTCGTTTCAGCAGCAACGTTTACAGATATCGACGGCGACGCCGACCCTGATCTGGTTCTCGCTATGGACTGGGGCCCGCCACGGCTCTTTGTGAACCAAGACGGACGTTTCTTTGATCGTACTCGGGAATGGGGTCTGTCCGAATACTCGAGTTGGTGGAATGGGGTGACCGCAGGCGACCTCGACAGTGACGGACGCATGGACCTGGTCCTCACCTCTTGGGGACGGAATATCGGCCTGAGGCCCGAGCCGGGCCGGCCACTCATGGCCTACTGGGGAGACTTCGATCGCAGTGGTACGCTCGACGTTCTTCTGGCTATGCAGGACGACCGCATAGGCGGCGTCGCTCCCCTATCAAACCTCCTCAGGCTTTCCACAGGCCTTCCATTCGTCCGCAGGCAGACGACTCCGACCTTCGGAGCTTATGCCGACGCGACGCTAGACCAGATCCTAGGGCCCGCCAGCGAGACCGCCCGCATGCACACCGTGAGCACCCTGGACCACATGGCCTTCCTCAACCGAGGAGATCGGTTCGAAGCGCTCAGGCTTCCGGCAAAGTCTCAGGAAGCTCCCGCCCACGGAGTCTCAGTGTCAGACTTCGATGGCGATGGTTCTGAAGACATCATCCTCGCGCAGAACTTCTTTCCCAACGCGACCGGTGCCGAGCGTCGAGATGCCGGATACGGCATGCTTCTGCTCGGAGACGGCGGCGGGACGCTCCGCGCGACTTCACCCTTGGAGTCGGGAATCGCACTCACTGGGGATCAGCGCGGACTCGCCGTCGCCGACTTCGACGGCGACGCACGCTTGGACGTCGCCATTGGCCAAAATTCGGGATCGACTCAATTGCTTCACAACGTCGGAGCCACTCCAGGGCTTAGAGTACGCCTAGTTGGGCCGCCCTCGAATCGTCATGGAGTGGGTGCCGCGATCCGAATCGTTTACAGCAACAGGATGGGGCCCGCTCGGGAAGTCAGAATGGGCTCCGGCTTCTGGTCCGTCGACGACCCGGTTCAGGTGATGGGACTCCAATCCGGAGCGGAGGCGATCGAGGTCCGGTGGCCAAACGGATCTATACAACGCGTCGAGATCGAGGACGGAACCCTCGAGGTTACGGTGCGTCAGCAGAACTGACGCGTTGACGACCCGAGCAGGCTAACGACCTGGCTGTACGTAGGTCCGCTGTGCTCGATACAAGTCTCGTCGGGCGGTCAGTTCGGGGATTCGCTGGCCCTGATCTCTAAGACGTGCTTCGGCGATTGCTTGCTCGATGAGAGACACCGCATCAATGAACCGTCCGCCTGCTGCGAAAGCCGCAGCCTGCACATCCAGGACCGCAGGATGTGGTCCGGCAATCTGCCGAATCTGGCCCGCGAGGTCGGCAGCTAGATCGGGACGGCGATTCTCCGGACTCCCGTCTGTGGCCAGCGCCCATCCAACCGCCAGGGCTGCCCCAACGTTGCTTCCGTCAATCGCGAGCCCCGCATTGAGTTCCAATAAGGCATCCTCGCCGCGGGCCAACGAGACGAGGGTTACGGCCCGATTGAACCGTGCCGGAGCGAACTGTGGGGCGATCCGGATCGCGGCCCGGTAGTGGACCTCAGCTTCTGCATGACGTCCGAGGTCCCGCAAGACGCTCCCGAGGTTGTTCCGAGACTCCGTGTGCACCGAGTCAATGGAGACCGCTCGCTCCAGCGCCTGCAGGGCCCCCGACAGATCGCCTGAAGTGGCCCTAAGCCGGCCAAGGTCGTTCCACGCGGACGGATAATCGGGGAGCGCCGCCACTGCCCGTTCGTAGAGCCTGACCGCGGCGTCAGCCTCACCCTGCTCCTCCCGGATAAGCCCCATGTTGTGGAGCGCCTGAGCGTAGTTCGGGTTTATCGAAAGTGCTCGTGAATAGTCGTCCACAGCTTCGTCCAAATCGCCGATCGACTGAGCGTGACTCCCTAGTGCGAAGTGAGCCTCTGGGTCGTCGGGCTCGGCGTCGAGCCGATACATCCAACCCTCTACACGATCGTCGACGTCCTTCGCCGCAAGCGCCTGGGCTAGTGGTATCACATCCTCCGGAGCGTCTGGCATTACCTGGAGCCAGAACTCGGCCATCTCATCCGTTGAGTTGGGGCCGTACCCACACCACTGGGGCGGATCGAACGGATTTAAGGGGTTCCCAGCGGAGTTGTCGTACAGGTACCGGATGTGCACGGTGCTTTGTGCAGGGATCGGGATCGCCTCCGAATATTGGTAGGCATCCTGCCAGTTGAAATCCCACTTCGGAATGTTCAGTAACGGAATCGAGTCGCCTGCAGGGGTGATCGCCCACCCGTCCATCTGCTTGCCCCGATAGTGAGCGTGTGGATACACACCCAGTGCGGTCACGGAAACAGGCAACTGTATCTCATCGATGACTTCGTAGTCTGTATCTCCCGCAGGGATATCCATCGTCTGACCGCCGAGCCTCACGATCAACGGGATATTCTCTGGAGGTTCATCCGTGAAGTAGAGCCCCACTGAGACTCCTGCATCTGCAGGCGTACCGGTCGGACGTAGGTGCAGCTGGACGACGAAGTCGGTCCCGGGCTCCAAGAGCCATGCCATGCCCGGTGGATACGGTGTCGGGATGCGTCCCGGTGTCCAGCCGAGGAAGAAGCCGCCTGGGGTCCCCGCCTCCGTCCGCGAGAACATGTCATCGAAACCCGGTAGGGAATCTCGAGCGTCCGCTAGGCGCGACGACGCCGTCTCATCCACCCTCACGGTCGCATGGTGGACCACCTTGGTATTCTTCGGCCGGAGCTCCACAGCTCTGACCCACCGAGGTCGATCGACGGACGCCGGAATCACGAAATTTCGAAACAGCTCGGGGCCGCCTCCCGGAACGGGGAAGCCCTCTTGGGTCTCCACGACAAGGTCCGGCCCGCCAAGAGTCCAACCCTCCGTGAACGTTGGCGGGTCGGGCGCCCGCTCGAGATCTCCTTCGGGCGCTCCCGATGCCGCCCATGCGACGAGCAGTTCAATCTCGCCCTCTTCGAGAAGCCGCTCGCCATCCATGTGCGGTCCGTCCGCCGATGGGAGCCACGGAGGCATCTTCCGCGCGGACACCATCTCAGCCATGTCCTCAGCGCGTCGGGACGCCCCTGCATACCGCAACATCGAGAACGGTGCGGAGCCCTGCGGCCGATGGCACTGCGCGCACTCTCGATAGACCAACTCACCAACACCATTCGACCAGGTGGGTGGCTCTCCCGCTCCACAGGCTGCCAAGATCGTGACGCCAAGGGCGGAGGCCGCCCAAGCACCGGACCGTAAGAGCTTGCCCAAGTGTCTGGATCGTGGTTCGCGGTAGCTCATAACGGCGTCCTAACGCGACGGAGGCATCGCGCCACCCAGCGGTGGGACCGGTACCGCTTCCCTCGTGTGATAGACGTCGAACAACTCTGGGAACGGGTAAGCCTCGTCCTCGCCATAGGGATATCGGCTCATGCCATGAAAAGGGAGCGGCTCAACACGCCAGCCATCTGCCGTGTTCACATCCGCGTCCTTTATCCAGCCTTCTGTGTAGATCAAGAAGTCCCTGCTCCAGCCCTCCGGGAGCGGAGGCACCGGTCCGGCGTCAAAGAGAATCGCGAGTTCGTCGCCGGGGCCCATGATGGGATATCGATCGTCGGCCTCGCCGATGAGAGGAAGGACGTCACCGTACCGTGTGTAGCTGCCTTGAATGGGCCGCCACGGGGACTCCTCACTCACCACCTCATAGTCGAACCAATGCGGGCCAAACCGCCCGCCTTTCCTGTACTGTCGGGAAAATCCACGGTACCTGAAGTCGGCCTCAGTAGGCTCCAGCCGGTTCATCACGACTTGTGCGCGCGGGCTCCCAACCGAGACGAAGGCCTCATCCCAGTAGATGTTCATGTTCGTGCGCAGCCGCACGCGATGATCGTCCGTCGGGAAGAGTCCCGTAAGGTCTTGGATGACGGTCTTGTTCTTTCCTGACGGGAAACTCATGACCGGCACAACGGTCACCCAATCGCCCCCGACTCCCACGACTTCGAGATGCGGCATCACGGTCTCAAGTTCCTCCGATTGCGAGATAGCCACATTGATGCTGGCATCCGTCGGGAAGATCCAACCCCGCAGGTAGAGTTCGACGGACTCGTCCGTATCAAACGCTCCGAGATCCAAGACGAGGTCGTGGACCTCGCTAACCCCTTGATACCGGTCGGGCTCAAAGCTCGTCACGTAGTTGTCATCGGACGCGAGAAGCTCCGGTAGGACATCGCGCCCGAGTTGGTCCACTGCCGAAAGCGGCCGACGCTTTTCGGATACCTGGTGGAGCGAGAGGGGTGCATCCGGATCCGGCCACACGAACCGTTCGTCAACGAAGACGTCCACCGAGTCCGGGTGATCTACCACGACGAGATCGACCTCATCGATGTAGAAGACCTCCCAAAGTTCTCCAGTCACGCGCATTTCGTACCGACCGTCTCGTTCCCGTAGTGCCTCGCCCGGGATCCGCAGGTACTCTTGTGAAGGCCTCGCCGGGGCGTACTCGGTACCCCCCGCAGCCATCAAGCCCATAGGCATGCCAAGTGCACTCTTCCACATCAGGTCGGTAACGAAGGTGAAGGCCTCCCCGTCCCAGGTGTACAAGAATGGGCACGATCCTTTCAGAATCTGCTCCTCGACGACCGACTGGTTGGCCCCGGGATAGAAGAGGTTCTGCGGCACTCCGTTCGGCCACCGCACACGGACGACATCGGCGCGGGCGTGTTGTCCGAGCCCAATGTGGATGTCGGGGCCGGTCACCACTCGAGTCTGGTACAGCCCGCCGGCCCGTACCTCCAACTTCGCGCCAAGGCCGAAGTGGTTGTTCTTGCCGCTCCCCGTGGACAGGCCGACCAACTGCATCTTGAGGTAACGGTTGGCATTACCGCCATCGTTGCGAAGGAGCCGTGCCGCACCATCTGCCGTCGATACGAAGATGTCGAGATCACCATCGTCGCCGAAATCCCCCGTCGCAATGCGCCGAAGCGGTGGCACATCGGGAAGAAGATCCGAGACGTCGTCGAATTGCCCAGCGGCGGCATTCCGGAACAACCGGATCACACCCTCGTCGCCTGACTCCCCAACAAGGAGCACGTCGAGCCACCCATCGTTGTCGAAATCGATGAATGCGGCATCGTGCACATCGAAGTCACGCGCCGACGCGAGCAGCGCTGTAGGACGATCATCCGCCCCGAACGTCGTCCCGGACTCGTTCAGATACAGCTCGACTGCACGGCCACCCCGCGGAGCGACCAGTACGTCCAAGAAGCCGTCATTGTTGTAGTCGCCAACCGAGGAGATCCCAGTACCGGCCGCATAAGACCCCAAGCCTTCCGGCCTCGCCGCAAACCGGCCGAGTCGTTCGTTGTCGTACACCCGAGCTTGCCGACCATCGGCCGACACCACGAAGTCGATATCGTCGTCGTCGTCGAAGTCACCAAACGCCATCGACCCGCCCGCACCTGCATTGCCAATACCGGCGCGCGATGTCACGTCCGTAAACGACCCGTCCAGGTTGTTCCGGAGCAGAAAGCCACCCGACGCGCCGGAGACGCTCAGATCAAGGTCACCGTCCTGATCGAAATCCAAGAACAGCGGCGCGCCGGCCGGAACGGACAGACCCAAGGAACTCGTCACATCTGAGAATGAGCCGTCTCTTGCGTTCCGATACAGCCTTCCTTCCCCATCGGCTGCCACATAGAGATCGAGAAACCCATCGTTGTCATAGTCGCCGAACAGCGCGGCGCTGGGCTGCCCCGAGGCAAGCCCGGCGACCTGCGTGACATCGACGAAGCCAGTGATCTCGTTTTGGAGCAGGCGGCCGCCCACAAAGAGGTCACGGTCACCGTCACCGTCATAGTCCGCGAAAGCGAGCACACCCGTGTTCGCGGCACCCGATCCCGCCGGGATCCCGACTATGTCGGTCGCGTCGGTAAAACGCAGCGCAGCGAGTACCGTCTCTGGATCCCGTACCTCCGTCCCAAACGTCTCGCTGAACGTCACCAAGGGGAATCCTACGAGCACGCCCCCCGGGCCCCGAAGGTCTATCAGGCCCTGTTGGTACGCGGGCGTCGTGCGCATGACGTTGTGGAACGCCAGAGCAGGCCCACGAGCGCCCGGGGCGTCTCCTGCCCGGGCTGCGACTAAAGCAGCATCGAACAAGTCCTGCCCCTCCACGGGGAATTCAGGCACAAGTTGGCGCAGGTCTTCGAGACCGACCGCAGCCGCCGACGCATCTCCGGAAGTGAGCAAGGCGCTCACCTGCTCCACCCGTGCCGCCACATTCGCTGGCTGAAGTTCGACCACCTGCCCTAACGCGGACGCCTGGCGGGCCGCAGCGGCAGAGTCGCCGATGTCCGCGTCCATGGACGCCAAGGCGTACAGGATCTTCACGTGTTGGGGGTCCGCTTCGAGCGCCGCTTCAAGCGTGGCCCGAGCGTCATCCGTACGATCCTGAGCCAGGAATATCTCGGCTAGAATGAGACGTACATCGGGAGCGGCGGGCTCTAGTTCGAGCGCCCGTGCCACCTCCACCTGCGCTTCAGAAAGGCGGGCCATGCGCAGATACGTCAGTCCCAGATTCGCGTAACCCAGGGGCTCCTGCGGGGCCATTTCGACGAGTCGCTCGAACTCCACTGCCGCCTCGTCGAGCCGGTTCTCTTCGAGGTAGGCCAGGCCCACGGTGCGAATGGTCAGGACCTCGGCCGGGTCCAGCGGCGGCCCAGCGTCAGCACACCCGGCCATTAAGCCCACCGCGAACATCACGTTGAAAGCCCGCCCGGAGCTTGAGAGCATCATCGCCCCTCTTCTATCGATACGGTTTCGCCTGCCGAGACCGGCCCCCTTCGAGTCCGCTCCGTGCCAGGCCATTGAACTACGATACTGTCGACCACAGAAGCCCCGCCGAGTCCAAACTGAAGTGGCACCACAGCCGACTGCGAAAGGTACGACGACGCTGTGCGCACAAACCGTCGTTGGACGCGGGTCCCGACAAACACCGAGACCGTGGCGCCGAGTCCGTTGAGGTTGGGCGCGGCTCCTTTCAGATGTACCCCGACCCACGAAGTCGGGGGCAGGTCGTTACGGAAGAGCCGCGGGGACCCTCCGTTCACAGTGACGAGTAGATCCAAGTCACCGTCCGCATCGATATCAGCTGTGGCGAGCCCACGACCAACCACAGGTACGGTAAAGTCGGCACCCACCGCTTGGCTCGCGTCGACGAACTTGCCCGTCCCGTCACCGATGAACAGCAGGGGACGCTGTGCAAAGGTCTGATCCTGTTGCACCGCGCTGATCCCCGGTTCGATGTGTCCATTCGCACCAACAAGGTCCGGGATTCCGTCTAGGTCGAAGTCCGCGAAGAGAACCCCGAAGGTGAGCGGAATCAGCGTCGACCTGGTCAGCCGGGCGGCACCCGCTCGGTCTTGGAACAGGTCCTCGCCAATTTCGGTGAACAGTCCGACTGGCTCGTGCGCGAAGTTGCCGATGGCAATCGACCACTGCCCCGACCCCGTCAAGTCCGCGACGTCGACGCCCATGCCGGCCCTGGCTCGCCCGGCCTCATCGAATGCGACTCCGGCCCGCACCGCAATGTCCGTAAATGTGCCGTCCCCATCGTTGCGGTAGAGGAAGTTTCGTTGAGTGTCATTCGCGACCACGATGTCTGGCCACCCGTCATCGTTGAAGTCTGCGACGACCACACCCAGAGACTTTCCCGTCTCGTCGAGCAAGCCGGCTGCTTGGGTAACGTCCGTGAACCGCCCCGCACCGCCATTCGCGTACAGGCGGCACGACTCACCCTGATATTGCTGCGGCGTCGCATAGGACTTGGAAGACCCGTCGATCGTGGCGTACAGGTCCGTCTCAGGGCTCCACTGCACATAGTTGCACACGAACAGATCGAGCCATCCGTCCAAATCGACATCGACCCAGGCGGCCCCAGTCGACCAGGTGGGACTCGCGGCGTCGGGGCCGCCAGGCACTCCGGCGGAAACGGTCACATCTACGAAACGTCCACCGTCGTTGCGTAGGAGGACATTCGTCCCAGTTGCCGTCAGATAGACGTCCTGATCACCGTCTGCGTCGTAGTCGGCCGTCGTCACGCCCATGCCGTACAAGGAGATGTCTAGGCCCGCAGCAGCGGTTACGTCCTCGAACGTCCCATCCCCACGATTGCTGTACAGTCGCTGAGTTGGCCGGGGTCCCTCACCTGAACGTCCCTCCCACCAATCCGAGTTGACCAGCAAGAGGTCTACATCACCGTCGCTGTCATAGTCGAAGAACGCGGCGCCACTACCGATCGTCTCCGGCATCCACTTCTCTCCAAACGCTCCAGTGACGTGCTCGAACATGATTCCAGAAGATTGAGTCACGTCGACGAACACCACATCCGTCGAAGCGGAGCCCCCACCAGCGCTGGCATACGTGGGTTCTGAATACTCAGGCGCGGTATCCACAGCGGGCTCTTCACCGGAGCATCCCACGATGATCAGCGCGAGCATCAGACTTGGGGCCGGCACACTCGATTTCTTCACCTTCATCGATTGATCTGCAGGCGGTGAATGGGGACGGGTTGGGCCATGATATTCGCACCGGCATCCTTGGTCCGATACGCCCTCGTGAGTTCTTGGGCGGACTCGTCGATCCCGTAGTACAGATACGCCGCTTCCGCGCGCCCAGCCTCTTCTTCCCGACCGAGGGCCCTCAGAGACAGCATACGATGATAGTGCGCGATCCTGTCCTCGGGATCGATGGCAAGGACTTCACCAAGCGCCACAAGTGCCTCATCGAATTGCTGGTCCAGGTAGAGCGTTCGCCCAAGAGCGCGCCAGCTGCCGCGGTCTTCTGGGAAGTCCTCCAGAACACGTCGGTACGCGAGCACAGCCTCCTTGTAACGCCCGTCCTCTAAGAGCACCTGGCCCCACAGCCAAGCAACCTGTGCATTCCCCGACTCAATGACCTCGGCCCGCTCGAGGGCGTCGTACGCCTCGACCAAATTCCCTTCCGTCAGCGCGACACGCGCCCTGTTTAGTGGGCCATCGAGGCGATCAGGCTGAAGGACCTCAACTCTTGAAAACGCACTCGCGGCGGCCCGGGTATCCCCCTCCTGGAGCAGAGCGATTCCATAGTCGTTGTAGCGTGCCCATTCGTCTGCAGTGAGTTCAGCCGCACCGGCACCCCGGGACTCATCCGCCCGAGCTTCTATGACAACCGAATCGGAGGCGATTTCGGTGACCGGGAGTTCGGGAGCTTCAAAGAACTGCTTGAACCCGGCTGGGTTCGCCGCGAAGGCGAACTCCGAATAGCCGCGGTTGAACTTTCGCCAGAGCAGACGTGCCGAAACGGTTAGCGTCGAGCCCGCGAAGGCGGGCGGTAGCGCGACTTCGTAGTGCGCGAGATCCGCGGATCCCGGGCCGATCACGTTCTGATAGACGGTCACATGAATGTCTTGGGCGTTTCGTTCGTCAACCGGGTCGCCGTTTCGATCGACGATCACCGCTTTGAACGTGTGCGCCATCGGATCTAGGTGGCCGTCAGCGCCCAACAAACCACTCGCCACCAAGCGGGACCCTTCAGCATCTTCGATCGTGAACTCCAGCCAGCCCTCGTTGGAGTCGTTGGTCCCACCTGGGAAGGTGTGACCCACACCCCGGTTCCGAATTACGACATCGAAGGTCAGTGGAACACCTACCGGGACCACGGTGCCCGTCTCAGCCAACGGAAGCGCTCCCTCCACACCGGGGACACGCACAGCGAAGAGATCTACGCTGAGCTTCTCGGCCTGTAGGAAGTCCTCGATGCGCCGCAGCATCGCTGTGTCACCCCGAATGAACGGAAGCGCCGTGTTCGCCGCAGCGAACCGATGAGAGCGCACGAGTCCGTTCTCGGCGGCGACGTCTCCCAACGGAGCGGGCTCGGGCGGCATGTGGCAGTCTTGGCAGAGCCGTCGAGCAGGTGGCAGGTAGAACGTGCGCGCCGCGTTGAGAGAAACACCGCTGTCGTCCCAGTTGTCGAACTCGTTCTGTCCGCGAAGCCATCGGTAATTATTCACCGGCTCAGAGAGACTGACCTTGTGGCACGTGGCACAGTATGCGCTCTCCTGGAAGAACGGCTTAATGAGCTGAGCTTGATGGACAGTCGGACGCGCCTTGAGAGCCACATCGTGCAGGTAACGCGCAACAGATCCGGGCGCTGCGTCGGCAAAGAGGTACGGGTCTTCCTGCTCGTCCGCGATGTTGTAGTTGCCGTTCCCGGTCCGATCATGGATCTGGTCCATGGCGTGACACGCCAGACACGTGAGTCCGGCCTGAGCCTCTAGCGTGTTTCGATCAAAATCCCTTCCCATGTCACCTGCGAGCATGAGAGCGGGGTCGTGGCAGCCACTGCACCACTTGCTCTTCGCCTTCCCAACCCCGTCGATCTCTTCCCCCAGCGCCGCGGCGTGCTCATCCACCCACGCATTGGACTCGAGCGAGTTCTCACGAAGGCCCATGATTGTGGCTTCGTAGAAAGGATTATTAAACGACGCGAAGCGATGGGCCGACGAGGCCCACTGGTCCACGACATCGGGGTGGCAGGCCACACACGCTTCGGCCCCGATCAGCGCATCGCTCGCAAAACCACGAGCCTCGACTTCGGCCCGTACTACCTCGGGAGGCGTTCCAAATCCCGGTTCCGTCAAGATCCGCGCGGCCAGGTAGGCACCCGTCGTGGTTGTGGCGGCGGAAGGAAAGAACGGACTCTCGGGCGGGACTGCGCCGACCGGTACCCAACCAGACGAACCGAAGCGACCCGCCAGCATGCTAGCCACATCTCGTTCAGGACCACCCGGACCGTCTGACGCGACCGTGCCACGACCCGATGACATCGCCAGGCCGCCGTGAAGCATGAACATCGCGAGCCCGCCGGCCGCCACACTCCCCAAAAAGCGCGCGAACCTTCGCCCTTCAGGTCTCGTGTAGCTCACGATTCGATGTCCGATGTATAACCCGACTACCAGCGCACCTGAGGCTACGTGGGCCCACCACGCCCACGAATTCTCTCGACTCGCTGCAGCCGAGAGAATGAACAATCCGCTTACAACCAGGGCCACACCAAGGGCCGCGTACGGGATGCCTGTCCAGGCGGCCTCGGAGTGGAATCTGCGCCACACGGAAGGCAGGTGGGCGACCAGGAAGACCAGCATGACAGCAGCTAGAAGTAGACCCACCGCAGTGTGCGCGAGGAGCATGACCTGATAGAAACCCGGCAGGCTCGTCGCTCCAAGAGCGAAGGGAGCGAGCGCAACGTTGTCGGCGAGACGAACCAGCACGAGAAAGACCGTATCGGCGAGCATGAAGCCCGCGAGCGCGAGTGCCGCCGTCAGCAGGCGCTTCAACCAGACAGGGAGAAGCGACGGCAGCTGCGGTTTGCGCTCACGCGACGAGGACGGGGTCACCGGCCGGCCGCCCCGAGCGAGAACGGGACACGTGCCACGGTCTCGGTGACGCCGATCCCTTCCACGATCGTGTATTCGGTGTCCACTGACACCGGCCCGATCTCTTCGACCAGACCGGTCGTCGGCCACAGGACGCTTACACTGACCGGCCCGACCGACTGGCCCAGGCCGATGTCCAGACGGAGTGGGTTCCCTCCGAAGGAGCTTCCACTCGTCACCATTCGGTGTACCTCGCGCGACACTCCGGCGTCCGAAAAACCGACCGTAACCCGTGCGCCGATCGCGGAGCGGTTTGTAGCCTGCCCCACCAGACGCAACGTGAGTGAGTGATTTCCGTGACCGGGGTTCTGGAAGAGCACGTTACGAGCAAGGTCACCCTCGTACGCTCCGCCCATCGCGGCGAACACGTCCTGATCGCCGTCCTGGTCGATGTCACCAAAAGCGACACCATGCCCTTTTTGGATCAGGCCGAAGCCACCTGATGTTGTCACGTCTTGGAATCCCTGCCCTCCTCCGTTCCTGAACATCCGATTGGGCATCAGTGCCTGGAAATACGCATCGCCCGTGCCGAGATACAGGTCGAGCCAACCGTCGTTGTCCAAGTCCCCGAAGTTGGAACCCATCGCGAACTGGATTCGATCCAAGCTCTGTTCGACCGTGACGTCCTCGAAGCTCCCGTCTCCCCGATTCCTGTACAGTCGAGGCACCTCAGATTGATGCGGAAGGCCAAGGTACTCGGCCGCTATGTCGCCGAAATTCGTGCGATAACCCGCAACGTAGATATCGAGCCACCCATCGTTGTCGAAGTCCCAGAACCACGTCGGAAACGCATCCACCGGCTCTGAGACCCGCGCCTCGATCGTGCGGTCGCTAAAGCTCCACCGCCCGCCTGCCCCCGGTCCGTCGTTCCGTAACAAGACGTTCGGCGCGTTCGTCCTCGAGACGTAAAGGTCCGGCCGACCGTCGTTGTCATAGTCTCCGGAAGCGACCCCTTTCACAATTCCCACGACAGCGACCCCGACTTCCGCGGCTACGTCCGAAAAGGTCCCGTCACCTTCGTTCCTGAAAAGTTGGGTCGGGTGTACATCGGCGCCGAAGGTCTCGTTCCCAATGAACAGATCCAGCAGCCCATCCCCATCATAGTCCAGCCAAGCGGCGGTCTGGCTCGGGTATTGGGGATCGAGCAGTCCGGCCTGTTCCGTCACATCCTGGAACGTCCCGTCGCCCCGATTCATAAGCAGCGAATTGGGCTGACCGTCCGCGAGCCAACCACCTCGAAGAACGAACACGTCCAAATCGTCATCGTTGTCGTAGTCGGCCTGAACAAGGTTTCCGCCGCCCCACAAACCCTCTAGGCCGGCGGCGCCCGTGCGGTGCTCGAACGTCCCGTCTCCCCGATTCCTGTGGTACCGGATCGGGTCGCGTAACTGCCAGGACGTGGACATGAGATCGAGGAGCCCGTCACCGTCGAAGTCGTCCATGACTCCCCCCCCCACGTGACCTACCTCATCCACACCCAAGGCGCCGGCCACGTTCTCGAAGCGGCTGATGTCGTGTTCTGACTCAAAGACCTCCGGAGGGATCAGCAACGCACTCGGCACTCCGTCCGGATACGTGCCGGCCATCATGTGAGCGACGTTGAGCATCCATCGAGATCCAAGGTTGTCCGGATCCACTTCCAGATATCTCCCGTAAACCTCGGCGGCGGCGATGGCGCCACTTGGGTCGACGTGGACGCCTGCCGTGGGCACTGGCACCGTACAGGCCACGGGCCCTGCTCCCGCAATGCAGTTCGCGAGTTCACCGGAGCGAAGGTGAGCGATGGCCAGGAAGTCCAGAATCGAAGCTAAAAAGCTGTGGGGAGCCCGGGCTTCTGGAGGAGCATCTCGCTGATAACGCTCCAACTCGATCAAGAGCGTCGAGAGCATCTCTGCTGCTTGGTCCAAGCGCCCGGAATAGAGCACCTGTTCAGCGACTGCGAGCCCGAAGAGGAGCGCCTCCCGCTCGGTCTCACGGGCCGGAAGCGCCAACATGGCGTGGACCATCGCGCTATTCGCGAACCGATTCCTGACCGGATCGACATTCGCAGCCAAGCCCTCTAGGCGTGCCGCCATGTCGACGGGCACCTCCGGCGACGGAGTCCCGTCACAGCCTGACGCGATAACCGTCAATGCCAACGCCGTTGAGGCGGCCAGTGAAAAACGCACGCCGTGATCGCTCCTGGACAAAGTAGGCGGGCCCGAGGGGCCACGAGAAGACTGGATGGAGAGGAACATGCTCGGCGCCAACTAGGCGATCAAGACGGATTCCACCGGACGGTTACTTCAGTCGCTCCGCTATCTATGGCCTGTTCCACTGTCCTCCCCCACGGCCACCTCACTTCCACCGCCCGGGGAACACCGGAAAGCCCGAGGATCTGTACGGGGTCATCACTGGACCAGTATCCGGCTCCGGAGTGGACTTCTCGGGCCGGGCCAGCCGTCCCGGCATACAGAACACGCATGGTCGCACCGATGCCCATCGGATTCCCAGGTGGGCCCACCAATCGTACTCTAAGCCCCGGCTCGGAACCTTCATTCTTGAACAGTTTGGTCTCTGCCCCGTGCTGTGCCACAGCAAGGTCGACGCGCCCATCGCCATCGAAATCCGCCATCGCTGCCCCGCGTTGGTCCCCATACGCGACGAGTCCGGAAACACGACCAGGCACTGCGGCGACACTCCCGTCGCCTCGTCCGAGCAACAAAAGTCCCCGCCCCGCGTCGTACCGAGGCGAGAATCTCTCCGTCGGGAAGAAATTCTGGGTGATCACGATGTCCTCCACTCCGTCTCCGTCCAGGTCCCCGACGCCAGCATGATGCGCGGGCGCAAGCTGCGCCTGGGTCGGTAAGGGAATGGCGTCGAAACCGGAGCCCGTGTTGAGGAAGGCCGTGTGGGCCAAAATGGTCACATGGGTCTGAAAGAGTTGAGCTGTCTCAACGCCAAAGACCTCAGCCAACGTGGCTTGGCTGTATGCCTGGAAACTGTCTAGTCGCCCCCTTACGGCCGGCAGCGCGGAGCGCACCTGTTCGTACCGAGCCAACGGAAAGAGTGGGCCACCCACCTCGCGGGCTCTCGACAAGCCGATCTCCCAGGTACCGCTCTGGTCCACATCAGCATACGCCAACGTCAGAGGGCGGTCGTTGGACGTTTTCAGTCGGGTATTCAGGCCTTCGTTGGTAGCGACCAGGTCCATGCGTCCATCACCGTTCAGATCTCCCGCGGTGATCCCACGCCATAACCCCCGGCTGCCCGCCAAGCCCCATGCGTCCGTGACGTCACTGAATCGGCCGGCATCGTTGAGGAAGAGGCGTACCGCCCCCCACTCGATCGCCAAAGCGAGGTCCGGGTCACCATCGGCATCGACGTCGGTGAACACCGCTCCGGATACCAAGCCCAGGTCAGTGAAGAGGCTGACCGAGTCCTCGAAATACTCACCGCCGTCATTGATGAGCAGTCGAGATGTAGCGGGCAGAGGGTAGAAGGCCGGCACGCTGCGCCCCCCGACGAATACATCGAGATCACCGTCACCGTCGACGTCCACCTGAGCCAGTGGCCCGACGGAGGAAAGGCTCGGCTCTGCGAGCGGCGCGGGAGCGCCGTGACCGTTCGGCTCGTAGCGCACGACTCCGGACAGCGCCCGAGCCTCCTCGGGACTTCTGGAGTCGAAACTCGTTTGGCCCGCAATAAACGCCACACCGTCGGGGCCCCACGTGGGGAGCACCGTCGTGAGGTCATGGGCGGTCACCGCACCAACCACTGAAGTGAAGCGCCCGTTGTCGTTCCGCAGCAGCGTCCTCGACTGCGCCTGACCAGCTGCGACCACAAGATCTGGATCCCCGTCACGGTCTACATCCGCCCAGGTCACCCCAGGCCCTAGCCGCGACAACTCATATGGTAGGAGAGGCTGTCGGCCGAGATCGGGAAACGCGACATCGGAATGCCGGTGCGCTATGAGATCCGAAACGTCTTGGAAGATCGGTTGGTCCAGGGTGGGGTCGCCCGGAGTCGTTGCTACAGCCCCCTCTTCGCGGATCTCGTAGACCCGATTCGCCCCTGCGGGCACTCGGGTGATGCGCCCACTCGGCCATTTCACCTCGAGCACCAGGTCGTCACTCAACGAATTCGCGGCGAAGGAGACCAAGTGCTCGGAGCTCGACAGGTACAAGCCAGCTCCGCGGACCTCCTTCTCCTGCGTAGCTACGGCTCCTCCGAGAAGTCGGATCCTGGCGCCGATGCCGTTCATGTTGGGTGCATCGCCGCGGAGACGCACAGCTACTCTCCCCGCAGTCGCTTCATTTCGCAAAAGAGCAGCCGGCATATTCAGTCGATTGATAACGGCGTCCAAATCGCCATCGCCGTCCAGGTCGCCGAGGGCGATCCCGTGGGACACGTCGGGCTCCGATGCGAAACCCCACTCCTCCGCGACCTCGCTGAAGGTCAGGTCCCCGTTGTTACGGAAGGCGCGGTTCCGCGTGGGGAGGTCCGGGTAAAGAGACTTCGCTTCCCTCCACGTCATTGCTCCCCTCAATCCAGAAATCCGCTCGAAGGCGTCGCCGTCCCGCATGTCGCGACCGTGCCCGTTCACAGCAAGAAGGTCTTCGAAGCCGTCCAGATCCACGTCCAGAAACACGCTCCCCCAGGTCCATTCGGATCCGTCCACCCCGGCCATCTCGGCGATCTGGGCCCAAGTGCCGTCTCCTCGTCCCAAGAAGAGGGTGTTACGCCCTACCTGGGGCCGGTCGGCCACCGCACCGATGGGCTTTTCGATCGCGGCATGGAGCGGTACCTGAGTCAACCGCCGTGCTGGATCCGAGCTCAACATGTCCGCAACGAAGAAATCCATGTGGCCATCGCGATCCACGTCGGCGAAGTCCACAGCCATGGAGGCGTGACTGGTCGTTCGCAGCGCGAAGGGTGCGGCTGCCGTGAACGTGCCCGCACCGTCGTTGATCCAAAGCTGATCCGGATCGTCAAAATCGTTGCACACGTACAGATCGGGATCCCCGTCTGCGTCTACGTCGAAGAAGCCGACAGCGAGTCCGAAGTCGTCGAGGTCACGCGTGAGGGGTCGCCCGTCCTGATCCAAGAAGCGGCCTTCAGTCCAAGACACTGCCGCGAAGGCTCCCGTTCCATCGTTCAAATAGAGCCGGTCAGTGTCGGCTTGTTCGACGGCCACCTCTACCCCGTCTCGTGTCTCGATACGGAAGTGGCCCCGGAACGCCTCGACAATTTCCGGCCCATCTGGCCCCTCGACCACCAGTTCGACCGACGCGTTCTCGTATGGCCTGAGGACGTCCGCTGCGCTCTCCACCTTATAAGCAGCCACATAGAGATCGAGGTCACCATCACCATCAATGTCGGCCAGAGCCGCGCTCGTGCTGCCCAATGTGGAACCGAGTCCCACCCGGTCCGTCACGTCCTCGAAGGTGCCGTCTCCACGGTTGTGAAAGAGGGCGTTCGGGCCCCCGAGCGCAGTCACGAACAAGTCGAGTCGTCCGTCTCCGTCCACATCTGCGAACGCCGCGCCTGTGGAGTAGCGTCCATCGGCGACGACACCCGCAGTGGCTGTCACGTCTTCGAAGCGCCACCCACCGAGATTGCGATAGAGCGCGTTCCCGCCCTCCAGGCGCGAGAAATACACGTCGGGCAAGCCGTCCCCATCGTAGTCCCCGATCGTCACGCCGGAGCCAATAAGGAGATGATCGTGGTCACGGGCGGTCTCGGTGGACAGCCGATTCTCGAAGTCGATTCCCGTCCGGCGCGACGACATAGACTCAAACCCTGCCGCCCCGCGTGACGGCACCGCCACGTCACGCCAACGATACGAACCCTCGTCCTGCCACGTCGTCGGCTGCTCGGGTGCACAGGCACCAGAAGCCACGAACAATAGGACGGCTAAACTGGCCCGCAACATCATGGCATCGTCAACTGTCTGTTAGCGTGAGCTGTTACGACACAATCTACACGACCGGTCCTTTCCCAACTGTCGAAAAGATAGCCTTCATATGAAATGCGCCCATCTTTCCGTGGTGTTCTTCGTCACGGTCGTAATTTCGTTGCTCCTGTCCGTTCAGACCGCCTCCGGACAGTCTCAAACGAGTTCGGCGATCCGGGGCGTAGTGCTCATAGCGGACGACACGCCCATCGTCGGGGCAACCGTCATCGTTCGGCACGCTCAGACCGGCGTCGAGAAGGGATCGCTGAGCAATGCGGACGGTCGCTTTCTGCTTCTCTTGCTCCAGCCGGGTGGGCCATACGAGCTGACCATCAGCTATCTGGGGTACTCCGACCTCACGGTCGAGGGCATCCAACTCCAAGTCGGCGAAACACAGACACTCACGATCTATCTCACCGAATCTGCGATCGAGGTCGAAGGCATCGCAGTCAACGTAGAGCGCGACGAGATCTTCAATCCGGGCCAAGTGGGTCCTGCCACACTTCTCAACGAGCGGATGGTCGAATCTGTACCGATCCTTTCTCGCGATGTCATGGAGCTCGCCAATCTTTCTCCGCTGGTGAAGACCACCGAGAACGGCGGCTTCTCCATCGCCGGGCAGAACGACCGCTACAACCAGATACTCATTGACGGCGTGACGAACAAAGACGCCTTTGGCCTCACTGCCGGCGGTGTCCCTGGGGGCCAGGCGGGCGCCAAAATGCTGCCTATCGACGCCGTGGCTCAGTACGAGATTCTCGTCGCACCTTTTGATGTCAGGCTGTCAGGCTTCACGGGCGGAGTGATGAATGCGGTGACGAAGACGGGTACGAATGACTGGAACCTGCGCGCCTTCGGAGTCGGCAGACACGAGGCTCTCATGGGAGACCTCAGCCTGCCAACAGGACTGGTGAACGCCACAGGAGTCGACCGATCCCTATTCGGCTTCAGTGCAGGGGGACCGATCATTCGCGACCGAGCACACTTCTTCATTTCTACAGAATTCGAAGAGCGCCGGCAGCCGCCAACGGGGTTCAACCTGCTCCGCGACGCCCCCTCGTTAGTACAGGTAACCGACGAATCAATGGGAGCGTTCCAGCAACTGTTCCAAAATCAATTCGGTGTGGACACGGGCCTGAGCGGACCCTACGCCCTCGAACAAGACCTCGCGAACATCTTCGCCCGCGTCGATGCCACAGTCGCTCAGGGACATAGACTGACCGCCCGTACCGTGCTCGCGAGCGCCAACAACGAAGAGGCGCCGAACCGCGCCGCTTTCGAGCCCTATGAGCTGTCGTCGAACGCCGTGCTACGCAACTCCCAGACGACCAACACCTCGATCCAACTATTCTCGGAGTTGGGCGCTCGAGGTGGGAACGAACTCGAATTCTCGATTCAGAGAACGACGGATGAGACCACGCCATCGTCGCCTTGGCCGCAAGTCGAAGTCGAACTCCGGAGCCCAGTCGGAAACGGAACGTCATACAGCCGAGCGGTTCGGGCCGGCTCTCAGTTCTTTGCTCAGGAGAACGACCTGGTTCAGACCAGCTACCGCTTTCAAAACACAGTCACGCTTCCCACTCAGGGCGGCAGCACATACACACTCGGTCTGCTGGCTTCACTGAACTCCGTCGAACATCAGTATCTCCCGGGGTCCAAGGGTGACTTCTATTTCGCGAGCATGGATGACGTCGCGAACAACGCCCCTAGTCGATACCAGCGAACCGTCTTGCTACCGGGACAGGCCCCGGCCGTCGACTTCTCTGTGCTCGAATGGGGCGGCTACATACAGAACGAGATCGACGCGGGCAAAGGGCTGACCATGCGGTTCGGCTTCAGAGTCGACGTCCCCACCCTCCTCGACAGACCCGAGTACAACCCGGAACTCGACGAGCTATTCGGTTTCGACACCTCAGCGCCTCCGAGCGGCCAAGTGCTCTTCTCGCCTCGTTGGGGCTTCAACTGGCAAAGTGACGGCTTCCGTACCACTCAGGTCCGTGGAGGTGCCGGCTTCTTCACTGGCCAACTTCCCTACGTCTGGCTGGCAAACGCGTTCCACCACAATGGCCTCCGGTCCCAGACCGAGGTGTGCACCGGCCGCTGGACGGACGATCCACGAACTGGGAATACGGCACCGGGCTTTACTCCTGGAACGCCGCCCGTCGGGTGCATGAATGGCAACGCCATCACGGTCAAGCCGGCTACGGTGTTCGCGGACGACTTCGAATACCCGACGTACATCAAGTTCTCGGCAATCGTCGATCACGAAATCTCCGACCGCCTGAACGGTTCACTGGGCTTCTTATTCTCACACGCGCGCAAGCAGGTGACGGTACAGGAGCAGAATCTTGACGGACCGAAGCGCCCATTGGGCTCTCTTGAGGGATACGGCGGGACCGCACGAAGCCATTTTGGTGACGCCACTTCGAGCGGATTCGCGCCTAACCGCGATCATCCCGAGTATGATCAGGTCCTTTTGGTGGCGAACGGAGGAACCGACTGGACGTATTCCTTCACCGCGGAAGCCAGGGGCTACTTCAGCGAAGACCTCGCATTCCAGGCCGGCTACTCATATGCGCGCTCCTTCGATCGGATGAGCCTGACGTCTGCGGACATGATCTCCAACTTCGGGTTCAACGCCACAGAGGGCAGCCCTAATCAGCCGTCTATGACAGCGTCGAACTTCGACCGTCCACACAAGTTCGTTTTCTCCGTGTATGGCCGGCCATTTCCCAGCGTGTCCAATACAGAGTTCTCTCTGCTCTACACGGCTCAGTCCGGTCTTCCGTTCTCGTATGTGTATCGGGGGGATATGAATGGGGACGGCTATCCCGCTCTTGGCCCGGCATTCGACCGGTTCAATGACCTTCTTTACGTGCCCAACGTGGCGTCTGAAGTGCCGTCTGGATTCGCCACGCTCGCTCTGCTCGGAGCGGCGTTGGAGAGCGATGAATGCCTGGCCGCTAATAAAGGCGAGATCCTGAGACGGAACGCCTGTCGGGCGCCTTGGCAGCACCATCTGGATCTGAGGGTGACTCATGCGATCGACGTGGGTGGATCTGAGATTCGATTGGAGGCAGACATGATCAACGTGCTGAACCTGATCAACTCCGAATGGGGGACGATTCAGTCCATTCGCAGCAACGTTCCGCTCCTAGAGCCGACGGGTCGAACCGAGAGCTTGAGCACCACGCCCGGCGAACTCTCTTCGCGATGGGCGGGCGGTCAGTTGCCAGCACGAGATTCAGAGGGACGACTCGTCCCCCCCAAACCATGGTCCGTTCTCACCCCTGACTCCCAATGGCAAGCGCAACTCGGTGTGCGAGTTACATTTGGAGGACGCAATTAGCAGCACCGGGGGACGAACTATGCAGACACATTCCTTCCCGGCCAGGGTCACATATTTGGCCAGCGCCGTTCTTGCACTCGGTTTCACGGGCGGGCCAACTCACGCCGCCGAGACTGACGTTTCTGCCAACCTGCTCGGCTACATTCACGATGAGGTCACGGGTCGCGCCATCCAGGGCGCTTCGGTTCTGTTCGAGTCGATGTCGACGTCAAAAACGACGAGCGAGCTAGGTTTCTTCACGTTCACCGACGTCCCGATCGGAGTGCACTTCCTTAGGATCGAAGCCCTGGGATACGCGGAGCGCCGAGTTCAGGTGCGTCTCTCCGACGACCAGTCGTACGAAACCGAGGTGTATTTGAGTTCGGAGGCCGTCGAACTCGAGGGCCTGAGCGTCGAGGTGATTCCAAGGAGGACGTTCAACGAACTCCGAGATCTCGATATTCGACTTGATCGTGGTCCTGGACAGTTCATTCTCCGCACCGAAATCGACCAACGAGGGGGCAACCTTATCAGTCTGCTGCAAGGTCGGCGAGGCGTCCGAATTCAAGGAAGCGGCGGGATATCGTCAGGGCGCTCCGTCCAACTACGGCGCGCGCAGCATCTCACATCCACGGCGGCCGGACAGCACACCATCGTAGCGTGTTACCCAGCCGTGTTCGTGGACGGCCGCCGTTTTAGTCGGCGCGCGTCCCTTGGTGACCAGGAGACCGATCTAACCGAGTTCTTGTCGTCGGACATGGACGCGGTCGAGGTCTATTCGGGCTCCTCGGTGCCGGCAGTTTTCGGAGGAGGAGACGCGGCGTGTGGTGCAATCTTGGTATGGACCCGTAGAGGCCCACAGCGTCGGGGGGAGACTAGCGAGTAGGACGCAGGGACCCGGCTAGGTGCAGCGCCGAATCGCCCATCCTTCGGGCCCACGAACAAGGGAGCAATTGAAGCGATACCAGGTGCGCTGATTCTCTCTGAGTGTTGCCGAGACTCGGGCCAAATTGGGTGTGACCCAAGTCGGGTGACTGATCCCAAGCACGATCGCTCGCTCCCCCGTCGACCTAACAACCTCGGCTAAATCATCTCCATAAACACAGTCGGAGATCGGCCTCACCGCAGGACGCACGCCGCGGAGCCGCGAAAGCAGGGTGGATGGCGGATCCATGTCTTTCGGTCGAGCGCTCTGCGCAGTGGCCTCGACATCTCGCCTTCCGACAACATCTGCCACAACGAGACAAATGGCTCTTGGCTCTCCTAGGAACTCGGAAGGATCGTAGTTCTCAGCCAGGAATTCGACCGTCGCCACATAGACAGCCTGGGTCTCGCGGCTCGCCGTACGACCGCCGTAAACCTCCTGCGTGGTGGCGCACCCCGACGACACGGCGAGCGCGGCGAACAACAAGCGCTTCATCTGTCCTCTTCCTCCTCCTAGCGGCACGTCCTAGCTCTCATACTACGAAGACGAGTCAAAGGTTGCCCAGACCACATGGGCAGAATCGGAGGGGTCTAGTTCCCACCCTCCGGAATGACACGCGCTCGCTCGATGACATCGAACAGCTCGAGTCGATCCAGAATGTCCAAGCCCTCCTCCACCCAACCAAACGCAGTGAAGGCACCGTCCAGTTCAAGATGTCGCGAATGCGCAATCATGAACTGGCTTCCCTGGCTGTCCCGGGAGCCGCTGTTCGCCATCCCAACAACACCGCGCAAGAACGAAAGGCTGGTGAGTTCGACACGGGTCGAGAACCCGGGCTCACCTGACCCGTCCCGCTCGCTGAAATCTCCGGCCTGCACGACGAAATTCGGAACGACACGGTGAAACGGCACCCCATCATACAGACCGGCGTCCGCAAGCCAGCTCACGGTCTGAATCGTGAGAGGAGCTTCCCCTACTGCCATCCGAATGAGGATTCGCCCTCGGGTCGTCTGCAACTCGAGCATCGGGCGTTCACCCAGTTCGGCGAGGCGAGCCCAGTCGATTACCTGCGGTGGGGCCGTCGTATCTAGATCGACTCCACCCGTCACCTCCGGGTCGACGGAAGCACTAACGTACGCCGGGCGACCCACAAATTCGGGAGAACCGAGTCCTCTCTGAGCTATTGCTCGCAGGGAGGCCACGCGATGGTCCGACGCCCCACGGAACACCTCATAGTACAGATCGTGAGTCTCCGGAGTCGGTCGGTCGTTATTCCAACGCGCGGCGAGGGCGGCCATTGCCCTGTTCGCGACCACATCAGAGGGGTCGTCGAGAGCGGATACCAGTGCCTGGATCGCCTCTTCCCCGGGGAGGTATGCCAGCGTCTCGAAGCCGACGTTCCATCGGAATTCGTCTCCAGGCGGAATCTGGTCGATCCACGCCCTAACTGTCGCCACGCGTTCAAGCCGTGCGAGTTGGACGAGGAGGGGCGCCGCAACGCCCAGTCGGGCGCCATCACTACCGTGGAGCCACGCTTCAATGGGCGCAATCAAGCCTTCATGGATCGCATCCTGCCCCAACCGCTCCGCTGCGGCGACCGCAACATT
The DNA here is from genome assembly GCA_029245345.1 of Longimicrobiales bacterium. Classification (NCBI taxonomy): domain Bacteria; kingdom Pseudomonadati; phylum Gemmatimonadota; class Longimicrobiia; order Longimicrobiales; species Longimicrobiales bacterium. The sequence continues at coordinate 281,699 of JAQWPM010000021.1, forward strand.
CACGTCGGGGGCGTTCAGTGCTTCCAGCAGAACGGGGACACTGGCCGATATCGGGTCCATACCGTGCATCGCGTCTGCCCGCGTCCGCCAGTCGGTCGCCTCCGTAGCCCATTCGCGGAGCCGTGAGCCGTTGAGTACGTCGTTCATGCGCGACAACCCTCGCACCAGGTGCATCGCCGCCGGGTCACCCTTGTCATAGGTGTCCAGCGCCGACCGCAGGAACAGCGATCGACTCGCCCAGCGGCTCACGTTGTTCGGCGACCGGAAGTAATGGGCTGCAGCATCTCTCACCCGCGGATCGACGTGGGTGAGGTCATCGACCACGCGTTGGCGGAGCGCGTCACTCGCGACGGCGCCTGAACCCCCCAGGCGCGACAGCGCATACACTCGGAGCACATTCTCTTCGCCGGAAAGATCGTCCGTGAGAAGCGCGTCGGCCGCTTGCTCGCTCGGCAACATTCCGAGGGCTCCGATCAGCGCCGCACGGACCTCAGAAGCATGCTCGCTGTCGAGCGCCCGGCGTACCGCTCGGACAGCGTCGGCATCACCGATACGCCCGAGGGCGAAGGCCGCATCTCGCCGGACGTCTGGAGCCGCATCTTGGAGCAGCGGCATCAGAGCATCGACTGACTCCACCGCCCCTATGGACCCCAACGCGAAGGCGGCACGCGCCTTTATGTCGGAACGTTCGTCACCGAGAAGCTCGACAAGGCCGTACATGTCACCGACGACCTGAAGGTCAACTACAGATTGAAGGCTAGCGTCCGTGAGCAAACCGTCGGAGGGGCGACTCGTCGGGATTCCAACGAACAGGTCACTCCCGACGTCGCTACAGCCCGCGAGCAAAAGCGCGGCAAGCGGGAAAAGAAGGCCCACACGGCTCAGGATTGGTTGAGGTATGAGGTTCATCTCTGTCCGTGCTTTAGAAGCCGCCCTCCGAGAGAAGCGGCTCGATTTCCGATGCTGCGACGTGGAAGTCACCCAAAGACGCCCCGGCGAAAGGGGTGTGCCAGTCAGATCCCCCGCTCATGAGCAAACCGCCCGTGCGGCAGATTGTCTCATAGCGTACGACATCGTGCTTGCGATGGGACGGCCGATAGACCTCCAGGCCTCCCAACCCCGCCCCCACGAGACCTGGCAGAAGTTCGTCCACTAACCATCCCGGAGGATGGGCCCAAATGGGGATGCCGCCGGCTTCTACGATCATACCGACTGCCTCGACCGGTGAGGCCAGGTGCGTCGGGACGAACGCCACGTGGTTGTCGCCGATCAGCGAGTTGAAGGCACCACTAACCGTCGAGACATGTCCCAACGCGACGAGCGCGCGCGCGAGGTGCGGGCGACCAATCGTAACGTGATCCGGGCCGGCCGCCTGGAGGACATCTTCGTACGTCACTTCCAGGCCGCCCTCAACCAGCTTTGCCACCATTTCCTGCATGCGCTCCACCCGTCGGTTGCCTGCGCGCGCGCAATGGGCGATCAGAACCGGGGACTCCGGGTCGACAAAATACCCGAGAATGTGGACGTCCTGCCCCTCGTGGGTCGAACTGACCTCAATGCCACGAATGACCTGGATCGGGAGCTTCTCTGCGGCCGCAGCGGCAGGCTCATATCCGGCCATGGTGTCATGATCGGTGATCGCGATCACATCGAGACGCCCGTCCACGGCCCCTTGAACGACCGCCTGAGGCGTCCAAGCACCATCGGACGCCGTGGTATGCATGTGGAGATCGACTCTCATCACGTCTCGCCTTTGTGGCTTTTCACAGTTCTAAAAAGAAAAGCGGGGAGAGCCAAGCTCTCCCCGCCCTCCAATGTACGCACGACGGGCTTCGTCGTGTCAGTCTTCCACATCTTCCGGAAACACGATGGCCTCTGCCGGGACCTCAGCAGGCGGTTCATCACCGGCATACTCGGTCAGCAATGTCACGGTGTTGCCTTCAACTTTCATCACGCCGCCTGCAACGTGGAAGGAATCGGCACCTCCACCGGGCCGGTCGACGCTGAGAACTCCTGAACCAATCAAGGAGAGCAACGGTGCGTGACCCGGAAGGACGCCAATCTGGCCGTCCCACGCCGGAGCCACCACGGCAGAAGCCTCACCCTCGAAGACCGTTTGGTCGGGAGAGACCACTCGCACCTTCAGAGTAACGTCAGCCATCAGGCTAGCCCTCCTTCTCCAGGCGCTCGGCCTCTGCGATCACGCCGTCGATACCACCCTGCATGTAGAACGCCTGCTCAGGGAGGTGATCGAACTCACCGTTCGCGACACGCTCGAACGACTCGATCGTCTCGTCGAGCTTCACGTACTTGCCGTCGATACCCGTGAACTGCTGAGCGACGAAGAACGGCTGTGACAGGAAGCGAGCGATCCGACGCGCTCGCCCGACGATGATCTTGTCTTCCTCGGTGAGCTCGTCCATACCGAGAATCGCGATGATGTCCTGAAGATCCTTGTACCGCTGAAGGATCGACTGAACCTGCGTCGCCACGTTGTAATGACGCTCACCGACGAACTGCGGATCCATGATGCGCGACGAAGAGTCGAGCGGATCAACAGCGGGGTAGATGCCCTGCTCGGAGATCGCGCGCGATAGAACCGTCGTCGCGTCCAGGTGTGTGAACGCCGTCGCAGGCGCCGGATCGGTCAAGTCATCAGCAGGGACGTAAATCGCCTGTACCGAGGTGATCGAACCGGAAGACGTCGAGGTGATACGCTCCTGCAGTTCACCCATCTCGGTACCGAGCGTGGGCTGGTATCCGACTGCGGAAGGCATGCGGCCGAGCAGCGCCGACACCTCAGAACCCGCCTGTGTGAAGCGGAAGATGTTATCGACAAAAAGCAGTACGTCCTGGCCCTCAACGTCGCGGAAGTACTCCGCCATCGTGAGCCCCGACAAACCGACCCGGAGACGTGCTCCCGGAGGCTCGTTCATCTGACCGTAGACGAGCGAAGTCGACTCCAGAACGCCCGACTCCTTCATCTCGAGCCAGAGGTCATTCCCCTCACGCGTGCGCTCGCCTACGCCACAGAACACGGACTTACCACCGTGCTCCATCGCAATGTTGTTGATGAGTTCCATGATGATGACGGTCTTACCGACACCCGCACCGCCAAACAGACCCGTCTTACCACCCTTCACATAGGGGGCGAGGAGGTCCACGACCTTGATGCCGGTCTCGAAGATCTCAGTCTTCGGCTCGAGCTGGTCGAATTTCGGAGCGAGACGGTGGATCGGCCAACGCTCGACTTCAGCGCCCTCACCTCCGACCGGACCCATCTCATCAACGGGCTCACCGAGCACGTTCAAGATTCGACCCAGAGCCGGATCACCGACTGGCACCGAGATGGCGGAACCCGAGTCAACCACGTCCATGCCGCGGGTGACACCGTCCGTTGACGACATCGAAACGGCACGGACCTGGCTGCGACCGATGTGCTGCTGCACCTCGGCAACGACCTTGACCTCCTGCCCCGCCTCATTTGTCGTCGTGAGGCTCAGCGCGTTGTAGATGTCAGGGAGATGCTCGGCGGGAAATTCCACGTCGAGAACCGGTCCAATGACCTGAACGACCTTTCCAGTATTATCAGCCATGATGTCCTGAGCTTTACTCTAGGGCAGCGGAGCCACCGACTATCTCGGCGATCTCCTGCGTGATCTGGGCCTGCCTGGCCCTGTTGTATGTGCGCGTGAGGTGTTCGAGAACATCCCCAGCGTTGTCCGTAGCACTCTTCATTGCGGCCCGTCGTGCACCCTGCTCTGCAGCCGCGTTCTCCACCATAGCCGTGTACACGGCATTCCGGATGTAAGCCGGAAGAATCCTCTCGAGGATCATGTCCCCGCTCGGCGACAAGATATAGACGTCAGCCGACGCGGATTTGCCATCAGCCTCGATGGGCAAAAGGTCCCGCGTGTGCGGCGGCGTCGACATCGCCGACTTGAACTTCGAACTGACCAAGAAAACCGCGTCGACGTCGCCATTCTCGAAGCGGTCCCGCACAGGGGCCACCACCGACTCGGCGTCTTCGACTGTGGGATGGTCACCGATGTCCACCCGTGTCGTGAGCATCTCCTCGCCGCGGAAGCGGAAATAGGCGACACCCTTCTTTCCTGCGATGTGTAGCTCTGTTTCGATTCCCTTGCCGCGCAAATCCTCCATGAGGAGTCGCGCCTGCTTGATCAAGTTGGCGTTGAAGCCACCACAGAGACCGCGGTTCGCGGTCAGAAGTAGAACCGCCGCCCGCTTCGTCTCTTCAGGACGACGAAGAATCGGATACTTCTCTGACAAGCCTGGTGAATAGAGCCCACCCACAATCTCGTGCAACGCTTCCGAATAAGGGCGTGCCGCATGCACTCGGTCCGTAGCACGCTTCAGCTTCGAAGTCGCTACGAGCTCCATCGTGCGTGTGATCTGACGGGTGTTCTCCACCGTCTTGATCCTGCGTTTGACGTCTCTATCGCCGGCCACGTGTCGTCCTCGTTCTCGTTAGCGTGAACTAGGCCGACGCGCCGGCAGTTTCGTGCTCGGCGGCGAACGACTCGTTGTAACCCTCGATGGCCGCGACAAGCTTCTCGACTACGTCATCTGTCAGGGCACCGCCCTCACGGAGGTCATCGAGCACTTCCTGATGCTTGGCACCCATCGCCTGCTGGAAGCCGAGCTCCCACTTGCGGACGAGCTCGATGTTGATCTCGTCGAGGTAGCCATTGGTCACCGCGTAAATCACGGCGACCTGGTTCTCAACAGGCATCGGCTGGTACTGCGGCTGCTTGAGCATTTCGACCGTGCGCGCTCCTCGGGCCAACTGACGCTGGGTCGCAGCATCGAGGTCGGACCCGAACTGAGCGAATGCCTCCAACTCACGATACTGAGCCAGGTCCAGTCGGAGGCGTCCAGCGACCTTTTTCATGGCCTTGGTCTGAGCAGCACCACCCACCCGTGATACTGAAATCCCGACGTTCACAGCGGGGCGGACACCGGAGTTGAACAGGTCCGGCTCCAGGAAAATCTGACCGTCCGTGATCGAAATCACGTTGGTCGGGATGTAAGCGGAAACGTCACCACCTTGAGTCTCACTGATCGGCAAAGCCGTCAAAGAACCACCGCCCTGAGCGTCGGAAAGCTTGCATGCACGCTCAAGCAATCGGGAGTGGAGGTAGAAGACATCACCCGGGTATGCTTCACGTCCGGGAGGCCGACGGAGTACCAAGGACAGCTGGCGGTACGCCTGAGCCTGCTTGGAGAGATCGTCGTAAATGACGAGGGCGTGCTTGCCTTCCCACATGAAGTGCTCAGCAAGCGCAGTCGCGGAATACGGCGCGATATACTGCATGGGCGCCGGCTCGGAAGCACTCGACGTCACGATAATCGTGTAGTCGAGCGCGCCGTGCTCACGGAGCGTCTCCACGACACTGCGGACCTTACCGGCACGCTGGCCGATGGCGCAGTAGACGCAGATGACGCCGTTGCCCTTCTGGTTGATGATGGTATCGATCGCCACAGCGCTCTTGCCTGTACCGCGATCACCAATGATCAGCTCGCGCTGACCACGACCGATCGGGATCATCGAGTCGATGGCCTTGAGTCCCGTCTGCATCGGTTCGCCTACCGGCTGCCGTGCCACGATGCCCGGAGCGACGATATCGATCTGGCGGTTGCCGGCGATCCCATCAATGGGACCCTTCCCGTCCACCGGGTTTCCGAGCGAGTCGACCACCCGGCCGAGGTAGCCTGGGCCCACGGGAATGTCGAGAACGCGCCCCGTGCGGCGGACCTGATCACCTTCGTGCAGGCCTGCCCATTCACCCATGATCACAGCGCCGATGTTGTCCTCTTCGAGGTTCAACGCCAAAGCCGTTACTGGGTCGCCGCCGTCGGACGGGGTGATCTCGAGCATCTCTGACGCCATTGCCTTCGTGAGGCCGTAGATGCGTGCGATTCCGTCCTTTACCTCGAGGACTTCACCGATTTCTTCGGCCTGGAGATCCTCCTCGTACTTCTCGATCTCGTTGAGGAGGACGTCCTTGATTTCGCTGGCGCGAAGCTGGGAGTCGTTGGCCATCTTCTATTCGGTCCTAAGTGTAGGGATCGGGATCAGGCTTCGGCGGCACTAGCGGTCGCTTCCGGCATGTGTGCCTGTAGCATCTTCCGCCGCATGCCTTCCAGCCGCCTGCGAACCGATCCGTCATAGATCGTATCACCGGTGCGAACGAGCAGTCCCCCCAAGATTTCCGGCTTAACCCGGATGTGAGGGATCGCTTCCTTACCGAAGGCCTTAGACAGCCCCTCGGCGATCATCTGTTTGGTGGATTCATCCACCTCCCGCGCCACAGTCACCTCCACATGCTCTCGTCCCATATGGGCATCGAGCAGGAGGTTATAGGCGCTGGAAATAGCCCGAAGCAGACGCTGACGCCGTTTGTCGATCGCAACCATCACAAAGTTCACGACATGCTTGGGCAATGCGTCACCGAACGCGCTTCGGACGACGTCCTTCTTGTCTCCATCGTCAATACGCGGAGTCTCCAGGAATGCCCTAAACTTCGAGTCCTGGTTGATCAAATCCGCGACCGTGTGAAGGGCCTGGCCATACTGCTCCAGGCCGTCATTACGGTGTGCGAGCTCGAACAGCGTCTCAGCATAATTCTTGGCGACGGTTTCGTCTCTCACGCCTCGGCTCCCTTGCCGAGCTCGCTCAAATACTTCTCAACGAGCTCGCGGTCTTTGGCCTGGTCGAGGTTCTCCGACATGAGCCGCGAAGCCGCAGCCAGTGCTAGTTCGACAGACTCCTTCCGAAGCATCTCGAGCGCTGCATCTCTTTCCCGCTCGATCTCGGAGCGCGCGCGCTCCACGATGGCCTGCGCTTCTGCACGGGCCTTCTCTTCGATGTCCTTGCGCACAGACTCACCGGCCGCCTTCCCTTCGGCGATCAGATCGTTGGACTGACGACGTGCGTCGGCCAACTGAGACTTGTGCTCCTCCAGCAACCGCGCGGCCTCTGCATTCTGATCCGCAGCACCATCGATCGCAGCCTGAATCCCCTTTTCACGGGCATCCACGGCTTCGAGGATCGGGCCCCAAGCATACTTGCCTAGGACGAACACCAAGGCGCCGAAAACCAGCAGCGTCCATGTGCTCAGACCCGTATTGATGTCGAAGAGACCTCCGCCACCTTCTCCGCCGCCCTGTGCCCAGACTGTGCCTGGGAGGGCGACCAACAAGGCGAGCGTGGCCGGCACTATCCGACTCGCTCTCATAATCGCTCCATCCGTTCTTCTGTGGTCGCGGCCACCGCTGTTGCCGTCAGTCGACGGAAGCGGCAGAACCGGCTGAACGACCGCCTGCGCGGCCGAAAAGACCTAGAAGAACTTGTAGAGGATCGTGATGACGAGACCGAAGAGCGCAGCGCCCTCGATCAGCGCAGCCAGAATGATGGCGGCCGTCTGAATCGTGGCGGCTGCCTCAGGCTGACGTGCGATACCCTGCGTTGCGCCTGCGCCGATCTGACCGATGCCGATACCGGCGCCGATGACCGAGAGACCGATGCCGATCCCGGCGCCGAGCAAGCTCAGGTTGTTCTTGGCGGTGTCGGCGTCGAGGGCCGCGTCCTGGAACACAGCCAGCATTGCGTCGAGCATGTCGATGCTTCCTTGAAAAATTGTCGTCTTAACGACTGGTTGAAATCACAAACTGCACTTAGTGCGCATGCCTAATGAGGCCAATGAAGACCGCAGTCAGCATCGCAAAGATGTAGGCCTGCAAGAAGGCCACGAAGACCTCCAGGAGCATAATCCCGATAACCATCGTGACCGAGGCCGCCGCTACACCACCGGCGATCACAGCTCCACCACTCGCAAACATGAAGATCATCCCTAACAGGGACAGGACGAGCGTGTGCCCGGCCAACATGTTCGCGAACAAACGAATCATCAAAGCGAACGGCTTCGTGAGCTTCCCGAGAAATTCCACCGGGGTAAGAATCACGAGCATGATCGCCGTCCCCACCGGATTGAGCCCCGGCGGGGCGTAAAAGATCGTCTTCATGTAACCCTGGAACCCTAGGGCGCGCATGCCGGAGATCTCTACGACGATGAAGGTGACCAGGGCCAAGGCGCCGGTGACCATGAAGTTTCCACTGGCCGCTGAACCAAAGGGAACGAGCCCCAAGAAGTTCATGGCCAGAATGAAGAAGAACAGCGTAAGGATATATCCAGTGTAAGCATCGGCTCCATGGCCGATGTTTCGCCGGACCACCTCGTCCCGAAAGTAGAGGACGAGAGCCTCCATGGCATTCGCCAGCCCACTCGGAGCGCGATCCTTGTACTTGCCCTTCATAGCCCGGCCGATCGGCAGAAACACGAACAACAACAGGACGGCGGACAAGAAGAGGAAGACAATGTGCTTCGTAGGCGACAGATCGAGCGTGAGCGAGCCGATGTGAATGGGCTCCCAGGTGGGGAGATGCCAAACAAAGCCCCTACCCAGGACCTCGAACTCGATCTCCTTACCGTCGAGCAAATGGTGCATGAGCATGCCCTGCAGGTCCGGCGGAGTCCCCTCCGCCGCCGGCGCGTATTCCTGCGCGCCACCCTGAAACATGCTGAGCATTCCTAAGAGCTTCATCTAAGCCGTTTCGCTCGGCTCGGGCTTGAAATACATCGGCTCGAGCATGAGAAGTCCAAAAAAGAAGCCTGCGAGGGCTAAGAGCATCGGTACCGCTCCCTCAACACTCGACCGTATGGCATAAACTGCCACCGCCGCGACCACCAGCATCCGAAGCAGTGTCCCACCCACCCACGCGGCCAAAAAGCCGTTCAACTGACCGCGGAAGCGCAACAACGCCCATAACGCGGTCACTTGGATCGGGAGAGCAACCGCACCCGCGATAACAACTCCGCGGCGCCCTGCCGGATCCAAAAATGGCCACGACACGAGTGTGACGAGCGCAACGAAGCACAGCCCAGAGACTGCGTACTTTGCAGCCTTATTCATGCGAGTCTTTCTTCCGCAACTTGGGTTCGATCACAATGTGGTAATAGAGACTATAGAATCCAGCACATGCTCCGACAAACGCTCCCAGAAGCATCAGGAACGGCCCCGTGTCGAGCCTAGAGTCCAACCACGCCCCCACGCCCAAAAAAAGAAGGACCGAGAGTGCCAACTGGAGTCCGTGTCCCATGAATTGCCCAGAGGCTCTCATGATCTCTCGAGGGTCACCCCCCCGCTGGTCTCCTGCCAAGTCCAACTCCTTCACTGCTGACAGATACGCACACAGATAGAGCACGCTACCCGTCATAGCCAGGATAAATTACCGCTTGTGAAAAAAAGCGCAAGCGCGATCTAGGCCGAGACCAAGGGACGAATGGGGCGCTTGACTACTGGAAAATCCCAGGCCTATCTTCGCGTCGGCCCACACCCCGCCGCAGCCCGAGGATCCTAGCACTTTTCTACGGATCAGTGTCAGGTGAATTGAGTATCTTTGCTCCCTACTATATCAACCAGTTTTTCGGTGTCGCACGCCAGCGAGTCACCGGATGCGTCGGCCCACAGGACAGGCATGACCACAATGTCAGACACAGCACTCGTCGACCGCGACATCGAACTACTCGAACGGGTAGCCGAGGTTTCGGAATTGATGCGCCGCGAGGTCAGTCGGAAGATCGTCGGACAACACGAAGTCGTAGACGAACTTTTGAACGCCCTGATGGCCAACGGGCACGCGCTGTTAGTTGGTGTCCCGGGCTTGGCGAAGACGCTCCTCATCCAGACTGTGGCAGAGGCTTTGGATCTGAATTTCAGTCGCATCCAGTTCACGCCTGATCTCATGCCTACGGACATCACGGGTACGGAAGTCATCGAAGAAGACCGAACCACCGGAAAAAGAGTCTTCCGGTTTGTGAAAGGACCTATCTTCGCGAACATCGTCTTGGCGGACGAGATCAACCGGACGCCGCCCAAGACGCAGGCTGCCCTGCTAGAGGCGATGCAGGAGCGTTCAGTGACCGCCGCCGGCGACACATACCAACTGAGCCCCCCGTTCTTCGTGCTCGCCACGCAGAACCCCATCGAGCAGGAAGGCACGTACCCTCTTCCGGAAGCTCAACTCGACAGATTCATGCTCGAGCTGCCGATCTATTATCCGACGAAGGACGAAGAGGAAGAGATCGCCATGAAGACCACGGGGGCGGAGCAAGACGAGATCCGACCGGTGATCACGGCGGAAGAACTGATCGAATTGCAGGGACTCGTGAGGCGAATCCCCGCTCCGCCGTCGTTGGTGTCGTTCGCGGTGCGCCTCGCGCGCTCGACGCGCCCGGGGGCCGACGCTGCCAAAGTCTGTGCAAAATACGCAGCATGGGGAGCCGGACCGCGTGCTTCTCAATACCTCGTCCTTGGCGCCAAGGCTCGTGCGGCCTCGCGAGGTTCGGCCATCCCATCGTATGATGACGTGCGCGCGATAGCACCCGCCGTTCTCGCCCACCGCGTGGTCTTGAACTTCGAAGCCGAGGCGGACGGTCGTAAAACACGTGATGTAATTCGGGAGCTCCTCGAGGAGAGCCAAGGTTGGACATAGGTCGCGATTCCGGAGGGCCTGACCACCCTCCGAGTAGAAACCGCAGGGCCGATGCGACAGGCGGAGGCTCATGACGGGTATGGTGCTAGGCCTCATCGGGCTTTTCCTCTTGCTGTCCGCACTTCTCACCGCGGCTGAGACGGCCGCGTTCCAGATCGGCTCGTCCCGGCTTCGTACGCTCCAAGAAGAAGGTTTCGCCGGCGCCGAGGCCCTCACGGAGGTTCGCCGACACGCAGCGCTCGTAGGGTCCAGCGTGCGGCTAGCGACGGGAGTGCTGAACCTCACTGCAATGGGAGCGGGCATTGTGACCGGGGCATGGACCCTCGGGAACGGCAGCCCCTGGGTAAATCTCGTGGTTGGGGTTCTGTTCGTGCTCGTTGGCGGCGATATCGCCCCGCGCCTGATCGCGGCTCGCAATCCGGTACGGTTGGCGCTGTCCTCGGCGTCGGGCCTCCTGGCCCTGACCCGCGTGACTCGATTCGTCGCGGTGCCCGTGTCTCGCCTTGAGGAGGCTTGGGTCGGACGCGGTGATGAGGACGTGAGCACCGAAGAGCGAGAACTCCGCGAAATCCAGGAGATCGGCCAAGAAGCTGGAATCCTCGAGGAATCGGAGAATATCTTGGTCGAGCGAGCCTTTCGACTCGACGAACTCGCGGCTTGGGACGTAATGGTCCCGCGCGTCGACATCTTCGCATGGGAGGAAGAGCTCGTCCTCAGTGACATCCACGATTCGCTCGCCGATGTCCCTTATAGTCGGGTCCCCGTGTACCGCAACTCAGTGGACAACGTCACTGGCATCGTCTACGTACGTGAGGTCTACGAGCGATTGGCGAACGGGCAACGAGACGTGAAACTCAGCGAACTGTCGCGAGACCCGTTCTTCGTGCCGGGCTCGCTGTCGTGTGCCCAGTTGCTCCGGGACTTCCAATCCCGACGGATCCACATGGGTATCGTTGCCGACGAATTCGGTGGCACGGATGGTCTCGTCACGTTGGAAGACGTGGTGGAAGAACTCGTTGGTGAGATCCACGACGAGACCGACGTCGCAGAACAAGGGGTGGTTCGCGTTTCCGACTTCGCCGTTGAGTGCGATGCAGGGGCCGACGTGCGTGACATCAACGAAGCACTCAGCGTGGCACTTCCGAAGGTCGAACATCGGTCACTTAATGGTCTCATCCTGGAGGAACTGGGCCACGTCCCTCCTGAAGGTGAGACCTTCGAGCGCCACGGTGTCCGCATCGACATCATCGAGGCTTCAGAGACTCAGGTTCTGCGCGCGCGTGTGACGCGCCTGCCCACCGTTACAGGCCCAGACTCGGACTGATGGCGCTTCTCCTGCCTTTCAATGGTAAGTCTCCGCAGGTGCACTCTTCTGCGTTTCTGGCCCCAACCGCAGTTCTAATCGGAGACGTCACGATCGGAGAGAACTCGAGCGTTTGGTTCGGGGCGGTGCTGAGAGGAGACGACCCGGATAACGGGATCATCGTCGGCGCACGCACGAGCGTCCAAGACAACTGTGTGGTGCACGTGGGTGCCTGGCAGCCGACCGTCATCGGGGCTGACGTGACGGTGGGGCACGGCGCGAAATTCGAGAGTTGTACGATCGGGGACCGGACCGTGGTGGGGATGAACGCGGTCATCCTCCAACGCGCGACGATCGGTGAAGAATGCCTGCTCGCCGCTGGCACAGTTGTTCTCGAGGGCGCGGCGATCCCGGCCAGAAGCGTCGTGGCAGGAGTGCCCGGCGTGATTAAGAAGACGCTGGAGGGGTCCGCCGCCGAGTGGATCGCCGGCGGAGGGGGACACTACGTCGAGCTGTCGCGCGAGTATCTCGCCCAGGGCATCCAAGGGGATGCATGTGAATGAAGCAGGGCCAGTGAAGAGCAGCGGAGCCCAAATGGGAGTTCCCTCTGGCCCTCCCCCAACGTGCGACCTGTGCGGCGGTCCAATGATCGACCGGCATTGCAAGCTGGTGTGCAAGGACTGCGGGTATCAGCGCGATTGCTCCGACCCCTAGCGGACTAACCCGCGGGCTCTCGTACCTCGATCTCAAAATCCCCGTCGGAAAGCACTGCCTCCGACACCGCACCTCCCGGCCAACGCACTTGGAGTGCGGTCGCGCCGGCTCGACCGCCAAGCACCTGGGTGGCACCATCGACGGACCAATACCCAGAGCCAAGCCGAACCTCACGAGCCGGGCCCATACGATCCCCGTAGACCAGTCTAATGGTGGCCCCGATAGCCCTTGGGTTCGCCGCTGCCCCCAATAGCCTCACGCGGAGTCCGACCTCGGCACCCCGGTTCCGGAACAACCGCAGAGCCGCGCCGTTCTGAGCGACAGCCAGGTCGACTCGGCCGTCACCGTCGAAGTCGGAGAATGCCGCCCCTCTGGCATCACCCCAAACGTCAACACCCGAGACCTGCCCAGGAACCGCTGTGAGCCCACCCGCACCATCGCCCCGGAGCCACAACCCGCGCCCACTGTCCAGCCGCGGCGCGTCGGTCTCCGTGGGAAAGAAGTTCTGACCGAGAAAGACATCTTCCGCGCCGTCCCCGTCCAAGTCCGCGATTGCTACTGCGAAAGCGGGCGCGAACTGCGCCTCCACGGGGAGAGGCACCGACTCGAAATGATCACCTTTGTTGAGGAAGAGCGTGTGGTCGTATGTCGTCGCTTGGTATCGCCCCGCTCTCTCCAGCGACTCGCCGAAGAGTTCATCCATAGTCGCTTCCGAGTATGCAGCCACACTCTCTACGATCTGACTCAGCCGAGGGACTCCGGCCGCCAGGCGAGAGAAACGGTCCAATGGCATGAGAGGCCCACCGTTCGTTTCGCTCTGTGCACGAACCACATCGAGTGACCCATTTCGGTCCATGTCCCCAAAGTAGAGCACCAGAGGGTGATCCGGCCGGGGAGCGAATCGTGTGTTCCTTCCCCAGTTGGTGGCCACGAAGTCCATGCGCCCATCTCCATCCAAATCACCGGCCGATATCCCATTCCATCGACCCGTCTGATTCAAGCCCCACTCCGGGCCCGCCCTCTGGAAGCGACCTCCTTGGTTCATGAGCAAGACGACCGCGCCCCACTCCACCGCGGCCAACAAATCCGGGTCGCCATCTCCGTCCACGTCAGAGAACGTCGCCGCCGACACCATGCCCAAGCGACCAAGGACCGATGCGTTTTCGCTGTCCTTTGCGAAGGTCCCCGACTCGTTGAGGAAGAGCCGCGAGCTCCCCGCTAGGGGATACCCCGCAGGCATCACCCGCCCGCCGACGAACAGGTCGAGATCTCCGTCCGAGTCCACGTCAGCGGCGGCCATGGCGCCGATGCTGGTGGTGTCGGGTCCAATCACCTCCTGGGCACCGCCATCCGGCCCGAGGGCGACAACGGAGGGCAGGCTCAACGCCATGCTCGGAGAGTCAGACTCGTAGCTGGACTGCCCCACCAGAATCCTGGAACCGCCCCTCTCGTCCGGAACCGGAAGCGCTACCGTCTGATCCCCGGCAGCCGGGATACTCCATCCCTCCAGCGGGGTGAAGGCGCCTCCAACATTGCGAAACACCGCCATGCGTCCGCCCCGCCCCGCAGGAGCAAGGAGGTCTTCCGCACCGTCACCATCCACGTCGTACCACGTCACGCCCGGCCCGAGTCGAGACATTTCGTTTGGGAGTAAGGCTTGGCGCGCTGCGTCATCGTACTCGGATTCGAAATGCGCGTGCGCCAGGAGGTTCGAGACGTCTTCAAAGTGCTGGCCACTGGCCATTTCTTCGACAGGCGGACCGACGCCGACGATCCGCTCTGTCGCAGTCGACTGGTCGATCTCATAGGCCCGATCAGCCCTGACGTCATCGATCTGGGTCACAGATCCATCGCGCCAGATGACTTCGATCGTGTGCCCGGAACCGGGTTCCGCCGCGAACGTCAGCGTAGGCCCCGAGCCGGACAGGTACATGCCCCCGGACGTCACCTCACGGGACTGGGCCGGCACGCCATCTCCGCTCAAGCGCACGACCGCGCCAACCCCACCAGTGTTCGGCGCTCGTCCGCTGAGCTGAACGGCGACCCGCGGAGATGTGCCGCTGTTTCGCAGCAACAGAGGCGGGGCATTCAGACGGGTGACCACCACATCCAGGTCACCGTCCAAGTCGAAGTCGGCGGAGGCCAGGCCGTGGGAAATGTCGCTTGAGGGTGCGAAGCCCCACTCGTCGGTCATCTCCCCAAACGTGAGATCGCCGCGATTCCGCAGCGCTCGATTCGGTTGCTTGAGTGCCGGAAACAGGAGGAACTCCTCCCGCCAGTCGTATTCGAGTGTCCCCAGCCGCCGCTGGGTGTCCGCATCCATGATGTCCCAGGTGTGACCCGTTGAGACGAGGATGTCCTCGAAGCCGTCCAAGTCCACGTCAAGGAACATCGTCGCCCAAGACCATCCGGTCGCCTCCACACCGGCCATCTCGGAGATCTGCGCAAACGTGGCATCACCGCGGTTGAGGAAAAGCGTGTTCCGCATCATCTGAGGGCGGTCGTCGATCATCCCGAGCTGCTTCGGGAGTGCGGTGTGCGTGGGCACCTGTCGCATGCGCAGCGACCGCTGCCGGCTAAGCATATCGACCTCGAAAAAATCGACATCTCCATCTCGGTCGATGTCTGCGAAGTCTACAGCCATTCCCGCGTTGCTCGTGGCTCGGAGAGACAACCTCGGGGCCGCTCGGAACGACCCATCACCCTGATTGATCCAGAAGTGGTCGGGATCCTCGAAGTCGTTCGCGACGAACAGATCTGGAGCACGATCTCCGTTCACGTCGTAGAAGCGAGCCGTCAGCGCAAACAGGTCGGGTTCTTCTTCCAAGCGGCGTCCATCCGGATCCAAGAAAGCTCCTGAGGTGAACGACACTCGCTCGAAGGTGCCCAGGCCGTCGTTCAGGTAGAACGCGTCGGGTTCAGCGCGTTGCGTGTATACCACTGCGTTCAGGTCCGGCCGCTCGACCACACGGAAGTCCTGCTCCAGACCAGGCGCCACATGGAAACCTTGCTCACCTTCCTGGACGATCGCGTCGAAGGTGCGCTCTTCCGGCGAGTACACGTCCATCGCCGAACGCAGCTTGTAGTTGGCGACATAGAGATCTAGGTCACCGTCTCCCTCCACATCTGCCAGAGTGAGCGTGGTCGACCCGAACGATTCACTGGGATCTCCAATCGGGCGTTCACTGAAGACTCCGGCCCCGTCGTTCACAAAGAGGGCGTTCCCTTGCCCGAGAGCTGTGAGCAGCAGGTCGAGGTCCCCATCACCGTCGACGTCCGCCAACACTGCGCCCGTTGAAGACCGATCGGCTGCCTCTACACCCGCGGCGGCCGACACGTCCTCGAAGCGCCATCCACCGACGTTCTTGTACAGAGCGTTCGGGCCATCCAGACGTGCAAGAAAGACATCGACCAACCCGTCCCCATCCACATCTCCGAGTGCCACGCCAGATCCGTGAGTAAGGTGCCGATTTTGAAGCGCGTCCTCCTGCCGAACCGCATTGATGAAGTCAATGCCTGCACGGCTGAGGTCCACCACCTGGAAGCCGGCACTGCCCCTTCGAGGGACCACGACCTCTCGCCACCGGTATCCGTCTTCGACGTGCCATTCCGGAAGCGGCGCATCCCCGCACGCCACGGTTCCGAGCACTAGAAGGAGTCCTGCTACGCGGCGCACAATCAATTGCCCGCTAGGGATCTACCTAGGGCAAACGGCTGGGCCTCGACGCGTTCTAACGTGGGGGCACCCTCTACCACCCGGTACACCGAGTCCATCTCCACGGCCTCGAACCGCTGAGTCTCACCACTTACCGGCCAGTCGATTTCGAGCGATACGATCCGGCTGGCAGCACCAATACCGATCTCGAGCTGCAAGCTGTTCGCGCCGAAGCTCCCTCCACCGGTCACACGAGAATGTACGGTTCGCTCACGCCCCCCTCCTTCTACCGTGACTCTCACCCGCGCCCCAATCGCTGCCCGGTTCGAGCGAACACCCTCGAGGCGTAGCGTAAGCCACCGACTCTCATTTCCTGGATTTTCGAAGAGCGCGTTGCGCGCGCGATCCGCCTGTGTCGCCCCTCCCATGTTGACCAGTATGTCTTGGTCGCCGTCGTTGTCCGCGTCACCAAACGAAACGGCGTGCCCTTTTTGCAGATGGCCAAAGCCCCCCGTGGTGGTGACCTCTTGGAAGAGGGCTCCTTCAGCGTTCCTGAACATCCGATTCGCCATCATCGACTCGTATGCCGGATCACCAGTGGCCACATAAAAATCGGGATAACCATCTAAATCGAGATCCCCGTAGTTCGAGCCCATGACGTACTGGACGCGTTCTAGTGCCGCCGCCGCAGTGGCGTTAGAGAACGTTCCGTTCCCCTCGTTGTGATAGAGCCGAGGTGGTGCACCGTCGGACTCCTGTCCTAGGATCTCCGCAGCTATGTCAGAGACCTGGGCCCGATATCCAGAGACGTAGAGGTCCAGCCATCCATCATTGTCATAATCCCAAAACCAGGCAGGGAAACTGGTCTCCGGCTCAGTGACACCTGCCGACTCCGAAACATCCACGAACAGACGTTTGCCAGCTTCCGTCACATCGTTGCGAAACAGTCGATTAGTGGCCCCCAACAGAGACACGAAGAGATCGAGATCGCCATCGTTGTCGATGTCTCCCCACGTGACCCCCTTCACAAAGCCAACGACGTCCAAACGCATCTCACGGGTCACGTCCGAGAATGTGCCATCACCGCGGTTTCGAAAGAGTTGGCTC
Organism: Longimicrobiales bacterium; assembly: GCA_029245345.1. Classification (NCBI taxonomy): domain Bacteria; kingdom Pseudomonadati; phylum Gemmatimonadota; class Longimicrobiia; order Longimicrobiales; species Longimicrobiales bacterium. Next base: position 299,054 of record JAQWPM010000021.1, read on the forward strand.
CCGTCCCTCCGCCCAGGAGATGCCTCGTTCCCAATGAAGAGATCGACCCATCCGTCGTTGTCGAAATCACCCCAATCGGCCGTTTGCGTCGAGAATGCATCCAGAAGCCCTGCAGCCTCCGTGACATCGACAAAGGTGCCGTCACCACGGTTACGAAGAAGTGAATTAGGCTGGCCATAGGAGAGCCAGGCACCGCGCAGAACGAGGATGTCCAGAAAGCCGTCGTTGTCGAAGTCGGCATGTTTCATGTTGAGTCCGCCGACAAACCCGGTAAGCCCGGCAGCCTCTGTACGGTCGGTGAAACCACCCGAACCGTCGTTCTCGTGATAGCGCATCTGGTCCTCGAGCAACCAGCCCGACGTAACGACATCCAAGTCTCCGTCGCGATCGAAGTCGTCCAGAATCGCTCCGCCTGCATGCCCCACGTCGTCGATGCCGAGCACGCCTGATACATCCGGAAAGCGGTCCATCTCGTAGTCGTCTCGAAACGACTCCAGCGGAACCAACCAACGCGGCGGGACTCCCTGTGGATATTCGCCCAGCAGCATGTACGCAACATTCAAAAGCCAGCGATTCTGAAGATTGTCCGGGTCCGACGACAGGAGCACCTCGAGGCGTTCGGCAGCGGCGTGTCCAGGAGCATCATCCGGACGACTGGCCATCCCTGTGACAGGCACCAAGCAACGCGACACCTGTGATTGAACCACACAAGCTTCCTGCTCTTCCCATTTCAGCAGTGCCATCGCCTCGAGGTCCGCGATGACGCTTCGGAACTCCGGTGGCACTCGACCTCCTTGTCCATCGATGTCGTGGAGCAAAGAAGCGAGACTGTCCGCAGCCTCAGCGAAACGCCCGGAATACACGAGTTGCTCTGAGAGCTGGCCTCGGTAGGTCATTTCCCCTTGAAGCCCCCCGTCGGGACCGCGCGCGGCCAACGCTGCAACTCGGGCCTCATTGGCGAAGGGACTTTGTCTGCGGTCGAGCCCGTTCGCGAGATCGGACAACCGCTGAACCATCTCGGCGCTTCCATCCCGCGCCTGCGGCGGGGGCTCTCCCGCAGAGCATGCGCCGATCAAGAGCAGCGACCCCAGGAAAGCCGCGCGAACAGCGGGCTTCCCGCGTGCGTCGAGAGGAACTCGGCTCATGCGGTCAACCGGGCAACCCGACGACCTGGGTGAGGTACCACCCCACCATCAGGTCGCCCCAGCCGTAAACGATCGCGGCCGCTGCAGCGAGGAAGACGCCGAGGGGAATCAAACGCTTGGAGAATGACGCGATTGGGCCAAACACCATGAGCGCTAGAATCGACCCCAAGAAGATCGTGAGGCCCACGCCCCACACGCCCACAAAGGCGCCGACCATCATCATCATCTTGATATCGCCACCGCCCATCGCTTGATCCACACCCGCCTCTTCCAAGCGACCCGGCCACACCTTCTTGATGACCCACGTCCCGGCTAACCCTACGAACCACAGAACGCCGTAACCGACAACTGCCCCGATGAGGGACTCGAGCCATTCGATTCCTCCCGGGAAGGACGCCATCCCAAAGCCGATCACCGCCCCGCCTAATGAGAACTGATCTGGAATGATGAAGAAGCGCGCGTCCGAAACTGCGATGCCGAAGAGTATCGTGAGGAAAACCGCCCCCCGAAGCGCTTCCGGCGTGGGGCCATGCGCGGCGAACACACCCGCCCACATGAGGCCCGTCGCAAACTCCACCAACGGGTACTGCACGGAGATCGGCTCTGAACAAAACCGACATCTACCCCGCAGAATCACCCAACTCAGCACGGGAACATTGTCGAACCACTGGACGGGTTCGAGGCACTTCGGACACCTCGATCCTGGCGACACAATCGATTCGTCGATCGGCCAGCGCAGCGAGCAGACGTTCAGAAACGACCCTAACAACAGGCCGAACAGCCCCGCCACGACGGCTACGAGCCAACCTTCGATCACCCTTTGTACTCCTGTGTCAGCTCAAAAAGAAGGACTGCTCCTGCCATCCCCACGTTAAGGGACTCCGTGGCGCCGGGCATGGGAACCGATACTACCCCCGCAGCAGCTTCTAGGATCTCAGGCCTGACACCGGCTCCCTCATTTCCCACCGCAAGTGCGAATCGTTGCCGCTCCCTCCATTCCCGCACGCTTCGTCCTGCACTGTCCGCGACCAAGACAGGTACGCCCTCCTCACTCAGCGCCGGCAGCACTTCTTCCCATCTCGCGTGAACCACAGGCATGGTGAAAACAGCGCCCGCCGAAGCTCTTACTGCCTTGGCACTCCAGACGTCCACAGTGCCGTCGAGCGCGATCACCCCGTCCACGGCAAAACCACGTGCCGCTCGAACGAGGGTGCCGACGTTCCCCGGGTCCTGGATCGCGTCGAGTATCAAGCAACGCGAAGCTTGCACAACTTCAGAGAGATCCGTGACCGGTTGTTTCACGACCAGCAGCACCCCCTGATGATGCTCCGTGTCCGACAACTCACTCAAATCACGATCGCCGACCTCGACGAGCTCCGCGCCGGAGTCACCTAAGATATCGGCCAAATCCTGCCCCCCGGTCAGCTCACCGAGGCGTGGGGTCGTCACAGCGAAGCGCACTTCCATACGCGCCATCAAAGCCTCGCGGGCCGCTCGCACGCCCTCGACCACAACGAGTCCCTCTCGGACTCTGCTCTTCCGCGTCCCTAACCGACGGACCAAACGGCTACGCTCTTGGCTCAACGCCATCACTGCACCAACCTTCCGCATCGTCCACCCTCGTCCGACCACGTATGATCGAACCACAACTGCCTGTCGCGCTCACCATCGCTGGAAGCGATAGCGGGGGCGGAGCCGGCATTCAGGCGGATCTCAAGACGTTCCACCAATTTGGTGTCTTCGGGACATGCGCCGTCACTGCGATCACTGCTCAGAATACGGTCGGGGTCCAGTCGATCCACAGCGTGCCTGTTTCCGAGGTCCGAGCCCAAATCGACGCGGTGGTGACGGACCTGCCACCTCGAGCGTTCAAGACCGGCATGCTGGGGTCCCTCGAGTTGGTGCATTCGGTCGCCGCCGCCATCGACGATCACGACCTCCGCGCCTACGTCATGGATCCCGTCATGGTCGCGACGAGCGGCGATCGCCTCCTCCCCGAAGAGACGGAGTCTGCGATCGCCGAAGTCCTGCTCTCGCGAGTCGCCCTGGTCACGCCGAACCTGCAAGAAGCTGCCGTCTTGTCCGGGGGCCCCGTCACCTCGCTGGCGGAGATGGCGGCGGCGGCTCGCCTGCTCGTCGATCGCGGGGCTGGAGCCGCCCTGATCAAGGGTGGACATCTGGACGGTGACGCCGTCGACTTGTTCTGGGACGGTGAGACCGAACGCATCTGGCGGCGAAGCCGCATCGACACGGTCCACACACACGGGACCGGGTGCACCCTTTCCGCTGCAATCACTGCGGGGCTGGCTACCGGAAACACCCTGGAAGGCGCAGTCGATCGCGCAATCCGGTTCGTCTCCCGGGCGATCCAAACCGCTCCCGGCCTCGGTAAAGGCCACGGGCCTGTGAATCACTTCGCGCCCACCGACTGAGAACAAGCAGCCAGGGCTTCGGCAACGCCGGAAATCACGCCCCCCAGGCGAGCGCCCATCTGTTGTCCAACCTCGATGACCTGGTCGTGCCCGATGGGTTCCTGACTGAGACCTGTCCCCTTATTGGTGACCATTGAGAATGCCATGCAACGGACGCCAAGCGCACGCGCGGCGATGACTTCGGGCACGGTGGACATCCCCACGACGTTCGCCCCCATCAGTGTCAGCATTTTGACTTCAGCGGCGGTTTCGTACGAAGGCCCGAGCACGGCTGCGTAGATCCCGCTCGACAAGGCCACGCCCAGACGCTCCGCCACCTCTCGAGCCAAGTCCTGCAACTCACGATCGTACGGCCTGCTCATGTCGGGGAATCGTGTCTCGCCCTGCTTCACAGGTCCGATGAGAGGATTCGTGAACATCATGTTGATGTGGTCATCCAAAAGGACGAGATCGCCCGGCCCGAGTTCTCCGTCGATGCCTCCCGCGGCGTTAGTGAACACCATCACCTCAACCCCGAGAGCCGAGAGCACGCGGACAGGCGCGACGACAAAGTCCAAGTCGTGTCCTTCGTAGGCGTGATAGCGACCCGCCTGGAGAAGCACCCGCGTACCGTCTAACGATCCCGCCACGAATCGACCCGAGTGCCCCTCGACTCCCGAAGGCACGAAACCAGAAAGGTCTTCGAATGGAATCGTGACCGGGTCTTGCACTTCATCAGCGAGATGATTGAGGCCCGAGCCAAGCACCACTGCGATACGTGGCACCGTCACCAGGCGCCGACGAAGCTCTTCGGCTGCTGCCCGCACCTGGATGCCAGCGCGTTCGGTGTTCAGAGAATCATCCCGGCGACTGTTGCCGTCATGAAGGCTGCAATCGAGCCGGCTACCATCGCGCGGAGTCCCAACCGAGACAGATCGTGCCTGCGGGACGGTGCGATCCCCCCGATCCCGCCGAGCTGGATCGCAATCGACGAGAAATTGGCGAAGCCGGAGAGCGCGTACGTGGCGATGATAATCGACCGAGGCTGCAAGGTATGCTCGCCTCCCAAGGTGGCCGCGAGTTGGAAGTAGGCGAAGAACTCGTTGAGAACGGTCTTCACGCCCATGAGCGAAGCCACAGCAGGCGCGTCTACCCAGGGCACACCCATCAGCCAAGCAAGCGGTGCGAGCACCCAACCCAGAATCAACTCGAAGCTCAACGCCTCGAAACCGACCAAGCCACCGAGCCAGCCAAGCATCCCGTTCATCATGTACACGAGAGCGATGAACGCCAGCAGCATCGCGCCGACGTTGAGCGCGAGATAGAGCCCCTCGGACGCTCCCCGAGCCGCCGCGTCGATGACGTTGACGTCCGGCCTCTCGATGTCGATCTCGAGCGTTCCGGCGGTTTCCGGCTCGCCGTCCTCCGGATACATGATCTTGGCGATCACGAGCGCGGCCGGAGCGGACATGACCGAGGCGGCCATCAGGTGTCCGGCGATGTCCGGAAAATACGCGATTAGGATGCCGACGTACGCAGCAAGCACTCCACCCGCGACTGTGGCAAACCCTCCCGTCATCACCGCCATCAATTCGGAATTGGTCATGCGATCGACGAAAGGTTTGATAAGCAGCGGCGCCTCCGTTTGACCGACGAAGATGTTGCCCGCGGCCGAAAGGGTCTCGGCGCCTGACGTCTTCATGGTTCTTTGCATGACAAACGCCACGCCCTTCACGGCGACCTGCATGACGCCGATGTGATACAACACCGTCATCAGCGACGAGAAGAAGATGATCGTCGGCAGAACGTTGAAGGCGAACATCGCGCCGGTATTCGCGACTCGGCCCGGCGTCGCGACAAAAGCGCCTGAGCCCGCGACGCCAACCGGCACGTTGTTGTACACCAGGTTACCGAAGATGAACTGCGCGCCATCCACAGTGAAGCCGAGCAGGGCAACGACGATGGTATTCATGAAATCAAAGACTCCCTCACCCACGGGCGTCTTCAAAATGAACACAGCAAAAACGAGTTGAAGAGAGATCCCCCAAATCACCACGCGCCAGGAGATGTTCTTCCGATTCATACTGAAGAGCCAGGCCACCCCTACCAGTGCCAGAAGGCCGAGGATCGACCTTAGCCGCTCGAGCAACGGCGTCCCCAACGATCCCTGGGGCACACTGATCTGAGGCGCCGCCTGAACGACGGCTGCCGTGGCGAGAGGATCCGCGGTACCGGCCCCCAGAGAATGCCACACACCCGTGACCATGAGGACGGCTGCAGCGCACCAAAGAGCGGCAATGGAGAGTCTGGGTCGCTTCATGTGCTGCGGTCCCGAGCCTCGAGGATGGATTGCGATCGCCGCGCAATATCTGCGCGACAGTGCCTCACCACCAGCCACAGCCGCCGAGTCGCTCCGAGCGGGCCCGCGCTTCATCCTGCCTTAATCGGCGCCCCTCCATCATCAGATGGGGGCAAGGCGCTGCCATTTTGGCAGTTGTGCCGCGATAAATCCGCCATACCGGCGCATATTGCGGCGCTTTATTCGGCATAATCATTGCACTTCTTGCGCCGTAATGCGGAGGCAGCAATCTCGCAGATTTCGCCGGCACCACCGGCGCTTTCACACAGATCATCGTCCAGGACCGCCCCGGCGCCTCCTGGATTCAATTGAACGAGCAGAGGAGAACAATGGGTAAAGTCATCGGGATCGACCTCGGTACCACGAACTCGGTGGTCGCGGTCATGGAGGGCGGTGAGCCCGTCGTGATCCCCAACTCCGAGGGTGGTCGCACGACCCCTTCCGTCGTCGCACACACGAAGGACGGTGAGCGCCTGGTCGGTCAGGTCGCACGTCGCCAGGCCATCACGAACCCCGAGAACACCGTGTTCTCGATCAAACGGTTCATGGGTCGCAAGCACGACGAAGTGGCTGGGGAAGAGAAGCTCGTCCCGTACGACGTCGGTCACGACGCCAGCGGCAGGGTGACGGTCAAGATTCCGAACGTCGACAAGACGTTCACGCCGCCCGAAATAAGCGCAATGATCCTCCAGAAGATGCGCCAAACTGCGGAGGACTATCTGGGCACCAAGGTGAGCCAGGCCGTAATTACGGTCCCGGCTTACTTCAACGACGCCCAGCGCCAGGCCACGAAAGACGCCGGTAAGATCGCCGGTCTCGAAGTGCTCCGGATCATCAATGAGCCGACAGCAGCAGCACTCGCCTACGGCCTCGACAAGAAGGCAGAAGAGAAGATCGCGGTCTTCGACCTCGGTGGAGGTACGTACGACATCTCGATTCTCGAGCTGGGTGACGGCGTCTTCGAGGTGAAATCGACCAACGGCGACACGCACCTCGGTGGAGACGACTACGACCAGCGTCTCATCAACTGGCTGGTCGAGGAATTCAAGAAAGACCAGGGAATCGACCTGTCTCAGGATTCCATGGCACTCCAGCGCCTGAAGGAAGCAGCAGAGAAGGCGAAGATGGAGTTGTCCACGACCATGACGTCGGACATCAACCTGCCGTTCATCACTGCGACCCAGGAAGGGCCGAAGCACCTGAACTACAGCCTCTCCCGAGCCAAGTTTGAGCAGCTGGTGGATGACCTGAACCAACGCACGATCCCGCCCATGGCGGCTGCGCTCAAGGACGCCGGCTTGACGACCGACGACATCGACGAGGTCATTCTCGTTGGTGGATCGACGCGGATCCCCAAGATCCAGGAGATCGTGAAGGAATTCTTCGGCAAGGACCCTCACCGGGGCGTGAACCCGGACGAGGTCGTCGCTGTCGGTGCCGCTATTCAGGGTGGTGTTCTGTCCGGTGACGTAACTGACGTCCTCCTTCTCGACGTGTCGCCGCTGTCACTCGGAATCGAAACGCTGGGTGGCGTCATGACTTCGCTCATCGAGCGGAACACGACGATCCCGACTAAGAAGGCCGAGGTGTTCTCAACGGCTGAGGACAACCAGACCACGGTCGAGATCCATGTGCTCCAGGGTGAGCGAAAGATGGCGATGGACAACAAGACCATCGGCAAGTTCCAGCTGACGGGAATTCCGCCGGCACCGCGCGGCATGCCGCAGGTCGAGGTCACCTTCGATATCGACGCAAACGGTATCCTGCACGTGTCTGCCAAGGACCGCGCCACGGCTAAGGAACAGAAGATCCGCATCGAAGCTTCGAGCGGCCTCTCCGACGCCGAAATCGAGCGTATGGTCAAGGACGCAGAGGCTCACGCCGGCGAGGACGAGTCGCGCCGCGAGAAGGTCGAGGCTCGTAATCAGCTCGACTCACTCGTCTACCAGGTCGAGAAGGACACGGCGGAGTGGGGCGACATGGTCCAGGAAGCGACGCGCGAGCGTCTCAACCAGGCAGTCGAAGCTGCCAAGGAAGCACTGAAGGGTGACGAACTCGAGACGCTGACGTCGGCCCGTGACGAGCTGATGCAGGCGTTCAGTGCTGCTGGGCAGGAGATGTACCAGTCACAGGCAGCGGAGGCCGAGGCGGCTTCCGATGAAGAGGGCGAAGAGTCCGAGACGGGTGGTGAGGAAGCGGAAGGCGGGGATAAGGGAGAGGCTGAGGCCTCCTCTGACGAGGACGTGGTCGAAGCAGACTACGAGATCGTCGACGAGGAAAGCTGACGTCGCACCCCCCTCAGGGCGCTCAAGCGTGGGGCATCGGGGCAACCCGGCGCCCCACGTTTTGCGTCTCAGACAGGTGTAGAAGATCAAGCCTTGGCATGATCTTCATTGTATGATTGGACCGTCCGGATCGTATGAACGTCCGATGACATAGACATTAGGAGTGACCGATGTACGACCCTCTTCGCGCCAAGGCCAAGCTCGTCCTCTATACGGCGGTCGCATTTCTCTTCGGGATCGGCATGGCGGGCGGGCTCGGATGGACGAGCACATCGTACGCGATGCCGGTTATCGAAGAATCTCCTCAGATCTCGCCGGAAGCTGTGCAACCGGCGCTCGACCTGAGTGCCGCTTTCACCAACCTCGCGGACGCCGTCACACCAGCGGTAGTGCGCATCGAGAGCCGACGGCCGGTCAGCCAAGCGACCCAGCAGGTCCCTGACGCGTTCCGTCGTTACTTCGACCTACCCAATGACGGCAACGAGCAGGCTCCGCCGGTCCAAGGAGCGATCGCTGGAGGGAGCGGCTTCATCGTGTCGGCGGACGGCTACATACTGACGAACAACCACGTCGTCGAGGGCGCAAATCAGGTCACGGTGTACTTCCCTGACCGAAGCGTGCACGAAGCGGTGATTGTCGGAAACGACCCGTTCACGGACGTGGCTGTCATCAAAATCGTCGCCGATGAGCCACTACCGCACATGTCGTTCGGTGATTCGGACGACAGTAAAGTCGGCGAATGGATTCTGGCGATCGGAAACCCGGGGATCGGCCGCTCCACGCAGCTCGACTTCACCGTGACGGCCGGCATCATCAGTGCACTAGGCCGCCCGCTGCAGTTGCTGCAGCGCGATCTGATGAACGACCCTCGCTACGGGCCCGACGCGGCCGGATTCGCAATCGAGGATTTCATCCAGACGGATGCAGTGATCAACCCGGGCAACTCCGGCGGCCCGATGATCAACCTTAAGGGTCAGGTGATCGGCATCAACTCGGCCATCGCATCGACAACCGGTGGTTATCAAGGGTACGGCTTCGCGATCCCCATCAACCTCGCGCGGCGCGTCATGGAAGACCTCGTCGAGTTCGGACACGTGAGGCGTCCACGGATCGGTGTGAGGATCGCCGCGGTCTCGGCCGAAGACGCCGAGGCGTACGGCCTCCCCTCCGTCTCCGGGATCCTCGTGCAGGGCGTCAACGAAGGGGGTCCCTCGGACGGTCAACTCGAAGCTGAAGACGTCATCGTCGCCATCGAAGACGAGCCCGTCGGGTATGTGGCAGAACTACAGGCACGCGTGGCCGAGTTCCGCCCGGGAGACCGTATCAAGGTGTCACTCTATCGCGACGGTCGTCTGATGGATGCAGAAATCCGCTTGGACGAAGCGCCGATCAACGAAATCCCCACCGTGGTAACCGTACGGACGGGAGAGCCGGACGAGCGGCTTGGAATCAACGTCGAAGTGGTTGATCTCGAGGAGATCGCGAGCTTGGGGTGGGAAAATGCCGATGGCGTATTCCTCACGCAGGTGGCACGTGGGAGCCCGGCGGATCGTCGCGGGGTGGGTGGATACCTCGGCACCAAGATCGTCCGCGTGCAAGACGTTGCGATCTCCACACCCGCCGACGTCCGGCGCGCACTGGGCGGAGTCGACCCGGGCGAGATCGTCTCTCTGCACTTCGAGTACCCAAACGGAGACCAACAGGTGGTCAACGTGAGGATGCCGCGCTAGGACGACAGACGCGGAGAGAGTGTACCCTTCTTCGCGCCGGGTTTATCTTTTCCCGGGTCTGCGAAAGTGGCGGAATTGGTAGACGCGCGGGATTTAGGATCCCGTGGCTTATGCCGTGGGGGTTCGAGTCCCCCCTTTCGCACTCGGGGGCCCGCTTCATGGTCTCCGTTTGTTGATTTCTTTCAGATTTTGGCCCCTGTGAGGGCGTGAGGGTATGGCTGTAGACGTTTCGAATCTTCAGATCTCCGTGACGGAGCATGAACGGTGGCGCCGTAGCATGAGCGTTACCGTACCCGCATCTGTTATTCAGGAAGAAGAACAGAATGCCGCCCGGCAACTTGCCGGCCGCGCACGCCTCAAGGGTTTCCGCAAGGGACGCGTCCCAACCAAGCTGATCGAACAACGGTTTGGTGGGTCTCTCAAGAAGGAGACGCTCGACAAGTTGATCAGTGATGCGTACCGGAGCGCGTTGGCCGCTCAGGAATTGCGCCCGATCAGCGAGGGTGACATCGAGGAGGTGAATTACGAGCCCGATCAGGATCTCGTGTTCTCCATCGCTTTTGATGTTCAGCCTGTCGTGGAGCTCTCTACGCTCAGTGGTTTTGTCCTGGAACGGCCTGCCGCCGAGGTGAACGACGAACATGTCGACCAGGTACTAGAGCGCGTCCGGGAGCAGCACGGCGCATGGAAGCCGGTAGAAGAAGGAAAGCCCGTCGATACCGATCTCGTCTCGGTTCGCATCGCGAAGATCGAAGGTGAGGAGGTCGACGAAGGCAAGGAGTATGAATTCACTCTAGGCCAGGGCGACGCGCTTCCGGACATCGAGAACGGAATCAAGACGCTCGACATCAACGAAGTCGGTGAATTCGACGTGTCCTTCCCAGACGACTTTCCCGACGAAAGCCGGCGCGGCGACACGGAGAGAATCCAAGTCACGGTGCTGGCGCGGAAGGAACGCGAACTCCCGGCCCTCGATGACGAGCTCGCCAAGCAAGTAGGCGAATTCGAGACGGTGGAGGAATTGAAGGCGAGGGTCCAGGAAGACTTGGCGAAGGACGCTGAACAGCAGGCCGAATCGGTCGTCCGAGGGCGACTTCTGGACATGGTGCTCGATGCCAACCCGTTTGAGGTTCCGAAGTCGATGGTCGACCGGTACGCGGACGGAGTCATTGGCGAGCAACAGGAGATGGACGAGGAGCGTAAGGCGGAAGTGCGCGAGTCCATTCGCCCTGAAGCGGAACGCGCTGTGAAGCGGATCCTCATCGTGGAAGAGGTGGCGACATCCCAAAGCCTCACGGCGACGGATGACGACATCGACGCCCGCGTGGAAGAAATCGCCGAGGCGAACAACAGCACCCCGGCGCAGGTATATGCAGGCCTTCAGAAGTCGGGCCGTCTCGAGATGCTCGAACGCGAGCTCACCGAGACAAGAGTCTTCGATTATCTGAAAGAACAGTCCGAGATCACTGACGCGGTGGCCGAATAAGCCACGAGACCCGGAGCGATATGTCGATTTATCCACCTTATGTCATCGAGCGGACCAGCCGCGGCGAGCGTAGCTACGACATCTTCAGCCGGCTGCTCATGGACCGGATCGTCTTCCTAGGAAGCGGTATTGATGACAACGTGGCGAACATCATCGTGGCTCAGCTCCTCTTCCTCGATGCTGAGGACCCGGAGCGCGACATCTTCATGTACATCAACTCGCCGGGTGGGAGCGTGTACGCGGGGATGGCCATCTACGACACGATGCAGCACCTGCGTGCGCCGGTGTCGACGTTCTGCGTTGGCATGGCAGCGTCCATGGGCGCGATCCTGCTCACCGCCGGAGTCGAAGGCAAACGCAGCGCGTTACCGAACTCGCGCATTATGATCCATCAGCCTTCGGGCGGATCGCACGGTACGGCTTCGGATATCGAGATCGCAGCCAAAGAGATCGTGCACATCAGACACAGTCTCAACGGAATCCTCTCGAAGCATACGGGAAAGTCCGTTGAACAAGTCGCGGCCGACGTGGACCGCGACCGTTTCATGAGCCCAGTCGAAGCCGTCGAGTACGGGCTCATCGATCAGGTCCTGGAAGGCCCGGTACAGCCCACAGAAGGGAAGCCGGCCGACTCGGATAGCGCCGAATAGCGAGGTCTTGTGATGACGAGCGATAAACACCTGCGTTGCAGCTTCTGCGGAAAGTCCAAGGAGAGCGTCAAGAAGTTCATCTCCGGACCGAACGTATACATCTGCAATGAATGCATCTCGCTCTGCAACGAGATCCTAGCGGAGGAAGAAGAGCGCGAGGCTCAAGGACAAACGACTCCAAGCCCCACGCCCGAAGAGATCAAGTCGGTTCTGGATCAGTATGTTATTGGTCAGGAGAACGCTAAGAAGGCACTCGCCGTGTCGGTGTACAATCACTACAAGCGAGTGAACAATCATGGCGTGTTGGACGAAGTCGAAATCGACAAAGCCAACATCCTGCTCATTGGGCCGACGGGTGTCGGAAAAACCCTGCTGGCACAGACGCTTGCCCGCATGCTGCACGTGCCCTTCACCATCGCCGACGCGACGACGTTGACCGAAGCCGGCTACGTGGGCGAGGACGTCGAGAACATCCTCGTACGACTCCTTCATGCTGCTGACTTCAACGTCGCCGAGTGTGAGCGGGGAATCGTGTACATCGATGAGATGGACAAGATCGCGCGTAAATCTGAGAACCCATCCATCACCCGTGACGTTTCTGGTGAGGGTGTCCAACAGGCCCTGCTAAAGATTTTGGAAGGCACGATCGCGAGCGTACCGCCCCAGGGCGGACGGAAGCATCCGCAGCAGGAGTACATCCAGATAAACACCCGCAACATTCTGTTTATTTGCGGCGGTGCGTTTGACGGGCTCGAAAAGATCGTCGAGCAGCGCATTGGCAGTCGGCGTATTGGCTTTGCTGGTGAGGACATGGAGCGGAAGGAAGGCCCCCTTATGCAGTGGGTCGAGCCCGAAGACCTCCAGCGCTTCGGGATCATTCCAGAGCTCGTGGGGCGGCTCCCGGTCAGCGTAAACCTGGATGAGTTGGACGAGGAAGCGCTGACGCGAATCCTAGAGGAGCCCAAGAACGCCCTGGTGAAGCAGTACACCAAGATGTTCGAGCTGGAAGGCGTTGGTCTCACGTTCGATCGTGAGGCGATTGTCGCCATCGCCGAGAGGACGCTCGACCGAAAGACTGGTGCCCGCGGGCTTCGGTCCATCATCGAAGGCGTCATGCGTGAGGTGATGTTCGACATCCCCTCACGGTCCGATGTGCGCGAGGTGGTCGTAACAGCCGAGAGCATCAACGACGGGGTACCTCCTCTCTTGGTACTCCATCCTGCAGAACATAAGATGGAAGCCTGACCACCGAATCAAGACCTGAGGCCGCTCCTGGCCTCACAGGTTGTCGCCTAGACGACAAAAAGCCTCCTGATACCAATCGCAGGGGGCTTCGTCTGTTGCACTGACCACCAAACCCGTACGATATGCGCCGAAGACGCCCCTCCCAGCCAAAGAACAGCACAGCAATCATGGCACAAGCGCGGCTCTCCGAATGGCGACGCTAGTTCGAGCGGAAGACCGAGTCGAGGTTCCTGGTCGCCTCCCCGTGATCGCGCTGCGGGACCTAGTGTTCTTCCCATACATCGTCTTGCCACTCCTGATTGGTCGCGAGAGGTCTGTCACTGCTCTTCAAGAGGCCCGTGACGAAGAGGGACTGGTGCTCTTGGTAGCCCAGAAGGACGCCTCGGTCGACGACCCTGGCAGCACCGATCTCCACCGGGTCGGTACCGTAGCTCGCGTCGTCCAAGTCTCACGTCTCCCAGACGGAACCTCGCGGGTGGTCCTCGAGGGCCTGGGGCGCGCCAAGATCAAGAGACTGGTCACCACCACCGCGGCCCTACGGGCGTCCGTTGAACTACTGACCGGCCGAGAGGTGGAGGACGAGGGCGCCGCGACAGATCAGGTTCTCTCGCTTACGAGAACGGTTGTGAGCCTGTACGCGGAATACGCCCGGCTCCACGCACGAATCCCGGAAGAGCTACCTGGCATCCTGTCTGCAGAGGGCGACCGAGTCCGTTTTGCCCACCTTGTCGGTGGTCACCTGATCCTTCCTTCGATCGAGAAACAGGAACTCCTTGAGGCGACCGATCTGAATGACCAGCTGAATCTTCTCCGAGAACTGCTGGTTCGGGAACTGGAGATCCTAAGCATCGAAGCGAAGCTGGATCGCCAGATCCAGATCCAGCTGGGACGTGACCGGACACCCGCATTGGGGCAGGGCTTCAAGGCGTTTCAGCGTGAACCCGCAGAACAGGACAACGATGAGTGGCGGGAAGCCGAAGAGGCCGTCCGCGAGGCAGATCTGCCCCCCGATGCCCGTGAGCGGGCAGAAAAGGAGCTTGGCAGGCTCAAGAAGCTGAACCCGGTTGCGCCGGAAGCTGCGGTGATCCGAACACATCTCGATTGGATCGTGGCCCTGCCCTGGATGGCGCGTTCCGAAGACAATCTGTCCGTCGAACACGCATCGGACATACTCGACTCGGAGCATTTCGGACTGGGCGAAGTGAAGGAACGCATCCTAGATCACGTCGCCGTGCTTTCGCTCGTGAAGGAGATGCGAGGGCCGATCTTGTGCCTTGCGGGGCCTCCCGGCGTCGGAAAAACCTCTCTGGGCCGGAGCATCGGCAACGCACTCGGGCGCGAGTTCGTGCGGGTGTCGCTGGGCGGAGTTCGGGATGAAGCCGAGATTCGCGGTCACCGACGCACCTACGTAGGGGCCCTCCCTGGACGCATCATTCAAGGGATGCGTCGCTCGGGGACGAAGAACCCAGTCTTCCTTTTGGACGAAGTAGACAAGCTGGCCAGCGACTTCCACGGGGACCCTGGCGCGGCGCTCCTCGAGGTTCTCGATCCCGAGCAGAACAAAGCCTTCGCGGATCACTACTTAGAGCTGGAATACGACCTGTCTGACGTGTTGTTCATCGCGACGGCGAACACCCTCCAGGGTATTCCCGAGCCGCTTCGAGATCGCATGGAGATCATTCGACTCCCCGGGTACTTGGATACCGAAAAGTGTGAGATCGCCTCTCGCTTCCTCTGGCCGCGCCAGTCAGAGCGTCACGGGATTGCTGCCGGGCGGGTCGCCCTCGACAAACCGGCCATCCACCATGTCATCGCGCGGTATACCCGGGAAGCGGGAGTCCGTGAGCTCGACCGACGGCTTTCACGAGTCGCGCGGAAGCTTGCCCGTGGAGTGGCTGACGCTGAACTCATCCCGCCGCTCATCGGGGCGGCGGACCTAAAGGGGCTCCTCGGGCCCCCACCCTACTCGCCTCCGGACCGAGACCAGGACAGCGACCGCATCGGGATCGCCAACGGCCTGGCTTGGACTGCGGCGGGCGGGGCTGTACTCGATGTCGAGGTCGCCGTGGTAGCGGGCGCTGGCGCTCTGAGACTTACAGGGACCCTAGGCGACGTAATGAAGGAGTCAGCACAGGCCGCAGTCACGTACGCAAGATCGAGATCCGAGTTGCTAGGCCTCGATCCACAGTTCCATGAGAAGATCGATGTGCACATCCACATCCCGGAGGGAGCTACCCCTAAGGACGGGCCGTCAGCTGGCATTACGATCGCGATGGCGCTGATCTCGGCTCTGATGGATATCCCCACGCGGGCGGATGTGGCCATGACGGGCGAAATTACGCTTCGGGGCCGCGTCCTCGCCGTAGGGGGGGTCAAGGAAAAGGCGGTGGCAGCACTGCGGAGCGGCATGCGAAGAGTTGTGCTCCCAGAAGCGAACGCGTCCGACCTCGAACTCCTTCCCGCCGAAGTGTTGGAGAGTGTCACTTTCGACCTTGTACGGACCATGGATGAAGTCATGGATGCGGTACTCCTTCACCCGTCCGGACGCCGCCCTCAGGAGACGCCTGGCACTGGCTTGGAGATGCCGCTCCCGCACGGATGAAAATCAAAACGGTTGAATACGCGGGCACGATTGCCCAACCCAACGGCCCAGCTCCGGGCACCCTTCCACAGATCGCCTTCTCTGGCCGGTCGAACGTGGGGAAGTCGTCGCTGATCAACACGTTGCTCCGGAGAACGCGCAAGAAGATCGCGCGCGTCTCCGCGACCCCTGGAAAGACCCGCACAATCAACTTTTTCACGGTGAACGATCGGTTCTTTCTCGTCGATCTTCCGGGGTACGGTTACGCGAAGGTACCCGCCAAAATGCGCGATGAGTGGTCAACGCTCATCGAGTGGTACCTCGGGCAAAAGGACACCGTGAACGGCCTCGTGCACCTCATGGACGCACGCCGTGACCCGACCCCGCACGACCATCAGATGATGTCATACCTGGCAGAGGTCGGGCTCCCGACCATTGTCGTGCTCACGAAGATGGACAAGCTGAAGTCGCTGGAGCAGGGCAAGGCGATAAAACGCACCTGTGACGCGTTCTCTCTGGAGGACGATCAACTTGTGCCGTTTTCGTCCAAGACGGGCGAGGGTCGAGAGACGCTCTTGGACGCCTTGGAGGCACTTCTTCTGCCCGAAGAAGAAGAAGAAGAAGAAGGAGAAGAAGAGTGACGACCAAAGGCACGATGGTACGGCTCTGGGGCACAGGGTTGGCAGCGGCTGTCCTTGTGGCGGCCTGCAGCATCCCCCCCGAGATGATGGGAGAGCAGCTTGCGAGCCCGGCAGCCGTCCAAGAACTGCCTCCTCCGGGTTTCGGGACCCTCCGCCAGGAAGAGGTGTCGATCTCGCTGACCAGCGGAGACCTGCGCCTCATGGTCACCCCTCTCGCGGAGTCCGTGACGCTGGTCACGGCACCGGATACGTATCAACGGCTGTCTAGCCTCGCAGCTTCGTACGGCGCATCGGCGGGCACCCCCCACCTCTTCCTCGTCTCCTTCTTCTCGGAGTACCCCGACGCTCGTTTCGTGCCGGAGGAGGTCCAATTGTTGTCGAGGGGCGTGCGGGTCCGACCCGCAAACATCACTGCAATCACACCGACGTGGGGCGAACGCCGGGTCGGCCAACGCGAAACCGAAATGGCGATCTATTCGTTCGAGGGCACGGTGGATCTCGAATCCGAGATCACGCTCGTGTACGGATTGGACCAAACTGCTGTGTGGAGTGTGATCCGCACCCGCATCCAAGCTGAGCGCACGCGTGCCCACGTACGGAGTCGAGGCAACTCGTAGTCACCGGAAGAGACCTACTCCTCTTCCTCCTCGAGTTCATACTTGGAGATCTTGCGGTAGAGCGTCCGCTCACCGATCCCCAACAACTCAGCCGCCTTGCGACGGTTTCCGTTCACGGAAGCAAGCGCCGCTATAATGGCCTGCTTCTCCATCTCGTCCATCGTCATGCCCGGTCGGAAAATGACAACGTCATCGCGGTGCTCAATCGGATGGGCCTCCGCGAACACCGCTTCTTCGACCTCCTCTTCGGAGCGGAGAGAGAACGCCCCGATTTCGATCTCTCCCGACCTCGGTGCCTCCACCTCCATCCGACCCAGAACAGACTGACCCGGGAGGGATACCCCCTGACCTCGCCGATAGACATCGAACTCGTTTTTTAGGTCTTCCATGTCTACGCGGAGGTCGACGAGCGTGCGGAACACGAACTCGAGCTCCGGCCGCAAGTCGCTCCCCGAGCCAGCATTCCCACCGCCTCTGCTGGGGATCGGAACCGGGAACAGCGAGGCGCCACGTCCTGC
The DNA here is from genome assembly GCA_029245345.1 of Longimicrobiales bacterium. Lineage (NCBI taxonomy): Bacteria > Pseudomonadati > Gemmatimonadota > Longimicrobiia > Longimicrobiales > Longimicrobiales bacterium. The sequence goes on from JAQWPM010000021.1 coordinate 316,722, forward strand.
GCGCACGTCTTCGGGGATGTCCTCGGGCCGAATCATGCGGCCGGGAGACAACACAACCATCGACTCAACCAAGTTCCTCAACTCTCGCACGTTGCCCGGCCACGCATAGTTGACCAAGAGCTCCATCGCTTCCGCTGAGATGCCCGGGAAGTCGCGGTCATGCGTCGTCGATACCTCCTGGACAAACGCCCCCACCAAAAGAGCGACGTCATCTCTCCGGTCCCGCAAAGCAGGGAGATGGATACTCAGGACGTTGAGGCGGAAGTATAGGTCGCGCCTGAACTCACCGATCGCGACGAGCTGCCGTAAGTCCTGGTTCGTGGCCGCCACGATTCGGACGTCCACCTTGATGCTCTTCTCCCCACCCACGCGGTGGAACTCACGCTGCTCGAGTACGCGCAGCAACTTGGTCTGCGTCGACAGGGGCATCTCTCCGATCTCGTCGAGAAAGATGGTCCCCCCGTGCGACAGTTCGAACAGTCCCTTACGTGCGTCGATGGCACCGGTAAACGCTCCCTTTTCATGCCCAAACAGCTCGGACTCGAGTAGGGTGTCGGACAGTGCCGCAACGTTCACAGCGATGAACGGCTTGTGCCGGCGCGAGGAGAGAGCGTGGATGCCACGGGCGACCAATTCCTTTCCGGTACCCGATTCACCGGTGACCAAGACCGTCGACATCACCGGGGCGATTTGCACGACCCTCTCGAGCACCAGCCGCATTTCGTCGGTCTCACCGATGATGCCGGTCAGACGTTGGAGTCGCCCCATCTCGATGACCCGGCTTCCAACCAAGACGATGTCATCAACAGGAGTCCCTTTCCCGAAGACCTCATCAAAACCCGGTCGGAGAGCCGGCGAGAGCGACTGTTCAGAAGCGATGGCGAACACGGGTACATGCAGCTGCTCCCTAGCCTGCCGGACCAATGGATCGCTGGCTTCCGCGCCTCCTGTGAGCACGAGAAGGACAGCTCCTTCATCTGGGGTCAGTTCTTCCTTGGGGGTGACCAGGTCCGTACTGTATCCAGCTTCTTTGAATCCCGCGCGCAACCGCCCAGCCATGGGTAGCTCGTGGGTGGAGATGAGTACGCGGTCGTCCTTCATGCGTCACCTCCGTGCCCCGTGGCCTCGCCCGTGATGAGCTCAACCGCATGGTCGATGATCCCATCGAGCACTCCCAACCCGTCTCTCACTCCGGCCTCACTGCCCGGGAGGTTCACGATCAACGTGGAGCCACGTGTCCCGACCAACCCCCTCGACAATGACGCGAACGGTGTGTTCCTGGATCCGACCCGCCGGATCTCTTCTGCGACTCCGGGTGCCTCTCGTTCGAGCACCGCCCGCGTGGCTTCCGGGGTCACGTCCCGCACGGTCAGGCCTGTACCTCCCGTCGTCAGAACGACATCCATCGTTCCGCCGTCGGACCACGCGGACAACACCCGTGCGATTTCGACCCGATCGTCAGGCACCACCGAATGCGTGACACATTCGGCCCCCCTTGCATCAGACCAACTCCGAATCAGAGCGCCGCTGGTGTCCTCGCGCTCACCGCGCGTGCAGCTATCACTCACAGTGAGGATCCCGATTCGCATGGAGTTCTCGACGCTACGAGCGTCGGATAGACCCCTTGGTGTAAAACGGCGGGCGCTGCACGACCACATCCATCGGCTTGCCGCGAACGTCGATCTGGAGTCGCGTGTCGGCCTTTGACAGGTCGGCCCGGACGTATCCCATCGCCACTCCGAATCCGAGCGACGGACTGACCGTCCCACTGGTGAGTTGCCCCACCACCTCACCGTCCGACAGGACCTCGTAGCCGGGTCGGGGAAAGCCACGGCCCTCGAGCCGCAGCCCCACCAGCCGGCGACCTACACCCGCTTCTTTTTGAGCAGCCAGGGCTTCCCTACCGATGAAGTCACCCTTGTCGAGCTTGGTCACCCAACCCAGGCCGGACTCCAACGTGGTGTGCTCCTCGTCGAGGTCGTTGCCATAGAGCGCATAACCCACCTCGAGGCGAAGGGAATCACGAGCACCCAGTCCAGCTGGAATGAGACCCGCACCTTCACCCTTGGCGAGAAGCACGTCCCACAGAGCTGCAGCATGCTCCGCACTCACATAGAGTTCGAAACCGTCTTCGCCCGTGTAGCCGGTGCCCGAAATCACGGCAGGCACGCCGGCGACCTCTCCTTCGACGAAGCGATAGTACTTCACTTCGTCGACATCGATGTTCGCTAGAGGCCTCAGGATCTCGCGCGCGGCGGGTCCCTGAAGAGCCAATAGCCCTGTGGCATCCGAAACATCTTCCACGTCGACCTCGAAATCGGCAGCATGCTTCAGGACCCAGGCGAGATCCTTCTCCATGTTCGAAGCATTAACCACGAGCATATACCGATCCGTAAATCGATAGATGATCAGGTCGTCAATAACGCAGCCCGTCTCTAAACACATCGCCGAGTACTGAGCCTGCCCGACTTCGATCTTCGAGGCGTCATTCACCGAAATACGCTGAATCAGATCGAGCGCTCCAGGCCCCCGGACCATGAACTCTCCCATGTGCGAGACATCGAAAAGTCCAGCGGTCTCTCGAACGGCCCTGTGCTCAGCCGTGATGCCGGTGCGGTACTGAACGGGCATTTCAAAGCCCGCGAACGGGACGATCTTACCACCGGCAGCAACGTGGCGGTCATGCAGGGGTGTGCGCTTCAAAGTGTCGGTCATCCCATCAACTCCAGGAGGATGGCTTTCTGTGCGTGGAGGCGATTTTCCGCCTCATCGAAGATGCGAGACTGCGGTCCATCAATGACGCTCTCAGAGACCTCTTCGCCTCGGTGCGCCGGCAAACAATGGAGGAAAATTGCATTGGACGCAGCCTTGGCCATCAGCGCGTCGTCTACAATGAACCCCTGGAACGCACGCATGCGCTCCTGAGCTTCCTCTTCTTGGCCCATAGAGGCCCAAACGTCGGTGGTGACCACATCAGCACCCTGGACGGCCTCTGCCGGATCTCGCGTTAATACCACGTCGGTCTCCGACTGTGCAAATGCCAGAATATCCGCGTTCGGGTCGTACCCTTCCGGGCACGCCAGCCGCAACGAGAAGCCGAGGCGCGCGGCCGCGTTAAGCCACGAATTGGCCATGTTATTTCCATCTCCGATCCAGGCCACCGTGCGCTCCTGGTGGTCGGCGCCGAATTCTTCGGCTGCGGTCTGCAGATCCGCGACGATCTGGCACGGGTGCAGGAGATCGGTCAGCGCGTTGACGACGGGGACGGACGCGTGGCGCGCCAACTCCTCAACCTCCGCATGCTCGAAGGTCCGCACCATGATTCCGTTCACATATCGGGAAAGCACCTTCGCGGTGTCATGGATGCTCTCCCCACGTCCGATCTGACTGTCCCGATCCGACAAGAAGAGAGAATGCCCCCCCAATTGAGTCATTCCGACCTCGAACGAAACACGGGTGCGTGTCGAACTCTTTTTGAAGATCATCGCCAAGCTCTGACCGGCGAGCTGGGAGGTGTCCACGCCGTCCTTCAGCAACCGGGCTCGCTCGAGAAGCTGTACGAGCTCATCTCGACTGAAGTCGGTGATGGCGAGAAAATCTCGTTTGGTATCCATATTCAGTGCAGGTGTGTGCTAAAGGATGTAACGGCTGAGATCTTCGTCCTCGGAGACCTTCGAGAGGCGCTCTTTCACGAACTCCCGATCGACCAGAATGGACTTGGTTCCCGACTCGGGGAGTCCGAACAACACCTCCTCGAGCAACGTCGTCATGACGGTCTGAAGGCGACGCGCTCCGATGTTCTCCATGCGCTCGTTCAACTCCATGGCGATGCGAGCGATCTCGGCGACTCCTCCGTCCGTGAAGTCGATCTTGGCCCCCTCGGTCTCGATCAGGGACCGGTACTGCTCCAGAAGCGCGTTCTTGGGCTCTTTGAGAATTCTCACGAATTCCTCTTCCCCCAGGCTCTGCAACTCCACGCGAATCGGGAATCGCCCCTGAAGCTCCGGAATCAAATCCGAGGGTTTAGCCACATGAAAGGCGCCCGCTGCGATAAACAGAATGTGGTCTGTCCTTACCAACCCGTACTTCGTCGCAACAGTGGATCCCTCGACAATGGGAAGCAGGTCACGTTGGACCCCTTCCCTGCTGACATCAGGTCCTTGACCCCCGCGGGCCCCGGCGACCTTGTCGATCTCATCGAGGAAGACGATGCCCATCTCCTCCGCACGGTAGAGGGCCTCGTTCACGACCTCGTCCATGTCGACGAGCTTGTCGAGTTCGTCCTGCAGCAGGATCCGGCGCGCTTCAGCCACGGTCACGGAACGGCGCTTTGTCCGCTTGGGAAGCATATCCTGGAGCATTTCGGTGAAGTTATGATCCATCCCTTCACCGCCACCCATCGGGATCATCATACCGTCGATGTTCGCGGCCTGTTTGACTTCGATCTCGATCTCTCGGTCTTCGAGCTTTCCGTCCACTAGAAGCGCGCGGAGCTTTTCCCGCGTGCGCTGCCGGCGCTCGGTGAGGCCTTCATCGGTCTCCTCAGCCACCCCGGTTGGACCCGCCACGAAAATGTGCGGCCGAACCCCCTCTTCCGGTTCCTCAGGCTCTGGATTCGACACAGGCAGCAGCAGATCGAGGATGCGCTCCTCGACCCTCTTCTCCGCGACCTCCTGAACTTCGTATTCACGGTCGGCTCGTACGAGGTTGATCGAGATGTCCACCAAATCCCGAACCATCGACTCCACGTCCCGACCCACGTAGCCAACCTCGGTGAACTTTGAGGCTTCCACTTTTAGGAAGGGTGCCCCGGCCAATCGGGCGAGGCGACGAGCGATCTCGGTCTTTCCGACACCGGTCGGGCCGATCAGGATCAAGTTGTTGGGTGCGATTTCCTGCCGCATCTCCTCTTCGACGCGCTGACGCCTCCATCGGTTTCGCAGAACGATGGCGACCGCCTTCTTCGCATCGTTCTGCCCCACGATGTATTTGTCGAGCTCGGCTACGATTTGACGGGGAGTGAGTTCATCAAGCCAAACCGCATCCTGTGACTCCTCGCCATGCGCGACAGAAACGGGGGCGTCCGGTTGCTCTAGGACATCTCTGCTCATGACGGATCCTTGGAGCTGGCACCCAGCTCGAAGACGACGATGTCTTTGTTCGTGTAGACGCAGATATCTCCTGCGATCTCGAGCGCCGTACGCGTGATCGCGACAGCGTCCATCTCGGAGTTTTCTCGGAGCGCCCGGGCCGCCGCTAGGGCGTAGGTCCCACCCGATCCGATGGCGAGTACGTCGTCATCCGGCTCAATCACATCGCCCGTCCCGCTGACGAGGAAGAGATGATCACGGTCCGCGACGGCGAGCAATGCATCCAGGCGTCGAAGGTACCGGTCCATTCGCCAGTCCTTGGCCAACTCGACGACGGCCTTGGGCATGTTGGCCGGATAGCGCTCCAACTTCTCCTCCAGCTTTTCGAAGAGAGTGAAAGCGTCGGCCACCGCACCGGCAAATCCAGCCAGGATGGCTCCGTCTTTTAACTCGCGAACCTTCCGCGCGCTGCCCTTCACCACAGTATCACCCATAGTGACCTGTCCATCTCCACCCATCGCCACTTTTCCGTCCTTACGGACCGCGAGGACGGTGGTGGCACGTACATCCGGTAAGCTCATCAGTTCTGACTCTTTGGGATCGGTCCCTGCAGTGCACGAATCAGCCGCAGGTGCAAGCGAAGGGCCACGAATCTAACCCTGATGCTGCCGAACTGGCAGACACCGGACACACGCGTATCGTGTGAGGCCCCCATACTGGCAAAGCGAGCTCTGGGGCTACTCGCTGCGGGGATGCGCGTCGTTGTACACGCGCAGGAGCCGCTCTTTCGTCGTGTGCGTGTAGACCTGGGTCGTAGAGAGGGAGGCATGGCCCAACAGCTCCTTGACCGCGAGAAGGTCCGCCCCGGCTTCCAGGAGGTGGGTCGCGAAGGAATGCCGAAGCGCGTGCGCGGAAAGGCCACTGGCGCCCGCGGCCGCCTCGAATGAGGCTCCCACTGATGCCTGGATGGATCGTCTGGACAATCTCCCACCCTTGGCGTTCAACAGGAGTGCCTTTTCGCGCCGGGGGGCGACTTCGCTCCTGCGGGGCTCGTACCGGTCGATCGCGACCAACGCAGACTCCGTGATCGGTACAATGCGTTCTTTTTTTCCTTTTCCCACGACTCGAACGAGTCGCCTTTTTCGATCGATCGCGCCCAGGTCCACACCAAACAACTCTGACAGGCGAAGACCGCTCCCGTAAAGCATCTCCAAGATGACGAGATCACGTGTCTTGGCGAGCGTGTTTTCAGATGCACGCCGCTCGGCTTCCTCGAAGACGTTCTTTATGTCTCCAGCGCTAAGGTGGCCAGGCAGGCGCTTCTCCGTCTTCGGCGCTCTCACCGCAGAAGCTGGGTTCACCTCGATCCTCTCCTCTGCCGTCAGGTATCGAAAGAAAGCCCGCGTCGCAGACAGCTTCCGAGCCACCGTTCGTTTGGCGAGGCCCTTCCGACCCAGCCAGCCCATGAAACCGCGAAGTGCGAGGCGATCGATGTCTGGATCAGACCACGCCCAGTCGGAGTGCCCGAAATATTCGTCCAAGAAATCGGCGAGCTGAGCGAAGTCCCGTTTGTAGGCCTTCACGGTGTTCAGGGAGAGTTGGCGTTCGTGTTCGAGGTGCTCCAGAAACGCTTGAATCTCGTTCGGTGGCCCGTCTATGCCCATGGCGGAGTCAGTCCGCCGAAGAAGTGTGGGCCATGGCCGGGTCCGCGACGTCCAGTCCTGACTCCCGCATCCACTCGAGGAAGTCGAGCTGCGCGCGCTCTCCAAGAATGCGGCGCTTTTCCTTTTTGTCCTTCACTCGACGGTCGAGTGGATCAACAAGTCCCCAGTTCGAATTCATCGGCTGGAAATGACCTGGCTTTGCGTCTCTCAAATATCTGAAAAGACCGCCGATCATGGATGTCGGCGGAGGCACCACCGGATCTTCACCCGCCATGACCCGCGAGAGGTTGATTCCAGCAAGGATGCCGCTCGCTGCAGACTCGGTGTATCCCTCTACCCCCGTCAATTGACCCGCAAACACGACGTCGGGCCTGCCCGCGGGCGCACCATATCGGGACAGTCGCTCAGGGAAGTTCAGATAGCTGTTCCGGTGAATCGAACCCCAGCGGAGAAAGTCCGCGTCTGCGAGGCCCGGGATCATGGTGAATACCTTCTTCTGGTCGCCCATCCGCAGACGTGTCTGGAACCCCACCATGTTCCACATCTGCCCCGCCCTGTCCTCCCGTCGAAGCTGTACCACAGCCCAGGGACGATTCCCCGTTCGGGGATCGACAAGCCCGATTGGCTTCATGGGACCGAAACGAAGCGTCTCCACGCCTCGTCCAGCCATCACCTCCACAGGCAAGCAGCCTTCGAAGTAAGGCACGTTGTCCCAGTCATGACCGGCATGCGCCTCACCCGCGTTGAGCGCCTCGATGAACGCTTCGTACTCTGCCTTGTCCATCGGGCAGTTTAGGTAGTCCGAGTCTTCCCCAAAACGACCCGCAGCGAAGACGATGTCGTCGTCCAATGAGTCGCGGTGGAGTATCGGAGCAATCGCATCGAAGAATGAAAGGCCGCCATCACCAAGCATTTCTTGGATCGACTCAATAAGTCCGTCGGAGGTCAGCGGACCGGTGGCCAAGATCGTCGGACCGTCCGGGATCTCGGTGCACTCCTCGCGCACCACTTCAATGAGCGGCTGAGCGTCGATCGCAGCAGTCATAGCAGCCGAAAAGAGCCCTCGATCTACGGCAAGCGCTGAACCCGCCGGCACCTTCGAGACGTCGGCCGATGTGAGGAGTACCGACCCGAGCGTCCGCATCTCGCGCTTGAGTTGACCGTGCGCGTTGGACGGGTCCTCACTCTTGAACGAGTTCGTACAGACCAACTCGCCGAGGTCGTCCGTTTGGTGGGCGTTCGTCCCGCGTACCGGACGCATTTCCAATAACCTGACCTTGTGACCCCGGGCCGCCAATTGTAGCGCGGCCTCACACCCGGCTAACCCGCCGCCGACAACGGTGGGCGTCATTTTTTCTTCTTCTTCCGGGGCTTCCCTTTCTTTCCGCCTCGCGCCGCCTTCTTGGCGAGCAAGTCGAGGGCCATCTCCAAATCGACCTCTTCAGGCTCAGTTCCCTTGGGGAGCGTCGCGTTGGTTGTGCCGTCGGTGACGTACGGGCCGTAGCGTCCGGCACGAATCAGAAGTTCCAACCCCGAGTCAGGATGTTTTCCAAATTCCTTGAGAGGAATTCCACCCGACGCCTTCGTCTTCACGAGTTCGACAGCCTCTTCAAGCGTCACCGTCCACATTTCGTCGGGCGTCTTCAGGCTTGCGAACGTCTTACCACGCCGTACGAAGGGTCCGAAACGACCAAGGCCAGCTACGACCTCTTCTTCCGTTTCCGGATCGGTCCCGAGAGGCCGGGGCAGCATCAACAGCTGCACCGCGAACTCGAGGTCAACGTCTTGAGGCTGCTTGTCCTTAGGCAACGACGACCGCTTCGGCTTCTTGTCCTCCTCTTCGGCCTCGAGTTCCACGTACGGGCCATACGGACCGTACTTGAGCCGGACCAGCCTGCCGAGCTCCGGATGCGGGCCCAGCTCCTCACCTTCCGGATTGAAGCCATCAAGCGACCGCGTGCTCTTGCACTCGGGGTATCCCGAGCAGCCGAGAAAACGCCCGAACCGGTTCCAGCGAACCAGCATCGTGCTGCCACACTTGTCACAATCTTCGCCCTCTGCGGCGAGAATCTCCTTGATAATCTCGTCGGAGTTCTTCTCCCCTTCCTTGATCCGTTCCATGAGCCGGGGATAGAAACCACCCAGTAGCTCACGCCAATCGGCTTCGCCGTCCTCGACCTTGTCCAGCTCCGACTCCATCCGACTCGTAAACTCGGCATCGAAAATGTCCGGGAAGAGCCTCACTAGGAGTGCCGAGACTACCTCGCCGAGGTCGGTCGGGAAGAAGCGTCTCTTCTCCAGTTCCACGTACCCTCGATCGACGATCACGGAGATCGTCGCGGCGTATGTGGACGGTCGGCCGATCCCCTGCTTCTCCATCTCCTTGACCAAGCTGGCCTCAGAGTATCGGGGCGGGGGCTGCGTGAAGTGCTGCTTGGGCTCGACACCTTCCAGTTCGCTGACGTCCCCGCTGTTCAGGTCGGGGAGTGGCTCGAGGTCGTCCAACCGGCGGGGCTCACCGGCTTCTGTGGCTTCTAGGTATAGTCGCGTGAATCCCTGGAATTTCACGATCGACCCGGTGGAGCGGTACAGATATGATGTACCGTTGCTCCCAGTCAGACCGAAGTCCACGGTGGTCGTGTCATAGACGGCAGGCGACATCTGGCTCGCGACGAAACGCTGCCAGATCATTTCGTACAGGTTCGCCTGGTCCGCCTCGAGGTATTTACCAGCTTCGGACGGGTGGATCGTGACATCCGTGGGGCGTACGGCTTCGTGGGCGTCCTGCGCTGCTCGGGACTGCTTCCCCCCATACAGACGGGGGGCCTTGGGGATGTAGTCCTCGCCCATCTCCTCAGCCACCCAGGTCCTAGCCTGATCTACGGCATCGGGCGAGACACGGGTGGAGTCGGTTCGCATATAAGTAATGAGACCAATCTGACCGCGTCCCCCGATTTCTTGTCCCTCGTAGAGCCTCTGAGCGTTCGACATCGTACGCTTCGCAGAGAAGCGGAGCCGCTTGGCCGCTTCCTGCTGAAGGGTCGACGTGGTGAACGGAGCTGCTGGATTCTTTCGCCGTTCCCGGCGCTTCACTTCGGTTACCGCGAAGGGCACGCTCTTAATCGCGTCGACCGCAGCGGTCGTCTCTTCCTCGTTCCGCAACGTGAAGGCCTTACCGTCGATCTGGTGAAGCTTCGCATCGAATGCCTGCCCGTCGCGGCGTAGATGGGCCGTGATCGACCAATACTCATCTTCGACGAACGCACGGATCTCATTTTCACGTTCACAGATGATACGGAGCGCTACGGTCTGGACGCGTCCTGCAGACAAACCGGGTCGGATAGGTCGCCAGAGCATCGGGCTGACCTTGTATCCGACAAGTCGGTCTAGAATCCGCCTGGCCTGTTGGGCCTCGATCCGCTTCATGTCCAACAGGCCCGGTGAGGCGAGCGCCTCCTGAACCTTCTTTTTCGTGATCTCTCGGAACGTGACCCGATCGAATCGCTCTTTGTTCTTCTCGTACCCGAGCTGTTCGGCAACGTGGTAGGCGATGGCTTCCCCTTCACGATCAGGGTCAGTCGCGAGGATCACACGGTCTGCGGTCTTGGCGAGTTTCTTCAACTCGGCGATGACCTTACCCTTGCCTCGGATCGTCTCGAATTTGGGCTCAAATCCGTTCTCGACATCCACTCCCAATTCCTTCCTTGGGAGGTCACGGACATGCCCCACCGACGCCGCGACCGCATACCCCTTCCCGAGGTACTTCCCGATCGTTCGCGCCTTCGCCGGGGACTCGACGATGACAAGATGTATTCGGTCTTTGTCGCTCATTCAGCGTCCAATATGAGGTCATTCCCAGAAAACATTTCCAAGATCCGGGCCGACACATCTTCTACGGACCGGCCCTCTGTGTCCACCTTCCACTCGGCGAGAGCGTACGACGGACTGCGCGATTCTACCAGTTTACGTGCTGTGTCGACCGGTTCATCGGAGTCCAATAAGGGGCGCTTCCCGGGCTCGGCCTGGACCCGCCCCACCGCCTCAACAGCCGTAACTTGGAGCCACACCGTCCCGGTTCCTGGAGGGAGACCGTCGACCCACTGCGGCTGAGCGGCCCATCCGCCACCGGTCGCGATGACTACTCCCTCTTCGTCGAGGAGTGCGGCCATGGTCGTCCGTTCTTTCTCTCTAAAAAAAGCCTCTCCATGCTCCTGGAAGAGCGCGGCGATCGGCGTGTCCAAATCGTCCTCAAGCGTTTGATCCGCATCGATGAAGCGCCAACCGAGGGCGGCTGCCAGAACCCGACCGACACTCGATTTTCCGGATCCCATGAAGCCGACTAGGAGAATCCGACACACCGTTGCGGATATCACCGCCCCTTGAAGCCACGCTCGGTCAAATGCGTGAGGTAGCCGTCCAGGTTCCTGCGAATCTCTCCGACCGAGTCACCACCGAACTTGTCCAGAAACGCATCCGCCAAAACCAATGCAACCATCGACTCCGCAACCACGCCCGCAGCCGGCACCGCGCATACGTCACTACGTTCGACCGCTGCATCGCCCACGGAGCCGTCCCGAAGATCGACACTTGGCAGTGGCTTCCGGAGCGTCGAGATGGGCTTCATCGCGCCCCGGACTAAGATAGGCTCGCCGGTGCTCACGCCGCCTTCCAACCCACCAGCGCGGTTCGACGCTCTGCCGATACGTCCCGCTCTGGGCTTGTCGTCGTTCCGGACGATGGCATCGTGGACCTCCGAACCAGGCCGTCGAGCCCCGGTGAAGCCCAGACCGATCTCTATGCCTTTGACGGCCTGCACAGACATCACCGCGCCCGCCAGTCGTCCGTCGAGCTTCGTGTCCCATGACACGTAGCTCCCCAACCCGACCGGAACACCCGTGGCAACGACTTCGAAGACGCCGCCCAGAGTGTCCCCACGCTCCTTAGCGTCGTCGATCTCCAGCATCATCCGCGATGCCGCGGCTTCGTCCAAACAGCGAACCGGGCTCAGATCTGCGGTCGCATTGAGGTCCTCCGGCAACTCCTGCAGTATCGCTTCCGTTGACCCGATGGAGAGGATATGGCTCCCAATGCGGATGCCAAACTCACCCAACAGCCGCTTGGCCACTGCACCGCACGCGACACGGGCCGCTGTCTCCCGCGCGCTCGCACGTTCCAGGATGTCGCGAACGTCACGACGGTCGTATTTGAACGCTCCGACGAGATCCGCATGTCCAGGCCGGGGAAGATAATGAGGGCGTAGCGCCTTCGGGTTCTCATCCTCCGCGGGTGCCTCGTGGGCCATAGCAGTGGTCCAATTTTCCCAATCCCGGTTCCAGATGATCATCGAGATGGGGGATCCTAGTGTCTCGCCCAGCCGGACGCCGCTGAGGAGGTCCGCGGTATCCGACTCGATCTTCATCCGCCTCCCTCGCCCATAGCCACCCTGGCGCCGGGAGAGTTCAGGATCGACATCGCGCTCCATCGACAACGGGAGACCCGCCGGCATACCCTCGAGGAGAGCGGTAAGGCCGCGGCCGTGGGATTCACCTGCCGTATGGAAGGATATTCGGTGCATGATCGGATCCTACGCCGTTCAAGAAGGAGCATACGGCCTCAGGGCCAGCTGACGGGCCTAGAGGAGCCCTACTATATAGATAGTGTCCCTGCGGCCACCAAGGGCCACTGGGTGGGACGCAAAGACGCCTCGGCCGGTCGAAACCCCGCCGAGGCGTCCACTTCTTGCGAGGCCCATGATTAGTTGCGAGTTGGGTGCTCTCTCAAGATGTCGCTCTTCCGCACGTTGATGACCACAACACCAGTGGCCTCCGTCGTACCATAGAGCTTCAGGACCACGCAGCGATCTTCGGTTCCACCGGCACCCCCATCTATAGGCCACGGATCGGCGAAGTTTCCATTCTGGAAGATCTCGATGGCCTCCCCGACCTTCACGTCATCCTGGTCGAGAACGTCCTGAGTCTTACACTGGAACGGATTGCCATCAGAGTCGATGTTGTCCCCCGCGAACGGAAGCGAGGCCCGCATCGGGCCATTGATGGCATCGCGGAGATAGATGCGTCCCGACCTGAAGAAGTGGAACGTATCGTAGATCTCGATCGTCGGAGCGCCCGTCGCATCGGACGTGCTCCCGAGGAAGGCCAAGTGCGTGTCCGGTCGGTACTCACCGCCCGAATTCGACAATGACAACGCATCCGCATGGAGCGGATGCAACGCAGCGCCGGCTCCGCCGCCCGGCAGATCCGCCTCGCCCTGTAGTCGCAGGTCCTCAGTGAAGAAGTAGGCACCTGAACCACGGCCCATCGCGAGCGTGCCGTCCTGATTCACACCTAGGCCAGAGATCCGATCGTCTTTGTTGATCTGAAGATCGGCTGTGAAAAGGCCGAAGCGCGTCGTGAACGTCCGCGCGTCATAAATGAGGATCCGGTTGCCGTCTGCGACACCGCCCTCACCAAACAATACGATTCGACCGTTCCCTGCTGCTGAGACAAAGGTCGTATCACCAAAGCCGATGTCGTCTGTCTTGAACGGATTCGACCAGAGCACCACGTCGGAGCCTTGGCCCTGCAGGGCGGTGACAGCAGCCGCGATGTCGGCATCCGGCACGTTTTCTGTGATCGTGGTTTGTGTCCCGATCACATGGTCCTGCATGTCAAACGTCGCGCTCTGACCCCACTGCGCCCAGTCCAGGTTTACGAGGCCGAAGGAATTCTCCTCAGCCGGTCCGGGGAACTGGAACGCGTGGACCACAACTTCGGGTAGCAGGCCCGGTCCCGGGATATATGCTCGACGGAGCGTACCTCGTTCGCTTCCCGTAGCCGTTGGCCAGGTCGAATAGTGGATCTGGCGCGCCTCGTCCATTGCAACGAACTGCGGCCGATCGCTGAACTCGTTGAGAGCCGTAACGGACCACTCATCGCCCTGGTCTGTCTCGACCAACTTCGCGTTGAAGATGAGCATGTCCGGGGTCAACAGGCGCCTGTTCGTATCCTCGAATTCACCTCCAACACCCGGGGTCCGTGGACCCAAGTAGACCATGCTGAGGTTCGTACCGCCGGAGTTGGACACGACCAACGTGTCTCCACAATTGGCGGTGATGTTCGCCGTATAACAGTTGTTTAGACCCAGACCCCACGGAGCCGCGCCGACCGCGACACTTGGCCGAAATTCCTCAGAATCCAAGTCGAATACCTCGATGCGGTCACGGTCGATGTTCGACAGGAGCATCGTGTGTCTGAAGGTGTCGACGACTGCGTCCATGATCCGACCACCTGACGGCAGCAGGACGGTTTCGCCCGCCACGATGGAGCGTACGAGGCGATCACCTGTGCGGCTGCCTGCGACAGTCGCAGCTCCATTGGTGTCACACGCGTAAGCGGCCAACGAGTCGGCGCCGACGCCGGTGGCGCAATTGCCGTCGGCGTCCCGCGCCCAACTGGTGATCTCGTATACCAACGTGTCCGGCAGCGCGAGTGAATCGAAGTTGAACACCCCGAAAGCGAAGCTGGTCGCAACGGTTCCAGTTCTTGCCGGTGTGAAGACGGCCGAGTCGGACCGGATTACGGTGTCCGCCCGTGTCTGAGAGATCGCCAACACCGTGTATCCGACCACGCTTACGCCGTTGCCTTGACTGTCGTCGCCACCGCTCACGGTGACGGATACGAAGTCCTCGGCCTCGAGCAAGACTCGCGCGGTCGCCACGTGTTTTACCCGCGGGGCGATCGTGTCCCCCACGCCTGCGGGAATCACTGTGAGCGTCAACGGTCCATCGCCAGCAGAGACGTCAAGATTGTTGCGCGCCGAGGCACGAATTTGAATCTCACCGGCCAATCCCGCAGGAACCGCGACTACGGTGTCGAGCGCGACAGTGTCCGCCGGCGGATTGATGTCCTTCACAATCGTCGCTTCGAAAGCACCGGTGACTTCCAAGCGGAGCTGCGTGATGCCCAACGGATCGGAAGCGATCACCCGGGCGCTGAGGTTCAACCCAGCCTGAATAGACTGTCCGTCTTCCACGTCGAGCAGGGCAACCTCTGGCCCTCCCAGGATAAGATCCACCGAATCGGTCGTGATGTTGCCGAACGTGTCGGTGGCCTCCACCAGGATCTTGACCGTCTCCTTCACACTGTCTGCAGTGGCCAGGATGTAACGGGTTAGAGTGGTGTCGACGACGTCGGGAAGCGTGACCGTCTTGTCTGTGAACCTTGGTACGACTTCATCCGTCCCGAGGCTCTTGTCGCCACGGTGGGACACACCCGAGAAGCGAACGGTCCGGATCCCGATGTCGTCAGTGACATGCACGGAGACGAACACCGAGTCGCCGATCGGCTTAGCCGACAGCGAATCGCCGCGTGGTGAGTTGATCTCAACCGTGGGTGGTTGAGTGTCGTCGTCCTGCGATCCCGTGGCACCAGTGCCAGGCACACTAAACAGATTCTCCCCATCACAGGCCGCAACAAACATGACGCCGAGCATTGCCGCTGAGGTCGCCAAAAGTCGCAGTCCGAACGTTCGATTCCGTCGCATGATGATCTCGCTCCCGATCAGCCGATCAGTTTGTGCCACGCACGATGTGCGGGGTAACGAGGATGATCAGATCACGCTGCAGTACTTGCTCGCGTGTCACACGGAATAACTTGCCCAGAATTGGCAGGTTCATGAGGATCGGAATGCCCTGTATGGACTCCGTCCGTTCACTCTGCACGAGCCCGGCGATGACCGCGGTCTCTCCATCCGCCACGAGCATGCGTGTGGTTCCCTTCTGTTGGCGGAAAATGAAACCGGCGTCCGACTCAGCGAGCTCGGCCGCGGACCGCTCCACATAGATGTCAAGACGGATCTTTCCACCACCGACCACATGAGGGGTCGCCCTCAGGATGATACCGGTCTCCTGCTGCTGCACCTGTGCAGTGGGGAACGTCGTCCCGGCACCACCTGCGCCAGCGTCGATGGTTCGAATCGGAGTCAGCTCACCGACCGAGAGCTCAGCTTCAACGTTGTCGAGGACGGTAACCTGCGGAGACGCTTCGATATCACTCAAATTTACGGACTGGAGCGCGTCGAGGAAGCTGACAAGTTGGTGACGGCCCACGACCATGGAGGTCAACATGCTCAATGTAGGGTTACCGACTCGAGCGGCCGCGTTTCCTAACGCCGCGATCGAGTTTCCGCCCAGGGAGACCACTGACGTCCCTTGCTCGACCGTCTCTTCCGGGAGGGACAGTACTCCGTCACCGTTCAGATCGGAGGCACCATCTGAGAGGGTATTGAGCTGGTTGCCCCGAGAATCCTTGAGCTCGTACGTGACACCCATTTCACGGAGGTCCGTCCGGTTCACAAAGATGATCTTCGCCGTAATGGACACCTGAGGTGTTTCGATGTCGATCTGCTGCAGCAGTGCCTGGATGGCCCGCTGAACACGATCGATATCCGAGACGACCAGGGTGTTCGTAGCCGCATTTTCTGTGATGCTGCCACGTTCTGTGAGCAGCGGAGTGATCATTTGCACCAGCTCGGCCGCGGTCGCGTACCGGATGCGGTGCGCCCGGGTCTCGATCTGACCGATCTGTTCACGCGCCTCCACGTCCGTCAGGTTTTCGACGCGAATCATTCCGTAAACGTCTTCTTCCCCGACGAGTCCGTTCGCGGACAGGATCACCTGGAGGGCCACGTCCCACGGCTGGTTGATGATCTCAGCAGTAACGAAGCCAAACACGTTCGCACCGGGGACGATGGACTTGCCAGAGAACGTCGCGAAATGCAGGAGGACGTTCTGTAGCGGCTCCTCCGTCCATCGCATGGAGATTCTCTCGGCCTGGCTCAGCTGCTGCGCCTGTGACCCCGTCGCCAGGGACAGTGACGTCGGATCGAATGCGCTCATGGCGGACGCGCCAGACGACCACGGCTCGAAGCCACGGACCTGCGGGTTTTGGAGCGTTATGCGAAGGCCGTCATCATCCGAGGTGATGTCGTACGCCATCTGCTCAGACAGCTCGAAGACGACGCGCACGACCTCAGCGGAGTATTGGCTTGCACGCACATTGCGGATGCCGCCCCGATTCACGCCAGTGAACTCGTCTCGAGGGAGAGCGTTTTCAGCGCCCATCAAATCCACCACCAAACGGTGGGGACCTTCCATGGTGAATGCCCGGTGTTGAACCGAGCCGTTTACCGCGATCAGGACGCTCGTCTGCTCCGCTACGGAGGTGATCGCCACTTCCGTGACGGGGCTTCCGGAAGCAAGGAGCGCGCCCGCCCAAAGGGCGAACATCGAGGTCATTGGTTGCCTCCAAGGAGGTTGAGGGGCCGTATAGTCTTGCGATCCAATATTCCGAATTCTTCGACGTCAACTACGACTTCATCCAAGGCGATGCTGATGACAGTGACGTTGCCTATGGTCTGCCCCACCTTCACCGCGTAGGAGTCATCCACCGTCGCGGTAAAGGTTCCATCCACGTTCGCTACGATGGCGCCCATATTGAAAATTGCGACGCTATTGCCCGGCGTCTCCGAGACAATGATCCCAGAGAGCCGCAGCTGTTCGTACCGAGGCCCGCCCGTATCCGATGCAAGCAACGGACGGAATGGGTTGATCCGTGTGAAGGTCGGATAACCAAAGATCTCGCGTTCAAAGACGAGTTCCGTTTCGACGGGCGGCGCGGGCGGAGGTGCTGCCTCGTCCTGAGCCAGGGCATTGGTCGGCGCCCCGAACATCACGCCAAGAAACGCAGCTACAGGGATCATTTTCTTCATTCTCAACCTCCGGGGACCACGGCCGGCGGCGGTGCCGCGGGCTGATCTGGGAGCACATACGTTTCGATTCGGAACGTGACGACGACAGGCGTAACCATTTCCGGATACCGATCTGCCTGGTCGTACACCTGTATATCCACCTCAACTGGCGTCACGATCCTCGAGAGGCTCCCGACGTTGGTCAGGAATCGGGCGACGTTGTGATAATCGCCGATCACTGCCATGTCGTACGACGTCTTGCTGTAGAATGCCCCAGTTTCAGCCGGCTCCGGAACCATCCGAATGGGCTCAACATCTGCCGCACGTGCCGCTCCCGAGATGTCGTTCACGAGCGATGCCACCTCTTCAGCCGCCGGAATCAACTCCTCCAACTTCTGAACGTGGCGCTCATAAATCGCATTCCGTTCTTCGAGTTCGCCGCCGCCTCTCGCAGCCTGAACCGAGGCTCTGCGATTCTGCCCTTCGAGAGACTCGACGTGTTCTTGCACGGCCGTGTTTTCAAGCACACGTGGACTAAGCATGTACATGCGAAACGGCACGATCGCGATAAGAAAGGCGATTCCGCCAAGCATGAGGTTCCGCTGCTTCGGATCTGAGGGATTGTACCAAGCCATGGTCAATTCCCCGCTGAGGAATCGGGAACCGCCACCTGAGTCACAACACCTTCCGCGAACAATGGAATGGTCTCGAGTTCCTCGAGCGGAGGAGGCTCATATGTCGCGGTCAGCTCGAATAGGTAGACTAGGTCGTCCGGGCTGTCGTCAGACACGGTTTGCTCCATCCGCTCGGGGTCGACCCGCCGTAGGAAGCGAGAAGCCTCGAGGTTGTCCATGTATGTCGTGATCGCCTCTAGGCTTCCTGCACGTCCTTCGATGCGCACCTGGAGTGGGTTATCCCCCATGTACATGACACTGCGGAGCCATGTGTAATCCGGCACAGCTCTCGCGATTTCATCCATGACATGGGGCCACACGTATCGGCCCGCGTCGATCTCTTGGATGATTGCAACGCGCTGCGCGATGGAGTCGCGCCGAGCCATGAGTTCGTTCGTTCGTAGGATGAGGTCAGCGAAACGCACAGAGTCCTGTACTGCGGAGTCGAGCTGAACTTGCAGTTCCTCTGCATCGGACCTGACGCCCAAAAAGGCCCAGGCCATGTACCCGATGGCTACAATTCCGGCAGCCACAGTGAAGGCCTGGTAAGGGTCGGGCATACCTGCCCCACCCCCACCGCCGAATTTTGGCAGCGAAAATGAGAAAGACCGGGAACGCCCTTTCTTTCTGCCTGGCAGCAGGTTGACTTGGATCACGGGTCAGTCCGTCCTCAAAGTCTAGACGCGCAGAGCCAACCCGAGCGACAACAGCAGCATCGGGGCAGCTTCTTCGATTGAAATCCCACCCGCCGCGCCGGGCCGTACTGGCACGCGCTCGAACGGGTTCACTAATTCGGTCTCGACGTTCATCCGGGTGGCCAGCGCTTCCACCATTCCAGGGATCCGCGCACCACCACCGCTCAAGAAGATTCGGCCGATCGACTCGCCATCCTCGCGGGCCATCAGGAAAGCACTGGCACGTTCGATCCCGACGGCCACTTCGTCCGCGGAGGCCTCAACAAACTGCTCAAGGTTCTCCACCGTCTCGCGGGCCTGGACCACGTCTTCGGCCTGCTCAGCGGTAAGGCCCCGCTCCCTCTGAAGGTCCTCGCGGATCCGGCGCGAACCGAAGGGAATATCTCGGGTGAGAATCGGCACACCGTTCTCAAGGATGTTCACGTTGGTCGTTTCATGACCCACGTTCACGAGGGCGATGATGCCGTCCTGCGAATCCGGGTAGTTGTGCTCAAACGCGTTATGGAGCGCGAATGCGTCGACATCAATAATGATTGGATTGACCCCCGCGTCCTGGAGGAGGCCAACCTTGTTGTCTACCAGTTCCCGTTTCGCTGCAACGAGGAGGACCTCCATTTGGAGGCCGTCGTCATGCGGGTTCAAGATCTGGAAGTCCAACTCCACACTCTTGATGTCAAACGGCACGTGCTGTTCCGCCTCCCACCTGATCACCACACGAGCATCGGACTCTTTCATCCGATCCATCTCGATCTTTTTGATGATCACATCGTGACCGCCGACGGCAGTCACGACCTGAGCCCCTTTTAGGCCGATCTCATGGAAGAGCCCCATCACGGCATCAGAGACCAGGCCATAGTCCATGATCTCGCCTTCGACGATCGCGTCCGGAAGCAGTGGACGCATCGCGACCCGGGTCACCTCCGGCTGATCACCGGAGTGATCAACCTCGACGACCTTCACAAAGCCTGAACCGATGTCCAGGCCGATGGAAAATTTATTTCGTCCGAAGAGGGCCATATGGTGCCGTCACCGGGGGAATGGGAAACAAATTTTCCCAATTATGCTCAATCAGGTTACCACAAAAAGTTGAGTCTTGTCAATAACAATGTGCATACAGTCAAATCAAAATTTGAGTAAACATTTGGCGAAAAAACAGTAGTTTATAAAAAGCCGACGGGATGAGACTCGTCACGAGCGCCACGCACGGAATAACCGCCCATCGCGGACGCGAAGCTGGAAAAGGCCATAGTCGTCAGGATACTCCTGATGAGGATGGCCACTACCAACTCAATCAAGGTGAAGCCCGCTCTTTTGTGACTCATGGTCCAATTCTCGGACCGAGTGCTTCTCTACAACGGTCTTCAACCAAGATCCGTGCCAGAGACGACCTCAAGATTCACGCGAATTCCCCCACGTGCAAAGGAATGTTCTGCGCACTATGTACCCACCGGAGGTGACGAATGTCGATCGAACGCAGATGAACGTGCAAGTTTGGGGGCAGTGTATCGGTCAGTACTGGCCTAACCGAGTGGCTCCAACGAGGGGAAGAAACACTCCGAGGGCACCGGAGGCCGCATTAAGGGATGCCGCCGCCACGCAGATCGACCCGACGATGTGCGCCGACGGATCTACCCTGACCCCCTCTCCCGCAAACGCCATTCCGCGGAAGTAAGCACCATTCGTCAGTCGAAGCCTCCCCGTGACGAGGAGCATACCGACAATGCTGGAGCCGTCACGCAAAGTCAGGTCGCCGTGGATGATGATCAGACCGCGGCCTTCACCTCCTACAATGTCCACATCACCTGTGGACGACCGCACGACGTGGACCAATCCGCACGGCGTATCGACGGGGTCCGCCCCTCCCCAGTTCCAGGTCGCCTCCCCGCAGGAACCCAAGGAATCGAGCGGCGCGGGCGTCCCGCTGCGGCCGAGGGTAGGCGGGACCAGCCGATGGATATCGTCCATCGTGATCGCCCCCAATCCAATCGAGCCCGCCACATTACTCGGCTCCACCCCCTTCGGTGACCCCGCCACGAACGCCGAGTCGAGTGCCGATTCCATAGACGGACATTCGGCATCGGTCCAAAGAGCCTCGGTCTCGACGCGGGCAGCCCCTGAGCGGGACACGCCAGTTGGGACGGTCACCGCGCCCGTGAGACGAGTAAGCCTCGCGATAGGGTCAAACCGCCAAAACACAGCTGCCTCACTTGCCTGCCGCCCCTCCGACGCCTGAGCCTCGGCTTGGACAAACCATGATTCTCGTGAGAGGCGCGATACCCCGACACGCAGAGTGGCTGTCGGCACAGGCTCAATGTCGACCACTACCGACTCGCCGACTCGCACGCGGCCCGGGAGGCCAAGAAGAGCCCCTGGGAGCTGAACTAGTGCTCCCTCTGCAGCCTGCTGAGCCGCGGCCAGATCGTTCGCGATTCGGGACATCCTGAACTCGGCGGTAGCCACAAGAAGCGCACTATGAGCTAGTGCAGTGAGAGCCAACAGCAGTAGGAGTAAGAGCGGCAAGACAAATCCATCGCTCACACGCTTGAGATGTGGAGTGACCCCAATCATCGGATCTGCCGCGCGAGGCTCACCCAACGGGTCCAGTCGCCCCCGCCCTGCGACTTCATGACGATGCTCACCCCCAACCCGGCTCCACCAGTCCGGATCCCACTTTCCGGCGTAGACAGCGCGTTGCTCGTGAGCGGTTGTCGTCCACCTCGTCCGCG
This sequence comes from Longimicrobiales bacterium, assembly GCA_029245345.1. Taxonomy (NCBI): domain Bacteria; kingdom Pseudomonadati; phylum Gemmatimonadota; class Longimicrobiia; order Longimicrobiales; species Longimicrobiales bacterium. The sequence continues at coordinate 338,317 of JAQWPM010000021.1, forward strand.
ACGATAGCGCAGGGCTCCATCTGCGATGTGATAACTCCCCGACTCGAACAGACGGACCGCAACGAGCCCCGAATCCAAGACGCCCTCAACCGCCCACTGCTGAGCGGACCACCCCGACGGGCTAACTCCTAAACGCCACGAACAACTCGCACCGGGCCCCCAACGTTCGAGTGCCCTGACGTCCGTCTCTCCACTCTCGTAGACAAGCAGCACCGAGTCTTTTTCGGGATCAGGGTCCCGCCCTCCCCTGTATGTCACATCGAGCCGACCCGTTGTGATCAGACATGGAAACGCGACACCCCGGTATGCTCGGAGCACGATCGAATCCGCATCATGGACCATCCAATCCTCTCCCGGATGGCCTTTCGACAGCTCCGCCCTAAGAACCCATCGAACAATCCTGACGGTCTTCAATGCATCGGCGCGCTCAAGTAGGCCTTGGTGCAGCGTGTGCCCTCGGGCCAGGGCACCCAAAGACATCTGAACGAGGAGGAGCCCCAACACCAACGTCACGATCGCCTCAATAAGCGTCCCACCTCTCATCTCCTTGGTGTGCCCGATCATCCTGTCACCAATCTCCGGGTCACGATGTAGCTAATTGTGTCGCCCAAATGAGAAATCACTGCCACGCTGACCCGCCCATCCTCGGTGACATCCAACTGCAACTGCCCGAGGTCGAGCACGCGTGTCTCGGCCCCAGCGCTAGGAAAGCCTCCGATTGAGTCGAGAACATCAAGGGTCGCAGATGTCGCATCCTCGACTTCGATCGCTCGCCGAAGCTCCTTCGTCGCAACGACGAACATCGTTGCGACCCCAAGAAAGCCGACCTCAAAGATCAGAACACCGACGACGACCTCGACGAGCGTAAAGCCACGCTTCACCAGCGTCATTCGCGGCGGACCCTTCCAAAACTTGAGATCACCACTCGGAGCTGTGCGCTCCCACTTTCGAGGATGACCGTTCGACTCGCGAGCCGTCCCAGGCCGAGGGCGTCAAAGACGATTCGCGCTGCAGGTCGGCCGCCCCCCAGTCGCATGGTCGCGCCAAACGATCGCGCCAGGTCGACCTCGTTGACGATGGAGTCCCCGTGGACGATCCGCACCCATTGGGGAGACTCAAGGTGGACCGAAGCCCCACCCTGACCAACGCCCATCGACCGGGCTGTGGCGATTGAGGCGATCACCGACTCTCTTGCCGCGGCTGCGGAGGCATTGTCCCGATATCGACGGGCTGCGGGGGCCAATGCAGAGCCGCTCATTGCGAGCAGCGCCAAGACGATGGCCAACTCGATTAGCGTATGTCCCTTGGTCATGCCACGAAAATTGTTCGCCCCAGCGGGGCGACGGCATGGCTCTGCGGGACGTCTTAGTCGATCCCGGAGTCCGTGAACGACAGAAGCGATGTCGTGGTCGTGTAGGCGTACTCGTCCGCGCAGTAGATCTCCTGCCGCGAAGCCAGGTTCTTGATATCAGACTTCATGGCGGCGAAGTACGCCTTCTCGCGAGTCCCAGAGAACTTGGGAATGGCGATCGCCGCCAAGAGCCCGATGATCACCACTACCATCAGCGACTCGATCAGTGTAAAACCGTCCCGCGCTGTGCGATCCATAGAAAGCCACCCTGGAGGCTGCTCGGGGAGCGATCGGCGCGAACATCCCACCAGTGAAGCGACCCGGGCCATGCGGCCCGGGTCGTTCACTAGCAGCTACTCTGTCACACCCTCCTGGAAGGATGCAATCTGCATCAGCGAACTTAGCTGGTGCAGGCAACCTCACCCGGCGCAGTAGCCGTGGTGCTGCCGACGGTCGGCGTAGCAGCCGTTCCGTAGTAGATCACGCAGCCTTCAGCGGTGCCAAGGGCGGCGTGAACCGCACTAGCCGACCAGCCCGAGCTCGTAGCGGCGGACGCGACCGTCACACCGTCGGAGTTGGTGAACGACAGAAGCGTCGTCGTGGTCGTGTAAGAGTACTCGTCCGCGTAGTAGATCTCCTGCTGCGAAGCCAGGTTCTTGATATCGGACTTCATGGCGGCGAAGTACGCCTTCTCGCGAGTCGCGGAGAACTTCGGAATGGCGATGGCCGCCAGGATCCCGATGATCACAACTACGATCAGGAGCTCGATGAGGGTAAAACCCTTGTTGTCTCGCATGAGCGGGGACTCCAGGTGGTGGGTAGAACAGGGAACTGCGTTGTGCAACAAGGAAGCAAGGGAGGGTCCAACAACGGAGCGAGCACCGTATATCACACCACCATAACGAGTTACGCAGCCACCCTGTGCGTCTCGCAACCCTGTTAAGGCCGATATTGGTGGGGGATTCTGCACGATGCGGGCGAAATACCCCTCTTCTGCGGCAATGCGCGATGTCGTATTAGTTGGCTACGAGCGAGTCCACCGCGGCCCTACCGAATACGGCCACTTTGACTGAATCGACGTGGACGCGAGCGCGGCCTGACAGTTCAGCCGCCAACGCCGCGTCCAGGGCGGTACGAGCCGAAACGCTGTCACCCTCGGCCAGCCCGAGATACGCCATCGTGAGCCACTGTTGCCAGTAATTGCCCATTCCCTGGGCCTGGAGGGCGCTCTCTCGTGCGGAGGCAGCCTCGGCAAACCTGCCGCGCGCGGCCAAGGACCATGAGATGATATGCGGCCGAAGCGGGTCTCGATCGTCGATCATCAAGGACAGCCGACTGAATCGCTCCGCCAACTCCGGCTCATTCCACTCCGAGTAGATCTCTGCGAGAAGAGCTGGTGCCACGGCGAAGCCGGGCTCCCGGCGCCAGGCGTGCCGCAGGAGGCCCTCGGCACCCTCCAACATCTCATGCCGAATCAACGTCTGCGCCACATCAGTCGTGATTTGGTAGTGGGCATCCAGGAGATCGACGGCGATCCGGTACGACTGGAGAGCCTGCTTGGTGAGCCCCCTGTCCATAAACGCATCCCCGAGCACCCATTGGGACCGGCCGGAATGGGGGAAGTCCGCGACGAGCGCGTTCAACATGGCCGGGTTGTCTTTCCAGGTCGGGTTCCGCTCCCAGGTTCGAGCCGAGCCCAAAAGAACAACCAACCCCACCGTGACGAGAGCCACCTTCGGCCTAGCGACGTAGAACCGGGCGAACAACCACCCCGTAGCCGCCGCCAATCCCACAGACGGCAAGTACAGCGTCCGCTCGGCGAGCAACACGCCGGCCACAAAAAACACGTTCGCTACTGGGGAAAGCGTAAGCATGAACCATACGACCCCAAATCCAGCGGCCCGAGGCGAATTCAATCCGGATCTCATGGGGGCTCGGCGCCATGCGATCAACGCAGCCGCTAGAAGCGCCAACGCTAGAGCCGCCCCAACTGAATTGGCCAGCTTCCAACCGATCGAGATCGGAATCACACCAGGTGCGTAGTCTGACGAGAGATCGAGCGGCAGCACCCAGAGGCGGACGTAGTTCCCCCACACCTCGGAAATCGTCCAGATTCGCGGGACCTCGAGCAGCAGGTCCGCGCCGAGCGGCCCCAGCGGGTTGGCGATCGTCCCCAAAATCCCCAGTCTCGGGATCAGCATTAGGGCCGCCCCAATGATGAGCGCCGCGTAAACGCGCCATCGCTCACGCAGGTAGCGGAGAAGGTCCGCAAACGTCAGGCGCCCGCGGGACGCATCGAGCAGGAAGATGATGGCTGGGAGGGTCGCGGCTCCTTCCTTGGCTCCAAAGGCAACTGCGTACAACAGCCCGATCAGTACCGCGTCACGCCATCTGCTCTCAGGCGGCCCTCTCACATGGACAAGGCACGCCATGAGAAACAGGCCCGTAGAGACGAGTTCCGACAGTCCCACCAGGTTGGCGACCGCCTCTACGTGGACGGGGTGAATGGCGAAGACGAGCGCCCCGAAGAACGCGGCGCGCATCGACATCAACTCCCAAAGCAACAGAAGGACCAACGATGTCACGGCAACGTGCGCGAGCACGTTCACTAGATGGAAGAGCCACGGGGCCCCTCTAGAGACGATCCACTGGACCCCGAAGAGGGCCTGGGTGGTGGGCCTCCAGAGGCCGTTCTCCCGTCCATAAACGCCGGGCCAGTAGGGCGCAAAGATCGCAGACGGCAACGTTTCTATCGACTGGATCGCGCTGTTGTTGGCGATGATATGGTGGTCATCGTACGCGAACCGGTTGGGAACGGCGTTCGCGTAGACGAGTCCGGCCACGATGGCCACGGCCAACACGACCCTCTTCCGATTACGGAGGAACGCGTCCAGCCTCACGGACGACTCGTCGCATGAGCACGCGCCGCTTCCGCGGAGACGGTGTCCCCCGCTAGCTCGAGGAGATCCCCGAGCCGCGTCCAGTCCGAGACCGAAGTGGAATCCTGCCCGAGGGCTGCCCGTCGCGCTCGGACGGCAGCGTCCAGATCACCCTTGGCCACATAGGACTCGGAGACCAGGGCCCACAACCCTCGGTGGCTACCAACCCTCGCGAGGCCCGCCAGCGCGACAGCGTGAGCGGACCGCCCGTCTCCATCAAGAAGTTTTTGCTCGGACAGGCGTTCATAGGCCACTGAATAATCCGGCAGAAGTTGGATCGCGCGCGCCAGGAGTTCCTCCGCTCCTTCGTGATCTCCGATTCGATGTTTGAAGCCCGCCACTTCAACCAGGAGTTGATAGTTGTTCGGGGCAACCTCAAGAGCGATATCGTAGACGTCTCCAGCTTCGGCAAGGGCTCCGACTCGCTCGAGACCACCCCCGCGAGCGCGCAGAGCGAGCCAAGACTCGGGATGATCGGCTGCGAGGGTGCTCACGACGGAGTACGTGTCCATCCAGGCGGGGTTCCGCGTGACAGTGCGCACAAACATCCCTACAACGAAAACCGCGAACAGTCCGAGCAGGACTCTCCGGCGCGCCATTGGGATCTCACCCGCGAGGTGATGCACCATTCCTGCTATTCCCAAGGCGAGCCCGACAGACGGGAGGTAGAGCGTCCGTTCTGCCAAGACGATGTCCGCCCGGACCACGAGGTTCGAGACCGGAAGGATGGTCACGAAGAACCACAGAGCTCCGAGCGAAACGGTCGGGGCCCGTCGCCGAAGGAGCCAGGCGCCACCCAGGAGAGCGACGATCAGTACCGCGCCTGAAATCGCCTCGAGGGTCAGACTATGGGTGGGCAGAATCACGCCCGGTCCGTAGTCGGCGCTCAGGTCCAGGGGGAAGAACATCAGCCTGAGATAGTGCGGCCAGACCGTCAATGCGGTGAGCAGACGCTCCGGCACAGACAGGCCTAGCAGTGCGGGAGATGCACTCTCCCCCGTGAACGTGCCTAGGACCTCCCCCCGAACGATCACGTATAGGGCCATGACCGCGACCAAACCCACGATCGTCAGTGCTTCTTCACGAAACCGTTGTCTCAATCCGGCATCGCTATGTCGAAACAGCTTGAGGGCGATTAGGGCAGTTGGTAGGGTGATTGTGATTTTTTTGGACCCCATCGCGAATAGGGAAAGCGCCGCCAGAGCGAGCAATCGAAGGCCCCGCCTGAGCCCACCTGCGGGCCTCCAGTTCAGGTATACGAGGCAGGCACCCAAATAGCCCAGAGCGGCATACAGTTCAGCCCGCCCCATAACATTCGCGACCGCCTCCACATGCACGGGGTGAACCGCGAAGACCAGGGAGGCCAGGAAGGCAGGGAGCAACGGGACGAAGCGCAGCAGCAACGCCAATACCAAAAGACTAATGAGCCCCTGAGCTAAGACGCTGACCACGTGGAAGCCGAGTTCATCCCCTCCAAAGACAGCCCACTCCACGGCGAAGCTCGTGAGTACAACAGGCCGATAGTTACCCACACCCTGGGGAGCATCAGGCCAGGCAGGTTCAAGAAAGGCATCGGCAATAAGAGCCTCGGTAACCACAGGGTTCCCAACAATGAACCAGTTGTCATCGTACGCGAACCCGTTGCCCAACGAGGTCAGATAGGCCGCGACCGCGACAAGGAAGAGAAGCGTCCGCGCTCGAGGCAGAGATGTCGACACGGTGGGCGCGCTAGTCGCTTCGGTTAACCGGCACTCCGCCGCCATCTCCGATCGCCGGCGGGGTTCCGCTCGTCACACGCTCGGGGGCATCCCATGGGTCCACAGCAGGCGCACGCCATGTCGGGACACGTGGGGGTGCGAGGTTGTACTTGAGAATGCTCCAGAGTGCCGACACACCGTCTTTCCAGCCGATCTTCTTGCCCTCGGCGTACGACCGTCCGTTGTAACTGATCGGGAGTTCGTAGATACGGGCTCCCGCTTGGGCCAGCCTAGCTGTCAATTCGGGTTCGATTCCGAACCGTTGCGCGGACAGAGGAAGTGACTGGAGCAGCTCCGTCCTGACCATTTTGTAGCATGTCTCCATGTCGGTCAGGTTCAGGTCCGTGAACATGTTGGACAGGAGCGTCAAAAAACGATTCCCGATCGAGTGCCAAAAGAAGAGCACCCGATGTGGCCCGCCGAGGAAGCGCGATCCGTACACCGCGTCCGCCTTGCCCCTGAGAATCGGCTCAAGGAGGATGGGTAACTCGTGGGGATCGTACTCCAGGTCAGCATCCTGGACGACGACCACGTCACCGCGAGCCCTCCCGAACCCCGTACGGAGGGCACTTCCCTTTCCTCCGTTTTTCTCATGGAACACGAGCTGATCGATCAGCTTGTCGTCGAGTTTCCGAAGTAGGTCCCGAGTGCCGTCGGTCGACCCGTCATCGACGACGATCACTTCCAACGCCAGCGGGACCTCACGCACACGCCGCAGCAAGCTCTCCACCGTCGAGACTTCGTTGTAACACGGAATCACCACCGACAGGGTCACGCGGTCCCAGGGCAGCTTCTCCTGAGGCACTCTAGGGATGTCGATTCCGCTCATGACGATTCACGATCGTTGGATGGATATCTGTATTCAATGAGACGCCAACCTACTCCACCAGCTCCTAAGGGAAGGAACCACGGGCGAAAGCGCACACCAAGTGTCACTCCGCGATTCCATACCGATTGAGCTTCCGATACAGAGTGGACGGATCAATCCCGAGCACCTCTGCCGCACGAGACTTGTTGCCGCCCTCCGCCTGCAAGACCCACAGAATGTAGGCGCGCTCAATCACTTCCATCGTTGGGTTATCTGCAATCGGCTCTGCAGCCAGACGTGTCGGCGGCGCCTCTCGGACCCGCTCAGGCAATGAATCGCGAGTGACCGAACTGCCCGTCGCGACCACCGCCGCTCGCTCGAGTGCATTCTCGAGTTCACGCACGTTCCCCGGCCAGCCGTATTCTACGAGTGCGTCCATGGCTGCGTCCGAAATGTCCATGCTCTGATCGGCCCCATCCGACTCGGCTCGGGAGTCGAGGAAGTAGCGCGCAAGCAGAGGAATGTCCTCCTTCCTCTCCCTCAGCTGAGGAAGCCGCAGCTGGATGACGTTGAGTCGATAGTAGAGGTCACTGCGGAAGTCCCCTCGCTTGATTCCCTCTTCCAGATCGCGGTTCGTGGCCGCGATGATACGGGCGTGAACCGGGACCGGCTTCGTCGCACCTACCGGAATCACCTCTCGTTCCTGAAGGGCCCGGAGGAGTTTGACCTGAGTCGCTGGGCTCGTTTCTCCGATTTCGTCCAGCAAAAACGTACCTCCGGCCGCTGCAACCAAAAGACCATCCTTGTCTTTCACCGCTCCCGTAAACGAACCCTTCACGTGGCCGAAGAGTTCGCTCTCGAGGAGACCCTCGGGAAGCGCTCCGCAGTTGATCGACAGGAACGGGCCTTCGGTGCGCTCCGATAGCTCGTGGATGTAGCGGGCGACCACTTCCTTCCCCGTGCCGCTCGCGCCCGACAAAAGAACGGTTGAGTCCGTGGATGCGACGGTCTCGGCCAGCTTCAGTGCCGCCACAAAATTCGGCGCGACACCGATGGGCCTGCCTGCCGGCCGGCCTTTCCCCGTCCGAATCTCCTTCTTGAGACGCTTGTTTTCGACACGAAGCTGTCGGGTCTCCGCCGCACGCCTGCAAATAGCAAGCAACTCCTCGTTGGCGAACGGCTTCTGCAAGTAGTAATAGGCTCCCTCGTTCACCGCGCGCACCGCCGACTGAAGAGACGCCTGTGCAGTCATAAGGATGACGGACATCTCCGGATCGACCTCGTGCGCCCGAGCCAGCACCTCGAGGCCCGTCGCACCGGGCATCCTGATGTCTGTGAGGACGATGTCCGGAAGCTCCTGGTCGAGGGCATCCAGAGCCTTGGACCCAGAATCGGCTACGGCGACCTGGTATCCCTGCCCCCTGAACAAGATGGACAGCGTCTCGAGGATCGCGGTCTCGTCGTCCACGAGTAGAATCTTCACTGGATTTTTCATGCTCCGCCCTCCGCGGTATCACCGGGAAGCCCAGGGAGATAGATCAAGAAATGCGCACCGCCCTCGGGTGCTCGCTCCACTAGCGTCACTCCTTGGTGGGCTTCAACCGCACGGTGCACCACGGCGAGCCCAAGCCCGCTGCCCGAGTCCCGGGTCGTAAAGAAGGGATCGAAAATTCGCGCAGCGACCTCGGGATCGACGCCTGGGCCACTATCCCGAACGCTGAGGCTTCGGGGGTGCGCGATATCAACCCCCCTTGGGCGGACAGGCACAGTCACTTCGGCTGCCGCGACCACTACAGTTCCACCCTGCCCCGCCGACTGTGCCGCATTCAGCAACAGATTGAATAGGGCCTGGTGAAGCAGGTCTCGGTCCGCCTCGACCCGCACTGGCGTATCGGGCACATCCATGGACAGCGATACGTTCTCGAGATCTGGGTGCTGCCTAGCAAGCGCCACACAGTGGCGAATCAAATCCCCCAGATCGACGTCCTCGCGTGCTCCAAACTTCATGACCGAGTAATCCAAGAACTCGGAAAGCAGTCGACTCAGTCGATCTGATTCGGTCAGGACCAGACGTTCCAGCGTCCCTCGATCCTCGGGTGAAATGGTCCGGCCGCTCAGCTGCTCAACAGAACTTCGGATCGACGCGAGCGGGTTCTTAATCTCGTGGGCCAACGACGCCGACAGAGCCGCAACCACCTCAAGTCGTTCAGCTCTGAAATTCAGCTCGTCGATGCGCTCCAGGTCAGTGATGTCCTGGAAGATCGCGGTGGCCGAGTCGGACTCCGCGTCGGCCCTCGGGAGTACCGTGGTGCTGACCCCAAGGCGGATCCGCTTTCCATCGGGGAGTGTCGCGGTGGTCCTGAATCGGGCTACAGGTCTCCCGTCGCGCACCGAGCCCTCCAACACGCCACCCAAGCCGGGTGCGACCGTCTCGACATTTTCGAGAATGGGTTCCCCAAGAACATCCCGCAGCGGGAGCCCCAGCAGTGCCTCGGCAGCTACGTTGGCGTAGACGAGCCGGCCCTCACCATCCACGGTGACGACACCGGTCGCGAGGGTGCCGAGGATGTCGCCAGTATCGAGTCGGAGCTGATGCAGCTCGGACGAGACCTCCCCGAGGGTGGCTCCGGCCTGCCGGAGACGATCTCCCAGAACCCCGGTGAGGAGTGCGACGATCGTGAATAAGCCGATCTGCGCGGCGACCTCCGGGTTGAAAGTGCTCTGGAATCCCCATACGAGATCGGCAAAATAGGCGATGCTGGCCAGTCCGCCGATGAGCACCCCGCCCGGAAGCGGAAGAAGCAGTGCGCCCGCACTTATCACCAGGATGTAGACTGGCGCGAAATTACTGTCCGGCCCCTGGGTGATATGGACGATCCCGGTCACCAGCGCGACGTCCAGGATCACCTGCGCGTACATGAAATTGTCGCTCGGTTTGCGACCCAGAAAATGGGTGAACCAGAACGAAGACGCCGTAACCGCCAGGGCGACAAGAAACATGACCGTTGCAACGAGGGTCGCTTCAGGATCGACCGAAAGCCAACGGACGAAGGCAGCAACCAGAATGCCCGCGAGCAGTGTGAGTCGCCCGAGGTAGAGCCAACGAAGTAGGGCTCGGCGACCCAATTGTAGTTGGGGGCCCGACGGAGCCGGGGTCACAGCCGAATCAGCCACGATGCCAGTCTCAGGTCACAGGATCCAACGGAGTCTTAGTGTCCCCGCTACAGCCATAGTAGCGGGGCTTCGCATTCTGCAACACCCGTGGGGTGGCATAATGCGAGCCCGCGTGGCCGGCGCCCGTATCAGTCAATCCTCTACGAGCCGGAGGTGTTTTGAGTCGACGATCATGTCGCGCATGCGGCGAAGCTGCGCCTGAGTAACCTCGAGAGCCTCCCGGACCTCTGGGTCTTCGATGTCTAACAGGAGCAGTTGAACTTCGGCCAGAGCGGACGTCAGCGGATTGTTAAGGTCGTGTCGCACACGGGAGATCTCTGTGAGAACACCACGGAGCTCCAGCATCAGCCCCGGCCGATCGTTCGAAGCAGACGCAAAATCGGCGACGTCGGTCGCTGCGTGGCGACGGCCGAAGCCAACCGTACGGATCCGTCGGTCCTCAGCATCCACGATCCCGAGCACCCACGAGGGGTCGGCCGGCGCGATGAGCGCTGCAAGTACCATGACCTCGCTGTCCGGCCGCGAAGCGCGATCAAGGAGAACGAGCCCCGGGTCACGGGACTCGAGCTGCCCCAATTCGTGGGCATCCGCCAACACCGTAGGCGGGTTCTCCGGCCGGCTCAGCGCCGCGAAAACGTCCGCCTGATCCGAAATTAAATATACAGGCCGTTGCATCTGTTGTGGCTCCCTCAGAGTGTCCTGGCCGGAAAGGTGGCCCATGACCACATTGTCGGCCATGCCCGCTCATAGGATAACTCCCGCGCGGATCGTCGGCTGGGCTCTGCTCGCGCTTTCGGCCCTGCCGCTACACCGCCTCCTGGCCCCTGAGCGCACCGGGTCCGCGGGTATTTCGACCCGGGCGAGTGCTGAAGCAGCGTGGAATTCCGGCTGGTTGGGATCGCTAATCGTGATCGTGTTGGCGGCGATCATCTCCAGAGCCACACCGACCGACCGCCTGAAGACTGCCACGAACGCGGCCGTCTCCGCGCTCGCCGCCGTCCCGGGGCGTAACTTCGCCGTGCTCATCGGGATGGGCACCGCCGGGCTGGCCGCACTCACTGCCGTCTTCGTCCATGGGGCTGAGCCAACCTCCGTCGACGAACTCGTGCAACTTCTCCACGCACGCGCGATATCGGGTGCTGGACTGACCCTGCCACTGGAGAACGCCACCGCGAGCTGGGCCGTTCAAAACGGGGTATTTACCGAGTCCGGATGGGCCTCCATCTATCCTCCTCTCCATACCGTCCTCTTGGCAGGCGCCCTGCTGGTGGGCGTTCCGTGGCTGCTCGGCCCCTTGGCTATCGGCTTAGCCACCGCAGCCTTCTCGTTGGGGTTAGACCGGGTCTTGGACGACACCCGCCTCTCGCGTGCGTCGGCGACGCTCCTCGCCGTTTGTCCGTTCTGGCTCCTTTTGGGCAGCACATACTTGAGCCACTCGACCGCCGCCGCCGGGGTGTGCCTGGTCTTCTGGGCTGCCGCGCGGGCGCGCACCCCAAGCTTGCGGTCATTTCTGCTACTCGGAGCGGCGGTCGGCTTCACAATTTGTGTCAGGCCATGGACGGGACTCGTGCTCTCTGCAGCCATCGTTTCCACAGTCACCGTCCAACCCCTTTGGCCTCGGACTACAACACGGGATCGCGTCACCGCGGCCACGTCCTTCGTTCTGGGCGGCGTGCCGTTCGCCGGATTCCTATTCTGGTGGAATACGAGCCTCTTCGGTGCTCCCACGCGCTTGGGGTACTCCGCCGCGTTCGGGCCGTCTCACGGCCTTGGCTTTCATACGGATCCGTGGGGTAACGTATACGGCATGCTTGAGGCGGTCGCCTACTCGGGCGCTGACCTCATCCAGCTCAGCGCCCACCTCATGGAGTCGCCTCTCCCTGCCCTGTTGGTCGTCGGGGCAGCGCTCGCGGCTGGGGCGCGATACCGGGGCATGTGGACGCTGATTGCGTGGGGGGGCGCAGGCGTCCTCGGGAACGCGCTCTATTGGCACCACGGCGTACACATGGGTCCACGCATGTTGTTTGAAACGACCCCAGCGTGGATTGCAGCAGCGGTTTGCGGCGGCCACGCACTCGCGACATCGTCGCCCTTCCGGACTCGCTGGGTGCGAAACGTCGCAACATGGGCCCTCCTTCTCACTCTGGTTGGATCGGTGGTGCTCGCCCCAGGCCTCATCTTGGCACAAAAACGATCCCAAGAAGACAGCCCCAAGCTTGGGGCCCACGCTCTGCCTCCACCTCGGGCCGTGGTGTTCGTGCATGGGAGTTGGGCATCTCGCGTGTCGGCTCGACTGGCCGCTTCGGGAATGCGTAGAGATTCGATCGAAACAGCGCTCCGCCGGAATGACATATGTAAGGTCGACACGTTCAGCCGGACCGAAATCACGACACGCACGACGACCGAGATGGACCTAGACGCACAGCCAGGCTATCCGCCGAATTTGGCCGTCCGAGCCCTCTCTCCTGGCAACGTCGTACGGATAGAGCCTTCCCGTCCGCTCACCTCCGCGTGCGCGAGGGAGGCCCGATCGGATCGTTTCGGATCTATCGAACTCGAGTCTCTGCTGTGGCGACTACCGCCACTGCCGGGCGCTGACATTATCCTGGCCCGAGACATGGGCCCGGCCGGAAACGTCCCGGTACTCGAGCTCTACGAATACACACCCTACGTGTACATCGACGGGCCGAATGGACTGCGGCTCCTAGCCTACGATGTGGGTATGGAATTGGCTTGGGGGGGGCCGACACTTCCTACCGGGGGCGCGAAATAGCGCGCACTTCTCCAGCGAGCGCTTGCTGACCCGCGATCCACGGTCGCAGCTAAGAGCAGGTCAGCGAGACTCGGGAAGTTCGAGGACCTGCCCGGCGTAAATACGGCTACCTCGGAGACCATTCGTCCGCCTCAGATCGTCCACAGTCGTTCCATGTCGACGCGCAATCGTCCAAAGTGAGTCGCCGGACCGCACTGTGTAGTCGACCTGAGCGATGCGATCGGCAGAACGAGTCATGATGCCGCCGACGTAAGAAGCATACTGCTGGGGGAAGATGGCAACGTGATAATGCGCGGGATAGCGCTCTCGAGTCGCCTCGAGCACTCCGCTTCCCTCAAGAGACCCAAGAACACCTTCCAGCCAATTACGACAGTTCCGGTTCCGGCTGTAGCGGAGATCAATGGCCATACCAGTCGGGTGGACCGATCGCTCCGAAGCGTTGCGCGGCTGGCGTGTCGTGGGCCGAGTCAGGCTCGTCACCACGAGCTGTTCTCCACAGGCCGCTCGGTATTGCTGTGACAGCCGCTCTACAAAGAGCGAGACCTCGGGCCGAGCAAACGGGAACGATACGGCATGGAGTTGGAAGTTGCGGTTCGGGCGGATCCGCACGAGCCAGCCCTTCGACGCGAAGTACTCAATGCGGTCACCCGTGTCGATAAAGGTGTAGTCGTGTTGCCTCGCGACCGAGTTCTGGCGGTCGAGCGATGCGGCCGATCCCCGGAGACTCTGCGCGAAAGCTGGAGACGCGACACTGCCCGCAAGAATCACCGCCGCCAAAAGGCAGCCGATTCCACGCAGTCCCATCGAATCCGATAGATCGACTCTCTTCATCACCGTCCTACGAGAGAAACCTCTACCCACCATCCGACCTACAACGGCCGTAAGGATCATATGTAAACATATGTTTCACAGCGCACAAGTTTGCTTCTCCTACTTATGACCCACGCGACGAAGCTGGAACTTCCTCCCTCGGTGGCGAACGACGGGAGAGGTGGGCGATCCATAGGATCGCCCACCCGCTTCCAATCGTGGCAGTATCGGCGTTGATCAGCCCTTTGCTGCTGAGTATCGGGCGCCAACCACGTCCCAGTTAACCACATTCCAGAAGGACGTCAGGTAATCAGGGCGCCGGTTCTGGTAATTCAAATAGTACGCGTGCTCCCAGACGTCTACACCGAGGATCGGCGTCATCCCCTGCATAACGGGGCTGTCCTGATTCGCGGTCGCAAAGCACTGCAAGCCGCCTTGGCCATCCACGCACAGCCACCCCCAGCCGGATCCGAACTGCGCACCTGCTGCCGCCTGGAACTTGGACTTGAAGTCGTCGAGTGAACCAAAAGCCGAATCAATCGCGGCCGCGAGGTCATCCGACGGCGCTGAGGCCCCACCGGGCGTCATGACATCCCAGAAGAGCGCATGGTTCACATATCCACCGCCGTTGTTACGAACCGCGCCCCGAATCCCCTCTGGAAGCGCGTCGAGATCGGAAAGCAGATCATCGGCAGACTTGCCATGTAAGTCCGCGTGCCCCTCGATCGCGGCATTTAGCTTTGCGGTATAACCGGCGTGATGTTTGCCATGGTGGATCTCCATGGTACGGGCATCGATGTTGGGCTCGAGCGCATTGTGCGCATAACCCAACTCGGGAAGATCGAACGGATAGGCCATGTAAGTAGGCTCCTTGGCATTGTCGTTGTTTCGCAGGAGATTGTACCCCGGTCGGTTCCCCTCAGCAAACCGTTGGAAATCGGGTCCATTGGTGCAGGAATCCTCAACCTCAAGGCGCATCCTCCTCGTCGACTGTGACGCGTTCTTCGTTCAGGTCGCGCGCCTAGAAGACCCGGAAGGGGCAGGCCGCGCGGATTGCCTCATCGTCGGGGGCTCCGCAACCGGCCGAGGCGTTGTCACTTCAGCGTCCTACGCCGCCCGAGCGTTCGGAGTGCGCTCCGCGATGCCGACCGCACATGCGCTGCGCCTGTGCCCTCAAGCCAAGGTGGCAAGCGTTCCCCGCGGAGCGATCAGTGCCCGAAGTCTGGTAGTGCGCGAGGCCCTCGAAGACCTCTCGCCCGTGGTGCAACCTGCCTCGGTAGATGAATTCTATCTCGACCTTTCGGGGACAGAACGACTCTTCGCTGGAGAAACGCTGGAAGCGACGGCTTGGAGAATCCGGCAGGAAGTGTTGGAGCGCTCAGAGATCTCGGTCTCCATTGGGGCTGGCACGCGTCGGGTCATCGCGAAGCTCGCGACTAGCTACGCAAAACCGGCTGGCGTCCACGTCGTACTTCCGGGAGCAGAGGAGTCCTTTCTCCGCCAACTCGACCTCGCAGACATTCCGGGGATCGGGCCAGCTTTGGTCGAGACCCTCGCGAAGAAGGGACTCACGCGGGTGGACGACGCGTGGAACGTCCAAACGGAGTGGTTACAGCGCTGGCTTGGTGAACGGCGCGGCATGTGGCTGTATCAGCGTATTCGGGGCATCGATTCGAGCGAGGTGGACCCTCATGAGCGAAGGAAGTCGATCTCGTCGGAGCGCACCTTTTTCGATGACATCGACGACGACGATGAGCTCGAGCGCCGCCTGCTGAAGCTCACCGGGTCCGTCGGCCGGACCTTACGCGGCAAGTCGTCGAGAGCACGCACCATCACGATCAAGCTACGCGACTTCGACTTCAAGACGCGCCAACACAGCCGGACGGTGCCCGAGCCCATCGAGTCCGATGCCGCGATCTACGATGTCGCCAAGGCCCTCCTCTGGGACCTTCGTACCGACCGCCGAGTCCCCGTACGCCTAGTTGGAGTCGGGCTCAGTGGCTTGACCGGATCCGATGATGCCCCGCAACTCGGTCTCTTCGCGGAACCGGTGGCGGGGGAGACCGAACGAGAACGCACCGTCTCCCGTACTGTGGACGAACTGCGCAACCGATTCGGCAGCGAAGCCGTGATGCCTGGCCTCCTTGTGGAAGGCTGGGATAGGAAGAAGAGCAAGAATCCACCGGACGGAGAGAAATCGAAGTGACTGCCGAAACTCACATGCCAGGATTGTCTTCAGTTTGGCCGTCGGGGCATCCCTTGATTGGGATGGTCCACCTGCTGCCACTCCCAGGGTCCCCGCGCTGGGGCGGATCAATGCACCGAGTCCTCGATCGAGCTGAAGCAGATGCGAACGCTCTCGCCAAAGCTGGTTTCGACGGTGTGATCGTGGAGAACTTCGGCGACGTGCCCTTCTTCCCGGATGTGGTGCCCCCGGAGACGATCGCTGCGCTCACCTCAGCCGTGTCACGCGTCGCCTCCTGCTCCAGTGCCCCAGTCGGCGTGAACGTGCTGCGGAATGATGCACGCGCGGCTCTAGGCATCGCCGTTGCCACCGAGGCGCGTTTCATTCGTGTCAACGTGCACACGGGGTCGATGTGGACCGACCAGGGTCTGATCGAAGGGCGCGCTCACGAGACGATGCGCGCACGACGAGAACTCGGCATGGACGTAGCCGTACTTGCGGACGTCTTCGTGAAACACGCCACGCCACCCACTGACGCAACGCTCGACGACGCGGCCAACGATACGTTCCATCGCGGCCTCGCCGATGCTCTGATTGTCTCGGGCCGCGGCACCGGATTGGAAACGGAGCTCAAAGACGTCCAGACCGTTCGGGCCACCGCACCTGATGTGCCGTTGTTGATCGGGAGCGGAATGAACGTCGAGAACGGCCCCGGCCTACTCGCGTTAGCCGACGGAGCCATCGTGGGATCGGCGGTCATGAATGAAGGACGGCCCGGATCCGGAATCGATCCGGTCCGGGCCGCAGCCTTCATATCCGCTGTGCGAGGCTAAGCCCTCGCAGCTGACTACAAGTTAGTCGCCAAGATTCCGCGATTGGTTTTTCGCAAGCATGGCCTCGTAGGGCTTCCGCTCGAAGTAGCTCTTGGTCTCCGCGACTACGATCGGCGCGAGCAGCAGCAGGGCGATCAGGTTCGGCCAGATTACGATGGCAAGAGCCACATCACCGAGCGCCCACACGACAGCAAGTGGGAGCACAGCACCCACGAAGTGAGCTCCCACAAAGACGAACTTGTACGGGAGCACAGCTCTCTGACCGAGCAGGTAATGCGCGCAACGGTCTCCGTAGTAACTCCACGAGATCGCGGTAGAGATTCCGAAGAGAAGCACGCCCAACACAACAATCATGTGGCCCCAGTCACCGATCGGAGCCAAGCCCTGTCGGAAGGCGGCCGCAGTCAGCGGCGCGGCGTTTTCCACAGCACCACCGTATAGGGATGTGTAGGTCGTCCCATTCGAGCCAACGGCCTCTCCGCGGTCCGGGTACACAGTCCCCGTAAACAGCTGCGTCTGGTCGGCGTCAGTGTAGAGCGGATCGACGCCCGCTTCGTGCCACGACACGAGGGGCGCATCCAGGCCCGTCTGCGTGTGCTGACCATTCGCAATCTGAATCTCAGACGGAGCATCCACTCCCGCGTACCGCCCTGACTCGACCTCAGCGGTATACGTGATATCACCACCGCCCAACGTCAGTTCTGTTGGGAAACGCTGCTCATACGTACCGGTCATGATGATCACGAGGCCCGTGAGCGAGCAGATGACGATCGTGTCGATGAACGGTTCGAGGAGCGCGACGACACCCTCTGAGACAGGCTCGTCCGTCTTCGCGGCTGCATGGGCGATCGGAGCGGAGCCCTGCCCCGCTTCGTTTGAGAACAAGCCTCGACGAACACCCCACATAAGGGTGATCACGAAGACACCCGCGCCGATGCCCGCAACACCCGCGCTCGGGTTGAACGCCTCGGCGAAGATCGTCGTGAACGCGCCGGGCAGCGCCCCGAGGTTCAGAACGATGATCAACACTGCGCCCGCGACGTAAATCGCCGCCATGAAGGGCGCGAGAATAGACGTCACTTTTCCGATTCTGCCGATGCCGCCCAGAATGACCGCCCCGACGATCATCGCCGTGATGCCACCCGTGAGCCAGAAGGGCATCCCGAACGCGGAGTTCATCTGATCCGCCACCGTATTGGCCTGTACGGCGTTGCCGGTGAAGAAGGCAGTGAAACCCAGCATCACGGCAAAGAAGATGGCCATAGGCCTCCACCGCGGCCCGAGACCCTTTTCGATGTAGTACATCGGTCCACCGGCGACCCCACCAAGCTCATCGGTCGTGCGGTACTTCTGAGCAAGCGTGACCTCAGAGTACTTGGTCGCCATCCCCAGAATTGCGGTGACCCACATCCAAAACAAGGCGCCTGGTCCGCCCCAGTGAATCGCCATCGCCACGCCGGCAATGTTCCCAATACCGACTGTCGCAGACAGTGCGGTAGTGAGGGCCTCGAAGTGCGAGACGTCACCCGGGTCGTCCGGGTCGTCGTACTTCCCGGTGGTCACACCGAAGCCATGCCCCAGACGACTAAACTGGACGAAGCCGGTTCGGAACGTGAGGTACAGTCCGGTCCCGAGCAGAAGGATGACCATCAACGGCACCCGCTCCCCACCGAACGATGGACCGACTTCGATGATGTACTCGTTGGCGAAGTCCACAACCGGCTGTAAGAAGCGATTGAGGATGTCGACTACCGGCTGAAGCCAGTCCATAGGGGCGTCCCTGTTGAGCAGGTGGAGACCAGAAGTCTCAATATTTCGGGGGGTGAAGAGACGAAGAATGCCCCGACCCTAGAGTCGAGGCAAGCTACGCCGCCATCGGCGAAATAAACGTCTCTTGGACGAGGCTCTTACGTGCCCGCGGCGGCCGTCGAACAAACGTGCGCAGCCACTGCCGCAGCCAACAGCTCATGAGCGCGATTCACGATCTCGTCGAGAGAGGGAGACTCCTGGAACATCTCCTCAGCTTTCTCACGCAGTTCCGGCACCGTAGGGAGAAGCGGCATCGACATTTCGGTCAGCCGCTCTTCCAACTGTTCACGAGTGCGCTTCGCACGTTCGGCAAGGTCGTCCAGAGTATGGGACTCGGCCCACGACTCCTTAACCCGCGCCGCGTAGATCTCGACATTGAACGCCCCGGCCAGTTCGGCAGCGACCTTCTCGACGACCTTACGACCCACCGGCTTCTCACCCCGGACAATTGCCTCGGGCGGTGCTCTTAGATCCCAAACGACGCGGAACCAGGACATGACCTTGAGCACATAGAAGGAGATATCGACTTCCCACCACTGGAAGCCCTGCCTCGTGGAACTCTGGTAGTGGTGGTGGTTGTTGTGCCAACCCTCACCCAGCGTGATGATCGCCAGGAAGAAATTGTTGCGGGAATCATCACCGGTCAGGTACCGTTGCGAGCCCATTTCGTGGGCCAGCGAGTTGATGAAGAACGTGCAATGGTACAGTGCGACCGTGCTCCAGAAGAACCCCACCACAAGCATCGGCCAGCCACCCCACAAGAACAGGGCAGTTCCTAGGACGATCGCAGGCGTGTACGTGAAGCGATCCAGCAGCACGAGCTCGGGGTACTGGGTCAGGTCACGCACAGTCCCATAGTCTGGCTTCTCGTTCTTCGGGTTAAAAATCCAACCCATGTGCGCGTACAGGAATCCGTGATGCCGCGGAGAATGCACGTCATCCAGCGTGTCCGAGTGGAGATGGTGGTGCCGATGCACGGCAGCCCACCAAATCACGCCCCGCTGAGCGGATGATTGTCCGATCCAGGCCATCAGGAACTGAAAGACCCTGCTCGTCTTGTAGGAGCGATGGCTGAAGTACCGATGGTACCCCGCCGTGATCGCCCACATACGAACGACATACAGCGCTACCGCGACCCAAACCGCCTTGGCGGGCACACCCGTCCAAATCGCTCCCAAGGTCGCCAGATGGACCAATAGGAACGGGATTGTTGCCGGGTAAACGATGTCGTCGTGCGGCGCGTGGTCATGGTGGTGAGCCACTCCCTTCCTCCGGTCTAGATGGGCGCGGGGGGTCGCGAAGGGCGTACCTTAACGGTCCTTGAGGACCTCGCCAAGGACTTTTGCCTCTTTCTCCCGGGGCGGCTCAGCGGGGTTGATCGCCGGGCAGTCTGATGTATGTTTCAATCTGCATATATGAATACGACTGCCACCACACCGATCCTAGAGCGCCTGAGCGCGCTCGGAGATGAAACCCGGACACGGATTCTCGCACTGCTTGAACGAAGCGAGATGACGGTGTCCGAGCTGTGCTCAGTCTTACAGATCGCTCAGCCCAACATCAGTCGGCACCTGAAGACTTTGACGTCGGAGGGGTGGATCGAGGCCCGTGCAGCGGGGCGTAGCAGACATTACCGATTGGCCGCCGAGCTCGAACCCGCTGCGCTCGGCCTGTGGCAGATCGTCCGCGACGAGGTCACGGGTACGACTCCGTTCAACACGGATGCCGATCGGGCGGGGGCGGTCTTGGATGAACGGGGCCGCCAATCCGCCGCCTTCTTCGCGGAGGTGGCCGAGCGCTGGGATGAAGTGCGTGCTGACCTTTTCGGGTCGTCAGCCGCCGCAGCTCCGCTGCTCGGTCTACTTCGTGCCGAGTGGACCGTAGGCGACCTCGGTACCGGTACAGGAGCCTTGGCCGAAACGATCGCCCCCTTCGTCCAGAAGGTGATCGGGGTAGACCGGTCGGGGGAGATGCTCGAGGCCGCGAAGGTCCGCACAGAATCGCTTGGCTCAGTGGATCTCAGGCTCGGCGAACTCGAAGGCCTTCCTATTGAAGATGCCGAACTCGATGTCGCCATCCTCGCTCTGGTTCTTCACTACGTCGTGGATCCGGTCGCCGTCCTGCACGAGGTGGCCCGAGCTTTGAAGCCAGGGGGTTCCGTGATCATCCTCGATATGCGCGAACACCAAAGGGGAGTCGGCTATCTGGAAGACATGGGTCATGTCTGGCCCGGTTTCGCTACAGATGACCTCCGAAGCTGGCTCGAGCGATCCGGCTTCTCCGGAATCAACGTCACGTCATTACGGCCGGAGCTCAGCGCTTCCGGCCCTCCGCTTTTCCTAGCCTCGGCGCGCAACAGCTGACGCCGACACTCAAACTGACCCACTCAACGAACCTGCCCATAAAGGATGTCATGAGCGATACCGCAGTAGCACCAGAAAAAGGAATCGACACGGACCGGCCCCCGTTCAAGGTGGCGGACCTGTCTCTCGCAGAGTGGGGCCGGAATGAAATCCGCCTGGCCGAACAGGAGATGCCCGGCCTGATGTCCGCGCGGGCCGAGTACGGCCCCGAGCAGCCGCTCGCGGGTCTTAAGGTAGCGGGCTCGTTGCACATGACTGTGCAGACTGCGGTACTCATCGAAACGCTCATGGACTTGGGCGCCGACGTACGCTGGGTCTCGTGCAACATCTTCTCTACTCAGGACCACGCAGCAGCCGCGGTCGCGGTGGGCCGTGACGGCACACCAGAGGAGCCCAAGGGCGCTGCTGTCTTCGCCTGGAAAGATGAGACGCTCGAGGAGTACTGGTGGTGCACGGACCAAATGCTCATGTGGCCCGACGGATCGGGTCCGGATCTGCTCGTCGACGACGGCGGTGATGCGACGCTCGTCATGCACAAAGGTGTCGAGTACGCGACGGCAGAAAACGTCCCGACCTTCGACCCAAAGACAGAGCCAGAGGAGTGGGGCGTAATTCTCGACCTACTTCGCAAAACGCTCACAGAAGACCCCGGAAAGTGGGCGCGGATCGTCGCTGACCTGAAGGGCGTGTCTGAGGAGACCACGACCGGCGTGCACCGCTTGTACGAGATGGAAGCCGCCGGATCACTCCTCTTCCCGGCAATCAACGTCAACGACTCGGTCACCAAGTCGAAGTTCGACAACCTCTACGGTTGCCGGCACTCGGTCGTGGACGGCCTCAACCGAGCCACGGACGTGATGCTCGCCGGAAAGACGGCGCTCGTCTTAGGCTACGGCGATGTGGGTAAAGGCTGCGCTCAGGCGCTGAAGGGTCAGGGTGCCCGAGTCTCTATCGCTGAGATCGACCCGATCTGTGCGCTCCAGGCCAGCATGGAGGGATATTCCGTAGAAAGACTGGAAGACTGCGTCGGGAGGATGGACGTCTTCATCACTGCCACCGGAAACAAAGACATCATCACGGCGGCTCACATGGGCCGAATGAAGGACAAGGCGATCGTCGCGAACATCGGCCACTTCGACAACGAGATCGACATGGCGGGCCTCGCCAAGGTCGATGGCATCGAGAAGACAGAGATCAAGCCACAGTACCACGAGTGGACGTTCAAGGACGGGCACTCCGTGCTGATCCTGGCAGAAGGGCGCCTCATGAACCTGGGCTGCGCTACCGGACATCCGAGCTTCGTGATGTCCGCCAGCTTCACCAACCAGGTCATTGCTCAGATTGAGTTGGCCCGCAACACCGGCGAATACGCCAACAAGGTCTATGTGCTGCCGAAGCACCTAGACGAGAAGGTGGCCCGGCTCCACCTCGAGAAGCTCGCCATCGACCTGACCGTGCTCTCGGACGAGCAGGCGGCGTACATCAACGTGCCGAAGGATGGGCCGTACAAGCCTGAGTACTACCGCTACTAGGTCACGCAGCGGAGGAAACTCGGGGGGGGGAGGGTCGCTTGCGGCGCTCCCCCCTTTGTGCTTCCCGGTCACTCGAAAAAGAGCAAGCGGACCGCAAAGAGGACGATCATCACGGTCACGATGGCCCGCACCCATTTCTGGCCCGTGAGTACCTGCAAGTGCACACCCAGCAGGCCGCCTAGAAACGTGCCGCCGGCCAGACTGAAGCCCATTACCCAGTTCACTTGACCACTCATCGCAAAAACCGCGAGCGCCAGTGGGGTGAAGCTGAGTACCAACGCCACCTTGAACGCGTTGCCCTTGATCAGGTCTAGACCCACGGCGGATGTCACAGCCAGAGTCACGAAGCCAAGACCGGCCTGGATGAAGCCGCCATACGCGCCAACGCCGAAGAAGATGATGCGGAACACCCAGGCGCGTCGGCCTGTCGGGACGGGTGCGTCATGATCCGGTCCCGGCAACTCTGGCCGCCAGAACGTCGCCGCCGCGGCGAGCACCATCACAACAACCAACACCCGTTGAAACGCCAAGTCCCCAGCCCGGACAGCTCCAAAGGTGCCGAGGCCAGCCCCGAGAAGGGCCGGAAGAATCGCGAACTTCAGCCAATGGACCGGAATCAAGTCCCTCCGGTGAAAGCTGCTGGCCGCACCCATGTTCTGAATCAGGATCGCGACCCGGTTGGTCCCATTCGCTACAGTTGGCGGCAGCCCCAAGAAAATCAGGACCGGCAACATCAGGAGAGAGCCGCCCCCCGCGATGGTATTGATCGTCCCGCCAACGAAGCCAACGAGGAGCAAGATCAGGGCTGTGACAAGGCTTTCGGACACGGGTTACTCCGGAGGAATCCAGCAGCGCCGTAGGGTCGCACGGGTCTTCATCGGCGTCTAGGGGCCGGGGAACTTCACAACCCTTTTCATCGCAGTGCTGTCCATCGATCGAGAAACAAACCCTATCGATTCAAGAGTGCACCGATGTCTCCGAAAAAAAGATTCTCAAAGAGCTCCAGCAGAGCTTCCAGACGAACGGCGGCGATCACTTCACCCGACCGGGTACGATTTGGGATTTCACCCAAGAACCCGACAAGGATCAGAAGGCCGTGAACGAGCTCCTCTCGCCCGCCTTCGGGAAGGGCATAAAGACGACGAAGGAAACATGGTCGTGGCCATCAACACCGCTCGGCTGCCAGAAGTCAAAAAGGAACTGCGGCCGATATGAGCACACCCGGCGATCTGGGCCGCACTCGTCGTCGCAGGGTTGGGCTTCGCGGCCCAGAGCTTTCGTGCCTTTCCTGCGGGGCGGCGGGTGTGCGCCCCAATGCCGGAGCTCAGATCTTGCCTCAGTCACGAAAGTCAACGTGACCTCAAGGGCGACTGGTGCCCTGGCGCTGAGTGGATTCCTTCCCGGACCGTGCCCACACGTCAGGGCACTCCGACATCGGAGACCCTCCACGTGGTATCGACGCGAGGGAGAGGAAGATGTATGAAGATGCGGCACCTCCAGGCCTCGAACGAAAAGACCCTCCACGAGGCCGAGCGGCCGCATGGAGGGTCTCCGATTTCGGTGTGATGCGAAAGCGTCTACTGCACAGCGTTGATCATGTCGAAGATAGGCAGGTACATGGCGACAATCATGCCACCAACGACGACACCCAACACAACGATCATGATCGGCTCCAACGCAGCCAACAGCGCCTCGACCGCCGTGTCTACTTCATCATCATAGAAATCAGCGACTCGGCTGAGCATCTCGTCCAGACCACCGGTCTGCTCGCCGACGTTGATCATCTGCACCACCATTGGCGGGAACACGCCTGATTCCTTCAGTGGCCCGGCTATGGTCTCACCACCAGCGATAGACGCTCGCGAACCCATAACAGCGTCGTGAATGACTCGGTTACCCGCGGTCTTCGCGGTAATTTCAAGCCCCTCCAGAATCGACACACCGGACGAAACCAGCGTCCCCAGCGTACGCGTGAAGCGTGACACTGCCGCCTTGCGCTGGAGATCCCCCAATACCGGCGCGGCGAGCAGGAGTCGATCGATGAACAAGTTTCCGGCGTCCGTCTGATAGAACTGACGGATGCCGATGGTTCCCCCAATGACTCCCGCCAAACACGCCCACCAATAGGCCTGCAGGAACGCCGACATTCCGATCACGACACGCGTCGGGAGCGGGAGCGGGATTCCAGCCGACTCGAACATCGCCTGGAAGGTGGGGATCACGAAGATGAGCAGAATCACGATCGCGCCACCGGCGACCGAGAAGATCACGGCAGGGTAGATCATGGCTCCTTTGATCTTCCGAACTAGCGCATCGTTCTTCTCGAGGAACGTCGCGAGGCGCAGCAGAATGGTGTCCAGAATACCACCGGCCTCACCAGCCATCACCATGTTCACAAACAGTTCGGTGAACACCTTCGGGTGTTGACCCATCGCGTCCGCGAGGGTCTGACCCGACTCAACGTTGTAAAGAACCTCACCAATCGTCTTTCGCATGGCTGGGTTTTCGGTCTGTTCGGCAAGAATGTCCAAACTCTGGACGAGCGGAAGACCGGCGTTGATCATCGTCGCGAACTGGCGCGTGAAGATGACGATGTCCCGGGTCGTGATCCCCGTCCCGAACGTGATGTTGAACTCTTTTGATTTCTCGCGAACGGAAACCGGGATCATCTTCTGCTTATGCAGATGCGCTAAGACGGCGTCCTTGGTCGGGAGACTAATTTCCCCGGACTGCATATCCCCACCCGATGCTGGGCGTGCGCTGTAAGCAAATGTCGGCACCTAGCTGTACCTCCCCTTGGGCTCGTTATCCGCCCGAAGGCGACTCACCAACGGCTCGCATGAATTCGTTAGGCTCACCGGAGCGTTTAAGCGCTTCGTCCAGAGTGACCTCGCCCTGCATATAGAGCACCTGCAGCGAATCGTTCATCGTTTGCATGCCATGTTTCTTTCCCGCCTGCATGAGCGAGTAGACCTGGTGGACCTTGTCGTCCCGGATCAGCGCTCGGATGGCAGGCGTGCAGATCATAACCTCGCTTGCGCACACCCGACCCTTCCCCTTCGCCTTGTGCAGCAGCGTCTGCGTGACGACTCCCTCCAGTACAAAAGATAGCTGCGTTCGGACCTGAGACTGTTGGTGCGCCGGAAAAGCGTCCACGATGCGGTTGATGGACTCGGCCGCGGAATTCGTGTGAAGCGTGGCAAGGACCAGGTGGCCAGTCTCCGCAATCGTCAGCGCCGCCGAGATCGTCTCTAGGTCCCGCATCTCACCGATGAGCACGACATCCGGGTCCTGCCGAAGCGCGTACTTGAGCGCAGAGGTGAAGCTCTCTGTGTCAGCCCCAATTTCCCGCTGGTTAACCATGCAGTTCTTGTGATGATGGACGAACTCGATCGGGTCCTCGATGGTGATGATGTGACCCCTTCGCTCCTTGTTCACCTTGTCGAGCATCGCAGCGAGCGTCGTCGACTTACCACTCCCCGTCGCTCCCGTGACCAATACCAGCCCACGCGGACGTTCGGCGAGTTGACTCACCACCGGCGGCATCCCGAGCTTGTCCAGCGTCACGATCTCGTAAGGGATTTGCCGGATGGCCATCGCCACGCAGCCGCGCTGCTTGTACACGTTCCCCCGGAACCGCGAGAGGTTCTGGACGCCGAATGAGAAGTCGAGATCACCCTCGACTTCGAACTTCTTCTTCTGATTTTCGGTCAGAATCGAGTACGAGAGCGACAGCGTGTCCTTAGGGGTCAGAACCTGACGGCTCTTGGACTTGGTCAGATCTCCATCGACCCGAATCATGACCGGGTCCCCGACCGTGATGTGCAGATCGGACGCACCGCGCTGAATCATCTCTTGAAGCAAGACTCGAAGACTGAGTTCTTGCTGTTGTGGCTGCTGTCCCTCCGGAGCGGCCGGCTGGTTCATTCAGCGGTCCTTTCTAGTCTGTGAAGCACCGGAGTCTAGTCATCCGAAGCGGTGGTTTCTTTGATCAACTCTTCCATTGTGGTGACGCCCCTTTCGACCTTCTTCATGCCGTCTTCACGAAGCGTCAGCATGCCCTCTGACTGCGCGAGCAGCCGGATGTCGTCCGTCCCCATCTCCTTCATGATGGCCTTCCGAAGAGGCGAGGACATGATCATGACCTCGTAGAAGCCACAGCGGCCCTTGTATCCAATGCCGCCGCACTCCTTGCAGCCCTCACCTCTCATGAAGGTCTGCTTCTTCGCCCAATCCAACGGGACCTTGGCCGACTCGAAGTAGTCGTCGTCGTACGTGACCTCGACCCTACAGCTCTTGCAGATTCTCCGAGCGAGTCGCTGAGCCGTCAGGAGGTTCAGCGCGGACGCAACGTTGAAGGGTTCAAGACCCATATCAATGAGCCGCGTTATGGTGGACGGCGTGTCGTTCGTGTGAAGCGTCGACAACACCAAGTGACCCGTCAGGGCGGCCTTAATTGCGATGCCGCCCGTCTCCAGGTCACGAATCTCACCCAGCATGATGATGTTCGGATCTTGCCGCAGGAACGCCTTGAGCGCCGCGGCAAACGTCATGCCGACCTGGTCACGCACCAACACCTGATTGATCCCGTAGAGGTTGAACTCGACCGGATCCTCAGCGGTCATGATGTTCGTGTCGATCGTGTTGATCTGTGACATCGCCGAGTACAGCGTGGTCGTCTTGCCGGAACCCGTAGGGCCGGTCACGAGGACCATGCCGTACGGCCGGCCAATCGCCCACAGGAAGTCTTCCTCAGCCTTTTTTTCGAAGCCGAAGGTGGTCAGATCGAAGGTCAGGTTCCCCTTATCGAGAATACGGAGAACGATCTTCTCACCGAAAATCACGGGCAAGACCGAGACGCGGAAGTCGACCACCTTGTTCTTCATCTTCAGCTTGATGCGCCCGTCCTGAGGCACCCGCCGCTCAGCGATGTTGAGATCCGCGAGAATCTTCACACGTGATGTCAGAGCCGCCTTCATCTTGTAGGGAGGCTTCATGACCTCCATCAAGGAACCATCAACCCGGTACCGGATTCGGATCTCTGACTCGAACGGCTCAATGTGAATATCGGATACGCCCTTCAGAACCGCGTCGGTCAAAAGGCCGTTGATGAACTTTACGACCGGGGCAGAGTCGATTTCCGCCGCGAGGGCATTGTACGCCTCGTCGCCCTCCTCTTCCTCGATGATCTCGACGTCCTCATCACCCCAGGTGTCGAGCAGGTTGGCCATCTCCTCGTCATCTGATTTCCCGAAGTACTCCTCAAGGTGCTTCTTGAGCGTGTACTCTCCTACGATGACCGGCTCGATTTCGAGCTTCGTGATGAACTTCAAGTCATCGATGGCCGAGAAGTCGGTGGGGTTCGCCATCGCCACCGTAAGCATCCGGCCCACGCGCCGGAGCGGAAGCACCATGTGCTTCAGAGCCACATCGCCCGGGATGAGCTTCAGGATCTTCTCGTCAACCGTGACCTTGTCGAGGTCCACGGCCGGGACGCGGTACTGCTTGGAGAGCATCCGAGTCAGTTCTTCTTCCTGAACAAACCCGAGATGCACTAATGCGTACCCGATGCGGTGGCCCTCGGTCTTCGCTACTGCCAGGCTCTCTCTCAGCTGTTCTTCAGTGATCAGTCCTTCACGGACGAACAAGTCGCCAAGACGGATCTCTTGAGCGCCCTTTGCTGCCATTGGCAATCAGTTCCTGCTGCGGGGGACCGAGGATCGACTGAAGTCGCACCTACCAGCGTACACAATACGGCTCGATACCGCCTCCCTACAAGGGATGAAAGTCCTCCGAAATCAAGAAAAGACAAGCGAGACGAACCACCCGGGACCCTTTGTGATGTCACGGCGACCGTCCGACTCGTACCAGCCCCTTGAGACGCGAAACGGTGGAAGGACCGACGCCCCGGACGCGGACCAGAGCTTCGACCGACCGGAACCGGTGTTTCCGCCGTTCAGCCAAGATTCGCGACGCCAACGCGGGCCCAATTCCTGGAAGGCTGGTGAGCGCCGCCGAATCCGCGCGATTCAGATCGATCTTCTGCACCACAGAGGACACCGGGAGACGCATACTGCGTGAATTCCGCAGGCGGCCGCCCCCTCGGTCAGCGAGTCTCACAAAAGGGCGAACCTTCGCGAGGGTCCCTTGGCCCACTCCAGAAACTCGGACGAGATCTTCCACACTTAAGAAGGGGCCGTCACGCTCCCGCTCGGCGACGATTTCAGCAGCAGTGCCCGCCCCGACCCCGGGCAATCGATCGAGTTCGATCTCAGACGCCAGATTGGGGTCGAGCCACTCACCTTCCTCGAACCCCCGGCTCCGAGCCCGCTCCTCTCCCAACGAGGCCCGGCTCGAGTCGATGAGTTGGTCGATCCGAGCGGGCTCAGAGACCAGAGGCTCGCTTGTGGGTCGAGCCGCAACCCAACGAAAGACACTAACCGTCAGGAGGAAAAGGGCAGTCCTACGAAGGGCACGCGTTTCAGAATCCATCCGACAGAGTCGTTACTCAAGCCGCTGAATTCCATGCCTGGATGGGCCGACGGCTATCGGATGGGAAGCACCCCGGCGGAGAACTGCAGCTCACCGAAGAGCATCAATTGGAATTGGGTCGAACCGGTCCGCTGGCCCACGAACGATTGACGGTCGTCAAAACTCATTTGGACACCAACTGCGAACCCGCCGATACTCGTGTCCATAGACAGATTTACAGTCTTACTGATCTGGTCCACGAACGGGACACATTCCAAACGACCGGTCGTGGAGCGACAGTCGCGCTCGGAGCGGTAAAGCCCCAACAGCGAGAGCCGAATCGGACGATCGAGGTGACCCGCCAATCCCCACGGAGGCACAAATTGGGAACTCACCGTGATGCGATGACTCGTCTCGTCTCGCTCGGTGTCACCCGTGGGATCAGTGCCCCGCCCTTCCCTGAGCTGCGCCTGATATCCGGTGACCAGCGTCCCAAGCCAGGAGATCGAGATGCTGATGGGTATGTCGACAGCCTCCTCGAAACGCCGTTGAAGACCAAGGCCACCGAAATCCGTGGACCGTTCTGTACGAACGTAGCCCGAGGACAGGGTCACGCTGCGCATCCCTGTCATCTCCGGCATGTTCAGCGGGGGTAATTGAGCCCGGACATCAGGCCACCGTCGTTGCTGTATCTGTCGGTCGCTGCGGGTATCTAGAGTTACCGCATCCGTCCGGTTGTACGCGGCAGTGACATTCAAGCCACCAGGCAGCGTCGCTCCCGAAGACGCCGTCCACGTGGAGCGATCCGTCAGCGTCGCTGCTGTGTCGCCCGCGATGACGCGGAAGTCGTCTATCGAGCCCAGGCCGAACTGATACCCCGCGCCGGGGTTCACAGGATCGCGACTAAAACGAGACACGATCCCGTCAGCGTAGGTGACATTGATTGGACGCACCGCTCCGAGTGCGGACCTCAGCTGCGCCACCCCCGCAGTCTCTGTATCAAGAGCTGGACCCAACCACGCCTCCGCCAATCGAGCGGGACTGACCGCGATTGAGGCTCTCCAGTCCCTTTGTCCGCTGGCATTCCGTGTGAGGCTTAGCGTCGTATCCGTTTCCTCGACTCGTCTCTCCACGAAGTTCGTGTTCCGCGCGGACCGGTACTGTGTGGTCCAACTGAAGTCGTTGGTGACCCATGAGATGATCGATGGTCGGAATCCGACCCGGGAGATGAGGGAGCGGTTCGTCTCCCACCCCCAATCAAGGCCAGCTGCGTGGAATCTCTGGGCATCGATCAACGCCTGAACTCCCACATCGGAAACAGCCTCCTGGGCAGGGAGAATGTCGCGAATGGACAAGAATGTGAGGTCCGCCGTAAGCGGACTCAGCGGACGAAAGCGCGCGTCAGCCGCGGTCTGGAAGGCCTCTCTGGGAGCCCGGGTCACCAACGCGAGCGAGTCATCCGGATGGGAGATGATTCGGTCGAACCGGAGAATCCGATTGTCGAGTCGCGAATAGCTGGTTCCAACAGATACCCTCTCCGGTGTGAGCCTGAGACGCGACCCAAGAATCTTGTCCTCCAGGAAACCGGGGAGAAGGGTGCGAACGGTGCCCTCTGCGAAATCTGGGATGATGGAGACCTCCCTCCTCTCTGGTTCATGCGCCCAGGACAAGCCAGCCTCTACGCCGTCGGTGTCGTATTCGGTGGTCACCGAGGAGCCTGCCGTCGACGCATACGACAGTCGAGCTCCGAGTCCATCCATGAGAAGCCCCACCCATGGGTTGGGGGATTCCGTCCGTTTTCTGAAGGACACCCCGACACGAGTCTGGCGAGACTCGGTGGCACGAAGGTCTCGGAGTTGGTCGGCGCGGACATCGGAATTCGCCAAGAAACGCGGCGCCTGTGACGACCGGTCATGGTCCAATGTCACCGGCATGTCGACGCCCCACCCCGACGGCATCCACCGGTCCAAGGCGAGTTCTGAACTCAGATTGACATTTCGGTCATTCTGGTACGTCGGCTCATCCCGGAGCTGCCGGAAGAAGGCCCCACGACTCGTCACGCTCAGACGCGACGACAGCACCCCTCCCCCATCCAGTTCCACGTCGAACGAGGTCGCCAGTCCCGCATCACGAACCGATCGTCCCAGCCTGAGTTCGTCGACCCACACCTCTCCAGATATGGAGGCAAAGCCTTCATTCCAAATCCCGAGGGAAATTTCTCGGACCGCTGCGAGATTGGGTGCGCGTCCGCGGTCGCGCAGCACCACCGCGTAGGTGGAGTCCGATGCCCAAACGGTGATCGGCGGATCGCCTGGGCCAGGCGGGCTGAGTAGGAGCGACTCTTCCGCTCGCTGCCGAAGATCGAACCACTCACCGAAGTCAATATGGACTTCAGGCAACCAATCACCCGGAGTCACCCCGGCCGGGTTCGAAGGCGGCTGGAGCGGAGTTCGGAACAAATAGAAATTCTCTTCGTCGCTCCCAACCTTGAGATAGAAATAGTGCGGACGATCAGGTCCGAAATCACCGTCTCGCGGCACGACCCACATGCGCGCCTCTCGGTACGCCAGAAAATTGCGGGGTCGCTGAGGGAAGCGATGGTAGACCTCCGCACGAGCGCCCGGCGCGACATCTTCGAACGTGATGCCGAGCGACTTCTCGTTGAACTCGATGCCCTGCCCTGAGATCGCGATCGTGGGGTCTACCAGTTCCTCTAGAACTCCAGGAGGCGACGCGTAGGACTCGCCCTCTGTCACACGCGAAACCGTCGAGACCTCCATGCGGCCGAATCCAGACAGCGTGTCTCCGACGATTCCGTCCAAAACACCTTCTCCGGATCGCTTGATCCAGCGCGACCCCACGAGTCGCATTCGGGCGATCTGGAGACGCTGATTCCGAGCGCCGGCCAGTGTGAAACGCATGTGACGGACGGCACGCATGTCGGATTCGCTGAACGCGCCGCCGACCTCGACCGAACCGGCACCCCGCAATGGGATGCGGTAGAGCTGGAAGTCGGTACCCGTCTCTTGCCTGGTTCGAGCGAGAAACGGTGAGGAGCCATCCAAACGCACGACGTAGCGGAGGTGGCGTTCCTGAAAGTCGGGGTTGCCGTCCTGATCCAGGTCTTCGCTGTCCTGTCGCCCGTTACCCCGTGTGCAGTTCGAGCGTGGATCCCCGATTCGATAGATCTGAGCACGCTGGCCCTCGCAGCTCTCGCCCCAAACACCCCGCCGGTCGGCCTCATCACTCCAGATCTCACCTTTTCGCGGATCCGCTTCCTGGTCGAGGATGCCCAACCCCCATGCTTCCCCATCGTCCATGCGTGTACCGCTGGTTTGCCCAAGCGAGTCCACAAAGAAGGCATCTTCGCTAACGGTCCCAAGGTCGAGCACGAGCGTGAGTTCATCCGCACCGGAAGCATAGAATTCGATGAACTCGGTCTTCGTCATGTCGAGGCCGTTTCGAGACAGCGACGTCGTCATCGACCTCCACGACGGACCCTCGACGAGACCCTGCCCGAAGGAGAGGATCATCCCTGGTTCTCGAATCTCCGAACCGGCGACGCGGATCTGCCGGTCGATATCCATGCGGGGGAAGAAGCCCTCATGGACACCTACGCTGTCCCCGAGCACGGACTCGACCACCCAAGAATGTTGCCAAGCCAGAGGAACGGATGTCGAACCGTTCAGGGCGGGGGGAAGTACAGACTGCGCCCCGACACGCGACGTCGGGGCACTTCCTGTGACCCAACTGGAGGAAAGCAGTGAAACCGGAAGTTGAGACGCGGCATCAAAGTCATCCAAGAAGGCGCGGTCGGACGTATTCGGGTTGGGCAGAGAAACCGCGAACTCCCCGGCAATGGAAAGGGATGTCTCCCCATCGAAGCGAAGCCCTGGAAGCCCGTCCAAGACACGATCGAACCACTCGACCGGGGCCTGATACGACCCGCTGACACCTCCCAAGAGCGTGGCGCCAGGCTCGGTGCCCAGAACGGGTCGAGTCACCACCGAACGCTCCGACCGATACAAGCCGAGAACATCGATCCCGCCGCGGCCAAACAAGTCGACATGACTGCGCATGCCAAAGACTTGCGTAGGTGAGACCTGAAACAAGGAACGCTGCTCCCAAGTCGCCCGCACCGAGGCGTTGGGGTTGGACGCGAAGAGCTGTTCCGCCTCCAAGAGCGTGACCTGACCCACGTCGTAGTCGATTTGATAGTCGACTCCCGAACTCAGGAGGCGCTCCCCCAAGAAGATCCGCTCGCTTCCGTCTCGAATGCCAAAGGCACCCAAGGAGAACGACGAAATGACGCCTTGGCTGCGCAATCGATAGGCTAGTGTCAACCTGAATCGCCCACCGTTGTCGCGCTCGAAGGGATCGTCCTCCACGTAGATCCGGTCGTTCGCGTCATCCGCGAGCACCTGTGCAGTCTCAAGCTCGGTGAGTCCCAAGGAGGGCAGCGGAGGCGGCTCGGCGAATGGGCGGAGTGTGGGAAAAATGACAAAGGTCCCCTGCACCGTCGGCTGAGCGTCGAAGAACTCGTCGCCAGGGGAATACACGAAGGACTCGTCGAGGTCATCGGCTGGAGCCTCTTCATCCAGTCCGAGCAGCCGTAGGAACGTCAAGTCCTCCCCGGTGGGCCCACGCTTAAACGTCCGCCCCGCCGACGGCTCGCCGAGCGAGATCGTGAGGTCGACCGATCCTGGCTCGACGTCTGGCGAGCCGGACACCCGATAGACCTGGTGCATTTCCTGGTCCCACGTCGGTTGCCCCGGCTGGTGATTGGCGCCCGATGCCTTGAGCAACCGTAACTGTGGCCGTCCACCGGCGTTGTGAATCCGCTCAGGATTGTAGTCCCCCACGGTGTCGCCGACCGCCGTGATATAGGTGACACCCAGCATTTCGTCGCGTGAGAGGGGCGCACGAAGCGCCAGCCACAGCCCGCTCGGGTGTACGAAATAGTCGAGGCCGGGCTGCAGGTACCTGAACCAACCGGATTCCGTGGTAGTGACGCCATCTCGCTCCGCCGTCACATCCGCCTGGATGAAGCCTTCCACCTGCTGTTGGAAGGCCGGATCGTCCTCGAAGCGGTACAGCTGAATCGGCTCAGTTCCTGGGGATACACCAACCGGCGCGTGGGACGGGTCGAGCGAGAGAACGTCGACGTGCGGATAGTCCTCGATGTCTTCGGGGTCGATGAGGAAGAAGAACTGTCCACGAACGTAGTCCGCGTCGTCCAAGACGAGTGTGTCTTCCTGCACGAACGCACGCTGATCACCCAGACCCGTCAGCTGGAAGACACGCGAATTCAGGTCTCCGCGTTGCTGTGCCCAGACTGCCTGGAACTCCATGGGGCCGAGCTGCCCGTCCGCCTGGAAACCGAAATTCCCGGCCGGGATACCTTCGGTGAGAAAGCGCGACCGGGGCAGGTTGAACGTCACGTCACCCACTTCTAACCGGCGGAGTATGTCATCTTCCCCGCCTTCGTAGAAGATGTTGATACGGTTGGCAGCGTCGAATTCGCGGCTCTGGTCGAAATCGACATCGACTCGAACCCGGTCGGCGATCGTGCCATCCATCTGCACGCCGAACCGCGCGTCCGGCGTAAGTTGAGGTATGAGGTTGGGATTACAACTGACCTTGAACTGATTGTCGCATGGCTGGAACCGGGTCCAATCCCCCCCGAGTTCCATCCGACTCGTGACGTTCAACGCCAAGTCGGCATACTCCGTCCGGAAGCGCGGTGAGCCACCCTGTGCCTGCGGATTCGCGAACGCAGCTTCGCGCGGGCTGATGGGCCGCGGCGGTAAGAACGCATCGACTCCGAGCTCCCCAGTCCGGCGGCCTGCTGCTACCCAACGGACCACTTCGGACGAAAGCGACGCAGAAGCCAGAGTCCCGCCCGGCCATCGAGCACCGAACACCCACGGGCGCTGCCGTGAACCGACGCCGCCGTCGCTGACGGGGAGACGGGTCATACCCAACCGCACATGAGGTTCTTCAGCCGTCGCGGTGAGTCCGATGCGCACCGAGACTGGAAGCTCGGAAAGGTCCCTCCTGAGAATGGAATCGCGGGACGCTTGTCGAACCTGGAGCGTCTCCACAGATGCCCCTCTCGCACCCTCAACCCACAAGGGCGAGAGCGTGGCAGCGATCAGAATCAGTAGGAGTTTCGACACGCGTCAGATCAACCGACGAACAGAGTGACGAAAAAGGGTGTAGGGAGTGACGACAATCAAACGCAGTGCCTTGAGCAGTGCGGTCGCAGCCGGCTAGCTTCCGGTTCCCTGAAGACCCGAAAAAGGAAAGTCTGTGACGCAAAGATGCGCATGAGTGTAATCACGAGGTACCTGGTAAGGGTCCACATCGGCCCCTTCCTGTTCGCGCTGTCTGCGCTGACCGCGTTGATCTTCTTGAACGCGGTTGCCCAGCGTGTGGAAGGGCTCGTTGGCAAAGGGCTCCCGTGGACGGTGGTGGTCGAGTTCCTGGTCCTCTCCTTACCTCATACGATCGCTTTGTCCCTCCCTATCTCCGTGTTGGCCGCGGTGTTGTACGGATTCAGCGAACTCACTTCGGCGAATGAGATCACCGCCATATCTGCGAGCGGAGTCCGCCCGTCTCGTGTCATGGTGCCGATGTTGTGCATGGGACTGGTCATGACCGGTGTCATGCTCTTCTTCAATGACCAAGTCCTCCCTGAGTCGAACCATCGGTTAAAAAACCTCATGGTAGACATCGGTCGCAAGAGCCCGACCTTAGAATGGCGCGAGCAAGTCGTGAATGAAATCAGGGCCGACGCCGGTCTCAACACGTACTTCCTCACCGCTGACCGTATCGATGCGGTCACCAACACGCTCGAAGAAGTCACGATTTTCGACGCCAACAACCCTATTCGCCGCCGGACGACCTATGCGGCCCGCGGGGAGATGGCCTTCAACGAAGCCAAGACGGACCTCTATCTCACGCTCTACGATGGCGTCGTGCACGAGGTACAGAGCGATCGGATTGGAGGCTTTCAGCAGCTCTACTTTGAAAAGCAGATCGTGCCGTTGCGAGGCGTCGGCAACGAACTCGCCCGACGCCTAGGTGGCACTGACCGTGGAGATCGGGAGATGGGCTTCGCGATGTTGTTGGAGAACGCCGCTGAACGCGAAGCCGAACTCGATTCGGTTCATGCAGAGATGCGCGACAAGTCGATGCAGGCGCTTCGGCTGGCCCTCGGGCTCGAGTCCGCCGAGGACTCGGCAGTTATCAACACGGTTCGAACCCAACAAGCGCGAGGCCAGATCGCTGTCATAGGGAATGGGGCTTCCCTACTTGCCCAAGATCCTGTGACTCAAGACGTCGTAATCACGGCCCGCACCCGAGCCTCACGCGGTGAAGCCCTCCGTCAAACGGCAGGCCGGTACAGGGTCGAAATTCATAAAAAGGCAGCCATCGCGGTGGCATGTTTGATCTTCACCCTCTTGGCGCCTCCGCTGGCGATCCGCTTCCCGACGGGCGGGATCGGCATGGTAGTGGCCGCATCGAGTGGAATCACGGCGATCTATTGGGCGGGTCTAATCGGCGGAGAGACGCTCGCCGACCGGGGTGTGGCAGGTCCCGCGGTAACGATGTGGCTCACGAACTTCGTCTTCCTGATCGTAGGCCTCTATTTAGTCGCGCGAATGAGTCGGGCTGGCGGTTCACTACGTAGTGGAGCATTCGAGGCGATGACCGAACGAATGCGTGCGAGGCTCCCCGGCCGACGTGATGTCTCCACCGCGGACGTGCCAGGATGATCCGAATCCTCGACCGCCTGGTGGTCGGAACGTTCTTCAAGACGTTCTTCCTGTGCCTATCGGCATCTCCCGTTCTGTTCGTGATTGGCGATATCACAGAGAATCTCGACGACTACATCGATCGTGGGCTCACCGGCATGGAAGTGAGCCTGGCCTACATGTATCAGATGCCGCTCTTCATCCGCTGGTCATTTCCGATCGCGACGCTGCTCGCCACGGTCTTTACCATCCACGGGATGACCATGCACCGAGAGCTCGTGGCTGCCAAAGCGGGCGGAATCTCGTTCCACCGTGTCGTCGCCCCACTCGTGATCATCGGTGTTCTCCTGACGGGTGTCGCCTTGTTCATTACGGAGATCGAGCCTCGCGGAAACCGCATAGCAGCTCAGATCCTCCGCCGTGAGTCCCCGGGTCGTACGTTCCGGTCTGACTTCGTTTATAAGTCCGAGAGCGGACTCACCTGGCAGGTCGGGCGACTCACCGCGAACGATGGTCGCATGAATACCGTGGTGATCGAACGGCCTCCCTCGGAGGGCCGGGCAGGTCTTCATGTCCTGGCCGAAGCAGCTCGGTGGGACTCCATCGATGGCTGGACACTCGAACGAGGTTACCTCCGGACCCTAGCCCCCGACTCGACTGAGGCGTCGGTTGAGTTCGAGAAGCTCCGCATGGCCGGTATCGTGGAAAGGCCAGAAGAACTCCTGGAGGCACCGCGCGAACCGGACGAAATGACGTACGCAGAAATCGACCACTTTGCAGACATCATCCAACGCACCGGGGGCAACGCCAAGGAACTTCTGGTGAAAAAGGAGCAGAAGATCTCTTTGGCTGTGGCGACTCTTGTCGTGATTTTGTTCGGTGGCCCTCTGGCGACGAGCAGCAACCGTGGCGGTGCAGCCTACGGCATTGGGGTCTCACTCGGGACCGTCATCCTGTACCTCATGATGTTCAAGATCTCCGGAGCACTCGGCGAAGCCGGGGCAGTCTCGGCGACGACCGCCGCGTGGCTACCCAACGTGCTCTTCCTCGGTGGCGCCACGGTACTGCTCCTCCGGGTGCGGACCTAAGAGTTCTCGCGCCGCTCTTTAGCGCAGCTTATTCGCTCTCTTCGCGCACCAAGACTCCGTCCATCACCGCTTCGACGGGACCGCGCAGCACGACATCGAGGCCTTCCGAGACCGTGACCTGCAGGATGCCCCCAGGCATTTCCACGTCAATCGTACCCGGCTGTACTCTTCCCTCGACGACACTCGCGACCGCCACCGCGCATGAACTGGTACCCGAAGCACTGGTCCGCCCGACTCCCCGTTCCCAGATCAAAGCTTTGACCCGAGCCAGCCCGTCCGGATGCGCGAGCTGCATGTTTGCGCCGTGAGTCAGAGCAGGATGTGCCGCAAAGAAGGGGCCCAACTCGGCGAGCATCTCTTCTGACAATTCTGGAGAGAAGACAACCAGGTGCGGATTCCCGACAGAAACGGGAACGACGCGAAAAGAGGTCCCATTCGGCCCCAGCATCGACCCATCTGAGTCGATAGCCGACGCATCGAGGCCGACAGCCGCGGGGCCCACCCGGGCCAATCCCATCGCGACCGAAACGTCGTACGTACCATCCTGCTCACCGTGTACCGTCATGGACACCGTATCCCCGGCGACCTCTACATCGAACGGCTCGGAGCCGACCCGTCCCATCCGCAGGAGGTAGGAGGCCAGAATACGCAGGCCGTTGCCGCTGCGCTCGAACTCTCCACCATCCGGATTAAACATCCGGAGCGAGGGGCGCCCGGCGCCCGACAGAAGCACCACAATGCCGTCGGAGCCCACTCCGCTGAACCGGTCGCACACCGCCCTGATGGCTGCCGGCGTGGCCGTCCAGTCGTCGCCTTCCTCGAAGACCAAATAGTCGTTGCTAAGCCCATGTGCTTTGTAGAAACCGCGAGACAAGCGCGGACGAGTCAGCCAACGCGTCATGACATTTCCGGATTCGGGATTCTGTGGTTCCTGGCCACCCCGGCACCGGGTGATCGGGGAGATCGTACGGAGCAAGTTGGCACACACCCCGCACGCATGTACACTTGGGTACAACAGAATCGGGCGATTTGAGGTGTATTGCGGCCCGCCGGGCAACCGGCTAACGAGCTAAAAGACCCACGCCCTATCGCGCATCAAATCGCGAGGGGCCTTTTTTTTAGGGGATACGGTGGCAGCAACGAAGAGCGGACTCACTCGGGCCGACCGGGGCGTCCTGATCAGGGAACACCTGACCAAACGCATTCTTGTGATCGACGGTGCCATGGGCACCATGATCCAGCGGCACAAGTTCGAGGAAGAGGATTTCCGTGGTGAGCGCTTCGCTGACAGCGAAAGACTGCTCATGGGAGCGAACGACCTCCTCTGTCTCTCTCGCCCGGATGTAATTCGCGATATCCACGCGGAATACCTCGCGGCCGGAGCTGATCTCGTCGAAACCAACACGTTCAGCGCCAACCGGATCTCTCTTGAGGACTATGGGCTCCCAGAGATCGCGTTCGAGCTGAATCGGGATGCGGCTCGGCTGGCGAGAGAGGCTGCTGATACGGCAGAGGCTGCGGAACCTGGGCGACCCCGCTGGGTCGCGGGCGCACTCGGGCCGACGAACCGGACGGCGTCCATTTCGCCCGATGTGGGCGACCCAGGTGCTCGGAACGTCACCTTCGACGAACTCGTCACCGCTTATGTAGAACAAGCGCTCGGGCTCATCGACGGGGGCGCCGACCTCCTTCTGGTCGAGACCGCATTCGACACACTGAACGCCAAGGCCGCCCTCTTCGCGGTCTCGAAGGCTCTAGAGGAAACAGGCCTCGACATCCCGGTCATGATGTCTGGGACAATCACAGACCAGAGCGGTCGCACCTTGTCGGGGCAGACGCCTGAAGCATTCTACAATTCGGTCTCCCACGGAGTACATCCGGGCGCAGGGCGTCCGACTGGCCTTCTCAGCGTGGGTCTCAACTGCGCCCTCGGAATCGATCAGTTACGCCCGTACCTCAAGGAGCTGTCCGAGGTCGCCACGGTTCCAGTGAGTTGTTACCCGAATGCTGGCCTCCCCAACGAATTCGGGGAGTACGACGACACGCCGGAGCATATGGCGGACATGACCCGGCAGTTCGCCGAAGCGGGCTTCCTGAACATCGTCGGTGGCTGCTGCGGTACGACACCCGATCATATCCGAGCAATCGCGAAGGCCGTGGCGGACGTCACGCCACGCGCCTTGCCTGATGTACCGGTCCGTACACGCCTCGCCGGTCTGGAGCCGCTGACAATCGGGCCAGACTCTCTGTTCGTGAACGTCGGCGAGCGCACGAACGTGACCGGGTCCCGCCGCTTCGCTCGCCTCATCCAGGATGACGACTACGACACTGCCGTGGAGGTGGCCCGGCAGCAGGTTCGAGGTGGCGCCCAGGTCATCGACGTGAACATGGACGAGGGCTTGCTCGACTCTGTCGCTGCGATGCCGCGATTCCTCAACTTGCTCGCATCGGAACCGGAAATAGCTCGCATCCCGGTGATGGTCGACTCGTCCAACTGGGATGTGATCGAGGCCGGCCTCAAGACGCTTCAGGGCAAAGGCATCGTCAATTCTATCTCGCTGAAGGACGGCGAGCAGGAGTTTCGAGAGAGGGCTCGACTGGTTCGACGGTACGGTGCCGCGGCGGTGGTGATGGCATTCGACGAAGACGGTCAGGCGGACACGGTGCAGCGTAAGATCGATATCTGCTCACGGGCCTATTCGGTCCTGCTCGAGGAAGGCTTCGCACCGGAGGACATCATCTTCGATCCGAACGTCTTCGCTGTCGCAACGGGAATCGAAGAGCATGAGCGATACGCGATCGCCTTCATCGAGGCCGTGCGAGGCGTCAAAGCGGCTTGCCCGCACTCGCTCACCTCGGGCGGCATCAGCAACGTTTCGTTCTCGTTTCGTGGCTCACCCGAAGTGCGGGAAGCCATGCATACAGCGTTCCTTTATCACGCGATCGCGGCCGGGCTCGACATGGGCATCGTGAATGCCGGCGCACTGCCTGTATACGACGACATCCCCAAGGATCTAATCGTTCCTGTTGAAGACGTTCTCTTCGCTCGGAACCCCGAAGCCACGGATGCTCTCACGCAGATCGCGGGAGAACGCACTGGCACCACGGAGCGTCGCGTACATGAGGACTTGTCGTGGAGGGATCTCGACATAACGGCTCGGCTTCAGCACGCCCTCGTACAGGGTATCGACGAATACGTCGAGATCGACGCAGAAGAGGCGCGTGTGTCTCTCCCTCGAGCGCTCGATGTCATCGAGGGACCGCTCATGGACGGCATGAACGAAGTCGGCGACCGATTCGGCAGTGGACGCATGTTCTTGCCACAGGTCGTGAAGAGCGCACGCGTCATGAAGAAGGCCGTCGCCCACCTGGTCCCGTACCTCGAAGCAGAGAAGACGAGCACTGAGGACAAAGGCCGGATTCTCATGGCCACTGTGAAAGGTGACGTCCATGACATCGGCAAGAACATCGTCGGGGTCGTCCTGCAGTGTAACGGTTATGTAGTCATCGATTTGGGCGTGATGGTGCCGGGAGAGAAGATCCTCGACCGCGCCCGGGAAGAGAGAGTGGATATCATCGGTCTATCGGGGCTCATCACCCCCTCACTCGACCAGATGGTAAGCGTGGCGAAAGAGATGCAACGGACCGGCTTTGAAGTGCCGTTGCTGATCGGTGGCGCCACAACGTCGAAGGTCCACACCGCGGTGAAAATCGAAGAGTGTTATGCTGGACCCACGGTACACGTGCTCGACGCTTCCAGGGCCGTTGGGGTCGTGTCGACGCTCCTTGATGACAAACGCCGAGCGCCGTTCATCGCTAATCTCGCCGTGGAATACGAAGCTGTGCGCAAACGCCGAGCCGAACGGTCCGCAAGAACACCCCTTACACCGATCGCCGCCGCACGAAGACGCGCACGCTCCTTCGATTGGGCTTCGTCTCCCCCGCAGCGCCCGAAACAGCTTGGCGTTCATCAGCTGGACCTCAGCGTAGAGGAACTCCGACCCTACATCGACTGGACGCCCTTCTTCCAGGCGTGGGAACTCGCGGGCAAGCACCCGGCGATCCTGAACGACGCGGTCGTCGGCGCGCAGGCTAAAAGCCTCTTGTCAGATGCCGAGGAGATGCTGGATCGGATGGCTTCAGACGATCGAATCACCCCGAAGGCCGTCGTCGGTCTCTTCCCAGCGAATAGCACTGGGGACGACATCGACATCTTCACCGACGAGACGCGAGACGAAACGCGCACGACGTGCCATCACGTCCGGCAGCAGTTCGCCAAGCAGGACCGTGCCGCGTCTTGTCTAGCTGATTTCGTGGCTCCGGTCGGCACACCGGACTGGATCGGTGGCTTCGTCGTCACTGCCGGACTCGGCGTCCATGAACTCGTGGCCGAAGCGGAGAGCGAACACGACGACTACACCGCCATCCTCGTAAAATCGGTGGCCGACCGACTCGCGGAGGCCGCCGCGGAAGTGATGCACGAGAGGGTGCGATGCGAAATTTGGGCCTATGCACCAAGCGAGTCCCACTCGAACGACAATCTGATCGCGGAAGCCTACCAGGGGATACGACCCGCCCCCGGCTACCCGGCGTGCCCAGACCACACTGAAAAGCGAACGCTGTTCGAGCTATTGGATGCAGAGGAAGCCCTCGGCGTGACACTCACCGAGAGTTTTGCCATGGCACCGGCTGCGTCGGTTTCGGGCTGGTATCTCGCCCATCCGGAAGCCCATTACTTCGGGATCGGACGCATGGGGCGTGATCAGGTTGAGGATTACGCGACCCGGAAGGGCTGGACCATCGAAAAAGTTGAGAAATGGCTCTCCCCCAACCTCGGGTACGATCCGGAGCGTGACTCATGAAGGAGCTCATCCTAGACGGGCGCGTCCACGTTTTTGACGGAGCCATGGGAACGTTGCTCTACAATCGCGGCGTGTTCGTGAACATCTGCTACGACGAGCTCAACGTCGGGCGCCCGGACATCGTGAGGGAGATTCACGAGGAGTACGTGGCCGCCGGCGCCGAGGTACTCGAGACGAATACGTTCGGGGCCAATCCGGTGAAGCTCTCTTCCTACGGACTGGCAGAGCGCACTGAAGAAATCAACGAAGCGGCGGGGCACCTAGCGAAACAGGCCGCGGGTAGCTTCGCGAAGGTCGCCGGAGCGATCGGACCCTTGGGAATCCGAATCGAGCCATGGGGACCTACTGCTCGCGAAGAAGCCGTCGATT
Source organism: Longimicrobiales bacterium (assembly GCA_029245345.1). NCBI lineage: Bacteria > Pseudomonadati > Gemmatimonadota > Longimicrobiia > Longimicrobiales > Longimicrobiales bacterium. Next base: position 381,201 of record JAQWPM010000021.1, read on the forward strand.
TCTTCAAGCGGCAGGTCGCTGGTCTTGTCTCGGGTGGAGTGGATGGCTTCGTCCTCGAGACGTTCTCCGACCTCACGGAGATCGGGTGCGCGGTCGCTGCCGTGCGAGAGCTGTCGGATCTGCCGATCGTGGCACAAATGACGGTCGGGAGAGGCGGGAAAACCGCATATGGGAACGACCCTGTACAAATCGCTCAGGAACTCGCCCAGCACGGCGCGGACGTGATCGGACTCAATTGCTCGGTAGGGCCCGCAGTGATGCTGGACGCGATCGAGGAGATGGCTGAGGCTACGAACCTGCCCCTGATCGCTCAGCCGAACGCAGGGCTGCCCCGCACCGTGCGCGACCGAAAAATCTACCTGGCCAGTCCAGAGTACATGGCCCAATACGCCCGCCGAATGATCGACGCGGGCGCGCGTTTCGTTGGCGGGTGCTGCGGCACCACTCCGGAACATGTGAAGCAGGTACGAAATGCGGTCACAGCAGCCCAGCCCCGACACGCGACGATCACCCCGTCAGTAAATGTCCACCGTGGCGAGGTGGCCCGCGAACCGGTGCCGCTCGAAGCCCGATCTGCTTGGGGTCGAAAGCTCGCTCGTGGTGAGACGGTGGTCTCCGTCGAGATCCTGCCTCCGCGCGGATGGGGAAAGAGCGCGGTAGTCGAGCCAGCCCGAGCGCTCAAGGTGGCGGGGGTGGACACCCTCGCACTGGTGGACAATCCCAGATCGCTCAGCCGCATGGGCGCTATCTCGGCCGCACAGATCGTGGAGCGCGAGGTGGGCATCGAGGCGCTGGTCCACTACACGTGCCGTGATCGAAACATGCTGGGAATGATCTCAGATTTGCTCGGAGCCGCCGCTGCCGGAGTGCGTAACGTACTCGTGGTGAGTGGAGACCCGCCGCTTCAGGGCCCCTACCCCGACTCGACCGCAGTCTTCGATATCGACTCGATCGGACTGACCAACGTGGTGAACGGACTCAACCGGGGGATCGACCCCGGCGGCAACTCGATTGGGGCGCCCACGGAGTTCGTGCAGGGTGTGGCCGCGAATCCCGGAGCTGTAGATCTCGACCGCGAAATCGAGCGATTTGGGTACAAGGTGGAGGCGGGTGCGGACTTTGCCGTTACCCAGCCGGTCTTTGATCCCGATGCGTTGGAACGCTTCATGGAACGCGCGGCAGACCACGCGATCCCACTCGTTGCGGGCATCTGGCCTTTCTTGAACCTGCGGAACGCCGAGTTCTTGGCCTACGAGGTGCCTGGCGTGGTCGTTCCCGAGTCGGTGGTGGAGCGCATGCGCGCCGCTCAAGAGAAGGGAGACGAGGCGGCGTTGGAGGAGGGTGTATCCATCGCGGTCGAGATGATCGAGGCAGTGAAGCCGCTGGTGCGAGGATTCCACCTCAACGCACCGAGCCGACGCGTGGATATCGCCCTCCGCGTGCTTAGGCAGGCCGGCGTAAGCTCTACGGCCTAGGAACTAAACGTGTCCTAGGATCCGCCGGAGCCGACGCCCTGCTCCGCGATTTCCGAGATTGCTGACGTAGACCTTCTCTGCCCCCACCGCGCGAAGCTCACGAATCGAGCGTGCACAGATCTCCTCGGCAGTAAGCCCCGACGCGAAATCACTCCTCAGCCCCTCAGCGGGCACGGGAAAGAAGTCACCTAAGGCCGCCAAGGTGCCCGGGTTTGCACTCCGATAGAAAAAGACGCCGTACACCATGGCCACATCAGGGACTTCACGGTTGGCCTCTTCGACAAAACGCGCGATCCGATCCGTCGAGTGGTGGGACACGACCTGAGTCAGCGCGAAGTCCACGTGGGCGTCTGGGGCACTGAGGAATCCCACTTGCTCCGAGGCACTACGATGTGGATTCGCCCACCCACCGAGTACGAGTCCCGGGAGACGCTGCTGCAGCCTCTCCCTCAGGTCTCGACCATGCGGTACACACCTCGGGGGCCCAACCGAAGGATCTCCCCCTAAGACCGTCAGGGCATCGAAGCCTTCCGACGCCGCTCGAGATGCGAACATCTCGCAGTATTCGAGCGAATGCTTCGCGGTCAGGATCGGGACGATGCGCCGCAGGTCCACATCCTCGTCCACGTTTGCTCCCACGTGAGCGAGATTCTCCTCTTCGGCGGATCCCACGGCATTGTCCGTGAGGAAGACGAAGAGTTCATCGCGGGTCAACGATCCGAGCGAGTGATGGAGGTCGATCCAGGCGCCCATTCCGTCCTGGGCCCCCAGATCCGAACGGGGCGGTCTGAGTTCAACCGTGACCAGCGGTCCAGGCTGAGCCAGCCGATCCAACAGGAGGGCGCTACGGCCCACCGCAGCGGCGCTCATTCTTCACCAGCCAGCATGGCTTCCATGTCCTCAGCGGCGGTCGGCAGCCCGGCAGTCAGGACCTCGTTCCCGTCCGCGGTGATCAACACGTCGTCCTCTATACGGACACCAATCCCGGAGTAGCGGGCGGCCCCGCCTTTCGACAGTTCCGGGCGGAAATAGAGGCCCGGCTCTACCGTGAAGACCATGCCGGGCTCCAACACCCTTGAAGCACCCCCTCTCGTATAGTCGCCCGGATCATGCAAATCGAGACCCAACCAGTGCGACGTCTGATGGGGAAAGAAGGCCTTGTGGACACCTTGTTCGATCAGGTCATCCCGGTCGCCAGACAGGACGCCCAGAGTCACCAGGCCGTCCACAATCACCACCGTGGCCGCGGCATGGACGTCCGCGATGGTCGCACCGGGCTGCGCGACGCTGATGGCGGCAGTCCGAGCACCCTCGACGACGTCATATACGGCCCGCTGCTCTTCGGAAAAATGTCCTGACGCCGGATAGGTCCGAGTGATGTCTCCGTTGTACAGCCCGACCTCCGCGCCGGCGTCCAAAAGGACCAGCGCACCCTCCTGCACGGTGTCCTCGTTGTCGACGTAGTGGAGCACGCAGGCGTTCGTCCCAGAACCGACGATCGTGGCAAAGCCAGGTGCCGCCGCCCCTTCACGACGGAAGGCACCCTCGACGGCCGCTTCAACGGTCCGCTCGGGGACACCTCCCCCCAACGAACGTGCGCCAGCTCTTTGTCCGGCGATGCTAATCGCGACGGCCTTTCGCAACGCCTCGATTTCCTGCTCGTCCTTGATGAGACGCATATCGTCCAGAACTTCACCCGGATCGACCAACGCCCTCGGGCCGCCACCGGTCCGCGGCCCGCGCGCTCGCGCGCGTTCCAGCGCTGCCGACACAAACGTCCCCACGCCGTCCCCATGTCTGGTTCTGTAGAAAATCCGGTCACCACCGTCGAGAAGGCTCGCGAGCCGCTGGGCCAATTCCTTCACCGAGTGGCAGTCATCTGGTGAGAAGGCACTTAAGGCGCGGTCCACGCCCATCCTCGGACCGGCCCAAAACTCCGCATCGGGATCCCTCGGCCGGACGAAGAGTGTGAAACGCGGCTCTTCACCACCCACAAGCACGGCCACGGCCTCGGGCTCGGTCACACCGGTGAGGTAGAAAAGCTCACTGTCCGGACGGTATCGGTACTCCGTGTCCCTGGACCGGAACCGAGTCGGCGCAGCCGGGAGTACCATCACGCCTCCACCAAGCTGTGCAAACAGCTTCTCACGGCGGCGTTCGAAGGGGCTCGGGGGTCCCACCTGGCTCTCAGTTACTCCGTCCATAGCGCCAAGTTAGCGACCCAGGACCACCGTCGGCACCCCGACAGGAGTAGTAAGGCTCGGCGCCCCGCTTTATGATGCACCGTGCGCATTTTCCTTTGGATACTCGTCTTCTTAGGCGTCGGCTTCGCGTCTGCCGAAGCCCAGGTGGTACGCGGCCTCGTCACAGAAGACGAGACCGAGGCCCCGCTTGTGGGCGCCATGGTCATCCTATTCGAAGCGGACGGCGAGCCGGTTGATCGGTTCCTGACCGACCATGCTGGCGAATTCGTCATCGATACGGATCACCCGGGCCAATACTATCTGCGGGTGGATAGGATCGGGTACGCGAGCCTCACGACCGAGCCGTTCGACGTTCCAGTGAACGGCACATTCCAGAAGGTGTCGGTCCCCATCCGTGCGATTCAGCTCCGCGGATTGGATGTATCAGGCGCACGCCGATGCGAGGTCAGGCCCGAGGAGGGCCAGGTGACGGCCAGAGTCTGGGAGGAAGCGCGCAAGGCGCTCGCTGCCGCAGCGTGGACACAGGCCACGGGTGTATATCGCTACACCCTGCTCCATTACACACGAGAGATGGACCGGGACGCCGAGCGAATCCTGGACGAATCTCGACAATTTCTGAAAGGGTCCAGCAAGGCCCCCTTCGAGTCGGTCCCGGTTGCAGAACTCATCGAAAAGGGATTCGTCCAGGAAGTACCTGATTCCGGCACGATCTACCATGCCCCGGACGCCAACGTCTTTCTCTCGGATGAATTCCTCGACACACACTGCCTCGGCCTCCGCCGCGGCAGCGGAGGGCTCCTTGGACTCACGTTCGCTCCAATCGAGAGCAGAGAACTCCCAGACGTCGAAGGTGTGCTGTGGCTCAAGGAAGATACCGGCCAACTCGAGAGGCTCCGCTTTTCTTACGTAAACCTCACTACGACGGGAGACGTCGGAGAACCGGGCGGAGAAGTGCTCTTCACGCGGCTTCCGAACGGCACCTGGATCGTCCGGGATTGGTGGATCCGAATGCCACTCCTAGAAGTCACCCGGCGAAGGGGACTTCGGCGGACCGGCTACCGAGACGAAGGCGGCGTGGCCTGGCGTGTCACCGACCGATCTGGTGAGATCGTCCTCGAGGCCGCCACGGCAACGATTTTCGGGACGGTCTTGGACTCGATCCACTTCGCTCCGCCACCGACTGCAGTAACTGTGCTCATAGACGGTGCCGGGGACGAGGTACCGACCGAGGCAGACGGCGCCTTCCTTCTACCTGACCTCCCTGAAGGACTCTATAGCCTGCAGGTCCGGCACCCACTCTTGGACTCCCTCGGCATCGCCGCACCAGCCCACTCGGTCCAGAGTGAGTTGGGCGAGATGGTGCACATGACTCTTAGGGTGCCCACGCTCGCCGACGCGCTCACCGCGCAGTGCGGCGGGGCTCCTAGGCCACAGGCCAGCGCTCCCATCTTGGGGCGGGTAGTCACCGAAGCTGGCCGCCCGATGGCCGAAGCGTCAGTAGAGATGCTGTGGGTGGAAACCTCAACTTTCACGCCTCCGTCAATCTCGGTACCCGAGGACCGCCTGAGGCGATCAAGAGCAGAGTGGAGACCCCGCTCTGAGGATGGCTACACCGTCGTGAAGACCGAAACGGACGGACGCGGTATCTTCGTCTTGTGCGACGTACCCTATCAGTCCCGCCTGCGACTCGATGTTCAGACCGCAGACGGTCGTACCGCTTCGCGCAGACCCGTGGTACGGTCCGGCGCGGTCGTGACTATTGTCATCGTAGAATTTGAGGAAGGGAGATAGACGTGACGCAAGCCCAGAAGATCTTTGTCGCCTTCGGAATGGTGAGCCTTCTCGCCCCCTCCGGAGTCGCGGGGCAAGAGCCCGACTCGGTAGTGGTCATCGAGCCAGTGCTCGTGAGGGTATTGAAGACCTCGATGGCGTCCGACCTACCGTACTCCGTTTCCGTCGCGGCCGGTCGGGAACTCACGAGAGCCTCCTCCGGCGCCTTCCTCGAAGAAGCAGTGCGGGCGATCCCCGGCATCCAGATTCAGAACCGCTTCAACATGGCTGTAGGCGAGCGCATTTCGATTCGTGGACATGGGCCGAGGGCGCAATTCGGTATCCGCGGCATCAGAGTTCTGGTGGACGGCATTCCCGCCACGCTCCCTGACGGGCAATCGACCATCGACCATCTGGACCTGGCTGGTCTGGGAAGAGTCGAAGTGCTTCGCGGCCCCTCGGCCGCCCTCTACGGAAACGCGGCAGGCGGCGTCCTGCACTTTCGGACGTTGGACCCCTCGGGAATGCCTGCTGAAGCCTCTGCACGCGCCGTAGGTGGCTCGAATGGACTGCTGAGCCTCCAGAGCAACGTCAGCGGTACTACCGGAGCAATGGGATACCGGGTCGGTGTGTCGCGGCTCACCTACGACGGCTATCGCCTGAACACGGTGGCCAATGACGGCAGTGTGTACGGCGGTGGCACGCGCACCGTCGCCAATGGGTCGGTGTCCTTGCCTTTGGGTGGTGGCACACTCCGCATCGTCGCCAACGGTGTCGACCTGGACGCCGACAATCCGGGGTCGCTGTCGCAGACGCGCTTGGACCAAGGAGCCCGTGAGGCTCACAGATTCAACGTGATCAGTGGGACCGGAAAGGAGGTCCGCCAAGGTCAGACGGGTATTTCTTGGATCGGAGACGTTGGGGAGTGGGATGCAGAAATCGCGACGTGGGGGATCCGCCGTGAGTTGGTGAATCCGATTCCGGGGCGTGTCGTGGATGTCAATCGAAATGCAGGAGGTGCCCGCGCGATCTTCAACCGGGGCGTGGATTTCGCTGAAGGCACTTTAGCGATCGGTGGTGGCGTCGAAGGCGAACTGCAGCGCGACCGGCGTTTCAACTTCGACAATGACGGTGGCTCGAAGGGTGATTTGTCACTCTGGCAGATCGAGCGGGTCTCGAACGGCGCCGCTTTCGTACAGGGTCGCGTCGACATGCGGGCTGGCGTCACATTCCTGGCCGGGGTGCGCTATGACCGGACGCGCTTCAAGAACGAAGACAAGTTCGTCACCATCGACGACCCCGATGAGTCGGGAGCACGGGTCATGGACGCCCTCAGTCCATCCGCAGGATTTGTCATCGACGCCGGGGACGATTTTGAAGTGTTCGCCTCGGTAGCGTCCTCGTTCGAAACGCCCACCACGACCGAGCTGGTCAACCAAGTCTCCGGGGCCGGGGGGTTCAATCCCGCGCTCGAACCGCAGAAGGGATTCACCGTTGAAGGTGGGCTTCGCGGTCGGCTGAGCGCGGACGCGACCCTAGAGGTCACGCTGTTTCAGACCAAACTCGAGGGAGAGTTGGTTCCTTTTGAAGTTCCGTCCGATCCCGGCCGGACCTACTTCCAAAATGCAGGGCAGTCCCTCCATCGTGGATGGGAGGTCGCAGCCGATACTCGACTGAGCACGTCAGTCGCCCTGCGCGTCGCCTACACCCGCGTGAACGCCTCGTTCGAAGAATTCCGTACGGACGACAAAGACTACTCTGGGAATCGGGTGCCGGGTCTTGCACCGCGACGTCTCGACGCGCTTCTCCAGGCCGACATCGGCGCTGGATTCTTCGAGGCACGAGGTCTTTGGCAGGACGAAGTGCCGGTGGACAACGGCGGTGCGTTCGCCTCTCCATCACACTTCCTCATGGAAGGGCGTGTGGGACTGGATCAGTTCGATGCTGGTGGGCTGCTCGTGACACCTTTTGTGGCCGTGTCGAACGTATTCGACGTGACCTACAACAGTTCTGTCGTCGTGAACGCCTTCGGGGCCCGCTACTTCGAACCGGGACCCGGTCGCACGTTCAGTCTCGGGATGGGAGTGACCTTCGGGCGCTGACGACGCACGCGGCAGGCTCGCGTCGAAGCACCAAAGCGTTCACGACTGATCGCTCCCCGGTTTCGTCTGAGGGGGTACTCACGGCATGGTCGCGAAGGACCATGACGGAAGACCCACCACCGTCCAGGTTCAGGGCCTCATCGGCTCCAAGCGCACCCAACAGGGCGGTGAGTTCCACAAGGGTCATCCCGCTCGAGCGGGATGGCTGTCGCCCGTCCACGACGACCAACCACAGTCGACCTGTCTCCGTCGAGTATCCGACCGCCGTCCTCGGATGACGCGTTGCCGCACTGATTCCCAATTCCTCGCGAGGGACACCCTCGCTGAGCAGAATGGGGAATCCTCCGACAGCCTCCGTGCGGCCGTCTCCCCCTTCTCGTGGTACCGGCCAGCCCACCTCCAGGATATCTCTGGACACGTTGGCTGACCCGATCCATGGAGCCTCATTCCACCGCCATCCAATAGCAGGGCGGGACCGCGCGGAGACAACGACACCCTCGACGACCTCAGAGCCCACAGTCCGGCCTTCGGGCGTAAAGAAATCCGCGTTCACGGCTGCCAAGATCGGTGGAACCGAACGTCCAACCATCGAGGTCACTGTCTCAAATCCGGCTCGTCCTGCCTCCCGGACCTCCGGGCGCAGAACATCCAACACCAAGTCACAGCGCGTCGACAGCGCCGCCTCCACGATGTGGATCGCCCACGGGCCTTCTGCGGACCAGAGATAGCGATAGACCACCCCTGGACCCAAGCGAATCGTCCGCACAGTGTCCGGCCTCACCAAGTCCACCACTGCCACAGCAAGAGCACGAGAGAGGGTGGGAGGCTCGTCGGGAGGAGTACACGCCACCGCGGCCCCTACCAACAACGCAACCAAGGCTCTCAGGGCGTAGACCCGCCTCGTGACCCGGCCCATATTCCGGCTCTCATGAACCGACTCCGCTTCTTCTTTTTCTTCGCCGCATCGCTCGCCGCCAGCATCGCTGTGGCGGCGATCATCGCACTCCCCTCCTCCGCCCAAGCGCAATCGCCGGACACCGACGGCATGCGCTTCGGAGTGGTCTTGGGCGGTGTGAGCACCGTCGGCGTATCCCTCGAGTTCTTCGACGGAAACCGGAGCATCGATGTCACCGTGGGGACGTGGTCGTTCCGCGACGCGAGCATCGCAGTGGTCGCCAAGCGATACATGGGAGGCGGCGCAGTACGACCCTTCGTGGCCGCCGGCCTCTGGGTGGTCGCCGCGAAACCCGCTGGTGAGCGACTCGGGACCGCGATCGTGCTGCAGGCACCGGTCGGAGTCGACGCCAGAATCGGGGACGACCATCACCTCGGTGCGACGATCAATCTCAATCGCGCACTCTCGGTGCGGCGCACCGATCCCGAGAACGACTACCCGATCAACAAGAGGCTCATCCCCCTCCCAGGGGTCTACTACCGCTTCGAACGGCAGTAGCGAGTCGGGCGGTTCTCGCAGCACGCGACCTACCATTCGTCGGGTTCGTCCCAGGACTCTGACCAAAATTTCTGCTCCTCTTCGTCGATATCACCGAGATCGAGCGGTTCGTCCTCGCTCGTGGTAACAGTCCCCGACCGCAGAATTTCTTCCACCGCGGCATCGTCGATCACGGGTAGAGTCCCACTGATACGATCACGCAATTTCGTCCTCAAGCTCACCCCGGCCGCGAAGGCCAATACTGTAAGTCCAGCCCAAAAGCCGAACCAAAAGAGTGAGACCATTAGAGGACACGTATCAGAAGAAGTATCGAATCAGTCGATGGGCTGGTTCCCGACGTACTTGAGGCCGCTGCCTGTGTTGAAGAGAACGACCTCATCATCTGCAGAGATCAGGCCCTTCTCCATCAGCATGGGGACGGCCGCTGCAGTCGCGCCACCCTCAGGCGCCGCAAAGATACCGGTGTCCTTGCCCAGGAAAGTGACCCACTCAGCCATGAGGTGATCAGGAACAGCGACGGCACCACCGCCGCTCTCCCTCAGCGCGCGCAGAATCAAGAAATCTCCCACAGCTCCCGGAACGCGCAGGCCGGAGGCGTACGTCGCGGCACCTTCCCAGGTCTCCGCGTGCTCCGCACCTGATTCCCAAGCCCGGACCATAGGCGCGCAGCCCGCGGCCTGGACCGTGAACATCTTGGGACGCTCGGAACCGATCCACCCCATCTGTTCCATCTCGTCGAACGCCTTCCACATCCCAATGAGGCCAGTCCCACCGCCAGTGGGATAGATGATCGAATCAGGGAGACGGCGGCCGAGTTGTTCAAACAACTCGTACCCCATCGTCTTCTTTCCCTCGACGCGATATGGCTCTTTGAGGGTGGACAGGTCGAACCAGCCGTGCTCTTCGGCACCCTGCTTCACGATCTTCCCGCAATCACTGATCAGGCCATCGATCATCTGGAGATCGGCTCCGAAGGCCCTCATCTCTTCCAGGATCGGTGTCGGGGTATCGTTCGGCACGACAACGTGCACCGGCAATCCAGCTGCGGCGCCATATGCCGCGGCGGCGCTTCCAGCATTTCCTGCGGAGGGCAGCGCAAGCTCTTCGGCGCCGAGTTCGAGGGCGCGGGATACCGCCAGGCACAAACCGCGGTCTTTGAACGAACCGGTCGGGTTCAGGCCTTCGTTCTTCACCCAGAGCTTCTGCACCCCCAAGCGATCAGCGGTTCGCGGCGCATCGGTGAGCGGCGTCCAGCCCTCACCCAGCTTCACCTGTGCCGATCGGTCTCGTACAGGGAGGACTTCCTCGTAACGCCAGAGATCAGCGTCCCGGCACGCCACGGCGTCCGGGGTAAAACGGTCCTTGATAGCGTCCAAATCATAGCGCGCAAAGAGCGGCTTCCCCACCGTCGAAAGTCCAATGAGCTGCTCACTTTCGACCTGCTCTCCAGTACCCATGCACTCGAGGTGGGTCGCGCCGGGCAACTGATTCGAATCCGCCATCATCTCTCACTTTGGTTGGTAGAGGTGTTCAGCACACGAACACCGGAATAGAGTGCGATCGCCGCTAGCGGGATCAGCCAGAGCGGTGGGGGAGCCTCGGGGTCCGAAAACACCTCACGCAAGCTGGGTGACGACGCCAAAACGACGATCGAGCCGTTGTTGAGCGCGTGCATCAGCATCCCGATCCAGATCGACCCGGAGCGCCACACGGCCCACGCGATCACGATACCTAAGGAAGCAGTCGGTAGGAACCGGATCGCAGTCTCGAACGAAAGATGAAACGCCCCGAATACGCCACCGTTGAGGAGAATAAAGCGCCAGGGCTCCAGTTTCTTGGTCGCCCCGAGCAGCACCCCACGAAATACCACCTCTTCGCAGATCGCCGGCGTCACAGCCAGAACCAGGAGCAACCACAGGAGACGACCTGTGGTCTCCGCGGTGACGAGTTCTTCAAGACCCTCCAAAATTTCCCACGGAATGGGCAAGACAAAACTCTGCAGCCACCCGATCACCCAGGCCATCGGGGTGGCGCCGGCAATGAGAAGGAGCGCCCCCAGCAGGGCTCGCCGAGAAGGGCCATGAAGTGACAACGTCTCTCGCACACTGAACCCCGCGACCCGTACAAAGAGCAATGCTGGCACAAGCAGCAGAAGCCACTCGGCGGCCAGGAGTCCCGGTTCTCCAAACCGGTATTGCAGCTGAAAGCCGCCGTAGAAATAGAGAAGTGCCACAAACGCGACGAAGCCAAGGCCCTGTTCAGGACTTGGGACGCCGCTCCCATTGGATCGTTCGCGGAGCTTCTCAACCCAACCTCTCTTCGAGTCCACGTCGGCATCGTCTACGCTGCCGAACAACACGCGCTCGTTCCCAAAGGCCCGTGCAGCGAACAGCAGCCCGCCTGCCGCGTAGAGTCCAGTAGAGCCCAGCACAAGCGCACCCGTGACGAAGGTTGCGTCGCCCGTCATCAAGTCTCGAAAGAAGAACGACACGCCCGCGACAGGTACCAGAGCCATGAACGGTCCCAACTCCATACCTGAAAAAACAGGGAGCATGGCCGGGATCAGGACGAGCATGTATACCGGGGTCAGCACGTTCTGGGCTTCCTTGAACGAGGACGACCGCACTGCGATACCGAGGAACAGCGCACCAAAGAAGACCGCGAGGGGCACCAATGTCAGAAAGATCACGACAATCGACCCGAATGGGATCGACACCTCCAACCCGCTCACTCCCGTAAACTGCAGAATGCCGGTCTGAAACGTGAGAATCATGCTCCCGAGGTTGAGCCCTGCCGCCACCACCCCGATGAGGGCTACCGTGACGAACTTCCCAATGACCACGGCTGAAGAAGGTACGGGCGCGGTCAGCAGTGTTTCCAGTGTGCCGCGCTCCTTCTCTCCGGCGGCCAGATCGATGGCCGGATAGAAGGCTCCGAGTAGCGTGAACACGACCAGTAGCAGGGGGAGGATTCGGCCTAGCGTGGAGCCTCCGACTTCCGCAGGACGCGCAATGGAGGAATCGGATACAGACACCGGATGAGCCAAGGACAGCGGTAACTCAGCATCCTGCAGGCGCTCGGCCAAAAGAGAGTCTCCCCACTCTGCAACCACGCCAGCAAGTTGACTCCGACCCCTCCGTGATCGATCGGACGCGGCATCAAATACCAAGGTCACATCTCGAGTGCCATCGGCCCTCGGCACGGGTCCGATGAGCGCGACAGCAGTGACAGAATCACTGTGGATGGCCTCCTCTGGCGGGCCGTCGACGTCCACAACGCTGAGTCCTTCGGCCGCATCGAGCATTCGCAACAATTGCGGAGGGGCATTTCCGACCACCGCCACCGCCGCACCATCAGATTCGAGGTTACGCATGCCGAACAAGAGCACCTGTTCGCTGACGATGAGTAGCACTGGATAGAGCAACACCGGGACCACAATCATCATGGTCATGGTGCGGCGATCTCGGAACGTCTCGCGCAGTTCCTTCTTGCAGACAATCCACCACGGGCTCATGACGGAGCCTCCCTGACCAGTTCTAGGAAGGCGAGCGAGAGACTGGCGGCTCCGGTCTGTGCCACGAGATCCGCTGGCCGGCCCTCGGCCACGAGTCGGCCCTGCCGCAACACGCCGACGCGGTCCGCGAGCAACTCGACTTCGTCCATTTGATGCGTCGAGAAGAGAACCGCCTTTCCACGCTCGCGTTCTCGAGTGATGAAGTCGTAGATCATCTCACCGCTCAAGACGTCGAGCCCCAGCGTTGGCTCATCTAGAATCAAAGCCATGGGATCGTGTACGAGCGCACGTGCCAAAGACACACGCTGCCTTTGACCGGTGGAGAGGCGTCCACAGAGCCGATCCTCGAAGTCCCCGATCCCGAACAAGTCGACCAGTTCATCGACGCGTCGACCGAGCGCGTCCCGGCCCATCCCGTGGAGACGCCCGAAATACTCAACCATCTCGCGCGCGGTCAGACGCTCATAGAGTCCCATGGACGCTGCAAGGAAAGCCATCTGCCTGCGAGCCTCGATCGGATCTTGGACCACATCAAAGCCAAACACGGAGGCCGAACCACTGTTTGGACCCAACAGCGTGGCGAGGCAGCGCAGCGCCGTGGTCTTCCCCGCCCCATTTGGTCCGAGGAGGGCATACACCTCCCCGGGGGCGACCTGGCAAGTCAGTCCGTCGACCGCCGTGAGGGGGCCGTAGCACTTCGTGAGCGCGTCCACTCGAATCATGGCAGAGATACTGGACGGCACATACAAGATCGACAACCGTAGAAGCAACCCCGAAGCGACGTCGCCACATCGAAGGAGCACATGGAAAACATCTCTGCGGGAATGTCAGAGCGCCGGCTGATCATGCTGGCCGCCGATGGTGAAGCCCGCGCGATCCGGACCTTATACGACCGGTACGCGCCGCGGGTCTATGCCGTGGTGCGCCGAATCGCCGGCGACGACGATCTCGCTCAAGATTATGCGCAGGAGGCCTGGATCCGAGCGATCCGCGCTCTGCCGACGTTTAGGGGAGACGCTCGCTTTTCAACGTGGCTGCACAGAATCGCCGTGAACTCGGCGCTGCAGGCGCTCAGGAAATCTGAGACACGACGGAAACGGGAAGCACCGATCCCCGACCAAGTGCCCGTGGCTCCCCGGGGCGGCGACGCACTTTTGCAGAAGCATCTGGAGAGAGCACTGGATGTGCTGCCAGAAGGAATGCGGCGCGTCCTCATTCTCCACGATGTGGAGGGATATACACATGAAGAGATCGGAGACACCCTCGGGGTGACCTCCGGGACATCGAAGTCACAACTGTTCAAGGCACGGGCGAAAATGCGTGATCTACTTTCGAGCTTGAGCGGTGCATCGCAGGAACACGGAGCAGAAGCATGGAGCATCTAACTGCCGAGACATTGGCCGGACTGGTAAATGAAGTCGCCCAGCCGGAGGAAGCAGCCCACCTAGCCGAGTGCCAAGTGTGCCGCGCCAAACTCGATGACTATCGGGAACAAACTGAAGCGCTCGGCAACCTTCCCGAGATCGTGCCTCCGCACGGCGATTGGGGCGTCCTCGAGGCACGATTGCGCTCAGAGGGTCTCGTTAAGACACCTGGGGCATTCGAGAAACTCGGCCTCGCTCAGACGCCCGCGTGGATGAAGGTCGCCGCTGCGGTGATGCTCTACTTGGGAGGCACAGGCACCGGCGTAGTCCTGGCGCATAACGACAAGCCCCAGGCCTTGGGTGAAATGGCGATGATGTCAGACCCCACGATGTTCGCCAACTCGGCGACTGTGGACGACGCAGCGTCAGCGGTTCGAATCGCGGAGCAGTACTACGTCAGCGCATTGGCGCGGTACCGCGAACTCATGTTGACGGAATCAGGCGGACAGCCTGGTGTCGACCAGATGAGTAAATACGCAGCCTTGGAGCATCTCGCAGCCGCGAGCCAAGCAGCACTGCGACAGGCGCCAGGAGACCCTTACTTCAATGGCCTCCTTGCGTCGGTCCTCGGAGAGCGGGAGGCGACCGCGAGAATGGTCTCCCGTAAGGACAACTGGTTCTAACCATGATCCGCACCCTTTTGAGACTCGGCGCGCTCGCGCTGCTGGCGGCTCCCTTCCCCGTCCTGGCACAAGGCGTGTCGTCTTCGCGGGGGTGGATCGGCATTTCCTTCGTGGTCGAGGCCGAAGGCACTCCCAGTGGGATACGAACCATCGTGCGTATCGACTCCGTAAACAATGGAAGCCCAGCTCAAGCCGCAGGACTCCGCGCTGGTGATCATCTGGTGAAGGTCAACCACATCGCGGGACCCGATTCTCTGATGAACTTGGTCGAATACCTTCACTTGGATCCTGGCGACCCAGTGTCGTTGGTCGTTGTCCGCGACGGCCGCCAACGGGAGCTGATGCTGTATGCCGCGGATCGCGGCGGGCGGGCGGGCGCGGCGCGTACCTTCACCTTGAGTTTCCCCCCGGATTCGATGGTCGAGACGATGTCTCGCGCCATGGACTCGCTGCGTATCCGCTTGGTAGAGGCGAATGGCGATGTGCGCGTCATCAAGCGGGGCGGCACGAGCAACATCCGCTCGGTCGGGCCTGCCACACAGGTCCGAGTCGAAGCTCAATTGGCGGACGCCGCGCCACGCACGGAGCGACTTCGTTCGATCGATGAGTTCGCGAACGAGTGGATCGGCAGAGAAGTACAAGCTCCGTTTGGATTCGGCCTATTCAGAAGTGAGGCGAACGACTCGCTGGAAGGGGAGATGCATGATCTCAATCGCCTCTACCGAGAGTTGCGGGCCCGAGAAGGTGAGCGGCTCCGGCAGATCATGGGCGCTCAAGGAGGCATGCTCCGAGTTGTGGACCAAAACGATCCCGTTCTCAGGGACGTGCGGGTGACGCTGGGTGAGCTGGCTAACGAAGGCCGTCGGCTGCGGAAGGCGATGGACAACGCCGCTCGCCAGAACGGGAACGCGGTCTACGTCCGTTCAGCTCCGAGGGTGACGGGGTTCATACCCGACGGCACAGAGCCCCCGCAGGGAGCATTCAGTCCGCTGGCTCCTTACCTACTGGGTGAGAACCGGGCGGCAGGCGCGGAGATGATGGATATCAACTCCGACTTGGCAGAAGCGCTCCAGGTGGAAAGTGGCGTCCTGGTCCTCGAAGTACCTGACGGGACGCCGGCCGGTCTCGCAGGCATCAAGGCCGGAGACGTGATCATCCGGATCGACCAGGTCTTGGTGCGCTCTGTGGACGACCTCCGCGTTGGGCTTTCCAGGGCGAGCGCTGAAACACCGGTGACGCTGATTCGCCGCGGTACAAGCCGGCAAGTTCTTCTGCGCCGCTGACTACTCGTAGCGCAAAGCGTCGATCGGATCCAGAATCGCAGCTCGCCGCGCCGGCCACATGCCGAAAAACAGGCCAATCGCCGCGCTGAACCCGATGGCCACAGCGACGGCCTCAGGCGCGACAACGGTTTCCCACTCAGCCACACGAGTCATGACCTCAGCGGCCCCGTAGCCAACGGCAACTCCGATGAGCCCGCCCATTACACACAGGAAGAGCGCTTCAACGAGGAACTGCGTCATAATGGCGCGGCGTGTCGCCCCCAGAGCCTTTCGGACGCCGATCTCGCGCGTCCTCTCGGTCACGGATACGAGCATGATGTTCATAATGCCGATGCCGCCCACCAGGAGGCTGACACCCGCAATGCCGGCGAGCAGCAACCCGAACGTCTCGTTCGTTTCGTTGAACGTCGCCAGTAAGTCTGCCGAGTTACGGATGTTGAAGTCGGCGTCGGCTCCTGGCCGGATACGGTGCTCCCGGCGCATCACGCGATCGATCTCGCCAAAGGCCTGATCGAGCTGTTCCGTCGTCTCTGTGGAGGCGTAAATCGCATTTAAGCGGTCCCGCCCCCCCATGACCCGGTATTGAGCCGTGGACTGCGGAATAAAGATTTGATCATCCGGACGGAAGAAGGCCGCATCACCCTTTTCCGTTAGCACCCCGACGACCTCGAAGGGAATCCCCCTGACTTGAATGGTCTGCCCGATCATGACTTCAGCCGGTGTCTCACCCAACTGGTTCGGGACGTTGAATCCGAGCACGGCGACTCTGCGACGCCCGTTGACCTCGCCTTGGTTGAAGAAACGTCCCGCAGAGAGCTCCATATCGTAGATATCGAAGTACTCAGGCCAGGCGCCCGTCACCGTGTTGTTCGCGTTCCAGCGCAGATAGGTGATCTGCATGCGCGAACCTAGCTCCGGGGAGACCGTTAATAGGCCCCGAGTCGCATCGCGGAGCGCCTCCGCGTCCTCGATGCGCATGTTCGCGTCACCACGTGACACCCCGAAGGAGAACTGCTGACCCGGCCGAATCGTGAGCACCGTGGTGCCCATGCGGTTGATCTGCTCTTCGACGCGTTGCTGGGCGCCCTCACCGAGCGCGACCATCGTGATTACCGCAGCAACACCGATCACGATGCCCAGCGTGGTGAGAATGGACCGCAGGATGTTCGCCCGTACGGCGCCCATTGCTACCAGGATGATCTCGAAGATTAGCATGATGCCTTTATCGACCCCGACCGCCGCCAAACGGCGAGCCGCCACCCATACGCTCACGCATTCGGTTGAGGAACTCGGTCTGCTGAGCCATGAGCTGAGCCGCACCGACCACCACGAGCGTCTCGCCCTCTTCAACACCACTCACGATCTGGGTCCTGTCCCAGTCGTTTAGACCAATCTGGACGAGGCGAGGCTCGGGGATGCTGTCTGCACTTAAGATGAACACCACCGCCGGAAGAGACTGGCGTGGTGGTGCCCCGCCATCAGCCGTCGAAGCTCCACCTCGGCCACCCCGGCCGCCGAAGCCTCCGCTGCCTGCGAGTGATGCCATGACGGCACGCATAGAGTCCTGGGTGATCTCACCCGCGTCGACCTTGGCGCGTAGGTTCTGTAGCTGCGCCATGACCCCCTCCTGGGCTCCACCTTCCGCGCCGGCAGTAGCAGCCGCATTCGCCGCCGGAGCCGCCACCTCACGAGGCGCGCTCGCCGGCGCCGCGTCTCCGCCGCGCTGACCACCACCACGCGCGCCACCGAAGCGACCACGGCCCGCGCTCATGAACTGGGTCAAATCCAACTCTTCGAGATCGAGTCCGAGCGCCATCGCGGCCGGGCCCACATCCGTCGTTTGTACGATGGCGTTGTTGGGCACGAGGACAACGTTGCGCGCTTCATCCACAAAGACTTCGACCTCCGCGTTCATCCCGGGCTTCAGCAAGCCCGCGCGGTTGTCGAGGCTCACGATCACGGGGAACATGGTGACGTTCTGCACGACCTCGGCCTGGGGCTCAATCTTATCCACGAGCCCACGGAAGGTGCGGTCCGGAAAAGCCTCGACGTTCACGTTGGCCTCCATTCCTGGCTTGAGGGCGCCCATGTCGGTCTCATCGACGAGCGTCCGGACCTGCATTTCAGCGAGGTTCGCCATAATGAAGAGCGTCGTGCCGCCGGACACATTCCCAGAAGCGGACTGAATCACGGCGCCTTCTTCGACGTTCTTCTGGAGGATCGTGCCCGCCATGGGCGCACGGATTCGGACGTCGTTCAGCTGCAACTCCGCCAAGACGAAGTTCGTCTGCGCTCTGACCAGGCTGGCCTGAGAGTTCGCGAACTCGAGCCTGGCGCTCTCATGCTCTTGAGGCGTGATCACCTGAGCCGCGAGGAGTTGATCCGACCGTTCGAGCTGTGCCTGACCGATCTCCATTCTGGCTTCTGCTACCGCCAGGTCCGCCTCCATTTGGTCGAATCGATTCTGCACGTCGCGAGGATCTACGTCCGCCAACAGCGCCCCCGGTTCGACCACATCACCGATATCGACCATGAGTCGTTGAATCTCGCCAGAAGCCTTCGACTTCACCTCGACTTCACGAACGGGTTCCACCGTACCCGTTGCCTCAGCGCTGATGATGAGGTCACCGACCGTCACCTCCTCCAACTGGAGCGCGCTGCGCGTGTCCTCGGCCGCTTCCCCTTCCGTGCAGGAAGACACCCCGACGGCCACGAGGGCTGCGAGAGCCAGTCGGCTCAATTTCTGCTTCATACCAGGGTCTCCGCGGGCTCATTCATGAAGTCCTGCTCCACGAACCCATCTTTTAGGTGTACCTGCCGCTTCGCGTGCTCTGCGATGTCGTGCTCGTGTGTTACGATGACGATCGTCTGACCGGCTTTATTAAGCTCCCCGAGCTGCCGCATGATGTCCGCACTCGTGACCGAGTCGAGGTTTCCAGTCGGTTCGTCCGCGAGTAGTAGCGCCGGGTTGTTCACCAGCGCACGCGCAACCGCCACTCGCTGACGCTGACCACCAGACATCTCAGGCGGACGGTGATCCATCCGATCACCCAACCCGACCAGCTCCAGCTTTTCTACGGCACGGCGGCGGCGCTCTTTGGCCCCCACACCCGCGTAGATCAGAGGCAGCTCGACGTTGTGAAGCGCCGTCGCACGAGGGAGCAGGTTGAACGTCTGGAAGACAAAACCGATTTCACGGTTCCGTACCCTCGCTAGCTGATCATCAGTCAGGTCGCTGACTTTCTGCCCGTTCAGCCAATAGTCGCCTGTGGTAGGTGTGTCGAGACATCCGATCATGTTCATGAACGTCGACTTGCCACTGCCCGAAGGGCCCATAATAGCTACGAATTCACCCTTTTCGATCGTGAGGTCAACGCTCCGACAGGCCTTCACGGTTTCGGCACCGAGGACGTAGTGCTTCGTCAGGCCCTCGGTCTTGATGATCAATTCGCTCACATCTCCCTCCCCAGTATGGCCGACAGTGCTGCCCTGGCCAGCAAGTAGTCATATCGTGACGTCACGACGTCGATGTTCGCCTGATCCGCAGCTGTCTGACTGATGATCATGTCGAAACTCGTCGCCGCCCCCACTTCGAAACGGGCCCGTACGACCCGCAGATCTTCCGCCGCGACCGCAGCCGCTTCCAAAGCGATCTGAATGGCGGCCTCAGCCGTGCGTAGGTCCTGCAGCGCAGCATCAGCCTCTTGGCGCGCAGCAAGACGCGCGTCCTCCTCTTGCAGCGAGGCCACGCGCAACGAGAACTGAGCTCGATCGACCGTCGACTCCCTCTGGAAGCCGTTCCAGATCGGGTACGACATGTTCAGCCCGAGACTCCAGCTCGTGGACCCTCCCGTGAGCGATCGAATCTGATTATTCCAGTTGTACCCAGTGGACATCGAGATGGTCGGCAGGTACGCGCTTTTTGAGACCGTCACCTCGCTTGCCGCCGCCCGGCGAAAATAGTCCGCTGCGACAACGGCGGGCGACGCCGCCTCGGCGAGCTGCATGATCTCTTCCTCGGTCATCCCCAACGGCGTGGGATCGAGACCGTCCGGTCGGACAGGCTGAACCGGCGCCGCCTCACCGACTTGGCGACCCAGAGCAAAACGCGACGCTCTGAGCGCCGTCTCACCTTGCAAAACCGCTTGTCGCGCATTCACGAGGTCCAGCCGAGCACGCAGCGAATCAGATATCGTCGCTCGTCCCACCTGTGCGCGTGCTCTGACGATGTCCAAGTTCTGCTGAGCCTGCTCGACGCGTTGATTCGACACATCGAGGAGGTCTGCCTGCCGCAGCGCGGTGAAGAAGAGATTCTTCGTCTGGAGTGTCACGGCATAAAGCTGCGCCTCACGCCTGGCGACCGCGGCTTCCATGTTGGCGTCGGTCTGGTCCAGCTCAAGGAAACGTGAGCCTCCTCGGAACAGGTCCACCCGAGCCGACAAACCCGCACTGTACGAATCAGAGCTCCCGGGGATGATCTGACCGGTGTTCGGGTCCAGCACGTTTGCGCTACGAAGAGAGCCCGACGTGTTCCCAGACAGGGTCGGGATAAATGCAGCCCATGCCGACCTGCGGGCTAAAGCCGCATTGTCTACCGACTGGTCCTGCTGGAGCATCTGTGGGCTGCGAGCGAGCGCCTTGTCCACAGCCTCGTCGAGGGTGACCCCCTGTTGGGCGGACGCCGGCAGGGGCGCGAGGGCTACGACACCTTCGAGCACACAGATACAGAAGCAGGCCCTAATGACCTGCGAAATGTCTTTCATTGGGTGTTAATCTCGGTCGTTTTTCCGCTCGGAGCGCTTGCGATCCCGCTCCTCGAAAAGTTCTTGATATTGAGCGGCCTGCTCGGGCGAAAAGACACCCATGATGGTCTCACGTGTGTCACTTACGAGCGCCTGGTACCGGGGATTGTAGGCGCCGCGGAATTCATCGTGCAGCTCATCCATCTGTGCACGATACTCCAGAACGATCGAATCAATCAGAGCACTCTGCTCGGCATCGGGTCCGACCTGTTCATACATCGGAGTACGCCGGCGTGGCGTCTCCTCTTCTGGTCGCTCCGCCGCCACGACCGAGCTGTCCGTTGGCGACGCAGACAGTGTGCCGTCCACCGCTACGCCGAGCATGATGCCAGCGCCAAATACGACCACGAGTACCGCCGCTGTCATCAACCGAGTGCGAGATCCATGTTCCATTAGAAGATCTCCGAAGCAAATGCCACCGCGGACTCAGTATCGTCCTCACCCAGCGTAACCGGGATGGTCTCACCCTCTACGTCGCTGGTCAGCAGCTCCTCAACGCTCACAACCTGTTGGCGGTCGTTGGCAGGGGCCCTCACCAGCATGAACCCTGCGATGGCTGCCGCGGCGACCGCTGTGGGAACCAGAGTCCGCGCCCAAGATGACATGACGTCTCCCATGGTGAGTTCCGCCATCAAGCGTCGCCGGGCCAACTCACCCGCTGAACTCGTGACAACCCATTCGCGGAAACGCATCCAGTAGTTCGGATCCGGCTGGGCTGGGTCCAAGACCGCGAGGGCAGTCGCCAGCTCGATATCACGACCAATGGCTTCCGTCTTGTCCGACATCTCGTCTATTCTCTCGCTCATTGAACTTTCCTCTCTGACTCGGCCGCACCGGGCATCGTTCCCAATGCATTCCTCAACGCTTTTCTCGCGAAATGGAGGTGCGATCTGACAGTGCCCGACGGCAACTCCAACCTCTCCGCGATCTCGCGGTGTTTCCAACCTTCCACATCGTGCAACATCACAATCTGCTGCTGTACCTCAGGGAGAGCCGCGAGGGCTGCTTTCAGCATATCCCTCAACTCAATCGTCTCGGCAATCCGATCCGGTGTTGGCACCTTGGATCGGATCCCCGGTGGTAGTTGATCGGTCTCCCTCAACGACTCCCGACGCACCAGGTTGCGTGCGCGGTTTCGAACGATGGTCATCAACCACCCTGCGAAGCGCTCAGGCTTCCTGCACTCGTCTAGTCTTTTCAACGCAACCATGAACGCTTCTTGGGCCGCGTCTTCAGCATCCTCATGTCGCCCGGTGACACTCAGCGCGACCGCGTAGGCCGCTCTCTGATATCGTTCCACGAGAAGCGAGAAGGCGAGTTCTTCGCCTTTCCGCGCCCTGTGGACGAGTTCGCCGTCACCCGGCGCTTCGGTTGCTGTTAATGACACTGAAGGTTCACAACGTGTTGAGGGGGTCCAACTGGCAAGCCTGAAATCTAAGAGAGCGAACCCCCTGCGGCACCTTGAATGGCTCCACCTAGACCCATACGGATTCCGCCCGATATTGATTCGTTAGATCAGAAAGCCGTGAGTATGGAGATTCGTTCCTAGAACTAGGAGCCCCGCCGCGGGTTCTTCCCCGCTCGAGCACGCCCATCGGAGAAAAATTTCCGAGGCCGCTTATCCGACAGCGGCGGACGACTCTCCGAAAACGCCGACAGAAGACGGTCCTCCGAGAAGTCTGACAAGTGCTGCCCCACGACCATAGCCTCGCGCTCCTGAACCGCCTCGACGCCCTCCACCTTCGCGGACGAAAACAAAAGCAGTATCAACGGTGCCGCGCCGACCGCCGCCCCACCGGAACGACCCGTAGCACGTACCGTCCATTCGATACCCTCAACAATGAGAGACAATTCCGCTACATCCGACTCAGGTGGCCGCTCATGCGCATCCTGAGCGGCCTGTCGTACGGGCATCGGCTTGCCCCGGTCGCCTCCTCCCTTGTCGGCCGTGTGCGGCGGCGCCGGCCGAGCTGACTTGGCCGGGGGTAGAGACGTCGGGCCCTTGTCACTCATGGGGACTCTTCCGCGGGGTACTGTGACCCGACCGTTGGGCTCTCAAAAAGAGCGACCCGGACGAGTCGGGCGGGTGGAGAGATCCGGGACTCCAGGTGCATGTACGCCCATCGGGCAAGCGACTCAGTCGTCGGCACCAACGAGCCTGAAGCAACTTCTGGGATCAAGACATTGAGATCGCCACCATCCCAGCCCTCTGTCATATCACCGACGATTCGGTCCACCGCCGACAGGTCGACGGAGAATCCGGTATCCGGATCGATGGGACCTACGGTATGAACTTCGAGCATCCAGTCATGTTCGTGGATGTCCATTTGGGCGCCAAATACCGATCGGTTCCGTTCAGTCGACCAATCTGCACGCCCGTACCGATGACTCGCGGAAAAGTGCCAGCGTCGAATGAACCGTGCATCGGACATAAACTGTGATCGACTCCCAGGTTGCCGGGGGCCCCTCTACGGCCCCGTATGATATGGAACACTAACTCTTGATTTGCCCCGGCCGAATGGTTCCGGGGGCTTTTGTCGGAGCACCATGTCCAATTCCGCCCCACCGACGCAGGCCAAGCACGAGTACACCCAGCTGTTACGCCTGCATGAACCCCTTCTGACTCAGATGCAGGCAGCGCGCGAGGAGCCATCGGCTCTCGGGACCGTCGAAGAAACGATCCGGGCGCTGAAGCTCTCCGAATCTGAGATTAAAAGGAGCAGTGCTCCACGAACCGGCGAGCGAATTCGAAGTTGAAGGCGTATCCAAAATGCCGGCGTACCTTCAGCGCTTTCTCGGGGAACGCGCGGCTCAGCCTGGCTTCTCGTATGACGTGATGCAGGCCGCAGAGCGCGGGTGGGTGGCCCTCTACCCCTCACGGGACCGTAGGAGGATACGGCCAAGTTCTACGGCAGACCGTGCGCCTGGCTAGAGGACGAGGACTCGAACCCTAGGCCCCGATCTGAGTCGGAGCGTCCGTTTCCTTCTGCGAAACGGCCACCAGCGTGTCCTCCCCGTAGAAGAGCTGGATGTATTTGGACTGACTCTGGGTAACACGCCGAACGACCCAAACGAGTTGAACGTAGTTCGGCTCTCTCGGGACCGTCAGCAGTGAGAGCCCGGCCTCTCTAGGAAGGTGACTCCCCTTCCGGTTATTACACGGCGAGCAACTGGTGACCACGTTGTCCCATGTGTTCCCTCCGCCGCGCGACTGGGGGAGGATGTGGTCTCGCGTCAGGAACTGCCGGCCCCTTAACTCGTGCCGATGTCTCCCGCAGTACTGACAGGTGTAGTCGTCCCGAGCGAACAAAAAGGTGTTCGTGACCTGCCGGCGGAAGCGATGCGGCACGTGCACGTAGCGCACCAGACGGATCACGGTCGGAAACGGCACGACCCGCCGTTCGGAGCGGAACACCCGGCTCCCGTCCTCTTCGAGGACCTCCGCCTTCCCATCGAGCACGAGCCGCACTGCACGGCGCGGTGGCACGATCGTCAGCGGCTCGAACGATGCGTTGAGCGCTAGGCAATCCACAGCCCCTCCTACTCCTTTCAGGATCACACTTCTGCGAAGGTACGACCCGAGGGGTCGCACTCGCAAACGCACCACACACTAGATCTCGTGGGCCACAAACCGACGTATCGGGACTACAGGAGCGCTACCGGGTCTCGATCTAAGGTGAGGCGGACATCTCCTGAGGGCAGCTTGAATCCGTCCATGATCACCTGCGCCGTACGGCCCAAAGCCTTGGGCGAAGACGCACGCAACAGGAAATGCCAACGCCACCGATTGTGGAGACGCTCGATGGGCGCGGGCGCCGGACCGACCAATTCGACGGTTTCTCGACCTGCCCTGGCCTCGGCGGTCAGCCACCGCCTGACATAGTGCGCGCCTTGTTCAGCGGTCGTTGCTGCCAGCTGCTGATCCGGACTGCTGACGACAACGTTGACCAGGCGCACGTGGGGCGGGTATTCGGGGCGGGCGCGCTCCCCGAGTTCGCGCTCCGCGAAGCTCTCGAAATCGTGGGTCACTGCAGCCCTGATCGCATAGTGGTCGGGCAGAGACGTCTGGATGATGACCGAGCCACCGAGGACTCCGCGCCCTGCCCTCCCCGCGACCTGACTGAGCAGTTGGAAGGTCCGCTCGCTAGCACGAAAGTCGGGGAGGTGCATCCCGACATCTGCATTGATAACCCCGACTAGAGTCACTCGAGGAAAATCGAGACCCTTCGCGATCATCTGAGTACCGAGGAGTACGTCCACCTCCCCCCGTTCGACACGTTCAAGGATGCGCTGATGTGCCCACTTCCCCGACGTCGTGTCTACGTCCATGCGAGCGATACGCGCGTCGGGGAATGTCTCCGCGGTGACACGCTCCACCTGCTCGGTCCCGAGGCCGCGGAAAGACAGATCCTGTGACCCGCAGCTAGGGCACCGGGACGGCGCCGAAGCTTCGAAACGGCAGTGATGACAAACGATTCGTTTCGTCACCCTGTGGTACGTCAGAGAAATGGAGCAGTTCTCGCACTGCTCCACGTCACCACACTCGCGACATTGGACAAAAGACGAATACCCTCGCCGATTGAGGAGCAAGATGATCTGCTCGCCCTTCTTCAATCGATCATCGATCGCAGCTACAAGCTCTTCAGAGAGCACGCCTGCCCCACGCCCTGGGCGCGGCGCCGGCCCCTGAGACGTGTCCTTTCCTTTGCGCAGATCGAGCACTTCGACCCGAGGAAGACGCCCGCCGCCAACCCTTTCTGGCAGGTGCAAGTGGTTGAACTTCCCTGAACGAGCGTTATGCCAACTCTCGAGTGACGGGGTGGCGCTCCCGAGTACACACACCGCCCCCACGGCCTTCGCCCGTACGACCGCGAGATCACGTGCCAGGTAGCGCGGGGCCTCTGATTGTTTGTAGCTCCCATCGTGTTCTTCATCGACCACGATGGCGCCGAGGTTCGCGAGCGGAGCGAACAAGGCAGATCGAGCGCCCACCGCGATCCGCCTCTGGCCGCTCCGAAGCTGACGCCAAGCGTCGTAGCGTTCACCGTCGGAGAGTCCCGAATGCAGCACGGCCACTTCGTCCCCGAAGTGTGCACGGAAGCGCGACACCGTTTGTGGCGTGAGCGCGATCTCCGGTACGAGAACGATCGCGGACTTCCCCCGTGCCAAAGCCTCTCGAAGCAATTCGATGTACACGAGAGTTTTTCCGGACCCGGTGATGCCCTGCAGTAGGAAGGGCGCAGGTTCCGGTTCATCGAGTCCAGCGACCATCGCGTTCAACGCAGCACGCTGATCCGCGGTCGGTGTCAGTTGCGGCGGTGTCTGAATGGGAGCGTCCGCAAAGGGGTCTCTGAATTCCTCTTCATCGAACAACCCGACGAGTGCCTTTGCTTCCAGACCAGACACGACCCCGCGACTGAAGCCTTCCGTGGTGGTGAGGTGCCCTAGGTCTGCACCTCCGCCGGACAACTCGAGGAGTTCGTACAACTCCCTTTGCCGCGACGCTCTCCCGAACACATCCTCACGGGCAGCAAGCGTCTCCAGTCGCTTAACGATGCGAACCACGCGACGCGTCTTTAGGCTCGGGGCTGGAGGTGGCACGGTTTCGTGACGAATAACACCCCGGGCTTCTAGAGACCGCACCTCGGGCCAAATCGAGCCCATCCCAAGTCGCTTTCGGAGCGTCCGCACCCGCTGCGGCTCACCCTTTCCCGACAGGGCATCGACCAGCCGCCTCTCTCGCGGTTTCAGGTCGATAGTTGAATCGCCTTCGAGTGTCAGATAGTCACGCGACACATCGGAAAGGACTGCGGGCAAGGCCGCACGAATCGTGATGCCAAGTGGGGCGACGTAGTACCTCGCCATCCACCGGCACAGGTCGAGCAACTCGCTCGGCACGCTCGGCTCGTTCTCCAACACCGCCAGGAGCGGACGGACGGTCTTAACCTCTGAGCTCCCGGGCCCCACGACCCACCCAATTCGCTCTTCTTGTCGGAACGGGGCAAGGACGCGGGTACCTACAGCCGGCATACTTCCAGAGTCGACCCGATACGTGAACGTGTGACGGATGGGCAGCGGGAGGGCTACCTCGACCCGAACCTCATTTAGGTTCAATCCCCTTCCAGCAGCAGGAAGATCTCATCCTGGATCTGGCTGGGCGTCACTTCAGGCCCGTTTACGCTCCAATGAACGTTGATCTCACTGCGCACACCGATATCGTCCCACAGGTAGATTCCGGGCTCAATGGAAAAGCCGACTCCAGGTACGAGTAGGCGGTCATCGCGGGACTCGAGGTTGTCCAGGTTCGGACCACTTCCGTGCAAATCGATATCCATCGAGTGCCCGGTGCGGTGTACAAAATACTCCCCGTATCCTCGCTCCTTGATGACGTTGCGGGACACGTCGTCCACCTCAAAGCCGCGCACGTCCTCTCCGGCGTCGAACCGCTCCTGCAGGAAGGTCACCGCCGCATCGCGCGCGTCTCGCACGGCTTCCCAGATCTCCTGGGTTCGTGCATCCACTGAGCTCCCCATGAAGCCCATCCACGTCTGGTCCGCGTAGACCGCACCCTCGAAGGCACCCCACAAGTCGATGAGCAGCAGGTCTCCCCGGTTGATGGCCTCACCGTCTCCTATCGGCGCGTAGTGGGAGTCGGCCGCCCGCGGACCAATCGCCACGATCGTGCCTGGCTTCACTACGAGGCCCGCTTCACGCAGTTCGCTGCGGATCCACTCTGAGAGTGAACCTTCGTTCGTCGGCGCAC
This sequence comes from Longimicrobiales bacterium, assembly GCA_029245345.1. NCBI lineage: Bacteria > Pseudomonadati > Gemmatimonadota > Longimicrobiia > Longimicrobiales > Longimicrobiales bacterium. The sequence goes on from JAQWPM010000021.1 coordinate 408,614, forward strand.
CTGCTTTGATCGCCTCAGCAGCGCGCTCGAAGGCGCGTCGGGCGACATCGGCAACGATCTCTCCGGCCTCTCGGTGCTTCTCTCGCTGCGTGGCAGTCCAAACGGAATGGAACCGCGAGACCAGATCGCCAGAACTGCTGGCTTCGATCCCCTGCTCCAGGATCAGGCCTGCGATCCCAGCCGGCACGTAGTCGAGCGTGGGCACCGCAGCCCCGGGGGACACCTCCATGGCCACACGTTCACAGTCGTGTAGCATCTCACCGAGCTGTTCCTCCATGTCCTTCCAGCCCGAGTACTTCCTGAACGCGAACGGCCAATGACGCCAGGACGAAGCCTCGATCGCGTGAATCATCGCAACGGGTTCCCCCTCGGCAGGAATGAGGATGAATCCCCGCCGGGTCGTCTTACCAAGACCAAGGAGCTGCACTGCGATGGGGTTGATCCCATGGAATTCGTAAAGGAGCCAACCATCGAGATCGGACGCCCGGAGCGCCTCCTGAACTCGTTCCACTCCCTCGGGACTGCACAACATTGCGGTACTCACGTGGCTGTCTCTTTCGTTCGTGTGAAGAGCGCTATCGCACTCGAATTATTCCTGAGTTTCGTCACCGAACAACGGAAGACCCGCCGTCTCGGTGGCATCCCCTTCCTCGACTTCAGCGCCAGCGTTGTCTGGTTCTTGCCCGGCTCCCGTGGTGATCACCGGGTCCGGCTCGCTCACCTCTCGCGCTGCGTCCCCAGCCGGATCGGCCTCGCCCACAGCTGCACCCTTCCGACCCTTCAGAAGGTCCAATCCGAGGATTCGCTCTCGCGTGAGGAGTTGGTGGACTTCTCTTTCACGCGACAGAACGGCACACACACCTTGCCAGCCCCAGCGGGACCAAGCCCTGTGAAGAATACCGATCTTCTCGGGCACCGAAAACAGCTCGGCGAAGTCGAGGAATGGTTTGACCACAGTCGGCCGAAACGCCGTCTCTTCGTCCGACCAGTCCTCGACATGGAGGTCGATCACGTCAGCTTCACGTAGGAGTTTCTTCCACTCCACAACCATCAGCGGGCGAGCCCCGAGATGGCCGGCGAGCACGACCCTCCGCCCCTCGTCGACAGGTGCCTTCCAGACCAATTGGACCAGGACCACGAAGCCCCCCGGCTTGGTAACGCGCATCAGTTCCTGCACGGCCGCCGCCGGATCGCAGTGATTCGACAACCCAATTTCACCGACAGTCACGTCGAAGATCTCATCCCGATACGGCAGGGCGTCGGACCTCCCCGCTTGGAACTGGAGCCGCCCAGTGAGATTCGCGTCCCGCGCCCGACCCTCGGCGAAATCGATCATGGTCGGGTCAACGTCGACACCCGACCCGTGAACGCCGAATTCCGTCACGAAGTAGTCCAGTGAGATGCCCTTCCCGCACGCGACATCAAGCACCTCATCGTCCTGTGACATCTCAGTCAGCAAGGCGATTTGGTGATAGAGGTCAACGCCACCCGGTGGAAACAGGAGGCGGGGGCTCAACCGGACGAGGTCGAGCATAGAGGGTGCGGTTGGGGTGTACTCACCCGTTCCGGCTTCAGTTGGAGGCATGGGGAGGAAAACTATGCCGCGGCGCAGGCGGGGCAACGCGTGGGAACCCTAAATCCCCGATGCCTCCAAACCCGCCAATGCCCGAATCACACCAAGGGTTCCGATGCCGAGTCGGCTGGGGTCATATCCGCCTTCCAACAGCGCAACGATCCGCCCCCCGCACGCTCGGTCGGCATGGTCCATGATGTGGCGCGTCATGGCGAAGAGGTCGGTCGGCTCGAGAAGCATGTCACCAAGCGGATCACCCGCCATGCAATCGAACCCGGCTGAGACGAGAATAAAATCGGGATGAAAGGCGCCAACTACGCTGTCGACCGCATCTTCGAAGGCGGCTCGATGGGCCTCAGCGCTGGTACCTGCCGGTAATGGGACGTTGAGAGTGTATCCGAGACCTGGCCCCTCCCCACGCTCGTCCGCCGCTCCCGACCCCGGATAATGAGGCCACTGATGCGCCGAGACGAAAAACACGGTCGGGTCATCATAGAACGTGTCCTGAGTGCCATTCCCGTGATGGACGTCCCAGTCGAGGATCAATACACGCTCGGCTCGCCCCGTCGCCTGCAACCACCGCGCGGTCACAGCAACGTTGTTGAAAAGACAGAAGCCCATGGCCTGATCAGGCGTTGCGTGATGTCCCGGTGGCCGCGTCGCCACAAACGCATTCGCTAACCTCCCGGCAGACACAGCCTCAGCTGCAGCGATCGCGGTCCCCGCGCTTCCTAACGCGGCCTCCCATGAAGCAGACGAGACCTTCGTATCCGGATCGATCGCGATGACCTGCTCGGTTTCCTCGGCCATCTCACATGCGTGACGCACCTGTTCGACCTGCGCCTCAGTGTGCACCCGGAGAACGTCCTCGACGGTCGCGTCTCTAGCAGGTTGCTGCTCTACCCGTCCATGAAGGGTGAGCATGTCCTTTCCCACGGTGGATGCTAAAGCCCGGAGACGACCTTGGTGCTCGGGATGGGCCCACCCGGTATCGTGCAGAGGCGACGACGGATGGAGGTAGAAGCCAGTAGGTGCGCGCATCGATTTTCCGCCGGGCGTCAGTCCGCTCCGACTCCCGATGTCAACGAAGCGACGCGCTCCTGAATCGAGCACACTTCCCGAGCCCGTGACTTGAGCGCGATCAGCGCGTCCAACGCCGCCGATGTCGCCGACATCGTGGTGAGGTACGGGACCTTGTAGGTGATGGCCGCTCGACGCATGGCGTAGTCGTCGTACTGCGACGTCTTCCCGAGCGGCGTGTTGATCAACAACGCCACGTCCCCGGTCACGATGTGATCGACAATGTTCGGCCGATTCTCTCCGACTTTGTAGACTCGCTCGGAAGGAACGCCTAATCGCTGCAAATAGTCCTGGGTCCCCTTGGTCGCCATGATCGTGAAGCCAAGATCGTGGAAACGACGCAGGATCGGAGTCACGGTTGCTTTGTCGGCGTCGTTCACCGTGACAATAAGATTGCCCACCTCGGGCAGGTCGTTTCCTGCTGAGATCTGTGCCTTCGCGAAGGCCATCCCGAACGAGTCGTCGAAACCCATAACCTCGCCGGTCGACCGCATCTCGGGGCCGAGGAGGACGTCCACGTCGAAGCGGTTGAACGGGAAGGCCGCCTCTTTGACCGCTACTCCCGGTACCGGCGGCTCCTCGGGCACGTTGAGGTCTGCGAGCTTCTCCCCGGCCATGATTCGAGCAGCGAGACGTGCGAGCGGAACTCCCGTCGCCTTAGAAACGAACGGAATGGTACGCGAGGCTCGAGGGTTCACCTCGAGTACGTAGACGACATCGTTCTTAATTGCGTACTGCACGTTCATAAGCCCGACCACGCCCAGCTCGAGCGCGAAATTCCTAGTGAGATCGCGGATCTCTTCGAGAACCGGGCCGGACAGGAGGTACGGCGGCAACACACAGGCCGAGTCTCCCGAGTGCACGCCTGCGTCCTCGATGTGCTGCATGATTCCACCGATTACGACATCTGTGCCATCGCACAATGCGTCCACGTCGGCCTCGAACGCGTCCTCCAGGAACGAATCCACGAGTACCGGATGATCCTCTGAGGCTTGCGCAGCTTCTACGAAGTAACGCTCCAGTGCAGATTCGTCGTAGATGATCCGCATGGCTCGGCCACCAAGCACGTAGCTGGGTCGGACGAGCACCGGGAATCCGATTTCGCGAGCCACCGCGACCGCTTGCTCTTCACTGCGCGCGATGCCGTTGTTCGGCGTACGCGCTCCGATTTTCCGGCAGACTTCGTCGAAGCGATCTCTGTCTTCGGCACGATCGATCGCCTCGACCGACGTCCCCAGTATTGGCGCACCGAGAGCCTCAAGATCCTGGGCTAGCTTGAGTGGCGTCTGCCCGCCCAGCTGTACGATGACCCCTTTGGGCTTCTCGAGATGCAAGATCTCGAGCACGTCCTCTAGGGTGAGCGGCTCGAAGTAGAGCTTGTCACTGACGTCGAAATCTGTGGACACCGTCTCCGGGTTCGAGTTGATCATGATCGTCTCATACCCGGCATCGCGAAGCGCGAGCACCGCCTGCACACAGCAATAGTCGAACTCGATCCCCTGCCCGATTCGATTCGGACCCGAGCCGAGGATGACGATCTTCTCACGATCCGACGGCTCACTCTCCGACTCGTCCTCGTAGGACGAGTAGTAGTACGGCGTCGCCGCTGGAAACTCGCCAGCGCATGTGTCGACCACATTGTAGGTGGGCCTGATGCCCAGGTCCCACCGACGTTGCCGAATGTCAGCCTCTTCCTCTCCTCTGAGTTCAGCCAGTTGCAGATCAGAGAAACCCTCGCGTTTCATCCGGCGCAGGAGATCCTCGGACACCTCGTCCGCAGCGGTGTACATCTGCTCCCACTCGATGATCTGGCGGAGTTGGTCGATGAACCAAGGATCGATCTTCGTGGCCTCGTAAATCTCCGAATCGGTGATACCGGAGAGCATGGCTCGCTTCAGTTGGTACGGACGATTCGCCGTGGGCCGGCTGATCCCGCGAAGGAGTGATCCATGGTCATCCGCATCGAGGCCGTCGTCGGAAAGTGTCTCCCCGACCACCCATCCGTGCCGGCCAGTCTCGAGGCCGCGGAAGCCTTTTTGCCACGCGCTCCGCAGGGTACGCCCAATAGCCATCGTCTCGCCTACAGACTTCATCTGCACGCCGAGGGTATCGTCGACTTCTGGGAATTTCTCGAAGGCGAAGCGGGGCAACTTGACGACCACGTAGTCGAGGACCGGCTCAAAGGAAGCCGGTGTCGTCTTCGTGATGTCGTTGGGCAACTCGTGGAGATGGAACCCCACCGCGAGCTTGGCCCCGACGCGAGCGATCGGGAATCCGGTCGCCTTGGAAGCGAGCGCGGAAGACCTCGATACACGCGGGTTCATCTCAACGACAAGTAGCTCGCCGTCGGCAGGGTTCACCGCGAACTGCACGTTACACCCACCGGCCTCCACTCCGATCTCCCGGATGATCGCGATGGAGGCGTCGCGCATCTCCTGGTATTCGACATCGGTGAGTGTCTGCGCCGGCGCTACGGTGATGGAGTCGCCCGTGTGCACACCCATCGGATCGAAATTCTCGATGGAGCAGATGATGATGACGTTGTCGAGTCCGTCCCGAACGACTTCGAGTTCGTACTCTTTCCACCCGATATACGAGCGGTCGATCAACACTTCTGTGATCGGTGACGCGTCGAGTCCTTTCCGCACCTGCTCGCGGAACTCCTCGCGGTTGTACGAAATCCCACCACCGGTTCCACCAAGCGTATACGATGGACGCACGATGGCCGGGTATCCGGTCTCCTCGACGATCTCCAAGGCCTCTTCGATCGTTCCAGCGAACCCGCCCATTGGGACCTTGAGCCCAATGCGATGCATGGCCTCGGTGAACTTCTCGCGGTCCTCCGCCATCTCAATGGAAGCCGCGTTCGCACCGATCAACTCGACGCCGTACTTCTCCAGCACCCCGGCGTTGCTGAGGTCCATGGCGACATTGAGCGCGGTCTGGCCACCCATGGTGGGCAGAAGCGCATCTGGGCGCTCACGGTCAATGACCTTCTCAACCCATTCCACCGTAATCGGTTCGATATACGTCCGATCCGCGATATCGGGATCGGTCATGATCGTCGCCGGATTCGAATTCACCAGAACCACTCGGTATCCCTCTTCTTTGAGGGCCCGGACGGCTTGGGTACCGGAATAGTCGAACTCGCAGGCCTGGCCGATGATAATCGGTCCAGAGCCCAGGATGAGGATCGTCTCTAGGTCGTCGCGTCTTGGCACGTGGTCGCGGTCGTTGCGGGCCGCGGCATGTGGGGATGTTGGTTACTCACCACCGCTCTTTCCAGACTCCTTTCGGATCGCGGTAAGGAGCACCATGGCGAAGCCACCCCAAACGAAGGCCATCACGAGAATCATCGTGATCCAGCTGGCTCCGGTCATCGGTCGCTCCCCCGCCCACAGGCGGCCTCGGAGTTCGTATCGTTACGAGTTTTCAGTCGACCGCAGCAGCAGAGAGGCGGGTCTCAAACGGCACGGTCCGCGTAAACTCGCTAGGCGTGCGGAGGCGGGCAAGCCGACCCCATGTCACTTCTCCACCCGGCCCTCGATGCCAGTGAGCAGCAACGTCTCGTTGTCGGTGCTGGAAGCGAAAAGAACTGTGACAATCGGTGGATCCGCCGCACGATCGTCTACGGTCACGCCGAATTGGATGGAACCTCCCGATGGGTCGACCAAGACCACTCGGTAGCGCCCCTGCACTTCCGATACTGCAGCCCCAAACGCCCGTGTATCTCCCTGCCCGACAAAGCCCTGAATACCCACGCCGGTGACCTCCAGCACGACCGCACCGAGGTTCACGGGGCCGTCCACGATTCCATCCATCGTACCTGGGCCTGACGGCCCTCCGTCGCAGCCGACCTGAGGCACGAGCATCAGCGACCCACATACGGCCAGTCGCAGAGTCCGAACCCAGCGCCTCATCGTCCGCCCTCCCTGACACTGGGCTTCGTCAGCACGACGATCGTCCCAACACCGAGAATACCGCGTTGGCGTGCAGTGAAAGGTAGGGTCGGGTTCGCCAAAACCCATGCGCGAAGATCACCGAGGTCGTACCCCCCACTCTGGTTGCCCTGCCGGTCGAGGAAGCTGACCTGAAGGGCATTGAGGGGAGCACCGACCCCCAGGAAGAACGACGCAAGCTGATCCACAGGGATCCCAGGGCCAGCGACGTCGAGCACGAGCTGCCCCGTGGCCTGAAGGCCTCTCGCATCCGTCGCCCGCACCGTGATTGGGAAGGCGCCCAGGTCGAGTGCCGCCCCTGTGATGTGTCCGAATGGGTCCATGGCCACCCCTTCCGGGAGGACGCCCTCTGTGACCACCCACACGACGGGAGCCGTCCCGTCTACAGCTTCAAGCCTGAGGTCCAGCGTCGTAGCAGCCGGAAACGACACCGGAGTGGTCGGGACGGCATACGTGAGCTCGAATCGTGCCCCGCCGGACACCGGCGCGGCCATCCCGACCGTGGCAGGATTGGGCTGGCCTGCTAGCGCCCCCGTCCATTCGAGAAAGCCAAAGCCAGTGGTGGCGACAGCTTCGACACTCACGGTTTCGCCCTCTTCGAACCAAAGGTCTTCCGAAGCCGGCTGTGTCTGGAAGAGCCCAGGCTCGACGCCTTCCACCCCACCCAAGAGTCCAAGGTCCAGTTGGGCCTGGCGGCCGGCATACCGCGCCACGTACTCGGCGTCCTGGAGCGGGGTTTCGATCATACGGTCTGCCTTGGCAGTCGCGTCGTCATCCCAGCCCACGAAGGGACGTCGGATCCCTTGTGACAATTCCTCTCCAGGCACAGCCTGGAAACGGTGCTTCACGAACGGGGCTGAGGTAAACACGTGGGATGAAGAAGCCACCGGTGACCCATCGACGGTAAACACACTCGACCCCGGATCACTACCGTCCGCACGCATCGACACTTGAGAGAAGCGCGTCAGGAGGCGGAAGCTCACGTCGTCCCCAGAAGTCGTGATGTCGACAAGAGTCAGCCCCGTGGGCGTTCCAGCCAGCGACGTCGCCGCCGGCCGTGAGCCCGCATGGAAGACTCTGTTCTCTTGAGTGTTGCCGATCCACGGGAAGGGATCGTCGTCGTCGCCACGGCCACTACCGGGCTTGCCCAAGTCGTCGCGGCCGTCGGCCTGACGCAACCACACACCACGGTGCGAAAAGGCGTTGACTTGGTTACCACCCCACTTCTGCGCGACCCAATCGGGGTCGATGTGCCAGACCAACAGGCCCTCCCCGAAGAGATTCTCGTCGTACCCAAGTCGCTGTCGGTTCTCGAGCAGAAAATACTCACCTGAATCGTCACCAGCGTCGACGCGATAGACCTGCCCACCGGTTTCGACCGGGTTGAGTGTGACGGTACCAATGTCGGTACCGGCCGGAGCGGTCACGATGTCCACCCAGCCCAAAATTGACTTGCTCCACGCGCCCATGTGACAGGGGCTCTCGGGACTATTGCCATCACAACCCCACGAGCCGGAGGACATGAGGTCCCAGTTCCCGGCACCCGCGTGTTTGCCATCGATCGATCCGTTTGTGTCATAGAGATCGGGTAGGCCAAACGCGTGCCCCAACTCGTGGGAGAAGACCCCGATCTCGCTTAGGTCGACCTCGTTGCAGGCAAAGAGAGGCTGAATCAGATAGTCGTCGATCGTGATGAATCCTCCGCTCGCAGCGGGGACGGTTGTGGCGAAGGCTTGCCCTGCCGCGAAACGGAGGCTCCACCGGTGTGACCAAATCCGATCGTCCTTGTCTAAGCCTCCGCATTCGGCCCCTGCCGTCGGGTGGATTACGGCCAATGCGTCGACGAAACCGTCGTCATCCCCCGAGTTGGGCATCCCGTCCGGGCCATCGTTGTCGTAGAGGCCCCAATCCACGTCCTTGAGCCGAATGACAAGCTGGAGGATGAAGGCTCCGGTCGTGCCCGACGACAAACCACTGTTCCCCCCAGTTGCCTGAGCCCGAGTGAACGACGCTTTGGTCCAGTCCTGGACATCACCTTCGAGAGTGATCCGTCCGCCGGAGATCTCTGAATAGAAATCTGTGATCGTGCCGGGGTTCGCCCCAAAATACGCGGCCTGCACTTCGGTGATGCTGTGGGCCAAGTCGGCGCCCTCAGGTGAGTCTGCGAAGAGCCCCGTAATCACCGGGATTCGATAGGTCCCTGTCACAGGTCCTTCGCGAGGGCCGAGAATGCGGAGTGGGCCTGGCCCTGTGTTCCCGACGGCCGCCATCTGAGCACGCATCCGCGCCGGACGTCCATGGGCGAAGCGGAAGGCCTCGGGGTCCCCTGCGAGTGCCTGGTAGTATGCCGCAGGCGGCTCTGTCCCGTAGCGATCTCCCAACATCTCGACGTCCTGCGCAACCGAAGCAGCCGGACCAAAAACGAGAGCTACGACGACGAGGAGGCGTGGGCGCATGTCGATTCTCATGGGGAGCGAGGACAGCCTATCGTACACGACGCGCAGGAACGCGATCCGCGCACACTGCCCTAGGATCGGTCCTCCGCTCGAATTCCGAGCTGCTCACCAGCGCCTCGCAAAGCATCGATGATGTTCTGCACATGCTCGTTCCGCTCGAGTCCTATGAGTTCCATTCCGTGATGAACTTCCTCGCGGCTCACACCCGCCGCGAAGGTCTTGTCTTTCAATTTCTTCACCACGGACTTGGGCTTGAGGTCGTCAATCCCGTTGGGGCGCACCAGACAGCAGGCATACACGAGGCCCGAGAGTTCATCGCACGCCATGAGTACCTTGTCGAGCTCACTCGTCGGCTCCACTCCGGTGAAGCTCGCCCGGTGAGCGAGAATCGCCTGGAGCACTTCGTCCGGGTATCCCGCCGCACGGAGGTGATCTACCGCAGTGATGGGATGGTTCTCCGGATACTTCTCCCAATCGAGATCGTGCAAAAGTCCGGCAAGGCCCCACACGTCCGGGTCGGCACCACGGAGTCCGGCGTAGTGCCGTACCGCCGCCTCGACGGCGTACATGTGTTTCCGGAGCCCTTTATTTTCGACCCACTCTTCCAGCAGGCTGACTGCTTCGTCTCTCGTTGGCATGTGCCGGGTCCTTCCTCGCACGGGTGTAGTGGTCCAGCGACCGCGAAGCTGGGCCTGCTTTGGTGGAGGGGCAAGAACGTGCCCGCGTCGAGTCGTTTCTACACCCGAGACGACGGGCAGAAGTGGGCAATGACGCACGCCTCGCACCGCGGCTTCTTCGCGTCACACGTACGGCGCCCGTGCCAGATAAAAAGGTGCGCCAGTAGTGTCCAACGCTCGCTCGGAAAGACTCCCATCAGATCAATTTCAATCTTCTCTGGGGTCTTTTCTTTCGTGAGCCTGAGCAGTGTCGACAGTCGTTTGATGTGAGTGTCGACCACGACGCCCTCGTCGATGCCGAAGGCGTTGCCGAGCACCACATTGGCCGTCTTCCGACCGACACCGGGCAATGCATGGAGCTCCGCGATCGTCTTTGGGACTTCTCCGTCGTGCTCCGCCATCACGCCACGGGCGAACCCAATGATGTTCTTCGCCTTGTTCCGGAAGAAGCCTGTGGTGTGCACGATCTCCTCGACGTCGGTCTGCTGCGCATTGGCCAACGACTCGGCATCCGGATACCGCGCAAACAAGACCGGAGTGACCATGTTCACGCGCACGTCAGTTGTCTGCGCAGACAGGATGGTAGCAACGGCTAACTGAAAGGGGTCTGCGAACGTCAGCTCGCAGTGTGCATCCGGATATTCTGAGGCCAAGAGATCAAACACCTCTCCCGCCCGCTCGACCCTCGCCTTCTTGGACTCTCTAGCCATCGAGCACGACTCTGGAAAAGGGCAAGACGGAAGGCGGCGGATCCTGACCGTCTTGTGCCGGCCCCTCACCCGGGACTGCCGCCCCTGGAGCAGAGTCGAGATAGGCGAAGAAGCGGGCCAGTAGCTTTAGGACCTCACCAGCGGCCTCAACCGCATACAGACCATCGATGTCGGCACCGGGCAGCGCACTCGAGAAGTCAGTGCCTTCCCCTCGAGCGTCCGTGTTCAGCCAGGCTCCAGCCTCCGCGATCGGGGCTTCAGGCACCGGGATGGTTCCGAAACCGGGCCGGCCGGGCATCACACCCGTGGCCGCAAGTACGTACAAAGTCCCTGACCGAGAGGCCTTCCAAAAAAAACCGTCAATGGACTCCGGAGCTTCATCCGGACCGCCAGCGACCCAAAAGAGATGCTGCGGCAGTTGGAGGTAACCCGACGAGGTCGGAGGCGTCGCCTCTCCAGACGGACTCCCTTCCACCAGATACCGAGCGGTTGCAGCATCCAGCACGTAGACGGGACACCCCTCGTCTCGGAAAAAGGCGGCATGGTAGACCAACGCACCGTACTGGTGAATCGACTCGGGGGGGGCGTCCGGTTCCTGTAGTCGCGCAATAAATTGCCCGACGGATCCCATCGTAATGAACACGCTCGGGTTAGCCGGATCACTCCCGCGCCCGCTCGCTTCCTCTGTGATATCAGCGATGAGCTGGTCGACCGCGTCGAAGTCTGGAAAAGCCAACTCGAACGGGGTAAGGCGCGCATAGGCGTCATGGAGAGACATGGGGCGAGAAGCTAGGCTGAAGGTTCGGGTAGTGGAACCGCTTCCACGAACCGCCCTAGGTCCGACTGCGCCGTGCGATCGCTTTTGACTCAAGCACCACCGGGCGGTAGGTGGCGAGCATCCGTCGAGCCTCGTCCCACCAGCTCCGCTTCCGCACCAGCACAACCTCGATCGAGACGGTTCCACGGGCGACACCCTCGACCCATACGAAATGCACGTCCCCTAGTTCCGTCGGGCGATCGATTACAAAAAGCCTGTCGTTCCATAGGAATTCGATATCCGTCGAGCCTTCAAATTCGGCCTGAGTCCAAAGTTGCTCAAGATAGAAGCTCGATTCGACGCGATAGGCTCCCTGCGCAACCTGCTCACCGCTCTGGAAGTACCAGGGATCGAACTCCTGCCCTTCGTCGCGCCTGAAGGTCTGTTCAGCAGCATAGTCCACAGCATCGAGCGCCTCATCACCCGCCAACGACTCGAGATGGTGGCGCAGCTCGTGGGTGAGTGTCTCCCAGATCTCATCCTTCCAGTTGAACGCATCGTTCAGTCTGGATAAACGCTCGAAGGATCCCCAATACAGGGCGATCACAGAACGGGTGGTGTCCGGACTCCCGTAGTCCGAGACGTGCTCCTCGGTGAGGCACTCACCCATCGTAAAGACATCCGGGTGTTCCGGATGTGGAATGGCCTCTCTGCTCACGACGAGCCCGTCGATCCCCTCTTTGAAAGGCTCAGGAATTTCGTGGTATGCGGCCCGCGCTGTCTTCTCGAAATCCTCGAACCGCATCGTTGTGCTACTCCGTCTGATCGACCCCGTTCTCCATGACCTTGGCTGCCAGCCAGTTATTGGCCAGGAGCAAGATCACGATCACGATCGCGAACTGGATTAGCACGGATCCGACGTTGTAAGCACTGAATAAGGTCCAGGTCTCATTGAAATCATCGGTCCGGGCGCCCCAAAGCCACCATCCGGCAAGGACTACCGCCTCTACCGCAACGAGACGCATCGCCCAGTCCCACCAAGCTCCAATGTGGATGTCCGAGCCTTCATGATTGATGAACGTCTCCCGCCACTTCGTGACTCCGTAGCGCAACACCGCGAAGGCGAAGAAGAAGCCCGCCACCATAAGGGCCACGCCCCAGACCCAATCCTGATTCTGGAAGATCTCAATTTTCAACGCACTTGGAATCCCGAAGAGAACACCCGAAATGCCAACGATCGAAATGGCGCGCCCGCGGGTGAGCCCGAGGTCCATCAACACGCGACTGGCGAGCTCGATCATCGCCACGAGGCTCGTCCACGCTGCGAAGACCAGCGCCAAGAAGAACAAAGCCTGGAAGAAGCGGCCACCAGGGATCTGGGCGAAGAGCTGCGGCACCCAAATGAAGGTCAGGCCCTCATTGCCGGCACCCACGATCTCATTCGCCGCATCGGGCATCACTGAAAAGACCGTGCATAACACCATGATTCCGGCGAGCAGCGACATCGCATTGTTGCCGAACCCGATTACAAAAGCGTTGAGGGCGGTGTCCTCGTTCGCTCTCATGTATACGGCATACGTGAGCACCAACCCCCAGCCAGCTCCCGTGTCCCAGGCATTCTGTGTCAGTGCCTGGACCCAGATCTCATAGTTACCCAGCGCGGCCCAGTCCGGAGTGAAAAGGAAGGCTAAGCCGGCACCGGCTCCCGGAAGGGTGACCGCACGGATCGTGAGTACGAACACCAGGAAGATGAGACTCGGAATCAGAACTTTCGCAGCAGTCTCGATACCTCGTACGCCTCGCGATACGACGAACACTCCCAACGCCATCGCCACCACATGCGTAAGCAGGGCTCCAGGGGTCGAATGAAATCCGTCCCAAAAAGCACTCGGTGTAGCTCCTGGTACGTCCCCCGTTAGCGTGCCGACGAAGAAGCGAATCGTCCAACCCATCACGACGCTGTAGTAGAACATGATGGCCGTCGCCACAAAGGCGACCCACGCGCCCATCCACGCAAACTTCGGTCCGAGCGTCTCCACGAATGCGCCGATCGCCCCCTGCCGAGTCCCCTTTCCCATCGCGAACTCGAGGATCAACAGCGGCACGGACCACGCAAGCAGAAACACGACCCACGCGACCAGAAACGAACCACCGCCATTGCTCGCTGCGATGCGCGGGAAACGCCAAATGTTGCCAGTGCCCACGGCCATGCCGAGCATGGCGAGCAGCATGCCCCATCTGGAACTGAATACTTCAGACTTGGACGTCACTGATGGCTCTCCTCAGGCAGATCGAAGCGTGGCCGCCAAGCCGAAGCTGCGACGGCGACGATTATACCCGCCGGATCCGGCGGCTGCCACCGGGGGCCGGCAAAGCTGAGCGACCTACTACTCGAAGATGTACGCGATCGCCTGCGCTGCCTGTTCCAGCGTCTCGACGGTCATCGTCGCGAGTGCATCGAGTTCCTTTAGAGCGTGCACGTGCTCTTCCGCACGCACGAGAACGAGCGGGAGCCCCGAGGCGAGGGCAAAGCCCGCGTCCGAGGCGGTATTCCACTGCTTATATTTCGGCCCGAAGTATGCGACCACGAGGTCCGCCCGCTGCATCAAGACCCGAGTACGCAACGTGTTGGCCTGAGCGCCCATGAGGTCGCGATAGCGCGCGTCGGGCTGTTTGCCGAGAATCGCTTCACCGACGTCATCTGAGCGGTCGTGATTCTCCTGCGGGCCCACGAGTTCCGCGTCGACTCCCGCGCTCTGTAATTGGCGTCGGAGCTCCATCCTCCATTCGGAGTGGATCTCCCCAGCCGCATAGATCACCACGTCCACTAGACCAATCTCTCCCGGATCCAGCCCACGATCTGGTCGGCTGACACGCGGACCTGCTCGAGCGTGTCGCGATCTCTAATCGTGACGGTCCCGTCCTCGAGCCCATCGCCATCCACAGTGATGCACCATGGAGTACCGATCTCGTCCTGCCTGCGGTAGCGCCTTCCAATCGCGCCAGACTGGTCGTAGAACGACGGGATGGCTGCCCCTCGTAGATCGGCCATGATTTTATGGGCCATCTCAGGCATCCCGTCTTTCTTCACCAACGGAAAGACCGCTGTCTTGATCGGTGCCATTTTGGGGTGCAGCGCCAACATGACGCGTGTGTCTCCTCCTATCTCTTCCTCGCGGTACGCGTCCGCCAAGAGCACGAGCACCGTGCGGTCGACTCCCATCGAGGTCTCGATGACATACGGAATGAACCGCTCGTTGGTTGGCGCGTCGATGTACTCGAGTCGCTTCCCTGAGTGCTCTTGGTGGCGAGCGAGGTCGAAGTCCGTCCGATTGTGAATTCCCTCGAACTCCTTCCAGCCGAAGGGAAATTCGTACTCGATGTCGTACGCGTTCTTCGCGTAGTGGGCGAGTTCGTCAGGCCCATGCTGATGGAAGCGGAGCTTCTCCTCGCGAATGCCAAGGCTCTTATGCCATTGCATGCGCACATCCATCCACTCCTCGAAGGCCGCATCGTCCTCACCCGGCTTCACGAAGAACTGCATCTCGGCCTGTTCGAATTCGCGCGTGCGGAAAATGAAATTCCCGGGCGTGATCTCGTTCCGGAACGCCTTCCCAATTTGAGCGATCCCGAATGGGACTTTCTGCCGCGCGGTCCCTTGGATGTTCAGGAAGTTCACGAAGATCCCCTGGGCTGTCTCAGGACGGATGTACACCGTCGCGCTCGAGTCCTCCACGGGGCCCATGAAGGTCTTGAACATGAGGTTGAACATCCGAGGCTCGCCGAACACGTCCTTTGTACCACACGTTGGGCACTGCCCCCCCTCGACCTCTGGCATGTCGGCTCGAAAGCGTCGGTGGCAGTTGGAGCACTCGACGAGAGGGTCCGTAAAGCCGTCCACATGACCCGATGCTTCCCACACCTTGGGATGCATGAGGATGGCTGCATCGATCCCCTCAATATCGTCGCGCTGGTGGACCATCGAAGACCACCAAAGGTCCTTCACGTTGCGCTTCAGCTCGACGCCTAGCGAGCCATAGTCCCACACCGAACCGGTTCCTCCATAGATTTCGGAGGATTGGAACACAAAGCCCCGCCGCTTGGCGAGTGAGACGAGCTTGTCCATCAGGTCGGCGGCAGCCATGAATTGTCTGTATTTTCAGGGGTTTTCACGAGAGAACATCGAGGCGCCAAAGGTACCCGCGGCCCTTGGGCCGATCAACGGTGCGACGCGGTAGAACCCCTGGGAGCCCCCTGGGGTAATGAACTGAACTACAACCCAGACCTACGACTCAATCGCATGATCACGTTCACAGACCAGGCCCGTGAGGCTGTTCTTTCTTATCTCGGCGACGGCGAAGGCGAGATAGAAGCCCTGCGCATCTCCATGCGCGTCACGAATCCCCTCACCGAACCCACGTTCGAGCTGACCCTCGTCGCAATGAACGAGCGCACAGACGACGAACGCACAGTCGATGCCGAGGGCTTCTCCGTCTTGATCAAAGAGGCCGACATGGAGCGCCTAGAGGGCGCGACAGTCGATTTCGTCGATCGGGTCAACGAGAGCGGTTTCCAGGTGCGGACCGCAGCCGGGGCGGGCACGAAGCCGGACGCACCCAAGGGTGCACCGTCGGGGCCCATCGCAGATCGCGTGCGCGAGGTTCTGGACGCCCAGGTCAACCCGGCCATTGCGTCTCACGGCGGTATGATCTCCCTCGTCGATGTCGACAAGACGGACGTCTTCGTCGAGATGAGCGGAGGCTGCCAAGGCTGCGCTCTCTCCCGTATGACGCTGCGCCAGGGAGTTGAACGAATGCTCCGTGAAGCCGTGCCGGAACTCACGGCTGTCCACGACGTCACGGACCACTCGTCGGGAGAAAACCCCTACCTCTAATCATCTCTCCTCATAAGCTCCTCCCGATTGCCGCGGTCCTCGGGGTGGGCCTCTGGAGGAGAAGAGCGTTACGTCCCCCTTGGGTCGTGTTGTGAACACGAATTCCATTCCAGGGTTCCCCGTGAGGGGCATACGAAAGAGGGCAGTCGCAGCAGATCCGCGGCTACCCTCCATTTTTGTCCACTTGGCCCCGTCTACCTGGACCGGCCTACTGGATCCCTGCGCTCCGTATCCGGTCGAACAGGACCGCGAACAACCGCTCCCGGGTCACACGACCAAGCGCACCGAGGTCCGCGAGCGCGCGCGTGATCTCCGCAATGCGGTTGAGCATGTCCTCTTCGAGAGCCTTGGTCGCTGGCACCGCCTCGAGGACCGGATCGGCTGAGAACCCAGCTGATGCGGGTGCCCACTGGATATCCGCCTCGTTGTCCATGAGGAAGAGATGGAGATCCAACGAAGCATTCACCAGATCGTCCATCAAGCTATAGGCCTCGAACCGACCGTCTCGCGCGGCGGCAAACCCCGAGTCGGCCCTCTCTGCCATCAGAGCAGACGTTTCGGCGTCCAGCCCGGCTCCCGAGAGCTGATCCTGGTATTTCGCATTGAAGAGATCCGTATCCGACGAGCGCACTTCATCCACGAAGCGTTCAATTCCGAGCCAGAATTCTTCGATGTCTGGGAACTGACTCGCGTTCGAGAGATAGTTTCCGCCTAGCCATTCGGAGCGCGGCTCGGGCGGTATATCCAAGGCCTCCGACCGACCGGTCAAGTCTGTCACCATGTCGGCGAGGGCGCTCTCGGCGAGATCGCGCATTTGTGGCAACAACTCAGCGGGAATATCCGGCATCACGACGGCTCTCAACGTGACTCTTTGGTCGTCCGATGCCCCCTCCCCGCCGCTCATCGCGGACCATGCGAAGAACCCTCCACCGCCCACAATCACGACACCAACAACACCCAAGATCGCGCCCACCGGTGCCTTCCGGCGTCGCTTGGGAGGAGAAGGCCTCGAACGCGGTTCACGCCGGGCCTTGGGCAAATCATCGTCATCGTCCTTACCCAGTGGCGCCGCCGCCGGACTGCTCGCAGCCGGTGCCTCAGGCGCTTCGAACGCGATGGAGCCGTCGTCGTCTCCGCTTCCGGGGCCATCCTGTTCCATCCAGGTCGGAGGAGCGTCCGGAGTGAACTCTGACATTGGAGTCTCGAGTTCGAGCCCGCCGCCAACATCGCCACCACTGGCGAAGTCCATGGGCGACTCGATGTCTATCGAATCAGCGGGCTCCGACAGGGCATCGAAGTCCATGGTGCCAGCTTCGTCCTCATCTTCTTCGTCGTCAGTCAGATCTAGCCCGCCGGAGAAATCTCCAAAATCGAAGGCATCATCTTCGGCTGCATCCGCGACGGACTCAGTCTCTTCTGGAGCGGGAGCGTCTACGAGGTCGAGTTCCACATCACCGAAGGACATGTAGTCCGATTCTGCGGGCGCTTCCGTAGGTGGTCCGACAGGAGCCGCATCCGCGAGTGTCAGGTCGAGCCCTCCACTAACGAAGGCGTCCTCTCCACCAGCTTCGGGCGTTTCTGCTTCAACGGCTTTCGGCTCAGACAGCTCTGGATCTTCAAATCCGAGCCCGTCGACCCGATCGAACAAAGGCGCTTCTTCGTCAGGCGCCGTATCCGGAGCGGCCGACGCCATGATCTCTGGTTCCGGTTCCGCAACAGGTTCCGGCTCCTCTGTCATCGGTGCTTCGACCGGGGGGATCTCTACCTCAGGTGCTTCAGCGGCCGGCGCCTCAAACGCGGGCGGAGGCGGCGCCATTGGAGGCGGAACGAATCCGTCGTCCTCTGCGTGCCGGGAGAGCGTGTGGAAGATCTCGTGCGTGCGTGCCGGCCCCCAACGATCTGCTTGTGCATCATACAGATCCGTGTCTTCGCTGATCGCGCCCAATTCTATACGAAGCGCGAGCCCGTCAACACTCGGAATGGCGACCTCATTACCCTGAGAGTCGATGTAGGCGAAACGCATCGCTTATCCGCTGATATACCAGTACGGTGCCCCACGCGAATACGCAGGGCCGAGACCACAAACCAAGTTTAAAGCCAAGAGAAGCGCGCGGCGAGGGGGACTGTTCTGGTTCAAGAAAAGAAGCCCGCCGGCCCCAAAATGGGCCGGAGGGCTTCTCCACTAACCCTTCGAGACAGCTCGCTACGAGATCACTCGCCGACTGGGCCGACTGCGATATCGGTCGTACAGTGATCTGTGCTTGTTGTCCGTGCTCACCGAGCGACCCAAGATGAACAAGTCGGTGACCTGCGTCTGAATTTCAAGCGGATTCCCATCGGTCACGATGACATTGGCCAGCTTTCCTGGCTCGATCGTCCCGATGCGATCATCGAGTCCAAGCATCTCTGCCGCGTTCTTCGTGATCGCGTCGAGCGCCGCTTCGGCCGGAAGGCCATACGGAACCGCTTGAGCCGCCTCGTAAGGCAACGTCCGCGAGTCGGCAGAATTGAAGGTCGCGAAAGCGATCTTCACTCCGGCTGCGTGGAGCTTACCCGGATTCGCGTAGGCTTCGTCGTACGAAGCATCCGAACCGGACGGCATACTCTGAGTACCTGAGAGAATCATGTTTACGTCGTTCTCGGCCAGCCAATCGGCAATCTTCCAGCCGCCGGTCCCACCTGTGATGACGTAGTCGATCTCTTGTCGCTGAGCCCAGAGTACCGCGTTGCGGATGTTGCGCTCGCCGTTCGCCGACAGCAGAACGGGAATCTCACGATTCACTACCCTGACCATCGCTTCGAGCTTGAGGTCGCGGCGAACGTCAACACCACCCGCTACGGCCTGGTAATACTGCCGGCCCGCATCCATCCATTCGTCGAGCTGGGTAACCGCAGCTTCGTAGCGTTCTTCCTGCTGGGTCCAGCTTCCTCCACCGCCACCACCTCGGCGGCCGCGGCCACCGCCACCACCCAGGGTCGGGTAGTTGATGACCATGGCTGCGCCCGGATCGATCCACATCTCCTCGACAGTCCAGCCGTCGAGTCCGATGAGTGAAGCCTGACCGGCGATCGCGCCACTTCCGCCCTGAGGGGCGGCCATGGAGATCGTAATCCCGTTGGCTCTAGCAACCGGAATGTGCTCGGTCGCCGGATGGATCGCGGTCGCCGCTTGCAGGTGTGGATTGAAGTTGCCCTGCTCACGCGCATCGTTTGTGACATCGACCGCACCGACCTCGGTCAAACCGAGTCCGGAGATCGCGTCGAACAAGCCCGGGTACACGTGCTTGCCAACGGCGTCGACGATCTCGGCACCTGCAGGCACTTGGACATCTGCGCCCACGGCCAGAATCCGTCCGTCCCGAATTACGACCGTACCCACAAAGGCGTCACCTGCGCCCGTGTGGACCGTACCCCCCTGAATTGCATACGTCTGCGCGGAGGCAGGAACAGCGAGCCCGAAGGCCAACGTCAGTGCGCTAAAAGCGCCAAAGATTCTGCGGTTCATCGGTTCACCTCCTGGCCGTTGAGCCCGGGCGACGCGATGCGATCCGTCGAGGATCGGCCATTGGCCGATCCGTTCCCGTGCTTCTCCATGAGCGCTGCCTTTTCCGCCTCGATCGCTTCGCGGCGCTCACGATCGAGTTCGATATCGAAGTAGAGATTCCCATCCACATAAGTCTGTACGGCCTTACTCATATTGCTGAGCGGGTAGCCGTCCCAAATGGTGATGTCGGCATCCTTACCTTCATCGATCGACCCCGTCTGGGCGTCGATTCCAAGTTGGATCGCTGGGTTGAGCGTTACGAGTCGTAGCGCTGCTTCCTCCTCCATGTCACCCCACTTCATGGCCTTGGCAGCCTCCTGGTTCAAGTGACGAACTTCCTCACCTGAGTCGGAGTTGATCGACACGAGCACGCCACGCTCACTCATGAGCGCAGCATTGTACGGAATCGCGTCATAGGCCTCGACCTTGTACGCCCACCAGTCAGAGAACGTTGAAGCCATGGCTCCGTGTGCGGCGATCTCGTCCGCAACTTTGTAGCCTTCCAGCACATGCTGGAACGTCCGGATCGTGAAGCCAAACTCATCAGCAAGTCGGATGAGCTGAAGGATTTCGTCCGCACGGTAGGAGTGGGAGTGCACCCAGCGGTCGCCCTTCAGGATCTGCATGAGGGACTCGAGCTTGAGGTCTCGGCGCGGAGCGATGCCTCTGCTCCCCCCGGCCTCATAGGTGTCCCAGTCCTCCATATACTCCTGCGCATCCAGAAAGGCCTGCCGGATCACGTCCTGCACGCCCATACGCGTGGACGGGTAGCGATCCGGATTCCGATCACGCTTGGTGTTCTCACCGAGCGCAAATTTGATACCCAGGTGGGCGCCATCGATCATAAGATCGTCGGCGTCCGCTCCCCAGCGCAGCTTAATGACAGCGTTACCACCACCAATGGGGTTGGCTGAACCGTGCAAGATGTTGATGGACGTCACGCCACCGGCGAGCGCCAGATACATCCCGCTGTCCTCCGGACGAATTACGTCAGAGATCGTCACCATTGAAGACACACTGACGGAGCCTTCGTTGATGCTGGTGGCCGCCATGTGTGAGTGGGCGTCGATGATGCCCGGCGTTACGAACTTGCCTGTGGCATCGACCACGGTCGCTCCGCTTGGCGCGCTCAGACCCGTGCCGACCTCTGCGATCTTCCCGTTGCGAATGATGATGTCACCATTCTCGATCGTTCCGCGAGACGCCGTCATGATCGTGGCGTCACTAATGAACGTCACCGCGTCCTCACGGTATGCCCCACGGTCTGCAGACATCTGAATCGGTGCGGTATTGATGTCGACTGCGTTGCCACCACCCCCACGTCCGCCGCGACCACCCGGGCCACCGCGTCCGCCGCGTCCTCCGGGACCCGCAGCAGCCGGTCCGGTCGCGGTGGTCTCCGTACCATCGAACATCTCGCCATCTACGAAGATGGCTTCGATCTCCATGCCTTCATCGAACAGACCGCCGTCCGTCAGGACGAGGTTCGCGATCTTGCCCTGCTCGACCGAACCAAGACGGTCGTCGACTCCAAGGATCTCGGCCGGCGAAAGCGTGAAGGCTCGGACTGCGTCGGACTCCGACAGTCCCTGCGCCACGGCGCGACGTGCTGAAGTAATCATCTCCGCGGGGCCGTCGAGGCCACCAGAGTAGAACGCGAACTTCACGCCAGCTGCAGCAAGTGCTGCCGGCGTCGTAGGTGCCCTGTCATAAAGACGGAGCTGGTCGAGCGAGGGAACTGCTTCGGGATCCCCGTTTGCGGCCGGAGCCGGCCAATCGAGGTTCACGAGGGCGGAGATACCTTCCGCGGCCAATAGATCAGCTGCGGCGAAGCCACCCTGCACGCCGTAGATGACGGGTTTCACACCCATCTCGGCGGTGGTGGCGATCGCCCGACCGATGTCAGACCGTGAGTTGGCCGGGAAGAAGACGGGCCATCCTTCACTGAACTGTTGGCGAATCGGCTCGAGTGCCAAGTCCCACTCTGGGCGCTCCTTCCCAAGCGGGGACGCGTCATAGTCCGCCCAGATCTCCTGGTAGTGAGACCCGTCGTAGTACAGCTGCTTGAGATAGGCGAGAACACCCATCGAGCTGCCCGGATATCCGGTGAAGGAGCGATCAAGCAGATTCACCCTCATCCCAACTGGAGTCTGGACAACCAACTCACGGGCACGCTGGTACGAACCGAGATTAAGCACCGCGGCTTGCCCGGTCACGAGACCCGACGGCAGCGTGCTGAGCACACTCGTGAAACCCGCGCTCCTCCAGCTATGGAAACGATCGTCTTCCGGATCGAGGTCGTCCGCTGCGGTCATCCAACTGGACGTGCCCGGGCGGTCCTCAGGACCCCAAGAGTGGTTCGACTCGTCGATCGGACCGCCACGGCCTCCGAAGAAGCCACCCTGCGGCGCGGCGACCTCACCGTGTCCGAGTGTGGTGAACGCGTCGAAGAGGCCGGGATACACCGTCTTCCCTTCACCGTCGATCACCCATGCACCGGCCGGAACGGAAACGTTCGCCCCCACCGCGCTGATGATGCCGTTCTCGACGACGACGGTGCCGTTGTCGATGGTCTGGCCTGATACAGTCACGATCCGTGCGTTCTGGATCGCATAGAGCCGGACATTGTCGGGGCGGGTAGGCCTCGGCTGTGCGTTGGCGGCCTGTGGAGCGGCGACGAGCGCCACCAACAAGCTGAGAAGCGCACGCGCACCCCATAGCTTCCCGGTGCCGGGTAGCTGGAGCCGTGGTCTCATACTGGGGACCTCCGTTGAAAGAAACCGTCCGCTACCACATCCGGTGCGGAAAACACTCAATTCAGGGGGACCGAAGAGTAGGCTTGACACCCTGACCCGGCTAGCAGCCGTAACCACCTGGACAACCGAAGCTCCAGGAGTGCTTAGTAGATGCACCGAAGGGGATACGAACTAGAGGCCCAGCTCGTCCGCGAAGGAGGTCAGATCCCTCACTTCATGGTCGGGCACAGCGTCCGACGGCGACGTTGCGCCGCCGCCGCCTCTCCGGTTTACCCACACACACGTGAGGCCAAGCTCACGAGCCGGGGCAACGTCGTGGTACCGGCTCTGCGCTACGTGGAGAACTTTCTCCTTCGGGAGGTCGAGCCGCCTCCATACTTCATGGAAGTGCGAATGGGCGGGCTTGTAGCTGCGCACCTGCTGCGCTGTAACGACGGCGCTGAAGTCGATACCGAGTTGGACCGCTGAACCGGCGAACAGGTCGTCGTCGACATTGGATGCGATCGCGAGGCGGTACCTCTTGGAGAGTCGCTGAAGAGCATCGACGGTATCTGAGAAAGGGGGCCACACGCCGACCGACCCGGAGAACCGGGTGACCTGCTGGTCCGTGAGCTCGAACCCGTACGACTTCCCGAAGCCGAGTGCTACGTCGACGAGTATCGAACGATACGAACGGTATGCCCCCGCCTCGGCCTCACCTTCCAGGCGCGCGAACTCCACCAAGAGGTCGTCGCCTGAAGGCATCGGGACACCATGGGCCGCGATAATGGGGCGCAGCTCGCCGAGAATTCCAGACTCCCAGTCAATTAGCGTCCCATAGCAATCGAAGGTCAACGCCTCGAAACCAGAAAAATCGACCACTACGGATCACCCTTGATCTGACATTCTCTTCTCAAAGTCTGAGTATTACTTGATCAACAGTATTCGACGATTCACGGGATACAGCCATTCTACGCCTCGGCTTGTGACGACCGCATCGTCCTCGAGCGGAATGCGGACTTTCGCCCCACCCCAGTCGGGATTGGAAGTGAAGGCGAACAGTTCAATGGAAATGAGGGTGCCGGGTCGTAACTCGTAGGTCATGCGTGTGGGATTGAAGAAGGCCAGGGATGGGCCAAGTCCGTGTCCCCAGTTCCCGACTGAGTGCGGCCCTACGACAACATCCGTCACCAACGGGTCATCGCTCGGCTGATTGAATTCTGCCCGGTTGAAGCCCCCTGCCTGCATCGCGTCCCACATGACTTCCAGAGCATCTCCTGCTGTCCGCGCTGGTTTGATCGTGGCCTTCATGATGTCCCGAGCCGCCAAGGCCTGATCGAAGGCGTGTTGAAGCGCAGATGGAGCCTCAATTTCACCCTCCCTCAGCACGTAGCCTACGCGCTTCATATCCGTATAGAAATCGAGAAAACCGACCCCCCAATCGATCATGAGAAGATCGCCGCGTTGAATGATTCGGTCTGAAGACGTTGCGACGATGCCCTCCGGACCCGTGATATACACCGACGGCATATCGAACGAAGAACCCAAGCCCCGAGTGAGCTGCTGGTCGGACATCCACCAGGCGACGTCTTCCAGCGTGGTCACGCCAGGCGTGATCACTTCGTTGGAGAACGCACGCTCGGCGATCTCACGGCTCATCTCACCGGCCTCCGCAAATGCCGCGATCTCTATCGCAGTACGTGTCGAGCGAAAGTCTGAAACGAACCGTTCCGCCGACACCAGGCGACCGCCGTAGGTCGGACCGAGCACCTCCTTGAGGTGCAGGAACGACGTGTGTGATAACCCATCCGCACCACCAATCGACTCGGCCATATTTACACCGATTCGCGCCGGGTCACGCTCCGCGACGAAGTCGCCGAGGGAGGCTGCGGAGCCGAAGTGGTCGTAGACACCGCACTCCTCGAGCCGGTATCCGCCCACACCCAGCGCGGCTCGCTCTGTCCGCTCGCCCCGATCCGTAAAGACATAGTAGGCCCAGCCCCCCACGTATCCCCGGCCGAGCGCCTCCCACATCGGGTCCAAGAGCCCCTCTCTCATGACCACGATCCACATGTCGAGATCGTTGTCCTGCATCGCCCCGGGGAGCACTACATCAAATTTCTCCGCGCGAATCTGGCACATTCGCTCCCAACGGCGACGGGCCTCCTGGGCCTGGGCATCTCCCGGGAACATGCCCGCTGTCACCACGAGCGCGCACGCTGCGACGAGACCCACTCTCCTCCTCATCATCGGACAATCACCCAGTCTGTGCGTACCGTGCCGCCCTTGTCGGAAGACGCGGTCACCCTCACTGCCTGCTCACCCCCGGTCCCGCGTACAACCCACGACACCGTGTGGGACCCTTCCGTCGTCCGTTCGAGGAATGGGTTGGACCCGGCAAGGTGGGGGATCACCGTCCTCTCGTGGCCTTCGATGATATCAAGACCAGGGTGTGTGAGCGTTACGGATGGCGCACGAACGACCTGACGATCGACGGTGCCATCGGGTCGCTCACGACCTTCGACGCCCCGGTCTGTAAGACTGGTGGGCAAGAAGCCGGTGTTCGTCACTGTTACCTCGATCCGGAACGTGCCGTTCCCGGCCGCAGTCACACTCGGACTACCTACCTCAATGAGCGGGCTCAGCTCCGCCAGATAGATCGCCCAGGGCATCTGCTTCGCCGTCTCCGCCTCTAGGAATTCGGGGGGCGGGTTCTGTCCCCAGAACTTGGAATGCCATCCGCCAATCTCAACAGCGCCGAGCTGTGGATGATCGAAAGCAACCCAATCCGAGAAGTAGCGCCCGTCCAACTCTTCGTCGTTGAAGCGGTGTTGTTCGGATTGGCTGATCACTTCATCGCCGTCGTAGTCGATCGCCCATTCCTCAGGCCCCGGCGAAAATTCGGGCACCCAACCGATGATTCCGTGGTCCCAATACCCCCAAGATATCAGCGTCCCGTAGCGATGCTCCGTCGGATGCGTGGCACTGGGAACGACCGGACGACCCGTGGTTCGGGTGTATTCCTCACCGAGATGCTCGATGAGCGACAGGTCGATCTTGGGAAATAGAGAAGGGGCCGAAGCCGAGGGAAGCCGATAGACGAACCCCCCTGAAGTATGGCCGTGGAAGATCCCCGTGATGTTTCGGTTTGCGTTGATGAACTCCACAGCGGCGCGCGTCTCCGGCTCAGAAAGCGGGAAGTCACCCGCGCCTGGTTGTAGGTGCCAGCGCTCCCAGTTCCGAGGGAAGTTGCGATTCATATCGATGCCGCCGATACCGTCCTCGCCGAACGCACCATCCCCATCGTTGTCGATGCCCTCTCCGAGCGTCGAGTAGCGTCGACCGCTCAGTTGGCCTTCAACATCCCTGACGAGAATCCGATCGTCAGACGGATCTAGGACCCAATCACCTTCGTCGTCGGGAATCCGGATCCGGGTGATCCAGCCATCACCGTCCAAGTCCTCGCCTGGATCCTCGTCCGCGGTGCCGTCCTCGTCGTCATCAACAGGTCGTGTGGTGCTCCGCAGTGACTGATCGTCGATGAGAGCGATGTCCGAACCGTCCGGATTGAACTTGGGTCGGACATAAAATGCACGCGTATCGAGAAGCGCCGTGATGCGATCATCATCGCCGTACCCGTTCAAGAGGTACCCAATCAGATACGTCGCGACCGCCGACCCGGTCAGTTCCGCTGCATGGATGCCACCGTCGACATAGAGTGCCGGCTTCCGACTCGCCGGCCCGGTCGCCTTGTTCGTGATCTCCAACAGCATGAGCGGCTGACCCCGGAAGCTCTCTCCGACCGGATACAACTCGGTTAGTTCCGGATAAAGCGCGTGGAACTCCCGGAGCATTTGGTTCGTCTCTGCGGCAGTGTAAAATCGATTCCAGTCCACGTCGCCGTCCGGAGATACCAAGCTCACGGCCTGAGCACCTCCGCCCTCGGGGAGCGCCAGAAGAAGAACGGCCAGTGTGCCGACGAGAGAACGAATCATGTTGCCTCCTGCATATGTGGATCGCGGCTGCCAATGTGCCAGCCGATCCCAGGAGGCGAAACTACTTCGCGGCCATTTCCGAGTTCTGGCGGAGGGAGGCGATAGCGCACCCTTGAGGGTACCCCTCAGGAACGAAGAACGACATCTGGCCCTTCAGCTTGTCGCCGCAGACGCCGTAGTCTCGCCCATCTCCGGCGTGCTCGCGCTCTTGCTCGTGCGCCGCGGATACCCCGCACGTGGCTCGCGAGGACTCGGCGTCGCGCTGGAGGCATGAAGCTATTTGTTGGCCTACTCCGCGATCGTTGTCCTCCTGCGGCCCGACCCAGGAACAATTCACACCCTCTTCGAGGGTCACCTGACGTTCATTGAGCGACTCGTCAGACAGCTGGCCGAATCTGAACACGAAGCGTCCGCGGACCACGTAGGGACACTTCTGTCACATTCCGTCATGGTGGATCGTTCGATACCTGAGACCCCGCAGCGTCCGACCGGGTAGGACACTTGAGGACCGAGTCGCACAGCGAGTGACACAGGCCACGCCGGCGCTGAGCGGATCGATCAGTCCGGCGGCACCGGGGACATCCGACTCGGGCTCTTCCGATCCAGCGCCCGGGACGAACTGTCGGTCACCGTAGTTCACAATCGCATCTCGATGACGCACGACGTGCACTACGTCGACTTCACGTGGGACGACGACCCCATCCAGCGTCCAGTCGCACGGGCGCGCATCGAGTCAAACCAAGACCAGACTCGGACGTGGGGAGCACAGGTCGCCTGGGCTCGAAACCTCACCGCGCCCGGCTGGCGTGTCGGAACCACGGCAACAGTGAATCGAAAGTCCCACCCGAAGATCCCCAACTACAGCATTCAGAATATCCCACGAGATCCCGGACTCACTTGGGCTTACGAGGCGGGCCTGGGGCTCGCACGTACCAAGGGTGGTACGACCTTCGGTTTCGACGTTGTGGTCCAACCGATCTGGAGCGAGACGTGGCAAGAAGCAGACACGCCGACTGAAACCGCGGCCGGCGGCGTCCTCGACATCGGAGAACGCACGATCGACAACGACTTCTTCTTCACCAACGTCCTGCTGCGTACTGGAATAAATCATCAATCCGATGACGTCGGTTTTCAATTCGGCCTCGAGGTACGCTCGTACGCATACACCTTGGACCAGACCAATCATGTCGACGTCTCTTTCCGAACTCAGAAAGAGACCTGGATGGAGTGGACCCCCACGTTCGGCGGCAGCTTCGAATTGGACGATCTCGAGATCCGGTACACGGCTCGGCTGACTACCGGCACCGGACAACCCGGCACAGCACGGTCGTTCAGCGCCGAGGAAAGGGCCGCCTTCGACGTCGGTGGCGACTTCATCGTCGCTCCTGACGCGCCCCTGACCCTACAAGACGCAAACGTACTCACGCACCAGTTGGTGCTCCGAATCCCCATTCGGTGACCCATGGCGTACAATGGGTCGACTCTCGTACCGAAGCGCGGACCCATACAGTGGAACGACCATGAGCGACCAAATAGGATTGGCGGAACTCGGACAGATCTCGATGAGGGCACTCGACGTCCCGAGAGCGATCGCGTTCTACCGAAATGTCCTAGGGGTGCCGTTCCTGTTCGATATCACAGATCCCCCAATGGGTTTCTTCGATCTTGAGGGCGTGCGCTTGATGCTTGCGAAGCCTTCGGGTGAACACGATCACCCCGGCTCTATACTCTATTTCAGGGTCGATGACATCGAATCGACCCACGAAACGCTGGTGGTCCGCGGGGTCTCTTTCGACCAAGGTCCCCACATGATTGCCGACATGGGCGAGTACGAACTGTGGATGGCGTTCTTCAAGGACAGTGAAACCAACCAACTCGCTCTAATGTCCGAGGTGGCCAAAACGTAATGCGCACCCTTGACCAGCACGGCTGCGAAGCTTTATTACTCCCGCCTTGCTCAGTGAAGAACGAACCCAGGAGCCCGAATGTCGGAGAATGGTGGTAGCCGAGTCCGCGTGATCTTGCGCTGGATTCAGATCAAAGACAACAAAGAAGCCATGTGGGACGACGAGGGCGAGTTTCGCTTCCGTTCCAAGATTACGACCTCAGGCGAGAGCCATGAGATCGAGTTCCCGGAGCAGGGATACTGGTCCATTTCCGACCACCCTCGTCGCAACAAGGTCGACAAAATCGACAAGGTGTTGTTCGAGGGTGATGCCGGAGATTCACTCGTAGTCGAGCTCTTCGGCGTCGAGTTGGACCAGTTGACCGCGAACGATCACCTTGAGGACTACAGCCGTGAGTTCACCGGTCCGGCGTCCTCCTGGATCGGCCGCCATCAGCCCACGGATGAAGGGACGGGTGACCCCGAGAATATGGTCGACTGGCGGGTCTGCTACGACATCGAAGAAGCCG
Organism: Longimicrobiales bacterium; assembly: GCA_029245345.1. Lineage (NCBI taxonomy): Bacteria > Pseudomonadati > Gemmatimonadota > Longimicrobiia > Longimicrobiales > Longimicrobiales bacterium. The sequence goes on from JAQWPM010000021.1 coordinate 437,409, forward strand.
AGGCATAAAGCCCGCTTCTTAGAAGTAACGAGGCCCCGTCCGCTTTGCGGGCGGGGCCTCTTCGTATTTGACTGGCGTCCATTATGGGCCTCGACCATTCGGAATTCGGTCAAACGCCAAGCTCGGTTTCTAGTTCCTGGACTTTCGGTCTTTCTTCGGTTACCGTGAAGAATGTCCAATACTAGTTATGCCCTGCCGGTCCTCCGTGGACGCGGAACGTCCTGGAATCCTCCGAATCGGTTCGAAAAACTCTCCTTGGACCGAGAAGGATGGACCGATCCCGACGATCCCCCGCCGCAGACTCAGCTGCTAAACGACACGACTCGGTCCATTCTCGCTTACAACGACGCCCCTGACGTCGGCTTCAACGTGGGAATCAACCCGTACCGGGGCTGTAGCCATGGTTGTAGCTACTGCTACGCGCGGCCCACTCACGAGTACCTCGGGTTCTCCGCCGGCCTCGATTTCGAGACGAAGATCCTCGTGAAGCGTCAAGCTCCGGAGTTGTTGCGGAAGGCGCTTTCGGCAAAAAACTGGACGCCGCAAGTCATAGGCCTAAGTGGGAACACAGACGCATATCAGCCGGCAGAACGCCGTCTTCGCATCACACGACGCTGCCTGGAGGTCCTGGCGGAGTTCAGAAATCCCGTGGGGATCATCACAAAGAGTTATCTGGTGTCGCGAGACGTGGACCTATTGTCTGATCTGGCGCAGCACCAAGCGGCGGCCGTCGCCCTCTCTATTACCACACTCGACCCACATGTCCAACGAGTCATGGAGCCGCGGGCCTCGTCTCCGGCCCGTCGCCTCGGTGCGATCCGCGTGCTGGCGGATGCTGGGATTCCCGTGGGGGTCAACGTGGGGCCTGTCATTCCGGGCCTCACCGACCATGAGCTGCCAGCCATTCTCGAGGCCGCCTCCGACGCCGGTGCGTCTTTCGCCAACTACATCATGCTGAGGCTTCCCTACGGGGTGAAGGACCTCTTCTCTGTCTGGTTGGAGCAGCACTTCCCAGATCGCAAGGACAAGGTTCTCAACCGCGTCCGTGACCTCAGGGGCGGTCGGCTCTACGACAGTCGGCACGAAGTGAGAGGTAGAGGTGAAGGTCCGTGGGCGGAGCAGCTCTCTGCGCTATTCACGGTGACCCGAAACCGATTAGGACTGGACCGCACCCCGAACCTGTCCGCCGCGAGCTTCAGGGGCCCTGAAGCCTCGCCGTCAGAACAACACGATCTGTTCAACACTCACTGACGCACGTTCTTCCGACTAGAACTCTGCCTGCCAGCGCTCCTGACGGCACTTCCGGCTCTGCTTGAACGAGTACAAGAAATTGGTGAAGCCCACGTCGTAATCCGACAGACCATTCTGGCCGGTCAGCTTCATGCGCTCCTCGTACATCTTCTTCATCACCACAGAGACTGAACTCTCGTAGCCGCCGGCCTCGGGCCGAAGCATATGCAGCTCGTTAGCCAGTTCCTCGCGCATGCCCAAGCCATCGACGAGATCGTGATACTCCTGATGGTCATCGCCGACGATTGCTTTGAGCTGACGGTGAAGTCGCTCTGCAAGAGCGGACTGGACCATGACGGGGTCACCGGAACTCATTAGAGCAAGGTACGACAGCCCCTGCGCGTGAAGCTCCTTGAGATACCCCTTCCTGTGTACGAACTCGTGGCAGATCACGTGGGCCTCGAAGATGCCGGTGTCTTTGAACAAAGCCACGTCACCGGAGATGACGTCACAGACACCCATCGCGAAGGGGAAGATCAACTTCGCCAACGTGAAGTCCCTCACCTCTGAGCTCGTGTGCACCCTCTGGCCTGTAATGGATGCCATGTACTCCGTCAGGTGCCCGTTGACCGCTTTGGCCATCTCTGCTCGCGGGACCCGCTCGTCGGTGTAGCCTTCATCCAGTTTCTTACCGAGCCGCTCGATTTCCTCCCGCCGGGCAGCGTCAGGCATCGGGACTAGCGTTTTCACGTCGGCGCCGAATTCGGCTTGGAAATCGATCCAGACCATTTCGCGTCGGGCAACCCAATCCTTCACAGCACTGCCAGCATACATACCCAGAGCGGCAGCCCCGATCACGCGACCCGGAAGGGTCGCGCCCAGAAAGAGTCGCGATGCGATCGGAGCGGTGGCGATGACGTCCGTCAAGGAGACCGGAGCGTAGGTCGCGTCGTTTGGGATGTGAATCTCGTCCATGGAACCCTATACGGGCTTAAGCGAGAGATAAGTTCCATCCAATAAAAACACCGCCCCACAGGACGGCGCTTCACGCTTCGATTCGGCCGACCGGGAGTTGACCTTTCAGGTCACGCCCTGAACCGGCATCAGCAGCTTTGGAGATGCTGCTCGATCTATGCGGCGGACACGTCGGCGGCGGGGCCGAGGGGATCACTCTGATCATCACCGGAGGCCTTCGCACGGAATCCGATTTCGTGAAGGCGCTCGCCCTTGGTGCCGACGGCATCCCCATCTCACATTCCACGCTCCAGACGATCGGGTGCCTCGGAATGAGGGCCTGCCACAGCACCAACTGCCCCGTCGGCATCGCGACGAAAAAGAAGGGACTCAGGGCTCGCCTCATGGTCGAAGAGTCCGCCCAACGGTTGGCGAACTTCTTCGCCGCATCGACTGAACTCATGCAGGTCCTCGCGCGCACGGGCGGGCATGGTCATCTTCGGGACGTTACGATTCGCGGCTTCACCACGTGGAGCTGCGACACCTCAGATCTCACTGGCGTCCGCTTCGGCGGCGTAGGGACCCCGCAGGCATGATCCACCCTGTTCGACTCTTCCTGGAGCAGATCCAGCGGTGAGCATTCCTCTCGTGATCTTGGCAGCCGGTCTTTCCACTCGATACGGCAGGCTGAAGCAGTTGGACCCACTCGGCCCCAACGGCGAGACCATCGTCGACTACAACGTCTTGGATGCCCTTCGGGCAGGATTCGACCGGATTGTCATGATCGTGAGGCCGGAAATCGAGGAGGCCATCCGGAAACACGCGGAGGCCACCTACGGAGACGCAATCGAGGTCTCTTACGTGTCTCAGCTCCTCGAGGAATTGCCAGAGGGCTTCAGGGCGCCACCCGACCGGGCCAGTCCATGGGGCACCGGTCACGCCGTGCTGTGCGCGACAGGCAGCACCCAGGGTCCCTTCGGTGTCTGCAACGCTGATGATCATTATGGCCCCGGTGCCTTCTCGCTGCTCTACAGGCATCTCTCGGCTGAGCCACAGGCGACCGATGCGGCGATCATCGGCTACACGCTCGGCGACACGCTCTCCGGGAGCGGTGGAGTCTCTCGGGCGGTGTGCATTCTGCAGAAAGAAGGACTGCTCTCCCAGATCTCTGAAGTACGGCAGATCCGGCGTGCCGACGGCGGGATCACCGGCACGTCCCTCGCGGGTGACCCGCTCGAATTCACCGGCAACGAGATCGTGTCCATGAACCTGTGGGGCTTCACCCAGCCGGTCGTTGAGCGCATGCGCCGTCAGTTCAAGCGATTCTTGGGCACTTGGGGCGCAGACACTCGCCAGGAGTTCCTCTTGTCCATGGCGGTCTCGGGGCAGATCCAAGTAGGTGCCACGACCGCCGCAGTCCTTCAGGCGGAAGACCATTGGTTCGGTGTAACCCACGCAGACGATCGAGACGCCGCACGTGATATCCTGAGCCGTTTGGTTCTCGAAGGATCCTACCCTGAATCTCTGGCGGATGCGTTCGCCGGCACGAGCTGACCAGCACCTATGAGACTCTCCAACCTCGACTGGGCCGTAATCGCGGCCTACGGCTTCATCGCACTCGCAGTGGGCTTGTATTTCGCGCGCCGAGCGGGAAGTAAGACTGACGAGTTCTTCTTGGGTGGGCGGTCGATGCCGTGGTGGCTGTTGGGCACGTCGATGGTGGCCACCACGTTCTCGACTGACACGCCGAACCTCGTCACCGACTTCGTGCGGACCGGTGGCGTAAGTCAGAACTGGCTGTGGTGGACCTTCGCCATAACGGGCATGTGTACAGTCTTCTTTTACGCCCAGATGTGGCGCCGATCGGGTGTGCTCACTGACGTCGGGTTCTATGAACTCCGCTACTCGGGTCGCCCGGCAGCCTTCTTGCGCGGCTTTAGGGCTCTCTATTTGGGCGTGTTCTTCAACGTGGTGATCATGGCGACCGTCACGCTTGCCGCCATCAAGATTGGAGGCGTCGTGTTGGGCGCCTCAAAATACGAAGTCGTCCTCATCGCATGCTCAGTGACGGCGCTCTATTCGGCGACATCGGGTCTGTGGGGCGTGGTCGTTACCGACATGCTCCTCTTCGTGATCGCCATTGTCGGGTCGTTCGCAGCGGCGTATTACGCCGTAGCACACCCGGAAGTGGGAGGGCTTTCCGGGCTTTTTGCGAACCCCGCACTAGAAGGGAAGCTGAGCCTCCTTCCGGACTTCTCGGACATGCGGATGGCGACGACGATCTTCATCATCCCGATCGCCGTCCAATGGTGGAGCACATGGTATCCAGGTGCAGAGCCGGGTGGTGGTGGGTATATCGCGCAGCGCATGCTGGCTGCGAAGGACGAATCACACGCCCTGAAGGCGACCCTGTGGTTCAACATCGCTCACTACGCGCTCCGCCCATGGCCGTGGATCCTCGTCGCACTCGCTTCGTTGATCGTCTACCCGACCCTTGAGTCCATCCAGTTGGCGTTTCCGCTGGTCGATCCGTCGATTGTCCGACACGACCTGGCCTACCCAGCCATGCTGGTCTTCTTGCCTTCCGGCCTTCTTGGGCTGGTCATCGCATCGTTGGCGGCGGCCTACATGTCCACGATGAGCACGCACCTCAACTGGGGCGCCTCCTACATCGTAGATGACTTCTACCGTCGCTTCGCCGCTCCAGACCGCGACGAGCGGCACTACGTGGCCGTGGGGCGCATCGCGACGGTCGGATTGGTGGTGCTCGCCGCAGTCGTTTCGTTGTGGCTGGAGAACGCGATGCAGGCGTTTGGGATCTTGCTTCAGATTGGTGCGGGAACCGGGCTCGTCTTCCTCTTACGATGGTTCTGGTGGAGGATCAATGCCTGGAGCGAACTGTCCGCGATGATCATCTCGTTCGTGGTCGCTGTCTACTTCCAGTTCGCCCATGAAGCCATGGGATTCGCTCCCATCGATGCCTCCCTCCAATTGGTCTACGGAGTGATCATCACAACGATCGGGTGGGTCACGGTGACGTTCCTCACTCCACCGGCCAAGCCGGAGACTCTCAGGAGCTTCCATGAACTCATACGGCCCATGGGGTCGGGGTGGCGGGGCGCAGGCCTCGGCTTAGAAGCAGACCCTGAGCAGCCCGGACCCACCGCAGCGTTCTTAGCCTGGTTCCTTGGCTGCGTCGTGATCTACGGCGCGCTATTCGGTGCGGGCTACGCGCTCTACGGGAGTACGGGACTCGCCGTGTTCTGCCTTGGCGTGGCGGCCGTCGCGTCGCTGGGGCTCTTCAAGACGCTACCCAGGATCGGCCTACAATGATCGGCCGTTCCGACAGGCGCGCCTAGCTAGGCGCGTTCGGGGGCGACCCACCAATAGCGGAAGGCGATCGGGATCAGGCGCGCGAGCAGCGCTGTGAAGAACAGGAGCGCAAAGAAGCCAGTGGCCGCGAAGAGAATGCCGTTCCAGGCCGCGAGCCACGCCGGCCCCACGTAGGTCTCTCCAGGAGCGAAGCCCGCCCGTGAGATCCCCGTGATCGCTCCCGACACATGCAGCCACCCAACAAGCGCCGCCACAGAGATGTTGAGTCCGACCACGATCGCGCGCATGCTCGACGTGTGAAGCACCTTCGATGCTTCCTCACCCTCCCTGGCCTGCAGGTGCTCGCCAAGGATCCAGATAAGCGCTCCCAGCAAAACCATCGTATCGATACCGATGGTCGCTCCCATAGCGTGTCCGGCAACAACGTACGTGCCATGGATGATGGCATTGAGGGGTGGAATCGAGATCAAAACAGACGAGAGCAGAATGAAAACCGTCCAGTGCTTCGACGCGGCGAAACTCCCCTGGGCGGCACAGAACTCACTCTCTTCGGTTTTTCGCACGAGGCGCCACAAATCGTACGTCGCTCGGCACAGAATGGTGATCTCCATCATGCTCACTACGAACGAAATCCACTTGATCAAATGGCTCTGAGGCAGGTGGTACGTGTGGTGGGCGAAGTTCGTGAACGAGTTGAGTAGACCCACCCCGAGCAACGCGTAAGCCGTTCTGGAGTGCCCGTACTCCGTATCGCGACTGATCCTCTCACCGATGTAGATGATCGAGCCATACACAAACAAGTTGAACGAACCCACCAGTGTACCGGACGCCTTCCACTGTACCTGTAGGTCCTGAACGGGATTCCCGAACACGCTCGGAAGCAGGTACATGTGCTGCTCGATAAACGTGACCATGAAGAAGAGCATGCCGACGCCCCACATGGTCAGGTAGATCGGTCTTTCGAAGAACCGTGGACCGGCGATCCGGAAGAAATTCCAAGCGTAGCACACCCAGCCCACCAGAATGAACACGCTGAACACCGGATGGAATCCCACATACTCGCGACCAGACCCAACGCGAAGCATGAGCGTGGCAAGAATGCCCACTCCAGCAATCGACCAGCACAGAATCTGGACCCTTAGTCGTAGGCGATCTCCCGGCGTCGCCATCCCGCCATGGTCCTGCAACCAACGGTGTACGACCGCGATGCCCCCCAGGAAGATCCAGGCTGCTGCGAACGCGGTATGAATCGGCCTCAGCTGCCTCATGTCGAGCCCGATGGACTGGAACGCAGGCGCTAGAGCCGGGACCGAATACAGAGCTCCGAGAATCCCGAAAAGGACCGTGATCCCGATCGCAATCAGGCCGCCCCGAATGAACATGAGTGTCGCGAACTGCCGAACCGGGTCGCCCTCATCGAATCGAAGCCAGAATCCCTCCGCCGGATTGTTGCTCATCTGAACTCCCACCAAGGGAGCTTAGACCAGTCGACGGATCGGCCGGCTTGGATCCTGGCGCTTTCAGAGATCAACACCGCTCGATTCTCGTTCAGCCACTTAAAGTAGGCGATCACCTGGGTGCGAGCCGTCGCATCTAAGGCCGGAAACGGTGGCGGCATTCCTTTCTCGGGGCGTCCGGTTGTCAGAACAGCGTCGATGTCTTCGTCCGTCACGCGGTCGACAACAAGGGACAGGTCCGGTGCGAGCATCGGCGACACCTGAAACGGGAAGTGACAGGCGCTGCAGATGCCGGAAGTCAACGTCTCGAAGCCTGCGGCTACGTCGGAGGGCGGACTTGCTCCGGCGACAGCGGTCTCGAAGGCCGCTTGTGGCGAAGTACCGTCTGCCGGGTTGCCGAGCCGAAGCTGGCCACGTCCTACGTCCGATTCGTCCAACTCCGAAAGAAAAGCCCTCATGGCGGCAATCTGTTCGTCCGAGAAGCTGAAGGAGGGCATCTGCCCACTACCAACCGTTAGAAGCGACGCGAGCCGCGTCTCGTCGACGCGGCTCGATGCATTCGTGAGGTCCGGACCGAGGAAGCCCCCTTGACCCCAGAGCTGGTGACAGACCTGACACGAGTTCTCGTGGAAGAGAATTCGCCCTTCAACAGCCTGCTCGGATAACACCAAGTCAACGCCGTCCGAATAGACGAGTCCTGTCTGGACGACAAAGCACGCCACGAGAACGGAGAGAAGGAGCTTCTTCGAGGACGGATGAAACATGGGCAGGGGAAGGAGGAACTCAGTAATCCCAGAGGGGAAAAAAGGCCCCCAGCGGAGGTAGAGTCAAGCCACCTCCCTCCGGTTTACGGGCTCAGAACGTGGTGATCGACGCGCCTTGTGACGGGATCGCGACGAACAAACGATCATCCAACCCGTCCGTAAGGCCCCGAGGCTCGTAGTAGTCCGCCACGAGGGCCTTTAGAACTCCGTCCGCGGACCCGCGATCAGATAGAGACACCGTGCATCCGCCGAAACCCGCTCCGGTAAGGCGCGCGCCCACTGCGCCCCCTTCTCGAGCGATCGCGACCAGCTCGTCCAACTCCGGAGAACTCACGTGGAAGTCGGTGCGCAAACTTTCGTGTGACGCATCCATGAGGTCTCCGAATCCGTCCAAATCAGCCGAGAGGAGGAGATCTGCGGCTTCCGTCACGCGAGACGCTTCCGTGATCACGTGGCGAAAGCGCCGGCCCAGATTCCCGGTCAGGGCGTCTGATCCCGCCGAAAGAGCGGCATCTTCACCAATCGCGGAGAGCAGGTGCGGATACCGGTCGAGCCGGCGGCGTGTCACACCCGCTTCACGGACCACTCCGGTGACGATCTCAAGGGCCTCCTCGCACTCCTCTCGGCGGCGATTGTAGGCCCCCTGAGCCGCCCCCGACTTTTCTGCTCGCACGCCCGTGTCCGCGACAATGAAACACCACTCCTCCGGCACCGCGACATGGGCCAGACGGAGCGGCTGGAAGTCGATGCGCGCAGCATAGCCCCGCTTGGCGCACATGGAGATGGCCTGGTCCATACCACCGCCTCGCGTACCTGTGTACATCTCTGCCTCGGCCATGAGGTCGGCCAGCTCGAGCGCATCGAGTCCAACCTCGTTCACGTGGGCCAGGGCGATACCTACGGCGTTCACCAAGGCCGATGAGGACGAGAGGCCGGCTGCCACCGGCACGCTCGAAGCAAAGACGGCATCGAAACCTCTCCAGATCGCGAACCGGCGGGCGAGTTCGTCGGCTGGGGCCTTGCAATAGTTCTCCCAATGGCCCGGGGCGCTGGCGGGAATCCGAGGGTGCACCTCGAACTCTATCGAGTCGAAGTCACGATCGAGATTCTGGATGCGAACAATCCCATCGTCCCGTGGTCGCAACGCGAGCCGTGCTTCCCTCTGCAGAGCCATGGGGAGCACAGGGAGAGCGTTGTAATCGGTGTGTTCACCGAGGAGATTGACCCGCCCTGGGGCTCTCGCGAGCAGCGTAGGAAGGCCCCCATAGACGGTGCCGAACGCCTCAGCGAGTCGTTGATTCCAGAGGTTCGATGCCGGGTCGAGCATCAGTCGCTCAAGCCCTAACGATTTCCAGCTTCGGCCACTGAGTCCAGCGTCCGCGTGTGAAATCAGGCACATCGATGGGCCGACTCCGATTTGCGTTCGACCAACCTGTCAGAGGCTGAATCACTGAAAGTGCGGCACCGTCATACACATTCATGTCGGTCGGCTTGCCTTCTCTGAGGCACTTGATCAGCCGATAGTCCTCGATCCAGTCCATTCCGCCGTGACCGGCTCCAGCAGAGCGTTGGTCCAGGTCCTGCCACAATGGATGGTCATACTGCTCGCGCAGCTCCGTCCACTCCTGCCACCGATGCGAAGGGCTCGACCCCTCGATGTAAACGCGGTTCGGGTAGCCCTGGAAAATCCCCTTGGTCCCCTGCACCTGATGGATGCGCGAGTAAGGGCGCGGCAGGTTGGTATCGTGGCTGAGGAAGATCGTGCGTCCTCTCACGGTCTTGATCATGGATGTGTTTACGTCCCCGAGGATGTATTGCTCATCCCGCTTCGGGTCGCCCTCCGGGTAATGTTCCCGCGCCCAGTCCTGAAGCCCTTTGGACGGCGAGCTCATCGATACGACGTAGTCGAAGCGATCCCCGCGGTTGATGTCCATAACATTCGCGATCGGGCCCAAGCCGTGCGTGGTGTACAGATTGGCGTCCCTCAGCATGGCGTGGGCACGCCTCCAAAGGCCTTCGTCCCGATCTTCGAACTTGATCCCCCTGAGGTCGTGGAGGTAACCGCACTCGGCGTGAACGATGTCGCCGAAGAGTCCCAACCTGGCCATATGAAAGACCATCATTTCTGGGCGATCGTAGTTGCAATTCTCCATCATGACGCAGTGCTTCTCAAACTTCTCGGCAGCCTCAACGAGCGCCCAACAGTCGTCAACGGTGTAGGCGATCGGCACCTCAGTCGCGGCATGCGATCCGTTCTCCATGGCGGACAAGCACACCGGCACATGCCACTCCCAGGGCGTGGCGGTGAAGACCAAATCCATGTCTTCGGTCTCACACATGCGAACGAAATCCCTCTCGCCATCCCCGTACAAGGTCGGGCGCGGACGACCGTCCTCGGTCACCCACGAAGCCACCTCTTCGAGTCGCGAGCCGTTGACATCACAAAGCGCGACGACCTCCACGCCCTCGAGGCTCAGGAAATTGCGGACGTGTGAGCCACCCTGGAGTCCGACGCCCACGAACCCGATCCGAACCACTTCGATCGGGTCCGCCGCGAACGGCTCGGCCGGCGCGGGCCCAAGGTCCGGACCTTCCGGAAAAGGCAAAGATTCTTGCGCGGACAGTGCCCCGGCAGACAGCGCCTGGGCCGCGGTCATTCCCAATCCGGCTGCGCCTAGCTTGAGAAGGTCCCGTCGATCCATCGAACGGTCGTCCTTGTTTCCTGTATCGCTCATGGGTCTTCGCACTATCGGTCAGGGTGGGTACCTAGGCCCAACGTGGCGACGGCCGCCCTTCCGCTCAAGGGAGGGCTTTCCCCGACACTCACACAACAGGCGGCGGCCTAGTTTCGATTCGTGGGTTCGGGCCAAGAAAAAGGAGGAATTATGCGCTGTGCGGTGGTGCTGTTGGACACTCTCGTTCCGTTCGCTGCGTGCACAAGCGAGCCACCTCCGCCGCAGCAATCTGCCGCGGGGGTCCAAGAGGATTCCGTCGGAGCCGCTTCAACGGTCTTCGCTGCGAGCGCCTTCAATCGCCGTGAGTACCACATAGCCCCACCAACCACACTCGGGTCAGCTTCTCGTCGAGGAGCGTTCGGGGAGAAGCAATCGCACGGGCCTGTAGAACCATCCGCTGCGTGCCGGACGAGCAGCGAGGACAGCACCGCGACGTGGAGAAATGGAGCATCATACGTCGTTCCTCTCTGGGGTACTCCACTACCGGGCCCTTCACCTCGGTTCGCCAAGCTTCGAGGATTGGGCGACGGGCCACGAGTCTATGTGGCTGACGCGATGCCGGGTTGGTACGACGGGGAGGTAAGGCGGCGGCTTCCGCAGCTGCCCAACTCTTCGACCGCATCGCGAACCCGATTTCCAATCCAGGCACCTGGCTCCGGCTGTATGCCACGAGATGATCGAGAAGAAGCCCCCCAACCACGGACGATCGGGGGGCTTCTTGTTTACGCTGTGACATCAAGTACGCGAGTAGGCGGTCCTCTCGTGATCTCACTTGCGACCACGCCGACGTCGGGCGATCCTCCCGCACCGTGAATTCTACTGCCGACCACACCCAGGCGAGCGAACCCACGTTCGCCCGCGACCTGGGCCTCTTCGACGCCACCATGATCGGTGTCGGCGCCATGATTGGCGCCGGCATTTTCGTGCTTACCGGCATCGCAGCAGGCGAGTCCGGACCCGCATCGATTTTGGCCTTCGCGCTGAACGGCGCAGTAACTCTTCTCACCGCATTTGCGTACGCCGAGCTCGCATCTGCGATTCCGGAGGCCGGTGGAGGCTACGCGTTCGTGCGTCGGGCGTTCCCGGGCGCCATCGGATTCACAGCAGGGTGGATGTTGTGGTTCGCGTACACGGTGGCGTGTTCGCTGTATGCGTTGGGCTTCGCGGGGTACTTCTGGGAGTTCTTCATCAAGTACGCGCCGGAGCTCGCAAATTTGGTGTTCGGTGTGGTCGGCGAACACGGTGCAGGCTTAATCGTGACACTCATCGTTGGCGTGCTCTTCGTGAGACTCAACGTTCGTGGGGCGGCGGTTACCGGTAAGGCGGAGAACGTCCTGACCGTCGCCAAGCTCATCGTGTTGTGCATCTTCATTGCGTACGGTCTCAAGGCCGTCGGCGCAGATCCAGGCCAGGTTGAGCAGGCCTTCAATCCCTTTTTCCCCAAGGGGATGGGGGGAGTGATCGTCTCGATGGGACTGACCTTCATCGCGTTCGAAGGCTACGACCTGATCGCGACGGTGGCCGAGGAGATCAAAGAGCCGGAAATCAATATCCCCAAGGCGACGTTCATCTCCTTGGGAATCACGGTGATCATGTACCTGCTGATTCTCTTCGTGTCGCTCGCGGCAGTGAAGACGCCGGACGGCTCCCCGAGCTGGCAGTTCCTAGGCAACTACGGAGAGACGGCAATCGTGCGGGCAGCTGAAGGATTCATGCCTGAGTTCGGTGTCGCCATCATCGTCTTTGGCGGACTCCTCTCCACAATGTCGGCGCTCAACGCAACCGTGATGGCCTCCTCGCGAGTCGCGTTCTCAATGGGTCGCGATCGTTGGCTGCCGAGTGCGGTAGGGACGATCCACCCGGAGCGCCGGACGCCCCATGTGGCCATCATGGCCACGGGAGGCATCCTGCTGGTCATGGCGATGACGCTCCCCATTGAGGCTGTGGGCTCAGCAGCAAGCCTGATCTTCCTCCTCACGTTCGCGATGGTGAACCTCTCAGTGATCGTGTTAAGGAGGAAAGCGCCCGAAATCCGCCGTCGGTACCGCGTACCCTTCTACCCGTACGTGCCCATTCTCGGCATCGTGCTGAACATCTTCTTGGCTGTCTACCAGTTCACGTTCCAACCGCTGGCGTGGTACGTAACAATCGCGTGGGTCATCGCTGGGCTTCTACTCTACTACGGGTACTTCGACAAGCAGGCGGCGGCTGTGAAGCCCCAGGTCCTGGACGCCCCGGTCCATCGCAAAGTGGCTGTCGAGGACGCGGTGGTTGTGACGCTCCACAACCCGGATACCGCAGGCATTCTCATCGACTACGCGAACGCGATCGCGGAGGCCCGCAAAAGGGCACTCGTGGCCTTCTCGGTGGTGGAAGTACCCCGCCAGCTACCGATTCACGAAGGCCTCAGGTTCGCACATCATCGCGAGGCGCTACTGAAAACCGCGAGGGAATACGCGCATCAGAATAAGCTGGCCGTCGAGACAGATCTTGTGGTGGCGCACAGAGCTTCGGACGGAATCCTCAGCGGAGCCAAACGGTTCAGTGCCGACTTCATGGTGATGGGCTGGAAAGGATACACGGACACGCGCGACAGGATCTTCGGCGAGGTCGCCGACCAAGTAATCCGACATGCTCCTTGTGATCTGGCCATGCTGAAGATCGAGCGCAACGAGCGCCCGAAGCGCTGCCTGTTCCCCACCGCCGGTGGGCCCCACGCTCGTCTCGCGGCCGAAATGCTCAACGTCCTCGCTCCTGCGTTCGGCATGTCGGTCACCGCCTGCTACGTGGTTTCGCCCGACGCCACCGAGGTCGAACGGCGCGAAGCCGAACGATGGATCGGAAAGGCTCTCGAGAGTCTAGCGATCGATATTCCGGTCGAACGGAAACTCATCGAGGCCACATCCGTCGCCGGTGGAATCGCGAAGGAGAGCCGTGACTACGACCTCGTGGTTCTTGGCGCGGCACGGGAGCCGTTCCTCAGTCAGGTGATGTTCGGAGAGATCCCAGAAAAGGTCGCCCGCTATTCGCCTGCAGACGTCCTGGTCGTGAAGCGATTCGAAGGCCAAGTCCGCTCGTTGCTCAAGCGTGCGCTCGGCTAGGAAAAAGCTGGGGGCCGAACTGCTCGCGAACTTATCGCCCTCGGCGCGTCCAGATGACGATCGCGCCGCAGCCTACCTCGGTGTTGTTGCTGTAGTTGAACTCAGCAGGTATCGAAGCCGTGCCCTTGTAGAACTCGAGCGCTTCGATGTCGAACGTGTTGATCTCGTTCAGGCCGAGATCCTCGTCGAGTTTGTACAGCCGCCCGTCCATGAAGACCATCGGTGTGCACATTCGGCCGCGCACCACCAGCCGGCGTCCGGCCTCTGCCATGCGGACCCCAGGAAGGCCAACTAGGAGTTCCGGGAGCCGCGAAGCAGGCCTCACTTCGATTTCATTCCGCGTGAGGAAGGCCCCGAAGCCCAGGTTCATGCGACGCATAAGCCCTTCCATATCATTGTAGAACCTCCGCGGCTCCACAGAGATCGTGAGACCTTCGAGTTCCATAGCGTCTTCTGCCAGCTCGACCTCGACGTTCTGAGTCAGTCCCCCTGCCACTCGCAACGGCGTCTCACGATCGGAATACGCGAGATGTCCGACCTCGAGCACATAAATGCCGTACGGCATCTCCATAAGACTGAACATGCCCCGGTCGTTCGAGAGCGTCGCGATGTCGGTGTCACGAACACGGATCTCGGCATTGGCGATGCCCTGTCGCGTCTTCACGTCAACGACGCGCCCGGTGACGAAACCCGGTTCGGTCTGGTCAGAGACCTCAACCTCTAGGTGCTCGACCTGAAGCATCGCGGACTCAATGCCAACCGTGACCGGCTCGGACCGCCGGTCTAGGACCTCAGCGTACACGTCGACTGCGTAGCCGCCCGGTACGTGGCAAAAGAGGAAAAAACCCTCGTCGCTCGTACGAGTGGCATCGGTTCCCGGGAAAGGCTCACCCGGGACCTGCCAGGCGATAACCACGACTGCCCCGTCTAGCGGGACTCCGGTGTCGGTATCCGTGACGGTGCCGGCCAGGACTCCTTCAGCCGCTTGGTCGACCGACCCACAGGACTGCACGATAGCGAGTCCAACTTCATCGCGGTCTTGGGCAGCCGCGGGCGCAGCCGCGAAGCCGAGCACCAGCAGAGAGCTGAGGTACGGGCGAATAGACATTACACCCTTCAAGACGCGCGAGTCGCCGGAAGTGTTAGGGCCCCGGACTGACGACCGGTTGTCAGTCCTCGAGGAGAGGCGGCTTCTTCGAGTCTTGCACGCCAAGCGCCACCCCGGTTCCTACGCCGGCGCCTACCGCGATCGCCGTCCCGGCACCTACGAGAGGAAGGAACGCAACGACAGGTGCCATCACCAACAACGCCCCTACACCGGCGAAAAAGCCGACGGCCGGCTTCTCCACCAACGACGTATAGCGGAGTCTCTGTCCCACAAATTTCCTGGATCTGAGATGTGCGTAAGCGCCTGCGATGCCAGCTGCCAGTAGTCCGAACATGAAATCCCCCAAGGGATGAGTCTTCGTTTTATTTCACTACGGAGACGGACGCCCTTCTGTTCCGACTCCGATCGCTTCCAATACTCGGCGGGCGTGCTCGGGCACGTCTTCGAGACGAATCCCAAGCCCAGCCCCTTCGACCTGCTCGATCATTTCTTTCAGTCCGTATGCGCCGGTCAGGTCGATCCGACCCAACCCGCCGCACCGAATGATAACCGCCTGAACGTCCGGCTCCTCAGACAATCTGGCCAGGAGAGCATCTTCCAAGGCGGGGGCAGATCCGAACCACAGCACGCCCTTGGGCTCAACAATCAGCGTGTCCCCTTCCCTGACCGAGGCGACCTCGGGGGTCAGCTCTCTCCACATGTGTACGGCACCGGCCATGACCACACCCAACAGCACGGCCTGCTCAATGTTCGGCGCCAACACCAACGTGAAGATGAACGTACCCCACCCTACGATCGCCTGAGGACGTGAGATCCGCCAAAGTTCGAAGAGCTCACCTGGGCGAAAGAGCGGCCAGACGGAGGCAATCACAATTCCAGATAGCACCGCCCGAGGCAGTGGCGCGAGCACAGAAGCAAACGGCAAGAAGAGCAGCACTCCCGCACCGGTGACGAGCCCGCTCCAGCGGCTCGTCGCCCCGGCCAGCCGATTTACGCTGCTGCGTGAGAACGACCCGCCCACTGGAAAGCCACCGGTCAAACCCGCCGCGAGGTTGGCGGCTCCTTGGCTCAAGAACTCACGGTCCGCATCCCATCGCTGTCGATCTTCCGTGGCGAAGACTCGCGAGATCGACGCAGCCTCCGCGAACCCCACTAGAGCGATGACGGCACCCGGGATGATCAGAGCGGGCAGGCTCGACCACGGTAGCGACCCCGCGAGAGGGGGCAGGCTGGAGGGAATGATCCCGACTGTGCTTCCCGTGTATCCGGTCACCATAGAGAAGGTGAGCCCTCCGCCTGCGGCGAGTAGGGCCCCAGGCAGGAGCGGGTGGATGAGCCGCCCACCACGAACCAGAGCGACCGTGACGGCGGTCAACACGAGCGCCGTGGTTTCCCAAGATCCCGGTTGGCTCATTGCCCACCAAGCCCGACCAAGCACCGACCCGTCCGGGGGTGCAGAACCGAACGCGCCGGGCAACTGAGACGACACGATGAGAATCGCAGCTCCGGAAGTGAAGCCACTCAGCATGGGACGAGACATGAGATAGCTGAGCCAACCCGAACGCATGAACCCGACCGCCATACGAACCACACCGACGACGAGGGCCAGCAACGCAGCCAGCCCGACGAACTCCGCGGATCCGACAGCGGCCAGCGGAACCAGCGCACCTAGGGTTAGAAGCGCCGTGAGCGCGACCGGGCCGGTCTGGAGGTACGGAGACGAAGCAAAGAAGGCGGCAGCGATGGGCGGAAGTGCGGCCGCATAAAGACCGTGGTGACTCGGCAGGCCCGCGAGCTCCGCATAGGCCATCGATTGTGGGATCAGAATCAACGCAACGCTGATTCCCGCGACTAAGTCCTTCCAGGAAAATCGGTGGGCCGGGTCCGCACGCATGGCCTTACTCATGAATCGGAGAGTCCCACCGTCGCTAGCGGCTCACGATCGGCACTAGCGTCACTCGCCTCAGATTCCTCCGCCAAGGCCACACACAGCTCCGCAGTTCTCGAGGCTCGGCCCGCCATGAAATCGGCAATCGCTCCTAGGATCGGCTCCCGTGCGCGGTGCAGATCAGCCTGTCGCTTGGCCTCGGTCGCCAACCACCCGAGTACAAGCTTCGGTTCGGCACCCAGAAGGTGCTCGAGCGCGTACCGTCGCTCCCCTGCCCTCAGGCCAAGATCGAGTTCTTTGGCCATCCGTCCGAGATCGGCACGCGTCACGATCACGCCGCTTCGCGCCGGGGCGAGTAGCCCTGCGAGGAAGTCAGCGGCCTCGGAGTCGCGAGGGTCAGAAAGCTCTTTCGCCGATTTCAGGTGCACCGGTAGGTCCGTCGCCTCCGCCTGGGCAGAGTGTTCATTCTCGAGCACCTCTGCCAGCAACTCGGCCCAATGACCGTAGAATCCACCCACCAGCTCCCGCAGTCTCGCGAGATAGGGGAAGACCCATGGCATGAGGTGTTCGTGGAGTAATGCGGAGGCGGCCTGAGCGCGTAGGGCTTCCTGCGCAGGATCTGTCTCAGACGACGGTGCGATCAGGTCGCAGTAGAGCGCGAGAAGCGCCGATAGATGATCGGGCTCCTTGGGCGGCACTTGCCCGAGGGCAGACCAGAATCCACCGATACGGTCGGCAGCGTCCCCTCCCATCATGCCTTCCTCCCCGAGATACACCGAGGCATACGGGTACAGCTGGAACAGGAAGACGTCAGAGTATGACGCGTTGTCTGGCACATCAGGCAGTCCGAGGGCCTTTGCGATTACCGCGTGCTCAGGTCCCGGAGGCTCGCCCAAAACAGCAAGAGCACGGAGAAGCTCGGCCGGGCGCTCACCCATGACTGTGCTAATCCCCTGCCGTTGCAGGAGCCACTGGGAGGTCATACGCCGAGCGCTCAGGACGCACCGGTCTCAGCATCCACCAAGGTCGACGCGTGCCGTCCGGTGAATGTGTGTCTGCCGAGCGAGTCAGCTCCAGCCACTTCTCGTATTGAGCTCGAGACTTCGAGGTGTCCACGGCCACATCACCTTGCCGGTCACCGGACTCTGCTGGGGTAACCCTCACGGCTTGATGCCAGCAATGCATGCCCGAGATCGGATCTGGGTGCACGGCATGGGTAAGATTTTGATGGACTCCGACATCCGTCCACCACACCCGCAGCGTATCCGGGTCGGACGACTCGAATGGGCCGCCGTACTTCTTAGGGGACAACTTCCACTCGGAGCCTTCCTGGCCCAGAGCAACAGTCATCATGCCAAGGCGCTGCCCCTCATGCCCTTCGGGCTTCCACCGACCCATGTGATGACTGCACGCCACCACACCAGGACGAATGCCCTCGGTGATCCATGTCTTGAGAACGAAGTAGCCGAGATCTGTGGTGACCCTTGCCATGTCTCCTGTCTTTTCGATACCCAGTCGGGCCGCATCCGTCGGGTGGAGCCAGAGCGGGTTCGTATGGGCAATCTCGTCGAGCCATTTCGCGTTCGCACTGCGGGTATGGATCTGAACCGGCACACGGAACGTCGTGATCAGCGGCATCTGGTCTGAATCCAGATTCTGCCTGTGGATGTGACTCTTGATGTACGTGGGGATCGCGAGCTCAGGCCAACCCCAGTCCGCGAGCGTGCGCGACCAGAATTCGAGCTTACCGGTAGGCGTCGGCCAACCGCGAACGATCTCTCCGTCCACACGGACCCCGACTCGACGACGTCCTTCGCCGTCAGGGTCGATCTTGGTGCCACCAGGGGCCTTCGGACTCGGGGGCACCGGCGCCGCCGTGTACACGCGGTCCTGTTCGTCCACATGCACGTCTTCAAGCTCCGCGTCTGGTACGGGTTGCTCGTAGACCTTGCCCACCTTGTTCGCGACTTCGAAGGCACCGTAGCGACGCATGTACTCAAGAGGACTAATCCCCTCGGCAGCGGCGGCGGCAGGCAGACCCGGAACCGAATTCTCGAACATCCAACCGTAGTACTCGTCCACGGTCATCTTCTCGCCCGGATTCTTCCTAGACTCGAAGAACTCGCGGATTCCCAATGATCCGTCGGGATCGATGCGCCACGTCAGTTCGATCCAGAACTCGTTCTCTTCCCACACCTCGCCGGGGTTCACCTGGCGGGTGTCGGTGATCTTTTCACCCAAGCGCTCACGCGCCGCGAGTAGAACTGGCTGCCTGAATCCGATCCACTGACCGTCGTACTGCTCGTACGACGTTAGGTCGTGCCGCTCCGACGAGTGCCCCATGGGAAGCACGTAATCGGCGAAGTAGGCGGTCTCGTTCCACGTCGGGGTCTGGGCCACGTGAAGGCCGATCTTGCTCTCATCCGTCAACATCTCGATCCAGCTGAACCCGTCAGGATTCGTCCACACCGGGTTATACACGCGCGTGAAATACGTGTCGACGTACGCCTTCTGGTCTCTCATGAGATGCGGCATCAGGAACGACATCTCCATGAGCGCCAACGGGTACTCACGTGGCCAAAGGACCTCACTCCAGCGCCGAGGCTTCTGGTGGGGCATCCGAGGCGGCTTGGGTGTGAACTTGTTCCAAGAATTGGGGAACGTTCCGCCCTCTGTGGCCAGTGCACCTAGCAACGAGTTGAGCAGCGTCAGCGTTCGCGCGACCTGCCATCCGCCAAGATTACCCGAGCCGGCGCTGCGCCAGTTGTGCGTGGCCAGCTTCGTGCCGGCCGTAGAGATGACTTCAGCAATGGCCTCCAGCTGATCGACCCGCAGCCCAGACTCACCCGCAGCATATTCGAAGGTAAACTCGGTATAGAGCTCACGGAGGACTTCTTCAAAGCGCTCGAAGGACGCGTCCTTCTCGCCCTTCACCTGTTCCAAATACTCCTGCCAGTTCCACCAGCGCCGGACGAAGTCCCGGTTGTACTTGCCTTCTTGGATCATCCAATTGGCGATGGCCAGGAAAATCGCCGCCTCCGAACCCGGATACGGCGACAGCCAGTGATCTGCGTGCGTGGCCGTGTTGGACAAGCGCGTGTCGAACACGATGAGCTTCGCTCCGTTCTTCTTCCCTTCCATGATGCGCTGCGCATGCGGGTTGAAGTAGTGACCTGTCTCCAAGTGGCTGCTCACCAGCACGATCACCTTCGCGTTGGCATGGTCCGGGCTTGGCCGGTCCATACCCATCCACCAGTGGTATCCGGCACGGGCACCGCTCGAGCAAACGTTGGTGTGCGAGTTGTGCCCATCCACAGCCCACGCTGCGAGCATGCGGGTCGTGTAGCCGTCTTCACCGGGTCGGCCCACGTGGTACATGACCTCTTCGTGGCGCTCCTCTTCCATGACCTTCCGGATACGGCCGGCGATGTCATCGAGGGCGTCATCCCAAGATACGCGCTCCCACTTCCCTTCACCGCGCTCGCCGGCTCGCTTCAAGGGATAGAGAATCCGATCCGGGTCGGTGATCTGGTTGATCGTGGCCGGCCCCTTCGCGCAGTTGCGGCCGCGTGAACCCGGGTGCTCGGGATTCCCCTCGAACTTCCGCACCTGCAGCGTATCGCGGTCCACGTAGGCGAGTAGCCCGCACGCCGACTCACAGTTGAAGCACGTCGTCGGTACGAGCATGTACCGCTTCTCGACCCGCTTCGGCCAAGACTTGGAATCGAGTTCAACCCAGTCATTCCACCGTTCCTTGGGTGGAAACGCCGCGAGGTGTACTCGGCTGGCTCCAGGATAGAACGTCTCACCACGAGCCTCGACTTCGGTCTTGGCAGCCGATACTCGGCGGTTGAGTTCGTTGAGATCACTCATGCGAGAGGCACCGACTGTCCGGCCTGTACGTAGGCGTGTTCGAAGAGGAGGAGGCCGGCGAGGCCGCCAAGAGCGCCTGCTGTGAATCCCATTCCAACAAGGACCAACCCCGCCACAGCGAGCATGATGCCCGCCCAGTAGGGACCCGAGAACGAGCCTGTGAGCATGTTCTGGGCAGCTAATGTGCCGTGAGCTGTGGGGTGCGACATCGTCGCTTCACCCAGCGCGAGCACCAGGTGCGTCCCGAGCGCCAGCTGGAAGACCCACACTCCACCGACGCCCAACGTGCCGGGATTCACCAGCATGAGCGCGCCGGCCCCAGCGAGGAGCGCCTGAATGAACAGGTGCGGCGGAAGCAGCGGGCTCTGCCACAGATCGCGCGCCTTCGCCTGAGCGAAGAGATACGCTGTGTAGATCGCAGTCATCGCGGCGAGCGGGCCACCGGCCCAAGCCAGCGCGCGGGTCAACTCCGGCCGGTCGATGAAGACCGCCGCGAGATGCGCGGCCAATACCCCGCCGTACCCGGTGATGATGAAGCCCCCACGAACGAGCCAACTCCGCCACTGCGGCTTCGCGAGGACCATCCAAAAGCGTTCCGGATGGTCCAGATCCCAGATGAGGACGATTCCCGTCAGGCCCAGGAAGACCATGGCGACGATCGGCCCAATGAGGGTCCACGCGGTTGATGTCCACGGGATCATACCCGTCATCGCGAGGATCAACGGGACCAAATACGCCCCTGCTGAGATGGACTTCGTGAACGTGTAGAGGCTGACCCGGAAATCCCATGGAGCTCGGTGTGGGATATCGTAACTCAGGACCGCGGCCGCTGAATTATTCCACTGCCCTGGGTGTCCCGAAGGGACCTGGTGACTGACATCACCCTGTTCGCTCCACATATAAAGACCGCCATCCGGTCGCCGCGCGGCGAGCGGATCGAGCGTGACCTGGTCGGCTCCCTTGTAGAACACCTTGGGGCGTGTGCCTTTCTCCGGCTTTCGGACCGTGACCGCGTCACGATTGATGATCTGGCTGACCTGAGAAAGCGGGTCGTTCATGTCACCAACCATGAGAGCTTGCGTCGGGCATACCACCACGCAGGCGGGCTCAAGCCCGACGTCCAATCTGTGCGCACAGAAGTTGCACTTCTCTGCTGAGTTGTCTTCCGGATTGATGAAGATCGCGTCGTACGGACACGCGGCGATGCAGGCCTTACACCCAATGCAGATCGACTTGTCGAAATCCACGATGCCGTCGGGTCTACGATACATGGCCGCAGTAGGACAGGCCGCCACACAGGGCGCGTCCTCACACTGGTTGCATCGGGTCACCTGAAAAGATCGGCGCGCCTCTGGCCAATGCCCCACGTCGACGTACTTCACATACGTACGCGTTACGGAAAGCGGTACCTCGTTCTCAGATTTGCACGCCGTCGTGCAGGCGTGGCATCCAATGCATGAGGTGTGATCGATGACCTTGGCCCAAAGGGGCTCGGTCGTGGTCGGCACTGCCTGTGTGGTGGGCATCAGCGGAGGGCTGTTGGGAAGGCTGGACTGCCTCCAGCCAAGCTACGCTACCGTACCGCGAAGTTCCACCGGGGAACGTCAGATTTCGTGCGGCTTTCCATAACCGCTCGGACAACCGCCACGCCGTCCGGGTTGTCCGCAGCGACGTCGTGTTCCTCGTTGGGGTCCGTCTCCATGTCGTAGAGCTGGATGGGGGCGTCCGGATCGTCGTGTCCACCGAGACGCACGCCCTTCCATCGTCCCGCCCGCGCGGCCTGCGCTCCGTTCCACAAGCCGTGGTATTCCCAGTAGAGGCCATCGTGTTGGGCCTGGCCCGATTCCGCCAAGAGAGTCGGCAACATCGAGATGCCGTCGATGCCGGCCGGGGACCCCACACCCACCACATCAGCGAAGGTCGGCATCATGTCCCAGAAGGCGGAGACGTGGTCTGACGTCGTGCCGGGCGTAATGCGTCCTGGCCAACGGGCAATGAGCGGCACCCTGATGCCGCCCTCGTAGACAGATCCCTTGAGACCACGCAATCCGGCGGTGCTGTTGAAGAACTCGGCATCAACTCCGCGGGAGTACGTCGTTCCGTTGTCACTCGTGAACATCACCAGCGTGTTCTCCGCGAGGCCGAGCTCCTCCAGCCTCGAGAGGATGCGGCCAATGTGTGCGTCCATCCGAGTGATCATCGCCGCGTAGGCGGCGAGTGGACGTGGATGCGGCAGATAGCTTCCTTCGCCGAGGTATGGCGTCTCCTCGAACATGCCCTCGTACTCCGCGAGCGAAGAATCTGGGACCTGAAGCGCGAGGTGGGGGACCGGAAATGGGAGATAGAGAAAAAAGGGGTCGTCTTGATGGCGATCCAAGAAACCGAGCGCGTCGTCCGCCATAGCGTCCATGGCGTACTCGTTCCCGGCGTACTGGTCGTACGACGCGGCATCATCCGGATCGCCTTCGAACTTCTGATGAGGTGAGAAGTATTCGTTGTCCAGCGGCACCGACTCGCCATTCCGCCACAAATGCGTTGGGTAGTAGTTGTGCGCCTGCTTTTGGTCCATGTACCCAAAGAAGTAGTCGAAGCCGTGTTCGTTCGGCTCCCCTTCAGTCCCAGGGCCACCGAGTCCCCACTTCCCAATGGCACCGGTGACATAGCCGGCTTCCTTAAACATGTGGCCCAGTGTGTGCGTGCCCTCGGCCAGCGGCATCTGACCGAATTCCTCTTCATCCAGATAGCCGCCAAATTCAAGGTTATCGCGCACTTGGGCGTGACCTGTGTGATATCCAGTCAGGAGTGTTCCCCGAGACGGCGCACACACTGGCGACCCAGAATAATGCTGCGTGAAGCGCATGCCCTCAGCAGCCAGTTGGTCCAAATGCGGAGTGCGGATCTTCTCTTGGCCGTACGAGCCCAGCTCCCCATATCCCAAGTCGTCCGCCAACACGTATATGATGTTGGGCGGCGGGGGAGCCTCACTTGAACATCCGGCGAATGTGATGGCACAGGTCGCAACAAGAATCGATCGTCGCACGGGTCTTCCTTGATCGGGTTGATCCAGCGCCGATCATAGACCGGTCAGTGCACACAGTACAGGCGGGCTACTCCTCTCTCAAGGTCCTTACGGGATCGACCCGGCTCGCGCGAAACGCGGGCAGCGCCAATGCAATCAAAGCAACGAGTACCAGAATCGACGGCGCCGTCGCGAACGTAGCTGGGTCACGGGCCTGCACTCCGACGAGAACACCAAGGACTTCGGACTCACAACTCCCCCGTGTACACATTTGTAGACACCCGCGCCTACAATGTAGACGTCAGCCAGTTGCCAGAAGTTGTAGGGGATTTATGACGCGGGAGAACTGCGGCGCATCAGCCTTCGATTTGCGCGGCTTCCGCCTGCTCGACGTCGAGCTCCGCCAGGGCTTGATCGACCTGTCGCGTGAGGGCCGTGCTAAACACCTCTGAGTTCGCGCCGTACCAATCACGCCACGCCTGGGTGCTAAGGTGCCCCTTTATGGTGGCCGAATAGGCCAGCCACATCTGTTCGTCCAGGGCACCCACACGGTACTGGTACACCAAGTTGCCGAAATGGCGCCACACCGCGGTCATATATGAATCCCAGCGGATCTTCTCCGCCGGCGTCAGCGACTCTGGCTCCGACTCGGCTCGGGCAAGAAACGCCGCGAATTCCGAGTCCCGAAACGAATGCTCAAGAAGGCCAATGCTGTTCTGCACCATCGAATTGAACGACGCCGCACGGACCGACGTCGTGTTCTGACTCATCTGGCCAGCGAGGTAGACCAATGAAATCACAACACCGAGCGCACCGATGAACTCGCCGAGATTTCCGAGGGCCTGCAGGGTCGACATTGAAGTTTCTTTCTAGTTGATGCTATTCGCTAGGATCGTTCCGGCGGGAAATGTACTTGACGTAGGTCATCAACCTAACCCCCTCTGAATCTTCTCGTTTCTTCCTCTGACCGGAGAGTTTCATGGCCATGCCTCCCGACGACGCAAGAAGCAGGACCATCGCGCCTACCATCAGGCGAAAGCCCATGTCCAATTCGGGCGGGGACACGAAGGTTGTCACGCACAAAGCCAGTCCCGCGAAGACTTCGACGATCGACAGAAGAGGGACGCCCAACTTGGCCCGCTCCGCCGCACGCAGCTTTACGACCCCGGATGCCACAAGCATCAGGCCGGCAATAACAAGGAGCGGAGTCATTCCCGAAGCACTCTCAAGTGCCGATGAGCTCATCCACTAGAAAGAGATCCGTGAGCAAAGCACGGAGATGGATGTTGGCATTGAGGTTGTCGATGAGTTGAGAACTGACGGACGCCTGGGCAGACACGAGACGCACAGCAGCAAGCGTGTCCGATGCGTCCCGCGCTATGACATCGAGCACGTCACTCCACTGCCCGGCGGGCTCGAGCGCCTCTTCCTGGGCGAGTCCTGTGAGGGCGTCCGCAAGGCCGTCGATAGCAGACACAGCCTTGCTCAGGTACTCCCTGAGCTGCCCACCAGATTTGGAGCCTACATCGCTCGGAAGCCCTTGGGCCGCGTAAGCCAGAAGGTATTCATAGCTTTTTTCAATGGCGTCGATGCGCCCCTTCACGTCGTCACGCAGCGCGGACACTGGAACTCCGGATCAAGTAAGCTGGGCAGACAAAATCAGGCCTGGTCTTCGCGCGGGGCGCTCACGGATGCATCGGTGGCGGCACCGGAGGCGGCGGCGCTTTTTGGAAGCTCACTCACGACCCACTTCTCGGGATCGAAATGTTCCACGTAGTGCTCCTTGTCGATCCAGCCGCGAACCATGGACCATGTGATCCAGAGCTTCTCTGGGCGCAGGGCGAAGTAGATATGTGATGCCGTCATGACAATGAGCGACACTCCGCACAGCCCGTGCGCTACGTACACAACACCCCAAAGCCCATCTGAGAGCAAATAAGGGTTACGGGTCCAAAACGGCGTATCAATCCGCACCATCATGAGCAAACCCGTGGCGATCACGCCGAGTCCGACGACTACGATGGCGTGATGGAAGAGTCGATGATCGAACGGATATTTCCCCGCTTTCGGCGGCTCCGGCGCCTTGGGCGACATCACGTGTTTCAACGTCGCCAGCCCTTCCGGGACATTGATCTGCATCATCGCCCAGAAGTCCTGCCACCCGATGGAGTGAATCACGTGGTAGATGATGGTCGCGGTCAGCACCACGCCCGCGATCCAATGGATCTCCACCCACGCGAACTGCAGCCCGAGAACCGGCACGAACGCGGTCACGAGTAGGACGATCATCGATGAAGACATCGTCCAGTGAAAAAGCCTCGCGGCCAAAGAATGTCTCTCGATTTTATCTGGGAGTCCCGCAGCGTCGGGACTCTCGGTCGAATGTTCTACCGCGGGGCGCGTCTTGAACCACACTGCGTGGCCAACGACGAAGAGCACCGCGGCAATAATCGCAGCCCACATGAGGTCCCAAGACACCCCGATCAGGACATCCTGACCCCACGGATTCGCCGCAGTGCGCCAAAATTCCATCAGACGGCACTCCGGACAGCGCGGCGAACGAGATTCCGCATCATTGGAATCTTGTAGTCGTTATGACGGAGTGGACGCGCACCTTCAACCGCGAGTTCCCCTGCCGCCGTCGCGACCGATTCATCGCCGTTGCTCCCGATCACCAAACGCTCGACGGCGTCGAGGCGGACTGGATAAGGAGCCACGCCGTTCACGGCGATGCGCGCGTCCGAGATCGTGCCTCCCGACACCTGAAAAGCCGCGGCGACGCTCACGAGCTGAAAGTCCCAAGACCCACGGTCGCGAATCTTCTCGTAGTAGAAGTTCGCGTTGGCCCACACCGCAGGAATGTGGATGTGGGTCAACAAGTCTTCCGACTTCAGGACCGTCATGCGTGTGATGTCGATGGCCGGCCCGATGAAGAAATCCTCCGCGTCATGAACGCCAGGGCGCCTCTCATTGCGCACGATCATCTTCGCATCGAGCGCGATCAGCGCAGGTGCCGTGTCTGATGCGTTCACGGCAACACACCTAGAACGACCCATGATGCAGTGCTCGCGATTCATCGCCTTCGGTGCCGCAGCATAACAGGTATTTCCACCCGCCCGATAACACGGCCAGCCACTCCGGTAGTACCAGCACCGCGTATCCTGGGCCACGTTTCCACCCACCGTGCCCTGGTTTCGAATCTGAGGCGTCGCGACATGCTCCGCCGCATCCGCGAGCAATGCATACCCATTTCTCACGCGAGCGTGTCGGGCCACTTCGGTGAGCGTCGTCATCGCACCGATTTCGAGCCCGCCCTCTACGTCGCGTATGCCGGTCATCTCGGGCACAGCTCCGAGATCGATAACCACCTTGGGCTTCTTGATCCGGTCCTTGAACCAGTCGTAGCTGTCGAGACCGCCTGCGAGCACCCACGCCTCTTCGCCGTGTGCGGCGAGAAGCGCCAACGCGTCATCCACGTTGGTCGGCTGAAGGAGATCGAATGCCGGAATCATATCTCTGATGATTGCCATTTCTGTTCTCCTAGCCGACGTGCTGGTCAAGGCGGCCGTGGGCGCGTTCGCGACCCTCGAGTTCCGCCAGAATGATGTCAGGTGTCAGCGGTGTGCGGCACAGACACTGGCCACCCATCGCGTCCGCGACGGCCGTCGTAAGAGCGGCTGCGCCTGCGCCGACAGGGGGTTCACCGATCCCCTTCGCTCCGACGGGAGACTGTGGATCTGGAATTCCGACAGCGCCCCACTTCAAATCAGGCGGCACGTCGAGGATGCCAGGAGGGCGAGCCGTGTAAAAACGCTTCGCGAACGGTACGCCGTATTGCGGATCGAAGACCCAGCGTTGGGTCATGGCCATACCCATGCCTTGGATACTCCCGCCAAAGACCTGAGCACCAAGACTTCGCGGGTGGATCACCGTGCCGCAGTCCGTGATGCCGACGTATTCCTTGAGGTCTACGACGCCCGTTTCGATGTCGAGTTCGACCAACGCGAAGCCAGCAACCCACGAGTAGATCCCGCCCTCACCACCGTAGTTGTCTTTGGCGACGCCCATGAGCCCTGTCCCGGCCAAACCCTCGGCGGCGGGCACCGTCTCTGGATGGATATCTTCCGGGAGGTCGTGGCCATCGAACGCACCACCTGCGGCAATCGCAGCCTGCGCGATCTGAGCAAATGTCATGCTGCCACCTGGCCCTGACACCCTGCCGTTGTCCACGCTATACGCGCCGGGTGATCCGCCCATTCGTCGGGCTGCCAGGCGCTGGATTTTATCCAGCGCGTCCATGGCCGCAGCGTGGTTCGCACGAGTGTGCGCGTGGGTCGTTTGAGAGCCCGCCTGCACGGAGCTGCGCGGCATACCTTGGCTTGAGTTGCCCCATACGATCTCGACTTGATCCCAGTTGAGTCCGAGGATCTCAGCTGCAGGGCGAGCCGTGTCGGCAATCGAGTGCGTGCCGAGGTTACCGATGCCCTGGTGGACGTACAGCTTTCCGTCCGGGCGGATCATCATGAGGCCATCGAAGCCGCGAGAACCCGCCGTATAAGGCGACAGTCCGATCCCGATCCCGGTGACCTTCGTGCCTTCTTGCCGACCCGACAGCTCCAGCTTGCCCTGCCAGTCGAACATCTCGGCGCCCATGACGAGCGCCTCCTTGGCATGAACACTCGTGAGCGTCGAGTCGCGCGGTCCGAATACCACATCGCCCTCGGGTGCGTTTAGCATCCTGATGTCGTATCGATCGATCCCCAGCTCTCGAGCGGCCTTGTCCAGCATCGGCTCGAGCATCGAGATGATCTGTGCGCCACCCGGTCCGCGCTGAGCAGCCTTGGGCGGCGTGTTCGTATACATCGATACTGAACGGAAGCGCATGTTCTGCGGCGTGTAGACGAGGTCGGCGATCATCCCGGCAGAGCCGTTGTCCCCCGACCCGTATGCGCCACCCTCTTCCACAATGAAGAGGTCGATCCCCGTGCATTTACCGTCTGCTTGAAACGCCATCTTCACCCATGACTGGAAGCCGGGGCGTGCGCGACCATAGTAGTGCTCTTCAGCCCGGGTCACGCGGTGCATGACCGGCCGGTTGATCTTCCGCGAGAAGAACGCCGGGAGCTGCATGACGGTGGAACCTGAGATCTTGGACCCGAACCCACCGCCGCAGTACTCGGCGACAAGAATCACATTTTCGGGATCCATATCCAGGGCCCGCGCCAGGCCGAACTTCGTCCTCTGGGCACTCTGGGTTGATACGTGAGCGTAGAGTTTGCCGTTCTCCCAATAGGCCATAGTGGAGCGCGGCTCCATGGGATCGTGTGTAAGCGACTGGTGCACGATCTGTTCGTCGATGATGACGTCCGCCGCAGCGAACGCAGCATCGGGGTCGCCCTTGCTCCATTCACTGACGGCCTGGGCATCGGGCATTTGGCCAGCATCGATGGCCTCGAAGTCTGCCTCGGTCCATTTCACATCGGTCCACTCATCGTCCGCGAACCGGTTTCCCTCCGAATATGCGTTCGGCCCACCGGGACGAAGCGAGTCGAGCGGGTCGATCACAAACGGGAGTGGCTCGAGATCGAGGTCGATCATCTCGATGGCTGCGGCCGCGAGTTCTTCGGTTTCGGCAGCAATCGCGAGAATGGGCTCGCCCTCGTAATGCGGCTCGTCGGTGAGAACCGCCTCGCGGGGTCCATCTCGCTGCGGAACGTCCTCCGCTCTGAGAATGCCTACGACACCTGGCATTGCCAGAGCACGCGTCGCGTCGACGCCTCGAACTCGGCAGTGCGGCATCGGACTGAGGAGGAGTTTGGCGAAGACCATGCCGTCGCGGCGGAAGTCCTCCGAGTACTTGGCTCGACCCGTGATCTTCGCGATGAGGTCCGGGGGCGCGATGTCGGTTCCAATCAGTTTCTCGGCCATATCGATCTCCTCCTAGGCGCGCTGTGCGAGTTCAGAAGCTCGCATCGCGCAGTTGAGGATTTTGTCGTAGTCGGCGCACCGGCAGAGATTGCCTGACAACGCCTGTGCGGCCTCTTCGCGGGTCGGCGTCGGGTTCTCGTCGAGCATGGCGGTCATGCTCATGATGAAACCCGGAGCACAAAACGCGCACTGGAAGCCCCCCTCTTCGACAACGGCTTGCTGTACGGTACTGAGTTCGCCGGTCTCTGCATCCTGGAGGCCCTCGATGGTAGTCACCGCTCTGCCACGTACCTGATGGGTAAGCATCGAGCATGCATACTGGTTGACTCCATCGACCAACACCGTGCACGCACCACATTCCGCTCGGTCACAGCCGAGCTTGGTGCCGGTGAGGTTGAGTCGATATCGGAGCGTCATCGCCAGCGTCTCGTTCGGCAGAATGTCCACCGGACGGTCCTGGCCGTTCACGCGCAGGGTAATCAGGCGTTCGGCCGCACCCGGCATGGTCTGGGCTGACGCCAGACCCGGGCGGCCAAGGAACTGGCTGGTAGTTGATGCGGTCGCGCCAACGGCGATCACACCCTTGATGAAAGTCCGCCTGGAAAACTTGGTCTCCACCAACTCTACTGAATCCGCATCACTCATCGAGATGCTCCTACAAATGGGACGTCCGAAGGCTGCGGAAGAGGCCCAGCAACCTTGACCGTTCGCGGCATAATACGGCGCGAGGCCCAGTCCCGCACGACCCAGTCCGTTGGTTGGTTGAGCGCGCTCCCCGGGGCCGGGGGCTGGACTGAAGCAGCACCTCGCACAAAAATCCGGCGTGAACTTTTCAAAGCCACAGAGCGCAGCGTTCATCGCGCTCGCCGGAGCGGCGCTCGTGTCGTTTCCAGCAGCCGCGCAAACACCTTCGTTCGGGCCCCTTACCTTCAAAGAAGGTGGCCCGCTCCACAGCATCTTCTTCAATCCCATGACCGAGCGATTGGAGACCGTCGAGCCGAGGGCCTGGCACTTCCACGGGACCGCATCCGGAGCTACGCTCCGATCTTGACTTAGACGGAATCCTGAGCTCCGGCGCGGCCTTCTTCATGCTGGGCGCAGAACACTCGATGGGGGACAACTTCTCCGCGCTAATCCAGTACTCGGCGGGGACTCCCGTCTTACGGGGTTTCAGAAACCGCGAAGTGGATCAAGCGGCGGCAAACCTCGTGTTCGGGCTCGCTGGCCGGGTGGGTCCGGTATCGAGCTGGGAGGCGAGTTTCCAGGAGGATGTCCCAGCTGACACGCTCGCGATCGATTGTACGCTGGGAGCGCGGCTGAGTCTGGCCTGGTAGCTAGGTCCGCTTAAGCACCAGGGTCGCATTCGACCCGCCGAAAGCGAACGAGTTCGACAGGGCGACCTTCATTTCGGGGGCTGCTCGCCCCACGCGTGGAACGAGATCAATGTCGGTGTCGGGCGTGGGGGCCTCCAAATGTGCGGTCGGGGGGATTTGGCCCAGCTTCAAAGCGAAGGCGGTCAGGACACATTCAAGTGCGCCGGCCGCGCCCACGAGATGCCCGTGAACCGACTTGGTCGAGCTCACGGCTACGCCCGGGGCGCCTGGCCCGAAGACACGGGCCATCACGTCGAGTTCGACTGCGTCCCCGGCCAGCGTGCCCGTGCCATGCGCGTTCACATATCCGACATCGCGAGCATCGACGCCAGCATCGGCCAGGGCGGCCCGCACCGCTCGCTCCTGACCATCTGCATCCGGCTCAGTGAGATTGTGGGCATCACTGGAGGCACCGTAACCGACGATTTCCGCGATGGGATCGGCGCCTCGCTCAGCGGCAACCTCCTCACTCTCGAGGACCAGGACCACGGATCCCTCCCCGAGCACGAGACCCGTGCGGTCCTTGTCGAAGGGTCGACTCGACGCCTGAGCGCCGTTCGGATGGGGCGACGCCATCACCCCTAGGCGCTGCCAGGCAGCCACCGACCCGTCGTTGAGCATCGCCTCCGAGCCCCCTGCCAACACTCGGTCGATATATCCGTCGCGAATCGCCCGAAATGCTTCTCCAATCGCTACCGATGACGAAGCGCACGCGACTGAGAAGGTGTGGGATGGCCCCCGGGCACCGAATCGCATCGACATGTGAGAAGCGGGTCCGCTTGCCATGATCAAAGGCACTGTGACGGGATTAAGCCGCCGACTCTTCCGAACGAAGTACACGCGATATGCGTCTTGTAGAACTTCAGATCCTCCAAGTCCGCATCCCATATAGACGCCTGTGTCCTGAAGGGACTGGGTACCGCCTAAGAGTCCGGTGGCCTCCAGCGCATCATGCGTGGCACACACAGCCATCTGCGCCGCTCGGGACTGCAGCCGGGCCTGCGCCTTGGAAATACGAGGAGACGGGTCGAAGTCGGACAGTGCGAGGAGAGCATCGCCGCCGAATTCGTCCGTGCCGGTCCGGCAGAGACGTACAGCCGACTCGCCTGCGAACACCGCATCGAAGACCGCACGAGGATCGCTCCCGTGCGGGGACACCATCCCTACGCTCGAAATGAAGACCCGGCGCGGCACCCTGAACCGTTATCCCTTCTCGGCAATCAGCGTGTCGACGAGTGCCGCCGCTTCTCCGAGCGTAGCAAACTCAGCACGTTCCTCGGGCACCTCGATCTCGAATTCGTCCTCGATACAGAAGAGAAACTCGACGACCATGAGGGAGTCCAGCCCCAACTCGGCCATCGACGCATCCGGGCGAATTACGGCCTCATCAACTTCATATTCCTCCGCGAGAATTTTGGCGATGTGGTCGTAAACGCTCACCTGGAGGGGCTCCAATAAGCTAGGAAGTTCAAGCCGATGAATCAGCCAGAAAACTAGCTCTTATTCGATTGCCGAAGGAGCTAGCTCGGACTTTACCCCGTCAACCGCTCGGCCTAGCGGTAGTTCCCGAACTGGAGTTCGACGCCGTAGTCCTTGGACCTCACGAACGTGATGATCTCCTGCAGGGTGTCACGACTGGGCGCCGTGACACGGACTTCTTCGCCCTGGATTGATACCTGGACCTTCTTGAAGCCGGCGTCCTTGATGTCTCTGGACATTCGTTTGGCGCTTTCTTGGTCGATTCCCTGCTTGAGCCCAATCGACTGGCGAGCCCGACCCAGCGAGCCCAGCTCCACGTCCCCTTCGTCCATGTTCTTCACCGGGACACCACGGCGGATCAGTTTTTCGCGAAGCACCCCGATGACGGCCTGAAGTTTGTACTCGTCATCCGCGTCCACCTTCACCGCACCGGCGGCGCGATCGAACTCGATCGTGCATTTCGTGCCCTTGAAGTCGTATCGCGTCGCGATCTCCTTGTTCGCCATGTTCACCGCGTTGTCGACCTCTTGTAGGTCCACGCTGGTTGAGATGTCGAAGGAAGCGTTCTTGGCCATGTCATCGAAGTGTCAGGGTGAGGCGCAGTTGCGAAGTCCCATGGAGACTAGCGAGACTCGCCCAATATGGAATCGCAGACTTCTGCATGGCACCCGGGCTGACTGTGTCTCGTCCGGGAGTATTGTGATTGCGCAGGTCGCCGTCCCGCTGGAACAAGGGATCACGGCACATGCCTCGCAAAATTCGGAAACACCCGGCGTGTCCCCAACGACAATGCGCAACGGTGTCCCACACCGGGGATCCTGGCCCAGAAGCGGAGGGGTTGACCCTGCGGGGCCCCCTGGGGTTCGTGCCCGCGACGCTGCGCCTCCTAGCCACGCTCGTGAGCGACGTGCCGGCCACTTCGCTCACGAGCTCCAGCGACTTCCCCTCTGGTCGAGGCTTTTCTTCGTCGGCCGAAAGCCAAGACACCTCGGGGACGACGCTCGACTGCGGCCCCGAGGGCGTCCGAGGCCAGGGCTTCCATCGCCCTGACATGGTCCTTCTAGGCTAGCTGAACCAGGGATGGTTCGATGGAAACGGTCGCGACCCCTTGGAAGACATCCACGGTGACATTCGCCGAAACAGCGTCGGCGGCAGCCTGGATTGTGGCCGGCCCATTCCCGGTCGCCGTGACCATACGTTGCAGGGTGCCGCCGCGGCTCTTAACGCGAGCCGTGCTCGTCTTAGTGAGCGCAGCGAACAAAGTCGGTAACTGTTTGTTATTAGGACGCCGGCTCGTGACAGGCCAGACGAATCTCCACGGAGAGGACCGTCACTGTGGTCCGGGACTTGCAGCTCTTTCCATAGCAAAGCACGCTGCGCCAGCTCGCTGACTAAGGAGAGAATCGTGAAGCACGTCTTGAATGCCGTCACACCGATCGGAATCGCCGCGCTGGGCGGGGCCCTCGCCGTGTTCGGCGCCTATGACGACTCGCCCGGGGGAACGCTCATGGGCTTTGCGCTTGTCCTCGGTGCCATGGCGTTCAGCGCCCGGAGCGCCCGGCGCAGCCAATAGGACCTGCCGGGTTCGTAATAGTGCTGTGAGAGACTCCGCCACTGGCACCTTGGCGCGGCCTGGGGCGCGCGGGTCCTTCGACACTGTTCGCGTCACTGCTCGTGTGGAGAGACCCGCACGCAAAAGCCCCCCAACGCCGCAGGGCGTTGAAGGGCTTCGTGCTATTCCAAGTGGAGCCAGCCGGGCTCGAACCGGCGACCCCTGCCTTGCAAAGGCAGTGCTCTCCCAACTGAGCTATGGCCCCATTTGCGCATCCCACAACCGCTTCGGATGCGGCGTAAAATGTACCCGAGCATGGAGGTTGTTGGTAGGACCCCTCGCCCGTCCCAAGGGCACCGCCATAGATTCGGCGCCCGGTTGAATCCACTCGCAGAAAACCCGGAGGCACTCGTGCGCGCCACACACCTCACACGCGCTCTCGTCATTACCGTCGCTGCTGCGTCAATGTCGTTCAGTTCCGCCAACGCACAGCAGCTTCCCTCGCCCGAAGAGCACTTCGGGTACCCGATGGGAACCGACAAGGAACTCGCCCGCTGGGACGAAATTCTCGAGTACTTCACCATCGTAGCCGACGGGTCCGATCGTATTCAGATCGACACTGCGGGAGCAACCACGCTAGGGAACCCGTACATCTCCATCACGGTGTCCTCGCCAGCGAACCTGGCCCGGCTGGATGAAATCAGAGACGCATCAAAGCGGATCGCGGAGGGTCGGATCTCTCAAGAGGAAGCCGAACGCATCGCGCAGAACCTCCCTGCCACGTCGTTCATCAACCACAACATCCACTCGACGGAAATCGGGTCGTCTCAGACCAGCGTCGACTTGATCTACCTGTTGGCCACGGGAAACGATGAGGTCACCCGTGCGATTCTCGACGATGTCGTGACGGTGCTTATCCCCTCCGCCAATCCGGACGGACAGGTCCTCGTCACGGACTGGTACCGGAAGAACGTGGGTACAGACTACGAACGGGCCCGCATGCCTTGGCTCTACCACCACTACGCAGGACACGACAACAACCGGGACTTCTTCCAGGCCAACCTGGTGGAAACGCAGTATTGGATGGATGCGATGTACCACAAGACGTATCCCCAGCTCTATCTCGATCAGCACCAGATGGGGAGTAGCGGTCCGCGCATCTTCGTGCCGCCCTACCCCGACCCGATGAACCCAGACGTTCACCCCCTACAGTGGCAGCAGCTCCAATTCATTGGCGGTGGCATGGTCGCCGACCTTCAAGCCGAAAAAAAACAAGGTGTGGTCACGGGTTCCATGTACCGCATCTGGGGCCAGGAAGGCGCACTGACTGGTCGGTATCACAACATCGTCGCGTTGCTGACAGAGACCGCGAGCGCACGGATCGCGAGTCCTGACACGGTGAGCCTCGCGGCTCTTGAGCGCGGCGCAGCCCCAGGGCGCGGCCTCGGACAGTACGGATTCCAGATGGCCTTCGTCGACCCGTGGATGGGTGGCGAATGGACACTCGGCGACATCGTGGACTATCAGACCATCGCCGCGATGTCTTTCCTCGAGCAGAGCGCCAAATTCCGCGAGCACTACGTGATGGGACGTTGGCAGATGGCCTCTGAGACCATCGAAAAAGGTCAGGCCGAGGGCCCCAACGCCTACGTGATCCCAATCGACCAGTCGGACCCCGTGGCAGCGGCGGAGATGGTGAGCAAGCTGGTGCTCCAAGGACTAGAGGTCCACCAGGCCACCGAGTCGTTCGAGGCCACCGTCGAGTTCGACCTCTGGGAGTCGCCGGACGGTGGATCAATGGAAGCCGCAGGCGAGGACGAGGGCGAAGAAGGCGGCGATGAGGACGAAGGCGACCACGAGGATGTCGAAGAAGACGAAGACGAAGAAGAAGACGACCACGAGGATGCCGAGGCCGATGAAGAAGAAGACGACGACGAAGGCGAAGGCGACCACGAAGATGCCGAGGCCGATGAAGAACTCCGGACCTTCCCTGCAGGCTCCTGGATCATCTACGGCGCACAGCCTGGCCGTGCCGCAGTCCTCGACCTGATCGAGCCGCGTCGACGGGAGCTGCTCCACGAATGGCCGGACGGACCGTACGTGCGCAACTACGACG
The DNA here is from genome assembly GCA_029245345.1 of Longimicrobiales bacterium. Taxonomy (NCBI): domain Bacteria; kingdom Pseudomonadati; phylum Gemmatimonadota; class Longimicrobiia; order Longimicrobiales; species Longimicrobiales bacterium. The sequence continues at coordinate 473,319 of JAQWPM010000021.1, forward strand.
GTGCTGCCTACACCATGCCCATGCAGATGGGCGTCGCAGTTCTACGAGTGGACGATGACTTCGAGGTCGCTACGACTCCCGCGATGGGTGGACCTCTGACGCCCCCTGCACTCCCGACGGCTGACAGGTGGTACGCATTCAGCGCTGAAATCACCCGTGCATACCAAGTCGTGAACCGGCTGATGGATGGCGGGCTGTCGGTCTCGAAGGCCGAGTCCGACGACGGCCCTGTATTCCTGGTGGCGGCGTCGGATCCGCAGGCGCGCCAGATGCTCAACGAAGTGTCGAATGAGATCGGACTGACGATCAGCGCCGATCCTTCCGGGATCACGAACGCTGTGGCGCAGCAGTCCGCACGCGTCGGCGTGTATCAGGGCTGGGCAGCAGCGATGGACGAGGGCTGGACGCGACTCGTCCTGGAGGACTTCGACTACGCCTACGAGTCACTCTCGAACGAGGACGTCCGTGAAGGCAATCTTCTCGAGCGCTTCGATGTCATCGTGATTCCATCAGAGATCTCACTCACCCGACTTATCGACGGCGCATCGGAAACGCAGGCGCCGCCGGAGTACCAAGGTGGAATCGGCGAAGAAGGTGTCGACAACCTCAAAGCGTTCACCCAGGGCGGCGGCACGCTCGTAACCCTCGAGAGGGCGGACGAATTGGTCATCGAGCGATTCGGGGTTCCGGTGCGCAACGCGGCCCAGGGCCTCGGCCAGGATGACGGATTCTTCCTGCCGACCTCGCTCCTGAAGATCGAGCTGGATACGGACCATCCGCTCACCATGGGCTCACCTGAGTCGGTCGCCGGGAAATGGGCGGGCGGGCGCGCGTACGAGCCCACCGGCTTTGGCGGCGAGGCCGGGCGCATTCGGGCGGTCGGACGTTGGGCTGAGAACCCGGACGAACTCCTCATGAGTGGGCTTCTCGAGGGCGCGGAGCACTTGGCAGGAAAAGGCGCGGTGCTCGACGTCGAGTACGGCAGCGGCCGGATCCTCATGTATGGCTTCCGCGTGCAGCACCGGGGGCAGACGCACGGCACGTTCAAGTTGCTCTTCAATGCGCTCCTGAAGGACAACCCGCGGACTGCGACCGAGGACCGATAGCCGTGTCGTTTCCTAGAGGTTCGGGGAACACGGCACTAGCATGCTGAAGCAGATTCGAGGCAAACGCTTCGACATGAAGACCACCGTGATCGCGCTCGTGGTGATCGGCATCTTCTGGTCGATCGTGTCGTGGATGCACGTCGAGACCGCGATTCCCCCGGAGCTCACCGAGCTTCCGGGGGACACCGTCCTGCCAAGGGCGGGGACACCTCTGGTGACCCCTGGGGACACGCTCTAGCGCCCGCCCTCGCCCGACGCCGGCGCATGAGCCGTTACGAAATCGTCCGCACCTTCGGGTAGGAGAAGGTTATCTGAGATCGCAGCGATCTCTTCTGCCTGCTCCCAAGCGCGCTCCAGCAGCCACAGTTCGCCATTGAGGGCCCGTCGCTCCTGTTCTTCATGCAGCGCCATCTCGAGCGCCAGTTTTGTCGGCTTCGGCATCTTGTTGATGTAGCCGGGCACTCCCTTCTTATCGAGAAACCGATCTCCGTCGGCGACGTCGTGAAGGAATTCGCTTGGATGGCCATGGGACTCGATCTCGGTCACCGCGTCGAGCACCGTGCCGGGCTTACCGCCCATGGAATTCAGCTTGGGGAGGATCGCACCGACGGTTTTGCGCGCCTGCTCACCCTCATGCCACTCCTTCTTCTTCCCTTTTCGGACCTCGACCTTGAAGCCGAGCTCGTCGTCGGAAGCGCGAATTCGTGTCCCGAGGAGGTCGGGTCGCTTCAGCTTGATCACCCGACCGTCGTCCGTACGCACCTTCACGAGTGTGCGCCCGTTCATCCATGCGTTGTAAAAGTTGGCGCCCTGCGAGAGGGCTACGCCGCTGATGATGCCGGTGGCAGCACCCCCGATGATCACTCCCCCGAAGACCGCTGCGACTCCGACGCCGACCAAGATCTTACGTTTCCGACGACGGCCGAACTGGTCTCCGTATCGCCAGGCAGCGAATTCCTGACGTAACGGCTCCCCGATCCGAACCAACTCCAATCCCTCAGGATGCCGCGCCAACCCCACATTGTCCGTCGAGACGCGTACCCGGGTTCCGCGGAAGATCCTCTCACACGCCTCGACCGCTTCCCAGCGCTCTTCAAGGGGAGTGAGGTTCCACCGCTCACATTTCCGGCATACCACCCACAAGCGCCCCCGCGTCGCGTCGAAAGCCAATCGGCGCCCCACCGGAAACGTCTCTACGACTTCGTTCGAGCCGAGAGGCTTGGTGCAGAACATACAGGTTGTGTACACGGTTGCTGATCTCCCAGCGAGTCCTCGGTTCTCGCTGAAGGTACGTGCCTGGCGGCCCGCCTCTTCAGACGCACATCGGCGGGGCACTTGACCCCAAGGGCCTCGGCAGGCCCCATTGGACCCTTCTCGACCTCAACCTAGAGTCCATATGGAAGCCGAGTCCACCGCACTCCTCAACGACCCCATGGTCGTATTCGGCTTTTTGGCCGGGGTCGTCGCATTCATCTTCTGGGTGTCCGAGTTACCGCGCTTCAAGAAGCTGTTCGACGTCGTGCCACCGGTGATCTACGTCTACTTCATCCCGATGCTGACCACGACGTTCGGCATCACGCCCGCGTCGAATGCGCTCTACGACTGGACCGTTCCGTATCTCCTGTTGTTCGCGCTCCTGCTCCTGATGGTCTCCATCGATGTGGGAAGCATCATCAAGCTCGGCCCCACCGCGTTGTTCATGGTCCTGGCCGGTACGGTGGGAATCGTGATCGGCGGCCCGATTTCTCTGATGCTCTTCAAGGGATTCCTACCCGCTGATGCGTGGACCGGATTCGCCGCGCTTTCTGGAAGCTGGATCGGCGGTACTGCGAACATGGTCGCCATTGCCGAAAGTGTCGGAACATCCGCAGACGCAATGGGGCCGGTGATCGTGGTGGACACGGTCGTCGGCTACGGATGGATGGGTATTCTCATCGCCTTTTGTGGCTTCCAAGCCCGTTTCGACAAGGCGACCAACGCGAACACGGCGATCATCGAAGAGACCAACAAGCGCCTCGCCGAGATGGACCACGATCGCCAACCCACCACACTCCGGGACGCGATCGTTATGATCGGGCTGGGTATGGCGGGTGCTGTCGGGGCGTACGAGTTGGGCCAGCTGTTCCCGACGCTCGGCGACCCCACGATCATCAGCAACACCACGTGGGCGATCCTGATCGTGGTGACGGGCGGCCTCATCCTGTCCTTCACGCCGCTCCGCAACCTGGAAAAAGTCGGAGCATCGGGGCTCGGCTATACAGCGCTGTACCTCCTCTTGGCAGGTATCGGCGCGCAGGCGGATCTGAGGGCAGTACTCGACGCCCCGGTGTACCTCCTGGCCGGCGCAGTCTGGATCGCGATCCACGTTCTTGTGCTGTATGCGGCGGCTCGCATCGTGAAGGCCCCTCTCTTCTTCGTCGCCACAGGCAGCATGGCCAACATCGGCGGAGCAGCGTCGGCGCCCGTTGTGGCGGGGGTCTACCATCCTGCGATGGCACCCGTCGGCCTCCTCATGGCGGTCGCCGGATACATCCTGGGGATCTACGGAGCGATCGTGTGCGCGTGGCTCCTGGGGATCGTAGGCACGTAACGGACCTTCCCCCGGACGAAAGCGACTCCTCACCTCGTCCTACATGCACCTGGGGAAACGAAGCCAAGTGAGGGGAGGAGCGGGGTGAGGTACTGGTCGGGGAGATCGTTCATTCGGGTCGGGAAACCGCCGATCTACGTATCACATGGGACAGAGGACACACTTCTCCAGATCAGGCAGCGCCGTGACCGAATCGTGCCCACTTTGAAAGACTGAACGTACCACGTGACCTGTCATGAATTCGAAGGCGGTCACGTACTCCCGAGGAACGTCGTGACCGAAGCACTGGATTGGTTCCTCGGATAGCGACTAAGTTGGCCCCGCAACCAACGCCATTCCGCTGTCACGCCGACCAAACCGGGACCACACATGTCGAACGCCCGTCTTCTGTGCGCCGCCCTCACGGCCGCGATCCTCTGCTCGGGAGCGCTCCAGGCTCAATCAGGCGCTGACGTCGCCCGAGCGTACCGCGAGGCGAACGAGCCCGCCATCGTTCGTGACTTCGCTGAACTGCTCTCCTATCCAAACAGGGCGTTCACCCCAGAGATCGTCCGCGCGGCCGAGTACATCCGCGACGAGTTGCTGGAAGTAGGCGTCGACGCGGAACTGCTCACGAGAGAAGGTGCGTCCCCGCTCGTCTACGGTGAGATCAACGTGCCCGGGGCCGCAAGAACGCTGGGCATATACGTGCACTACGATGGGCAGGCCGTAGATCCCGCGAATTGGACCAACGCACCGTTCGACCCCACACTCTACACGGCGCCAATCCCCGACGGCGGGGAAGTGATTCCCCTCCCACAAGACGGCGATGAGGTGAACCCCGAGTGGCGGCTGTACGCACGCTCAGCTGGCGATGACAAGGCGCCCATCGCCGCGATTCTCCCCGTTCTACGCTCGTTCCGAGACTCCGGCATAGCACCAACGTCGAATCTGGTCTTCTTCTTCGACGGTGAAGAAGAAGCGGGATCCCGGAATCTGCCGGCGTATATGGAAGAACACCGCGACCGCTTGGATCCGATCGACATCTGGCTCTTCTTCGATGGGCCGGCCCACCCCAGCGGTCGGCCGCAGATCACGTTCGGGGTGCGAGGCTCAGGCAGCCTCGAGGTGACGGTGTACGGAGCCACGCGGAATCTGCACTCGGGTCACTACGGCAATTGGGCACCAGACACAGGGAATGTGCTCGCACACCTACTGGCGTCCATGAAGGACCAGGACGGCAACGTGCTCGTCGACGGCTGGTATGACACCGTCGACCCGATCGGTGAGGAAGAAATGGCTGCGCTCGCCGCGATGCCCGACTGGGACGGTGAGCTTAAGAGAGAACTCGGACTCGTTGTCACGGAAGGCGCACCCGAGTCTCTGCCGGAGCGACTCATGGTTCCGGCCCTCAACGTGCGCGGCATCACGAGCGGTAACACAGGCAGATTGGCGCGCAATGTCATTCCAAACACGGCAGTAGCCTCACTCGGGGTGAGGCTCGTGAAGGGAAATGACCCAGCCCACCTCTCCCAACTCATCCGCGATCACATCGAGCGCCAAGGCTTCCACATCGTCAGTGAAGACCCCGACATGGAGACCCGGCTCCGGTATCCCCGCATCGCCAAAGTCACGGGCGGAGGCGGATCACTCGCGGCCCGCACGTCCATGAGCGACCCGTTCGCCCAGAGCATCATGGCCGCGGCATCGGCTGCTGCGGATCTGGCCTTCGGTGAGGGCTCCCTGGTCGTGGCGCCCGGTATGGGTGGCACCCTGCCCCTGACTCCATTTACGGAGCTCCTAGGCAAGCCGGCGATCATCGTCCCGACCGCGAACCATGACAACAATCAGCATGCCCCAGATGAGAACCTTCGGATCGCCAACCTCTGGTACGCTATCGATCTCTATGCGGCGCTGCTGACCATGCCCGCCACCATTTTCTAGGCGCCTTTTGATGGACTTCTTGAGCCCAAGCTGGGTCCAATGGACCGCCTTTTCCCTCGGGGGCCTCGTTCTGGGCCTGCTCGTCGAGAAATTCGTGGTTCAGCGAGCGAGCAAGCTGGCCGCCCGCACGAAAGCCGCCTGGGACGACTTGGCGGTCTCGTCGATCAGGGGAGTACCCACCGTGTGTTTCACATCAGGTGGGATCTACCTCGCGCTGAACGTGGGCGGGGTCGACCCCTTGCTCCTGAGCACGGCTGTGAGCGGGCTGACTGTTGTTGTGATCGGCTCGGTCGTCGTCGCTGGAATGCGACTTACGGGCGGCGCCGTCGAGATGTTGTCAGGGCAATCGGGCGGTGCGATCGGCTCCCCCACGCTGGTCGTGAACCTCGTAAGGCTCTCGGTCGGCGTCTTGGGTGTGTTCATCATCCTCCAGAACCTTGGAATCGACATCACGCCGCTGATCACCGCGGCAGGAATCGGAGGGCTCGCAGTCGCGCTCGCCCTGCAGGACACGCTGGGGAATCTGTTCGCCGGCGTTCAGATCATTCTCTCCCAACAGGTCCGACAGAATGACTACGTCCGACTCTCCTCAGGTGAAGAGGGATGGATCACTGATGTGAAGGGGCGTAACACGACCATGCAGACCTTCCCAGACGGGAACCTGGTCGCGGTGCCGAACTCGGTGCTCGCGTCGTCCATCGTGAAGAACTTCACTCTTCCGCGGACCGCATTGTGGGTCAGTGTCGAAGTCGGCGTGAGCTATGACAGCGATCTGGAGCACGTAGAAGCCGTGACGCTCGAGGTGGCGCGATCGGTGCTTGAGAACACGAAGGGAGATGAAACTTCTGAGGAGCCCCTGGTGCGCTTCCACTCCTTCGGCGCGTCCAGCATCGACTTCGAAGTCCGCATGATGGTCGGCGATTTCGAGAGCCAGGGACCGATCAAGCACGACTTCATCAAACGACTGCACAAGCGGTACAACGACGAAGGCATCGACATCCCGTTCCCAATTCGGACTGTCATGATGCGCGGGGGCGAAGAGAACTAACCCGCGGAGCCGGTAGCAGGTCACGGCCCAGGGGCGCCCGAACGGGCAACCCTGCACGCCGCACGGATGGTGTCATACAACTCCTCCCCCGTCGCAGGAAGGAATGTCTGCTTCACCACCGGGCGTGCGATGCCTTGTTGATCCACGTCGTGAAGTTGGAAAGCGCGCCGAACGTCAGGTCGATGCCCTCGTCTTCGAGCGCCCGCCTCACGATTGCGCCACCGGTGAGCTTCACGCTTTTGAGGTCTCTTCTCTGAGGTCTTCGATCACGCCGTCCGCTACTCGGCCCGCGAGCGACATGATGGTCAGAACTGGATTGATTTCGATGGAGTCTGGGAAAAGAGACGAGTCGGCCACGCGAAGCCATGGGTGCCCGTGAACGCTCCCGCTCGCATCGGTTCGCGAAGTCCGCACCCCGACGCTCTGGCCGGTTCGGCGAACGCGTCCGATATTGAGTGTTCGACCCTACCGCACACACTGGAGACAGACACCATGCGCAAAGCGATTGCGTTCGGTCTGCTCGCGGGAGTGATCGCGTTGGGCGCGCCGGCCGATGCTAGCGCTCAGGATGGTTCAGACCTTCTCGCCGTAGGCGAGATGGCTCCGGACTTCGCACTACCAGGAGCAACCCGACATGGGACGCTCGTGGATGACGTGCGCCTGAGTGACTATCGCGGCGAAACGGTCGTCCTCGCGTTCTTCTTCCGCGTCAGAACGCGTGGGTGAACAGTTCAGATGACAGCGTACCGTGATCAGTACGCAAGCCTTTTCAATGCAGGACAGAACGTTGTCTTAATCGGGGTATCGAACGACTCGCAAGAGGAGCTCGGATCCTGGCTCAAGGACGAGGACTTCCCGTTCTTGTTCGCGAGCGACGCCGACAACGACGGTGCTACGTATGCAGCGTTCGGTGGCGGACTCCGTAACAACAACATGGTAGACAGCCGCGCGGTGATCGTGGTCGGGCCAGACGGCCGGATCGCACACACCATTAAGTCGTTTAACCAGAATGATCCGATGGCCTATGAAGAGCTGGCCGAAGTGATCGACCGTGTGACGCCGGAGCCCGAAGCCAACTAGGCGAGGGGTCCTAAACACACGAGGGCCCGGTGCGATTCACTTGCACCGGGCCCTTCGTTGTTCAGGAGATCAATCAGCTCCCGAGTAGACGCTCCACCGCACCGACGAGGTCCTGCGCGGTGCCGACTCCGGTGTAGGCCACATTCCCGTCCGCATCCAGCATGACCACGATGGACGTTGTCGTCGCGTTGTAAGCACGCACGGCGGCGCCTCGTCCATCCCACAGGTACGTATATCCCGGATCGTGCGCCTCTAGGTGACGCTTCACGCGCCGCACGCTCTGAGAGACCCCGACGGCCACGGCCACGACGTTGATTTCGTCGCCGTATCGCTCTTGGATCTCGTCCATCTGCGGCTGGAGAGCTTCGCACTGCTCACACCAGGTCGCCCAAAACTCGAGAAGCGCAGGCTTTCCTTTCACGTAGTCGATCAGGTCGACCTTGTTGCCGTCGAGGTCCTCGACTTCCGCACCTGGACCCATGGTCCCGTAGGCCAGGGACACCGAGCCTTCACCTGCCGCCTGGGCTGAGCCCGATGTCGGAAGGGCAAGGAAAAGCGCGAGCACGAACGCCGTCCGGGTCGTGAGGGTCGAGATTTGTTCGATACGTGACACTTGTTTACCTCAAAGGTTGTAGCCGGCGATTACGAAGTAGTACTCCGCCATTCCGAGCATGAGCACGGCCGCCGCCCGTTTCACCCACACCATCCATGCTCCCGAACGCGGAAGCAGCGCGAGAGTTCCCGAAAAGAGCCCCACGGCGATCAGTAGCGTCGTCATCCCGAGCGAGAACACGAAGAGGTAGACGAAGCCCATCAGCCCGGCCTCCGTCGCGGCGACCCAGGTGAGCACGACGGCAAAAGCCGGCGCTCCGCACGGCGCTGCAACAACACCGGACATGGCACCCATGCCGAACACCGCGCCGTAGGAGCCTCCTTCGCTCTTGCTCGCGAAGTCCATGAGTCGACGCGGGACAGGTACGGGCAACACATCGAGCATGGCCAGCGCGAAGACGACCAGAAGATTTCCGATCGCAAGTCTCGTCCAAGGGCTCGCACTTACGGTGCCGAAAATTTGTCCAGAGACCCCGGCGATCGCGCCGAGCGTCGCATACAGTGTGGCGAGGCCGACAGCATACGTGAGCGTCAGGGCAAGCGTGCGTCGCTTCGATTGATTCTCCCGAGCCGTCCCCGCAATCACTGCACTTGTGATCGGAATCATGGGGTACACACACGGAGTGAGGCTCGTCAGCACGCCGGCGCCGAACAGCACGACCAAAGCCATGAGGGGGCTTTGGGAGAGCGCCTCGGTGAGGCCGCCGGGCGGCTCAATCTGGAGTAGGGCGAAAACGGTCACATCAACACGGTAGAGGGGGAGCGTCGGCGGTCCAACCCCCGGCGTGGGAACTAGGTCCCTCAAGAAGCTGTTTTGGGTGGCCGGGCTTGGACGACACTGGACACCTTCGGAAGGCGGTCCAGAACGGTCCTAAGACCCGGCATGTGTTGGCACCCGCGACGCGCGGGGCCAATTTCTCTACATGCACACTGCCACACTTCGCCGCTCGACCTTTCTGCTCGTCGCCGCCACAATGGCGTGCGGTGACGCCGCCCCGCCCGCGATCACCGTGGGTCCGGTAGGCTACACACAGGACCAACTCCTCGGTCTGTCTAACGCGCGCCGGAACGACCTCATTCGCCTGACGGCGTTCGCATTGGCGGTGTCGGACTCGACCACCCATGCACTCGGTGAACCACTCGTGGACGAGTGGGCAGCCGACCGGCTGGTTGGGATCCTGGCGGCTGACCTCACGTTAGAAAAGAACAACGTGGGAGACGACGTCCTGGAAGCGCGTTACCTCACCGATCCAGAGTGGGAACTCACCGTCCGCCATATCCTGTTCTTCAGTGAGCGGTGGAGATCAGTCGAACATCGCACGGCAGCGTCCGAGAAGGCGGCCCGAGCCATGGCGTTGCTGCAATCAGGAGCAGACTTCGCCGAAACAGCTGCGGCGTTTTCCGAAGAGCCAGGGGCAGAAGGCCGCCAGGGCTTGCTGGTGCCCGGGCGAGAGGGCGCATGGGTGCCGGAGTTTTGGGCTGCCGCGCTCGCGCTCCAGCCAGGAGACATCAGTCCGGTCACGGAGACGCAGTACGGGTACCACATTCTGCGCCTCGACGACCGAACGGTCGTACCGTTTTCGGAAGGGCGTTCCATCATGTCTCGAGAGATCGCCGACCGGATCGAAGATCCGTCCGCGGTCTTGTCCGCCTGGCTCGAGGCCCAAGGCGCTGGCGACGAACTGGCCCGACGCACCGCGGCCATCGCAGAGGCGACGCGCCGGGGGCTGTCGGTTCCTGCCGGCGAACGGGCAGAACTCGCACGCGCTTGGGACGACCAGACGTACCAGTGGGGGAACCAACTCGGGTTCAGCTACGGTGCTACTTCTGCCGCGGTTGCAGTGGCCGCTCTCGCGGCGTTGGCTGATCCCGCCCAGAACGCGGGTCTCGCGCGCACGGCTCTTGCTACCCACGACGCATTACTGCGGCGACCGTACGAAATCACGATCGCGGCGAGCGGGGGCTGAAGCCAGACCTGGAACAAACACCCCGCCTGCAACCGTAGTGCACCGAGAGGCGTCTCAAGTCTGAGTCCTTCAACCAAGTGGATACATGGCGACTGAATCGAAAGGAAAGCTCAAGTTCATCCTGGGCTTCGTGGCATTTTTTGCCGCGCTCTGGTTCCTTTGGGACACATCACTCGCGTACCCGTTGAAGATCTTCGTGGTGCTGCTGCACGAGATCAGCCATGCCATCGCTTCCGTAGCGACAGGTGGTGGCATCGAGAAGATCACGCTCGATCCGCGGCAGGGCGGCGCGTGTTACTGCTTCGGCGGCAGCGCGTTCATCACGCTCACAGCAGGTTATCTGGGGAGTCTGTTCTGGGGCGCCATGATGTTCACGGCCGCACGGTCTGATAAGGTCCGAACCGACTGGGTAAACGGGTTCATTGGTGTGATGGTGGTCATCCTCACCTTGTTCTTCGTGCGTGGGAGCTTCGGAATGATGTTCGGCATCGCGTTCGGCCTCACCATGTTCATGGCCGCGAAGAAGATGGGACCGAATATGAACCGCGGGCTTCTGTTCACGCTCGGCCTCGTCAGCGTCCTCTATGCGATCCTAGACATCAAGAGCGATGTGCTGGACCGGCCAGGCATCCGATCCGATGCCGCGATGCTCTCGGACCTAATCCACATCCCGACAACGCTTATTGGTCTCATTTGGATCAGCGTCGCCGTCGGTGTCGCCGGCTTCTTGCTCAAGCAGGCCTACGACGACGCCTGATTCTGTGAAATAGATCACGAGGTCACCGGGTGTGTGGGCCGGAGTCGCGAAAATCCGGACTTCCTCTCCGTTCACGACAATGATCGTGTCCGACGCGATTTCGACACCGGGCCCTGCACTGGCTTCTTTCGCCGGCATCTCCACGCCCTCCATGAACACCTACGGCTCGTCCATAGCCGCCGTGGTCCCAGGATGGGCCCACACGGTCGCGACCGTGCCCAGTTCGGCTGCGACCCCCACGGGGTCGTCGTGCGGATGTGTAATCAACAGACGGGAGACCTCCCCGGACTCCAACGACGAAACCGCCCTCTGCAGGGAGGCGAACACAGGGAAGTATCCGGTATCGATGAGGAAGACCCCGTCATCACCCACCTGCGCGACCACGTTGGAGCCTGCACCGGAAAGGCGGTACACGGACCCGCCGAGCCGCTCCACACCCAACTCCATCTCCCTCGCTAGACCCATGACCTCTTCAAAGGCGGGCAACGTATTCATTCCGTCAAAGGACGGGTCGCACGCCGCGAACGAGATCATCAGGGATTCGATCCCCTCGTCCCATGCAACCTGTAGCCATGAGACCGCCGCATCCGCGTCTCCCACGAGCCCCCCCCCACGAGCGGTGTGGTACTGCGCGAAGGGTCAATTGAGATGACCCGCGGGCAAATTCTCCGCAGCCAACGCCATCTGCTCGGCATACGCAGAAGAGCCCTCGGTTCCGAGCCCCTCCTGGCCGGCGGCGAAAAAGCCCCGCCATGCCTCGGCATCCTGTGCAGCCACCGGCGCCGCTGTTCCAAGCCAAAGCGCTACTACCCGTGCCATGTCGTCATTCCCCTCCCCCCACCCGTGGTATAGCACAGTACTTGCACTCGCGAATTCCGTTTCGTATAGTGGCGTCGACCGGAAACAAACGGTTTTCAGTCTAGGCCAGGATCCAAAACCCAGAAGTTGAGGGTCCTGGACTGCGGGCCTCGAGCCCGCCGGCGTTCTGCCTGACTGTCGTCTTGAAACAGGAGGTGACCCCTTGTCTAGTCCCTGTACACTGTCCAGCCTGGCAAAGGCACGCGATCGCTGGGACGGCATCTAGCCGAACCACTGCAGTAGTCGCTGTTCGCGCTGTACCCGGCCATCGCGCCGGGCTCGGGCAGTTGGACGCCACCGGTACGTACGTCCGGTGGCGTCCTTTTTTACGCCTATACGTCGCGTCGGCTATTACGAACCCGCTCTCGTAGCGATCCCCATCACTTCGAACCGCGCGCCAAAGAGCAAAGTCCCGGCTCCAATGAACGCTCGTGCCGGATACGTTTGGGTGAAGTACGTCCGATACACGGCATTGAAGGCGTCGTAGTCGGAGACGTCCGACGAGAAGATCTGCACGCTCACAAGATCGTCCATGGTCAGTCCGGCTTCTTCGAGCACCGCTTTCATATTGCCGAGGACGTTGTGCGCTTCCTCAGTTGCCGTCGCCGGCACCGAACGATCCGGTCCGAGTCCTAGCGTTCCGGATAGATAAAGAGTCGGGCCGACCCAGACGGCGCCGCTGAACGGGGGCACATCCGCGTCGGACGCGGAACGCCCGTTGACGTAGTCGCGGTCCTGAGCGGACGCGGCAGAAGCCAATACAACGGCGAGAAGCGCGAGAATTGCGAGAACACGACAACGCATGAAGAACTCCAGCTACTGGGACGTGCCCGCCACGCCGGTGACGGGTTTCATCCGAGAGTAGAGGTGTGAGCTGCCGGCAACAAGGTGACCGCACCACTGGCAGCCCTCAATCCTACTCGTGCTTGGGGGTGTGAATCGGGTCGACCCTAGAAGCCCGCCTCGCGGGCAAATGCACAGCCACAAAAACTGCCGCAAGCGTGCTGAAGAGGCGGTCCTCGAAGATGTCCTCATTCATCTGGGCTTCGAGCGCCTTGGTATTCTCCACCGGCAGGTTCGGGTCGAGCCCTAGCTGGCGCTCCCCAAAGTCGTACAGGCTCATCGTCGGGCGGACCAAACAGGCGCCCCATGGACGGCGGAATACCCAGCAGGAGAAGTAGGACGCTGAGACCCCTCTCGTTGTGCTCTCGGTCGATGAGATGTTGGCCCCCAAAAGCGCAGGTGAGCCGCAATCCCGCCGAGATCGGTCTCGGCTGAACCGCACGACGTCGAGCCATACTTGGGCCCTGACGCCGCAAGGTTGACCAACCGCTCCGGCTCGTGAACCGGGAACAACTTCAGCAACATCTAATCGAAGACCGGGAAAATCGCGGCGTTGGCTCCGATCCCCAGGGCCAGTGAGAAGACAGCTACCCCGGTTAGGAACGGGGTCTTCGCGAGTCTACGGGAGGCGTGCTTTACGACGTTCATTCCAGAGGTCCGAGTCGGGTCGCTTGGGGGGCCGGAGCCGACGGACGCTTATTGGCCTCGCTACCTGTTCTAGACGTATGCACGGCCATCTGGGTTGCAGATCGGAAACCGCACGCTTCTCGTCGCTTTAGCCGAACCGAGCAGGGGCGTTCCCAGCCTTCCACTTGATGTTGCACCCAACACTGGGAATCTGCGGATTCAGGGGGCCGTCCCCTGCGAGCACGGCGTCGATCGCGGCACCCAGGTCACCGCCGGTCACCGGGGTAGGTAGCGACGGCCTACTCCCGTCATACTGGCCGCGGTACACAAGTCTTCGGGTGGCGTCGAACAGGAAGAAGTCAGGCGTACAAGCGGCTTGGTATGCCCTCGCGATGTCCTGCGATTCGTCGAAGAGGTACGGGAACGTGTAACCCCGGCATGCGACCTCCTCCGTCATCCTGTCCGGTGCGTCGGCGGTGTATTTCTCGACGTCATTGGACATGATGCCCACCACTGCGACTCCCTTCGCCTCGTATTCCAATGCGAACGCTGAGAAGTGGTCCGCCAGGTGTTTCACGAACGGGCAGTGGTTCGACAAAAAGACGACCACGAGCGCCTCGGCTTCAGCAAAGTCGGCCAGTGAACGATTTAGGTGCGTGGCCGGTTCCGGTAGCGTGAAGTCAGGCGCCACAGTGCCGAGCGCCAACATCGCAGATGAGGTTTTTGACATACCCCAAAGTATTCGCACGCCACTTCGTCCCGCTACGAGGCACCGCGCCCGAATTGGCGAACCGTGGGAGGCAACGGGGGTAACGGTCTCTCATGCGAATCGTCTCTCTTGCCTGCTCCAACACGGAAATCGTCTGCGCGCTCGGCTGTGCGGACATGCTTGTGGGAGTAGACGACCACTCTGACTTCCCAGTCGACGTCGTGGCCTCGTTGCCAAAGGTCGGACCCGACCTCGACATCGATATCGAAAGAGTCGCCGCACTCGAACCGGACCTGGTCCTCGCTACACTCACGGTCCCCGGGCACGAACACGTCGTCGAGCGACTCGAGGCGGTGGGCCTGCCCTTCATAGCCCCCGAACCGATATCGATCGACGACGTGTACCGCGACGTCCGTGATATTGGTGCGCGACTCGGTGTCCCGGAGCGAGCGGAAGCACTCGTGGCCGACATGCAGGCTGTTCTTACGGTGGCTTCGGGATCTCCCCTCCCGGAAGACGCGCCTTCCATTCTGGTCCAATGGTGGCCGAAGCCGGTCATCACGCCCGGCAAGCAGTCCTGGGTCGTGGGCGTGCTGGCGGCTGCGGGAGCTCGGGCTGTCCTCGGACACGAGGACCACAAGAGCCGACCCATGACCGACCAGGAAGTGGTGGATCTCGCGCCGGACGCTGTGGTGCTCTCCTGGTGTGGTGTGCACCCTGACAAATACCGGCCGGACGTCGTCCTGAGGAATGCGGCCTGGTCCGAGCTTTCGTTCGTCACGGAGGGCCGCGTGTTCTGCGTGGGCGAACCTTATCTCGGTCGGCCAGGTCCCCGGCTCGTGGACGGAGTTCTGAAACTGCGAGAGGTCGTCGAAGCGCTACGCTCCGGCGGGTAGCTCAATGGCCATCAATTCCGGCAGCTGAGTATTGAGCCGCGAACTCTCAAGCCCGCACCCCTACGACGCGGCCTCTCTCTCTCTCCCGAGACCAAGACGCATTGCATGGCATCGATGAACGCGGACGTACACCAATCAAATTCGTAGCCACACTGGTGGTCTCGGCGGCCCTCACAGGATGTTCCGCCCCGCCCCCACCCGCCGAAGTGCTCGCGGAGGAGATTCCGGATGTCACGGTGACGGGTGTCGATTACGCCTTCACTGCGCCTGCAATACCCCTTTGACACGCCATTATCAACTTTGAGAGTAGGGGCGTAATGCACGCATTCAAGAACAGTGCGTCACGCCAGGGCACGTTCGAAGCCATTGGTGGTGTGCTTTTCGCGAGCCCAGGGGAAACGAGTTGGGGCATCCTCACGGTCGATGTCGAGGCGGGACAGACGTATGTGCTGCGGTGCAACTTCCGGGACACCCCTGACGCGGAGCCGCATTTCAACCTGGGGATGGTGACATCCTTTGTTGCCGAGGCTCAGTAACCGGAACGCCTGAGACACCGAAAGACCCGGATGTACTTTTGATTAATTGACAACTCTTAAGGATCAAATATTGTCTCGTAGTACAGCTTTGTACAAAACGAGGTCAAGATGCCGAACACGCTTACCACGCGCGGCTTTCACCACATCACGATGGTCTCACGGGACGCGCCTACAACGCTTGCGTTCTACGGTGAACTCTTAGGTCTCGGGCTCGTAAAGAAGACCGTCAACTTCGACGACCCAAGCGCGTACCACCTCTACTTCGGCAACGATGGAGGGCGTCCGGGAACGATCCTCACCTTCTTCGAGTGGCCGCACGCCCGCAAAGGACAATGGGGCGCGGGCGGGGTGCACCACCTCGCTCTCGGCGTCGCCACGCCAGAAGCCCTCCTCAAGTGGAAGCGTCGCCTGACGGACGCGGGGGTGCCTTCGGACGGTCCGATCGACCGTGGGTACTTCAAGTCACTGTACTTCGCGGATCCCGACGGACAGATCCTAGAGATCGCCACGGCGGGTCCCGGCTATGCGATCGACGAACCACCACACGCATTGGGGCGAGAGCTGCTCATCCCCCCCGAGGAACGGCTCCCCAGCGGGCGTGACAATGCCGCCATCGTGTCCGCCGTTCACCCTGAGCCGGTCCCGGTCATCACACCTGACATGCACCTGCAGGGCATCCACCACATCTCCGCAATCACGGACCGTCTGGAGCAAGTGGGTGCCTTCTATGAAGAGGCACTCGGCCTAAAGCTGGTGAAGAAGACGTACAACCAAGACGACGGGCAGACGAAGCACTACTTCTGGGCGGACTACGACGGCCAATCAGTGAGTCCACATTCGTCACTGACTCTGTTCGATTGGAGTGGCTCGACGCTACGGGAACGACCCGGAATCGGGCAGACTCACCACATAGCGTTCAGGGCTGAGAGCGCCGAGCAACAGCTAGAATGGCGTGAACACCTTGTTGCTTTGGGCGTGGACGTCAGCCCGGTCATGGAGCGCACCTACTTCGAGAGCATCTACTTCCGCGCTCCCGACGGGCTGCTGCTCGAGATCGCCACAGACGGCCCAGGCTTCTCCGTGGACGAGGACGAAACCGAGCTGGGGACACACCTGAAGCTCCCGGAATGGCTGGAAACCCAACGCTCTTCCATCGCAGCGTCGCTCGCACCGCTTCCGTGAACGACCAAAGTGGGGATAGAATGAACTCGCTCTCCCCGGTTCAACACGCTTCGACACAGACTGACACCGTGCTCCAATACGACATAAATCGGTCCTCTTCGGACCACGATGGGGGGACCGTTGCCGTGCTCCTGCACGGCCGTGGCAGTCACAGGGGAGACTTGCAGGCCCTTCGCCCCGCGCTGCCCGACGACTGGGTGCTCGTTACTCCGCAGGCTCCCTACCCTGGCCATCCATGGGGCTACGGCCCCGGCTGGGCGTGGTACCGTTACGTGGAAGAAGATCGCGTGATGGAAGACACGCTTGCCCAGAGCTTAGCCTCGCTCGATGCGTTCCTCTTGGAGATCCCCAAGATCGTCGGCTTTCAGCCGGGTCGGGTCGTCCTGGGTGGTTTTTCCCAAGGCGGCACCATGAGCATGTCGTACGCGCTCACACGACCGGGGAAGATCGCGGCCGCTATAAATTTCTCGGGATTCGTTCCGGCGTCGCTCGAGGTGCCCTTCTCGGCGCTCTCACCGGGCCCCGCCCCCATCTTCTGGGGTCACGGTCTGAGAGACCCAAGCATCCCTCACGAGCTCGCAATACGCGGACGAGAGCGACTCCAGGCCGCAGGCGTGCAGTTTGCCGCGGAAGACTATCCCATCGGGCACTGGATCGTGCCGGAGGAAGTGCAAGCTGCGATCGACTACGTGGAGTCGCTCGATTGAGAACGACCCGACGGTCCGTTCCTACCCGTCCGAGTCCATCTGCTGAGGGAGCGTCGTCAGCTCGAGCACCTTGTACTGCCGATCACCCCTGGGCAGCGAGATCGTGACTTCCTCGCCTTCGCTCGCGCCTAGCAGGCCCTGACCGATTGGCGAAGCCAGCGACACCTGCCCCCCGTCCAGGTCGATGAAATCACCTGCGGTGACGGAGAACTCAAAGTCCTCACCCATCTCGAGATCCCGAATTTTCACCTTTGAGCCGAAGCCCACCTTGTCCGCCGACATCTCGGTGATGTCGATCTTCGACAACTCCGTCATCCTGGACGTCAGATGGTTCAAGCGCGCCTGGACGAACACCTGACGCTCCTTCGCGGCCTTAAACTCGGAGTTCTCGCGAAGATCCCCGTGCTCCAGCGCAATCTTGATGCGTTCCGGAAGCTCAACATTCAACTCGTGCATGAGTTTGACGATCTCGCCTTCGATTTTGCTTTTGATTTCTTCGAGCATTGGGAATACCTCGGACCGCTTCAACGTGGCTCACCCGGCCGATCAGGCCGGGGGGAAAGGAAGCGCCGCCCCGGAGTCCCAGCCGGGGCGGCGATCACGCCCATACGATACGTACCAGAGGCATGTGATGGAAGCTTGCTGGCTCAAAGGACGGAAAGTCAGTGCGTATCACCTGGTGCGCTCATTCCAACGAGTCGCCATGTTGGTGCTCATCCACCCTATCACCTCATGACTTTTACACCGAGGCCCTCCATGCCGCGTCTGCCCTTGCTCGCATGTCTCGTCGTCCTCGCAGCATGCGACCCCGAGACACCCCCGGCCACCGCCGCCGCCGCCTCGCCAAATGAAGCAGAGGCCGAAGTGATCGCCGTCCTCCAAGGGGTCTTCGATGCATTGGCTACCGGCGACGCAGCGCTGCTCCGGTCTTTGGCCGACGAAGACCTCGTCATGCACTTCGTCCAAGACAGCAACGGAACGCGCACTTCAGGCACTGCTGATCTGGACGGGCTCGCCACACGAATCACCACAAGCGAGGTCCCTCTGATCGAGCGAATGTGGGATCCCGAGGTGCAGATCAACGGAGCCATCGCGACGGTGTGGGCTCCGTACGATTTCTATGCGGGCTCCACGTTCAGCCACTGCGGAATCGACGCGGCGACCCTGCTCCAAACCGACGACGGCTGGAAGATCGCTGGGCTGAGCTGGACCCGCGCGCAGCCCCCCGAATGTCCGTTGCATCCAGAAGGGCCGCCCGCGGGCTGACGTTCATCTGCTAGCGATTCACTCCTAAGGGCTCCACCCGGATCGACTGAGCTCGCCCGGCGAGTCGGCACATAGACGGCGAACGGCGCGACAGCACCCAGAATGAGAGGGATCGTGACGAACGTCGCGATCTTCCCTCCATGCGATCCAGCGTCACGTAGACGGAACCGCGGGAGACTGACCGTCCGACGGTCGCCGAAAGTTCCTCCGAGAGGTGCTGGCCGCCTCTCAGAGCCTTCAAGCGAGGGGCAGCCTGAAGCAACTACTCCCTCGGATCACCCACGGCCAAAACCGCCTGACGGCGCTCTTCACGGTCTCGCTTCACCGCTTCGCGGATCGCTTCGTGCTTGAGCCCGAGAATCTGACCCGCGCACAGCGCAGCATTGACCGCACCCGCCTTCCCAATGGCGAAGGTCGCCACGGGCACTCCACGGGGCATCTGAACCGTGGCCAGAAGGGAGTCCATGCCGTCCAGCGACCACCCCACCATGGGCACGCCCAAGACGGGCAGAGTGGTCATCGACGCAACGACGCCAGCGAGATGCGCGGCCCCACCTGCGGCGGCGATCATCACCTCAATGCCCCTCGCTTCAGCGGTCTGAGCGAACTCGGCAGCCACGTGGGGTGTTCTGTGAGCGGACAGAACACGCACTTCGCATTCGATGCCCAGGCTCTCGAGGGTAGACACACAGTGTTCCATCGTACCCCAGTCGGACTTGGAGCCCATCACAACGCCAACGAGCGGACCGGCCATCGTTTTTCGCCTCTTGCGCAAGTAGTCTTCATATTGAAGTACGGAGAAGGCCGGCACGTTGCACATGGCGAGCATGGAGGTCAAGTCCCAGGCCTCATTAGGGAGTCTCTTCTGAAGTGACACACTCCGAAAACAAACCCAAGGTTTGGCCCACAACGGTGACCGAAGTCACGCCGTTGCTTCCTTTTGTCTACACAGCGTGGGCGGACGGAGTGCTGTCCGCAGCTGAACTGGCAGCCCTGCGCACGCATATCGATGGCCAAGTGACACTGTCGGACTCCGCCAAAGAGCACGTATACAGCTGGCTCGACCCCACCTCTCCACCAACACCCTCTCAGCTCGGCTCCCTTCGCGACTCCATCCGCATCGGAACGCTGTCTGACCCGACGGTCGCCCTTCGTTCGCTCACCGACCTCGGATTGGCACTCTGGGGCCGAGCGAACGAGCAGGAGGAGCCGTGGTCGCACGACGGAGCGATACAGGGACTCAGGGCGCTCGAGGACGCATTGGGTATGTCCAGCGGCGAAGCAGCACGCCGCGCGTTTGGCGCACCACCGGCAGCACAAAGCGCCCGGGGACCCGAGCCGGCCTTCAACTCGGTCGCATTGAACGCCTACCTCGACCGGGACCAGAACGACACACGCACTCGAATCCTGAAGCTGCTCGACTCCCCACAACTGACGATCCCTCTGGAATTGGACAAGGCGGAGTATCGAGAGCGCGTACTCGGCGCGATCCAGTTCTTGGCGAAAGAAGGGGTCGGGTCGCTGGCCTACCCAAAGGCGTTTGGCGGTAGAGACGACCCCGCCGCATCCATCGCCGCATTTGAGACCCTCGCGTACGGAGACCTGAGCGTCGTCATAAAGTTCGGCGTGCAATTCGGCCTGTTCGGCGGGAGCGTGCTACAGCTCGGGACGACGCAGCATCACAACAGATACCTCACCGCTGTTGGCTCATTGGACCTGCCCGGCTGCTACGCGATGACTGAAACCGGTCACGGATCCAACGTCCGCGATCTCGAGACGACAGCAACGTATGACGCTGACACAGACGAATTGGTCGTGAACACGCCACACGACATGGCCGCCAAGGACTGGATCGGAAACGCCGCCTGCCACGGACAGCTCGCCACAGTCTTCGCTCGCCTTTTGGTGGATAACGTGGACCACGGCGTGCACGCGATACTCGTTCCGATTCGGTCCAACCAAGGCACAGTGCTGGACGGCGTCCGTATCGAAGACCGTGGATTTAAGGAGGGGCTCAACGGAGTCGACAACGGCCGTATCTGGTTCGACCATGTCGCCGTCCCCAGAGAGAACTTGCTCGACCGGTTCGCGGAGATCGATGACGCGGGCGCCTATCAGAGCAACATCCCCAGCTCAGGACGTCGCTTCTTTACGATGCTCAGGACCTTGGTCGCAGGTCGAGTGAGCATCGCTGCTGCATCAGTGAGTGCGGCAAAGGTCGGGCTGGCCATCGCAGTCGCGTACACCAACCAACGCAGACAATTCGGACCGGCAGGCGCGGAAGAACAGCCCCTGCTCGACTACCGCCTCATCCAGAACGCCCTGATGCCGAAGTTGGCATCGACGTATGCGGCACACTTCGCCGTCCGCGCGCTTCAGTCGGACTACGCCGAGGCGGTCGGACGTGAAGACCCCGAGCTCGAAGTGGCAGCTGCCGCCCTGAAGGCGTATGCCTCCGAACTCACCGTGGAGACGCTACAGGTATGTCGAGAGGCGTGCGGCGGGCAGGGATATTTGGCTGAAAACCGCTTCGCCGCTCTTAAGGCCGACACGGACGTGTTCACCACGTTCGAAGGCGCGAACCTGGTTCTCTACCAATTGGTCGCGAAAGGGCTGCTGTCACAGTTCCGCGATGAAATGAACGATCTGTCGCTGTGGCGTGTGGTTCGTTATCTCGCGGAACGCGCCGAGACGGTCCTGACCGAACTCAATCCGGTCGTGACACGGCGTACGGACCGTAAACACCTCCTCGACATCGAATTCCACACGGCGGCGTTCGCCTATCGAGAAGAGCGCCTCCTACGCACCCTCGCAGGCCGGCTACGGTCGCGGTTGAGCGGAGGCATGGACTCCTTCGATGCCCTCAATGAGGTCCAGGATCATGTGGTGACCCTGGCGAGAGCCCATACGGAGCGAGTGTTACTCGACCGACTCAGCGACGGAGTCGCCAAAGCGCCGACCCCCGGACTGTCCGAGATGTTGGCGACCGTACGCGCCGTATTCGCTCTGTCGAGAATCCAGGCAGACCGAGGCTGGTTCTTAGAAGTCGGGTACATCGACCCACCGAAATCCCGCGCCATTCGGGCACAAGTGAACGAACTTTGCACGGCCATGAGAGAGCACGCTGTACTGCTTGTGGATAGCTTTGGGATACCGCATTCAGTGCTCCCAGAAGTCGCCCGAACAACGACAAAATAGGAAACACTTGTTTTCTTCCTGGGCGTCGGGGCATTTTCCACCAGATTCCCAGGGGCCTCGTGTGGGCTAAATACCGTGTCGGAGGGAGATCCAATGGTTCGTAAGAGCCTGCTGGTCGTGGCATTGCTGGCGATCGCATCGCCAATCGCCGCACAAGAAGAATACGTCTGGTCCTCGAAACGCCCGGACGGGCACGCGCCTATTGGCGTCACCAACGGCCGCACGCTCGAGCGCGGCGCCGTGGAATTCAGCTATCGCTACAGCCAGTTGAGTTCTCGAGGCGTCTGGCTGGAGAACGATTCGCTGGCCCTCGAGACGACGCTGGAGTTCTACGAGGTGGCGCCCCTCACGCTGACGAACCGGACCCATAACTTCTCGGTTTCGGTCGGAGCCACAGACAACCTCACGTTTGTCGCGACCATGGATTACTCCACGCGCGAACGCGAGCAGCTGACCACCGGTGGCATCTTCTACGTGAACCAGATCGAAGAGCTTGGCGACCTATCCGTCAGCGGTTTGTTCAACTTCATCGATAGTGGCCCGTACAAGGCGCACATCCAGCTGGGGGCATTGCTCCCGACCGGCAAAGAGGACGTGTTCGGCGAGACGCCGTTCAGCACTCCGAACGCCGAGGCGTTGCCTTACGACATGCGCCCGGGCGCTGGCACTTTTGCGATGCTGCCCGGAATCTCGGCCTCTGTGCAGAACGAATTCGGATCGGCTGGCATACAGCTGAAATCACAGATGCCCCTTGGCACCAACGACCGCGACTTCGCGCTCGGACGATCGGTTACCGCGTCGATGTGGGCCGCGCACATGGTCAACGACTACTTCTCGGTCTCCGGACGCATCCAGTGGCAGAACTGGGCAGGGATCGAAGGTGGAGATCCGGATCTCGATCCGGTGCGTGACCCCGGCAACGACGGGTTCTTCCTGGAGGGTGAGCGCATCGACCTTCCGATCGGCGTGAACTTCTACCTGCCGGAAGGCTCCCGCTTCGCTGGCCATCGTCTCTCGGTGGAAGCGATCTTTCCGATCTCGCATGAGTACACCGGTCCGCAGCTCGGACTGGACTGGGGCATGGTCCTGGGTTGGCAGGTCGTCTTCTAAGCCATTTCTAGAATTCCGATGCGGCCAAACGGGGCCGGCGGGTCGTACAGACCTGCCGGCCCCGTTTTTTGGGCCGTTCGTTATTGGCTCGGATGCCCCGAGATCCGTTCAGCCTTGGAGCGCTATCAGGTGGTAGTTCTTCTTGCCCTTCCGAATCACGAGGAAGCGGCCGTCGATGGCTTTGGACACCTCGACCGAGAACTCGACATCCTGAATTCGAACGTTGTTGAGGTAGACCCCTCCACCTTCGATGGAGCGCCGGGCGTCCCCCTTCGACGAGGCAACAGCTGACTCGACCAATAGGTCGATGAACGAAACTCCCTCGCCGCTCAGGCGATCACGCACGATCTCAGAGGACGGCACATCCGCGAATACATCTTGGATGTCCTCCGCTGAGAGGCCTGACAGATCCCCCCCAAACAACGCGGCCGTGGCCTGCACGGCCTTCGCCAAACCCGTCTCACCATGAACACGTCTTGTGACGTCTTCAGCGAGGGCTTTTTGTGCGGCTCTACGATGAGCTTCCACTTGGGTGGCCTGATCGAGTTCGGAGATCTCATCCTGCGAGAGCAGCGAGAAGTACTTGAGATACTTCACGACGTCCGCGTCCTCGGTGTTCACCCAAAACTGGTAGAACTGATACGCCGACGTCAGTTCGGGGTCGAGCCAGATATTACCGGCCTCACTCTTCCCGAACTTCTTGCCCGCGGAGTTCGTCACGAGTGGTGACACGACGCCGAACGCCTTACCGCCATCGACACGACGAATGAGATCCGTCCCGGTGGTGATGTTGCCCCACTGGTCACTGCCACCCATCTGAATGGTGCAGCCATCCCGGCGGTACAGCTCGAGGAAGTCGTAGGATTGGAGCAGGGCGTATGCGAACTCGGTAAACGACAGGCCACTGTCTTCTTGAGCCAGTCGGCGCTTCACCGATTCCTTGGCCAGCATTTGATTCACTGAGAAGTGCTTTCCGATGTCGCGTAGAAAGTCCACCAGGGCCAATCCGCCGAGCCAGTCCAAGTTGTTGCGCATGACCGCGGCGTTCGATTTTACGTCGAAGTCCAGGAAATGGTCGAGCTGAGCACGAATGCCCTCGGCATTCTCAGCCGCTTTTTCCTTGGTGATCAGCTGTCGCTCGACTTCCTTCCCGGACGGGTCGCCGATCAGCCCTGTCCCACCACCTACGAGGGCGATCGGAGTGTGGCCATGTCGCTGGAGGTGGACGAGATCCATGATGACCAACAGGCTCCCGACATGGAGACTCGAAGCCGTGGGGTCGAATCCGATGTACGCCGACCGGGGGGCCTCCGCCAAGTGTTCGGCGGCGCCCTCGGTGGCGTCCTGTAACAGTCCGCGCCAGCGGAGTTCTTCGATCAAGGCACTCATGGGCCGAAGGGTAGCCGAGCCATGGGAATGCGTCCACCCGGCGACCGGTCGGAATCAGCCTCCGTTTGAAATTTGAGATTCTTGTGGACGCCCCGTACGATGCCAGGCCTCAGAATGAGCCGTATGCCCCCCGTCACCTCCGCATCGACCGGAGAAAAACGCATGGCCTATGTAGATCCTTGTGACGTCTCACCCCACTACTACAAGAAGCTCTTTGAAAACGAGAAGCTCCGTGTGGTGGAAATGACGCTCCCGCCGGGGCACAAAGACACGCAGCATTCCCACCCCGACGAGACCGTGTATTTCATCAGTGGCGGAAAGGCACGCATCTACGTTGGCGATGACGCCATGGAAGTCGATATCCCGGACGGCCACGTGATGCATCACGAGTCGTGGACGCACACGGTTGAGAACATCGGCGACACGACGATCAACGCCGTCATCTTCGAGCCGCATATGGACACGTCGCACCTGTAGCATGTCCTGAAGCAAAATATGCGGCACGCCAGCTCGATTGGCGGGCCGCATATTTGTTCTCCAAGGGATCCACTACCAGCCCATCCGATCCCGCAGCGCAGTGATGTGCCCCTCGTGATGCGGGCAGTGCCATCCGTAGATCTCGAGTAGCTGGTCGGCGCTGATGTCCCCCACCTCGGGATGATCCAGGAGTTTCTCGAAGTCACTTCCCTCCATATCTCTCAGCATCATGACCCAGCGGACGTGCAGCGCCTCGAGAAGTGCCAATGATACCTCAACCGGTGCCGCCTTCGCCTCGGGCAATTCCGCCCACGCGGCTTGGTCGTAGGTGCGGATCGTGGGCTTGTCCTCGGTCAGGGCCAGCTTGAAGCGCTGATACGAGTTGAGGTGCGAGTCGACCACATGATGGACGACCTGGCGAACAGTCCATCCATCGTCGCGATACGGCGTGTCCAGTTGCTCGTCATTCAACTCCGCGACCGCTGCTCGCATGTTCGCCGGGTGTGCCGCAATCGCTTCGATCATCGCCGTCCGTTCTTCGGCAGTGAGCGCGCTGCCCTTGAACTCGAGCGGGCCGCTCGGGAAACGGGGGTCTGTCATCTGTCGTCGGTCCTGGTTCATGAGTCAGGTGATCGATGCTTGGTGATGGTCGTCATGTTCGGCGACGACCGTATTGCGTCGGGGCCGTGCCCTCCCCAGGCTCGTGGCACCATGGCTACCTACGAACAGTACTACGCTGTCGTACGACAGATCCCAAGGGGTCGCGTTACGACCTACGGAACCGTCGCCACCGTGGCAGGTCTTCCAGGTCGCGCGCGCCAGGTGGGATATGCCATGGCCGCCATTCCCGAAGGTACCGACGTGCCGTGGCAACGCGTGATCAACGCCAAGGGCGAGATAAGCGAGCGAAAGGGCGGCACGGCGTTCGAGAACATTCAGCGAGTCTTGCTCGAAGCCGAAGGCGTGGAGTTCAATGCCCAGCGACGCGTGGACCTCGAGCGATTCGGTTGGCCCTGATGGGGCACCTCGCTAGAGTCCGCCCCTCAATAAGAATGCTCCGAGGACCGCAATGAAGTACGGCCTCGGCGCTTCGAGAAACGCAGCATGATCGCCACCCGGCACAACGACCCAAGCCTTGTCGCTCGTGCCGAGACCTTCCACGAGCGCCGCCTGCGCGGCCATTGGAGCGAGAGGATCGTGTTCACCGTGGATAACCAGCGTGGGGGTCGTCACCTCCGCTGGGTCTAGGTCATTCCATTGATGACCGGAGGTCCAATCAGACCGGACCGGGTCAGCATCCAACGCCGCTTCGACATAAGCCTGGATGGCGTGTGCGCTGATGGAGCCTTCCACAAGGAAGTCGCTCGCCGCTGCTTCGGCGGTCGTCGCCCGTGCTGGCGGACCAGCAGACGGCTCCTGGAACGGCTGCTCCGCCCCCGGTCGAGTCGGATATCCGAACAGCACCAAACGATCGATCAGGTCCGGATGACGTTGGGCGGTGAGTTGGGACACCATTGAGCCCAATGACCAACCGAACAAATGCACCGGCTGATCAGGATGCCGCTCGCGGATCCACCGAAGTACACTCGCGACATCAGCAACCGCGCGATTTGGAGTGTTCCAACCGGTGTCGTCACGGTCGGTCTCTCCATATCCCCTCAGATCGACCCCGTACGTGGAGATGTTCTCCTCGTTGAGTCCATCCATGAGGGAAAGTGACTCGCCCGGCACCTGCAGGTCGAAGTCCGGGAGGGTGCTCCAGGTTCGGCCATGTACCAGAAGAATGGCCGCGTCCGCTCCGGCGACGCTTTTCTCCCACACGGCCAAGGCGTGCCCATCCGCAGACACCCAGTGGAGGGTCGGGGCCTGTGCGACCGCTGAAATCGGGCTCCAAACAGCGAAAGCGGTCACCAAAAGGGCCAGCGCGACCGTCTCGGCCGCCCTGAATGCCCGCTGTGCTCCAATGGTGCGTCTCATCTCGTGCCGCCTCCGCATGGGTCAGGAAGAATGATACATCGCACCTCCGTCAGCTCGAAGGGGCTTTGGACAAGCGACGTCGTCGCCCTTCTCGTGTTACACCGCCTGGACAATCACTCCCCAATCCATTGTAGCCAACCCCCTTAATCTTATTTTGTAGGTTAATATTGTAAAAAACCGGTCAAATAATATATTATAGGTTATGACTGATGACTCAGAAGTTTTCATTTGGGACTCCGGAGCCCTGTCCCTCGACTTTTTGAACACACGCCGTTTCGACCAAGGGCGGGGACATGAGGGGATCAGCACCCCAAGGCGACTGGAAATGTGGCTCGCCCAATGTGGAGCCCTGCCCTCTGGAGGTTCCTCGTTCACCGCCTCACCTCCCGCAGCCCGAACGCTTCTTTTAGAAGGCACGCGACTTCGCGACGAAATCCAACAAGCGATGCATGCGTTCACCTCAGAAGCCCCAATCCCCCTCTCGAGTCTCCACACAATCAATCGGGTGCTCGACTCCAGTCGGGTCTCACTCCGGCTGGTGAGCGAGGACGGCACCTCGAGCCTCTCGGAACACGAGACCGGGTCGGAGCTCCTTACTCTATTGGCCCCGATCGCGACTTCAGCCGCCGAACTGTTGGCTGGTGCCGACCCACACCGCGTTCGTCAATGCGCTTCGAACACCTGTGTGACCTGGTTCCTCGATTCGAGCAAGAACGGCCGGCGCAGGTGGTGTTCGATGGCTCGTTGCGGCAACCGGGCCAAGGCGAAGAAGCACTGGGACAAACAGAGAGCCGCAGATGCAGCAGATGCAGCAGATGCAGCAGAACGGGTCGAAGCTAGAGCTGCTCAGCCCTAGAGCGCACCTACCGGAGCGTCCAACCTAGTTGGACACCGCACCTTCAGAACCGGCACCGTTCGTCACGCTGGCCAGAAATGCGGTCGTGATCGTGGCAAAGGCCTCAGGGTCCTCCATGTGCGGGAAGTGTCCAACACCCGGCAACACGACCAACTCCGACGCAGGTAGGACAGAGCGCAACATCTCGTGAGCGCTGAGCGGGAACACGCTGCGGTCCCCAGTGAGGATCAGCGTAGGAACTTCGATCCCCTCCAGCTCTGAGAAAATATCCCAGTCGCCGAGCGACTCCCGCATCACAAGCGCAGTAGCAGGGAAGTTCCCGTATACACCTTGGGCCAGCCCCAAGCGCAGCCGCACGGACGGCTCTCGATTCCCGAAATAAGCTTGGAACTGCGCCAAATAGTAGTTCTCCACCTGTACTGGGTCCGTCTCCCAGCCTTCCGCCGATGAGATCGCGGCCATCAGCATCCGATCGCTCTCGGTGAGCCGTGCCTCGACGAGCTCCTCATGGCGAGACCACAGCGCCCGGCTTGCAGGATCCGGATCTATCAGGATCATCGCCGCGAGATGCTCTCGGTATTTGACGGCATAGTGCATCGCCAACAAGCCACCAAAGGAATGTCCCATCAACGCGATTCGGTCCTGGCCACTCGCCACGCGCATCGCTTCAAGGTCTTCGACAAATCGATCCATATTGATCTGAGAGGGGTCTTCGGCCCCCGTGGAGCGGCCACTTCCGCGCTGATCGTATGCGACCCACCTCAGGCCTTCTGGCGGGAAGCCAGGCGCGTCCAACTCAGACAGCAGATACCCGATACCGATGCCAGGGCCCCCATGGAGTATCATGACCGGAGGACCGTTCCCAACCGTCCAATAGCGGAGCTGTGCTCCATCCACTGGAAGTGTGCCTTCGGCCCCTAGATTCACTGAGGGCTGCTGCTTCTCCGCGCACCCAGCTAGAAGGAGCGCACTCAACAACACCGTGGCAGGAAGCCGTCTCTTCATCGATATCATGGTGGAAAATGTAATCGTGTCCGCTTGCTCGTACGCCAGAGTCAATTCCATGTTGCGTCAACCGATCCCACGTTGATGGCTCACACATTGCATCATCGGATCGTTGTCCCGCGCCTACTGCTGACCTCCTAATGTCAAAACTCTACGCCGCTTTGTTTGTGATGCTCCTGGGGATGAGCCCGAGCCCCGTTCAAGGCCAATCCGCGCTCGAACTGCTACAGAGCATTAGGCAAGGTGGCAGCTGGGTACGTATCCCGGTCGAACGGGGCGAGGGCACATTGCTTACCCCGTTAATTCCTACGTTGGGTGTGACGCTCGCCGGATGCGCTCAGGTCTACCCAGGGCTGTCAGGGCGCTGGGACATCGAGGTGCGAGATCCCCTCGGAGACGGGCTCATTGAGGAGTCCGTCCAAGGTGGTGAACCGGTCACCTTCAACTACACGACGGGCGCTCAAGCTCAACTCAGCCTGAAGGCTCAGTGGAGTGAGGCACGCGACACCACGCTGCTTCTTTGGGTCGGACTGGCACTGCCCGGGCGGGAGCAGGAGGCGTGCGAGCCGGTGTACGGATCGGGTCCTTGAGCGTTCACCGCGACCCCGACAATCTCAAACGGTCGTCCGTTCAGTATCGTCTCACGCCCGACGACTCCCGGATCTCCACCGAACGCGCGCACCCCGTACGAGTGGCTGATGACGGCGCTCCGCACACCGGATTTTGGGATTCACAAAGCAAGTGCAACACAGGACAAGCCGTGGTCCCCTAGACAAGAGGAGGCGAGCTGGCGACCGCAGAACTTTCCTGAACCGACAAGAACAGGGAGAGACTCACGAGGCGACGTACCGCCAGCTCACCTCCGGAGACCGGAGAGAGGTATGCACGGTCTGCGCTGCTCCAACTCAAGGATGCTCTCAGGCCAAGACCTCTCAATCACTCGGTCGGAGTCCGAGTACGATCATCCGCGAGGTGCGCCGCAACTCGAAGGATCGAGCGGGTCGGGTCTGCCGGCCCGACCTCTCACGTGGCCCGCACCTTTGCGCACCGGCCATCCCGGTCCTAAGGTGCGCTCATGACTACCCAAAAGATCCTCCCGACCCTCGCCGTCGCAGCCTTGATCGCGACCTCTAACCTCCACGCCCAAGCGGTCGCCTACGTCGGAGCGACCGTCTGGGACGGCACAGGAGCCCCGGCCTCTTCGGCCACGCTCGTTGTTGAAGACGGTCGGTTTACGACAGTCTCGCCTGACGGCCAGATCCCAGAAGGCGCCGAGATCGTCTTCCTCGAGGGCAAGTACGTCATCCCTGGACTCGTGAACACCCATGGACACGTAAGCGGCCTGTGGGCCCCCGACGATGTCCGAAGCGAAGCAGATCGCATCCGCAGTGACCTCGAGTTGTTCGCCAAATACGGTGTGACCACCGTGAATAGCCTGGGTGACTCCGAGGAGGTTCTCGCAGTCCGGGACGCGGCAGCCTGGGACGACCCGCGTGCTCGGCTTCTCGCCGCAGGGCCCGTCATTGCAGCGACGAGCGCCGAAGGGGCCCGTGCTGCTGCGGAAGCCAACGCGGACGCGGGGGCCGACTGGCTGAAGGTCCGAGTTGATGACAACCTGGGCACCGCACAGAAGATGCCATGGGAGGCGGTTCAGGCCGTCTTTGATGTAGCCGGAGAGCGCGGGCTGAGCGTCGCGACGCATCTCTTCTACCTCGACGACGCCAAACGACTGCTCGAAATGGGTACGGGCCTCGTCGCCCATTCCGTTCGCGACACCGATGTGGACGAGGAATTCATCACCACACTGACCGAGAGCGGGGTCTGCTACGTCCCCACACTCACCCGCGAGGTCAGCACCTTCATCTACGCTAGCCGCCCAGGGTACTTCGACGACGACTTCTTCTTGGAATACGCCGACTCGTCAGAGATCGAGCGCGTCAGCCAGCCGGATTTCATGGAGCGGACCCGCGAGAGTTCCACGGCGGCCGGGTACCGGATCGCTCTGATTCAGGCGTTAGGTAACCTGAAGGCGCTGATCGACGCGGGCGCACCCGTAGCGTTCGGCACCGACGCAGGGCCGGCGGGACGATTCCCCGGGTACTTCGAACACATGGAGCTGGCGCTGATGGTCGGCGCAGGCATCACCCCCGAGCAGGCGCTACGTGCGGCCACCGGCGTGGCGGCCGACTGCTTGGGGTTGGACGACATGGGAACAATCCAAGCGGGCCGGCGGGCGGATTTCATTGTCCTGGACGCGGATCCGCTGAAGGACATCACCAACTCGCAGATGATTTCGCAGGTGTACGTCGCCGGACAACCGATGCGCGAATAAGGAGCGTCGACCGCATTGGCCGACGCCCCTCTCCGTCATAACGACCACCTGTGTATCAGGTCACGGGCAGTGTATACCGCTCGAGATAGCTCAGGTCGAACTGGTCGAACGACACCACGTAGATGGACGCTTCGCCAAAGCCGACAATGCGTTTTCCATGTTCGAACGACACGGTTCGGACATGCTGTCCCTGGCGGTCGAAGACGTCGTACGTGGACGGGTCACCCGCGTCCACATGACGGCGCACCCAGACTCTGCTCTGGCCGTCGATGCTCAGACGCCCGCTATAGAACGGCGGCTTCCGGTCCGGCCACTCGTACTGATCGATTTCCTGTGGGCCGCCCATCCCACCGCGGGAGAAGTTCATCTGTACGGCACCGTCGCTGATATCCACGCTGATGCCGATGCCCCCCCCGGCCCGCCCTCGGTCGGCAACGTACTCTTCCTTCTCAGCGGTCCCGATGCGAACCGCATCGAACGGGATCGCCGGACCTCTCGCGATCGTGCCATCAATCCCGATCCAGTCGACGTGGTAGTCTCCGGCGCGCGCGATGGCGATAGATCCGTCCGGGCCGACGCCCCAAGCGTCCTCTGGTGACAGCGGAACCTGGGTGATCGAGACGTTCTGGTTCCCTGCACTGCCCGACTCAATCCGCTTTCGTTCCTGGAGCTTGAAGCTGGCGACCTCGTCGATCACCGAGGTTGCACGGTTGATTCGTAGGATCGCAGCCGAATCCTCCATCATGGCACCGGGACCACCCATGGCCCGGGCATACACGTTCCCGCGACCGTCAACTCCCTGCGGAAGCGCCAGCGTCAGGTTGCTCCTCGGGTCGCCCAAGCTGATGGGCGAGGTCGGACCAAAGCCGAGGCCTGGGCCCAGCGCGACGAGACGCCCATTGCCGAGATCCACCAGCAGGGTGGAGTCACCTGGGAGCGGCCACACGGCATCAGGCTGGAGGTATTCCTCCGGGCCCTGCCCTTCAGATCCGACCACGGTCCGCGTACCCGCGTCCATGTCGACCATATAAAGAGCTTTGCCGAGAGGGTCCGCGACCAGGATCCGACCGTCCGGCATTTCACGCACGGTTTGGATTGTCCCAAAGTCTTCTGGAAACGTGGCGTTAGGCGCTCCAAGGGGCGCCTGGGCGAACAGTTGGCCAGGTAACATCACGGCCAAGACGAGAAGGAGTGGTGCGGCGCTAAGGCGCATAGGTGACCGACGTTGTAACATCCGTGTATCGCTCCGACGGAAGGGGCGCTGATTGTAAACTACACCCGTAGATGCAATGTCCGCCCCGTAGGGTTGTCCTGCGGGTCGATAAAAGTAGCCGACCCTCCACGCAGGAGCCGGACACGCATGGTCCGCTATGTGACAGAACTCATCGGTACCTTCTTTCTCGTCTTCACCATCGGCATGACCGCAGTCGCCGGTGTGGGTCTCGCACCCATCGCGATTGGCGCAACACTCATTGCCATAGTTTACATGGGCGTGCACGTATCCGGTGCGCACTACAACCCCTCGATCAGCATCGCGCTCTACCTACGCGGAGCGCTCGACGCCAAGCACCTGGCACCGTACATCGCGGCCCAGCTCTTAGGAGCGTGCTTGGCTGCCTGCGCGGTGCTCATGATTACAGGCGGGACCTTCGCACCGGCTCCGGGCGAGGGCTACGGGACTCTGTCGGTGCTCCTGGCTGAGATGCTCATGACGTTCGCTCTCGCACTCGTGATCATGAACGTGGCGACATCGAAGGCGACCGAAGGGAACTCCTACTACGGCCTGGCGATCGGCTTCACCGTCATGGGCGGGGCCTTCGCGGTCGGGGGGGTATCAGGTGGCGTGTTCAACCCGGCAGTCGGGTTCGGGCCGATCCTCGTGGACATGCTGGCCGGCGACGGCGGCTTCGGGAACCTTTGGTTCTACACGGTCGGGCCGATCGTGGGCGCAGCGGCCGCGGTGCCCGTATTCAAGATGCAGGAAGGGGCAGGCGACGCCGAGGCGTAAGCGCTGAGCAGATGGCGGACCGGGTTACCCGGTCCGCCTCACTCTTCGTTCCGAGCGATGTAACTCGCGACCGAGCCCGTCTCCGACATCAGTTCTAGGACGTCTCGTCCAACCCTGAACGACCCGGTCGTTCGGAACGCCTCGAGGAGATCCACTTCGACTCGGTCAAAGCCCGACGGGCACGCGAGGCGGGTCAGCCCGAAGCCGCTGAGCTGCAATCGTGTCCCCATCAGTTCATACACCCCCGTGAACGCGTTGCAGCCTGTGTGCCCGTCGACCCTCTCCACTTCTCGGTCGAAGCTCAGGGTAGCCTGTGACCCCACAGGTACGGGCTGGCCGAAAATCGACTCGAGGACCCATTCAGTCCCTTCGAGCGGCTGGTCGACCGAATCAGGATGCAACACCAACTCTTCGAATGGCTCGACGAGCACGTCCAACTTTTGCTCGTTGGTGTCCTGATCCACGAACGACTCGGGCTCAGGCTCGTCCGCCGCGCACGCGGAAAGAGCTACTACCAGAACGACCGCCACCCACACCTTCAAGACGCTCACACCTATGCGCTGATCTCGTGTGCCTCGCCGGCACCTCGCGGCACACGAATTGAGTCCACCAACGCCTGCACTTCGGCGGGCGGTGCCGGTGTGAACCTCGACACGACGATCGTCACCGCAAAGTTAAGGAGCATGCCCAGTGTACCGATGCCCTCCGGACTGATGCCGAACCACCAATGCTCCGCAGAGTTCATCTCAGGATGCACGAACTTGAACCAGACGATGTACGCTGCTGTGAAGGTGATCCCGACTACCATACCCAGGATCGCTCCTTCACGAGTGGTGCGCTTCGAGAAGATTCCCAGGATGATGACTGGGAAGAACGAGGAGGCCGCCAATCCGAAGGCGAACGCCACAACTTCTGCGACGAAGCCGGGCGGATGAATCCCTAAGTAGCCAGCGACCACGACGGCGGCTCCGGCCGCGAGTCGTGCCGCGATCAACTCGTTTCGTTCGGTGATTTCAGGCCATAACGATCGCTTAAGGAGATCGTGACTGACCGCAGAGGACACGACGAGTAGGAGCCCGGCCGCGGTCGACAAAGCAGCGGCCAAGCCACCCGCAGCTACGAGGCCGACTACCCAAGGAGGCAGGCCTGAGATTTCCGGGTTCGCGAGCACCATGATATCGCGGTCCACGGTGAGTTCGTTAGCAATCGGAGAGTCCGGGCCGGTGTACTGAATCAGCCCGTCACCGTTCAGATCGTTGTGCGCCAGCAGCCCCGTTGCCTCCCAATTTGTGAACCAAGCAGGCGCCTCTGAGTAAGGGAGCTCAGACACGCTGTGGAGAAGATTGGTTCGGGCGAATACCGCGATAGCGGGTGCCGTGGTGTAGAGCAAGGCAATGAAGATCAGCGCCCACCCGACCGAGATTCGAGCGTCCCTCACCCTCGGCACGGTGTAGAATCGGATAATCACGTGCGGGAGGCCTGCGGTCCCCACCATAAGCGCAGCCGTAATGAAGAATACGTCCAGCGTCGACTTGGTCCCCGAGGTATAAGCCGCGAACCCAAGCTGTTCATGGAGTCCGTTCAGTCCCTCCAGTAACGCCACCCCAGTCTCGGGATCGACGCCACCGAAGCCCAGCTGCGGGATCGGGTTCCCGGTGATCATTATCGACAAGTAGATCGCCGGAACCATGTAGGCAAAGATCAGCACACAGTACTGAGCCACCTGCGTGTACGTGATCCCCTTCATGCCCCCGAGCACGGCATAGAAGAAGACGATGGCCATACCGATGTACACCCCGACTTCCACGTCCACTTCCAAGAAACGCGAAAAGACGATTCCGACGCCTCGCATTTGCCCCGACACATAGGTGAACGAGACGAAAATGGCGCAGATCACCGCCACGATGCGCGCGGTCTGCGAGTAGTATCGATCGCCTACGAAGTCCGGCACGGTGAATGCACCGAACTTCCTCAGGTACGGAGCGAGCAGAAGCGCCAAAAGCACGTATCCACCGGTCCACCCCATGAGGTATACCGAGCCGTCGTACCCCATGAACGAGATCAAGCCCGCCATCGAAATGAAGGAAGCTGCACTCATCCAGTCAGCGGCCGTGGCCATGCCGTTCGCGAGCGGCGACACCCCACCACCTGCGACATAGAACTCCTTCGTCGAGCCCGCACGCGTCCAGATGGCGATCCCGATGTAGAGCGCGAACGATGCGGCGACCAGCAAGAAGGTCCAGGACTGAACCGTCATGCTTCACCCCCTTCATCTACACCGAACTCGACATCCAAGTCGTTCATGATCTTCACGTAGACGAAGATCAAGACAACGAAGACGTAGATGGACCCCTGTTGGGCGAACCAGAAGCCAAGCGGGAAGCCCGTGCCCGGGATCGTGAAGTTGTTCAGAGGCTCCGCGAGGACGATCCCAAAGCCGAACGAGGCCACGAACCACACGACCAGGAGTCCGGCGAGGTAACGGAGATTACGCCGCCAATACTCAGCGTGGCGCTCCTGGGTTTCCGGATCGGTAACGGACGGACGTGCAGAGGGGTCGTTTGAGTCGGCCATGGCTAGCGCTTCCATTCCATTTCACCCGCTTCGACGGCTGTAGCCAACCGGTTGTCCCGAGACGGCAGCGGGCAAGTCGCGAACGGCGTCCATACGCACGGAGGGTTATACGCCAAGTTGAAGTCCAGAACAGTTCTGCCTGCCTCGTCCGGCGCCGACACCCAGACGTAGCGGCCGCCGCCGTAGCTCGTGGATCCACTGGTCTCGTCGGCGAAGACGAGCATGAAGCGCTCGGCGTCCGGATCTCCCGTAACGTCGAGCGTGTGCTTTTCCCCATCAAGCCAAAACGCCACGTGCGCGGGAGACTCCCGCTCTGACACGGTGCCGACCACGTTAGGCACGGCAACGGTCTTCTTATGGGGAACCCACTGAGCCGTGACCCGCCAGTCCCTGGTGATCGGATAACGATCGATGCCGGTAAAGGCTTCGTACACTGCATTGCTGTTATCCCGAACCCGAAGCGCGAACTGGCCGTTTCTGCGCACTTGGATCCAGTTGATGTCCCCATTACGAAGCACCTTGGACTTCCCAGGACCTGCCGAGCCCATTTCCGCCGAAGTGACGACGGGATCTCCCGAGATGTCAGGTGGGAAGGCTCCGGAGCCGGCCGGGAGGTTGAGCGTCGAGTCTACGCCCTGGGTAACGGTCACTCCCTCCGCAACCACGAAGGTCAGCACATCGTCCTGCACGACGGCCGTACCTACGAACGGTGCGGCCTTCCCTTCGGGCAATACCAGGTCGCTGGACGGGTCAGAGCCGACGGTCGTCTCGCCTTCTTCCAGCCAATGAAGCGCAATCAGAGCCAGCCATGAGTCGGGGGCTTCGAGCTCGGCCACGCGGGCGTCGTGAAAGCCCTGCACGGATGCAGTGTGTTCCTCCTCCTCGACGGCGATGTGCTCGGGCGGGCCCTCGCAGGCCGCGAGCAAAAGCGCGCCCATCATCATTCCCGCCCGACTTGGCTTCAAGGACCTCATCATCCGTCTACCCTCGCTGTAAAGAGGCCGAGCGGGATGTATTTGTCCCACACAGCCTCAGCGTACCGCGTTGAAAAGAACCGTCCAGCAGAAAAGACCATGCCGCCCCTCGCTTCCTTTGCGACAACGCCCGGAAGGCTGGACTCCACAGCGTATAGCTGATCATCACTCTGAGGTACGATCACGATCTCCAACATCTCGTGCTCGCCGACCTCGCCCGTCACATACTGAGTAATCATCCCCGTCAGCTCTTCCAGGACGACTTCCTCTTCCGGCGAGACCTTTGAATCCGCTTGGACAACGAGGTGGAGGACATCGAGCAGCTCCTCAGCCTGCTCCGCCGGCGGCTTGATCGCGAGATAATCCTCGGCGCTGAAGCGCAGCATGACAACATCACCGGGCACATCTTAGCTCCCCTTCCTTCAACGAAGGCGGCTCGACCCGCCACCGCGCCGCGAACTCCTCGATCATCTCGATCTCACGGGCGACGATGTGTTTGTCCAAGGACGCCATCGCTTCGAAGACCTTGATCAGCTCCTTGGCACCGGTGGGCTGCGCCAGAGACTTCACGAGATCACCGGACTCCTTCCCTCCCAGGCTCAATGCCCGCGCAAACAACTTGAGAAATCCCTCGCCACGGTTCTCAGTGACCCACAGCCCCGAACCAACCAAAATGAAGACGATTCCGGTCAGGATCCCGATGGCGACCTTGCTCGCCGCCGCCCAATTCTGGTTTACCAGAGCGAACTCGACGAAGAACGAAAAGCCGGTGGCAAGCCCGAGCAGCCACTCATTCAGTGTGAGGAAGGTCTCCATGTCAGGCTAACTCAGTTCCCCCAGGGTTTCTTTTCGACGCCCGGCCCCGGGCGCAGTGTCTGCGCTCCGCGCGTCCACTGACGAGTCGCCAGGTTGAAGCGGTCGCCCGACTTCATGAAGTAAAACTTCCCGTTGTCGCCGGTCGTCATCTGGTTGTCGTAGATCAATACCTGTGACGCTCCGATAACCTGGAAGTTGTCGCCCTGTACGATGATCGCTGTGTTCTCGTCGATTCCGATACCGAGCAGTTCCGGACGGGCCTCGATGAGCTCAATGATGTCGAACTGCCTGTTGCGGGCCAGGACGTGCTGGTCAATGCCTACGTTGCGTAGGTATCCGAAACCTTCCTCGTGGTCGCCCATCATGATCTCGCTCGTTCGGGTGTCGCCCCGAACGAGATACGAACCTTGAATAGACGCGCCAGCGGACGAACCCCCGATCACGCCACCACGATCCAGGACCGCACGGATCTCACGCTCGGTTTGTGTCCCGCCATACGCGTCCACGAGGCGCCACTGCCGTCCGCCAAAGAAGAACACGGCATCCGCGGTCTTGAGCGGAGCGACGAATTCGTCCGAATCTGCGACGGCAGGATCCGTGGTGTGGAGAACAGTCAGGTTGTGTGCGCCATTCTCTCGCCACGCGTTGAGTCCTTGGTAGTACTTGTCGTATTCCTCCGCACCACCGGCCGTTGGAATCATCACGATGTGCGCACCCGGCCCGCCAGCGAGTTGGATAAACCGCTGGAAGATCTCCGGCGAGCGCATGGCACCGCCCACGATGACCAAGGACCCGTTCTCCGGTCCCACCTGCGGCGGAGCTGGGGACTGTTGGAGCTGAGCCGACGCCGGCACAGCAGTGATTGCAAACAACAACACTGCGATCAGCTGCTGACGCACCTTCTTCGAGATCGTCTTCATTTCCCGTCTCCGTATACGAACCGCTCCACTTCACCGTGGACGCGTTCAATGGTCTCAGGTGACGGCGCCTCGGTGAACGCCGAGACGTTCATCGCAACTGCCGTGTTCACCAGGAGTCCCCAAAGACCCCCGTGCATTCCCATGGGGTGCGGTGACACCCAAAGCGTGATGTACAGCGTGACCATCCCGGCAATGATCCCTGCCACGACGCCCACGCGTGTGAGCGTGCGCCCTCCCGGGAAACAAACCCCCAGAATCGCGGGCATGAGCTGAAGCGCACCAGCACCGGACAACGTGACGAGCACCACGAGGAAGTCCGCAGTGGTCACGGTCAGGAAGTAGCCGACGACCAGCAGTGCCACGATGATCACGCGCCCAACAGTCACGTAATGCGCCTGACTCCGGTCAGGCGCTACGTACCGCTGGTAAATGTCCCGTGTGAGGACGGTCATGTTCGCATGCAAGATCGAGTCGAGAGTCGACATCGCCGCTGCGGTGGCCCCCGCAAGAATCGCCCCGGTCAACCACGGGGAGGCGTATTGGAAGAGCAGCTCCGGAAAGATCCGATCTGCCGCCGCGCCCTCGAGCCCTGGCATGACGATCGCACCGCCCAGGCCGACAAGCGCCGCCGGGAGGTAGAGCGTCATGAGATAGATGGGCGTGGTCGCGCCCAACAACTTGATCGTCTTAGCGTCCACTGCTGTGTAGTAACGGATCAGCATGTGCGGTTGGAACACGATGCCGAACGAGAGCATGATCGACATGCCCACCCACATGCCCGGCGAGAAGAAGCCCTTAGGTCCCGGGAGCGTTGTGAGGTCTGGCCGTTCCGTCATCACGGCCTGCCAAAGCTGGAGCGGACCGCCAAACAGTTCGTACGAGAGCACGATCGCGCCCACCCAAACCGCGACGTACATCCAGATGCCCTGGAGTACATCCGTCCAGTAGACCGCCCGCAATCCACCAGCCATTAAGTAGAACGCCGCCACGACCAACAGGATCAGCGTACCGAGGTTGAGGGACACCCTGCCATCGGTCGCGATATTGATGATGTACCCGAGCCCCTGCGCCTGGACTTGGATGTACAGAATAGTGAAGAGCACCGAGACGACGGCTACGGTGACCCGGACCGCCTCCGACTCATAGAAGTCGGCAAGCATGTCAGCCGGTGTGATGTAGCCGAAGGCTTTGCCTAGCGCCCAGATGCGAGCGCCGATCACATAGGTGATCGCACCCACCAAGAGCGTCCACGTACCGGCAGCCCAAAAGCCGACTCCGTGCGTGTAGAAGAAGCCGCCGGACCCTAGGAACGCGAACGCCGAATGGAACGACGCGACCACGGTCAGATACAGGACGACGAACCCGGCTTTGCGGCCGTAGAGGAGGAAATCCTCCATGTCCCCGCTCAGCCGCCTATTCGCGACGACCCCGAGAACGATGGTGAACAACAGGTACAGGACGATCAATCCTGTAGCCACGACCCAAGATTCCACTAGGCCGTCTCCCTCATCAGACGCCCTTCCTAAGTGCCCAGATGAGCACCCCAATCAGCGCCGTATAGATGACGAGTAAGGCGACGTACAGAAACGGGAGTCCCAGGATTGTCGGCTCGACACGATTGAGCACCGTATGCGTGACGGGAGGCATCGCGAGTAGGAAGATCGCCAGAAAAGCGATCGTCGCGATCCAGCCCTCGCGGGTACGCGGGACGAAGTGGGAAGGTCGTTTGGGTTGGTCCATGTCAGGCGAACATGGGCGGGGCGCCCTCATCGCAGCAAGGGTGTCCCGTAAAACCTATTCGGCCCTGAGCGCCTCAGCGGTATCGACCCGAACCGCACGACGCGCCCACACGTAGCTCGCCAGCATGAGGATGGCCATGAGAAGGACGGCACCAACGCCGTATGTGAGTGGGTCCCACGGCGCCGTACTCCACAAAATGGACTCGAGCATTCCGGAGGCGAGCACCCTTCCCCCGACGCCGTCCGGAGGCCAAGTTCGCGATTCCGGTCCGCAACAGATCGGGACACACTTTCCCACCTACCCACTGCGGCAAGGAGAACCGCAACCCAAGCAAAGACGGCGAGGGACGCCAGGATCACAGACCGTGCTCCGACGGAAACTGAGGTCAGTGTGTCCATGGTTGCTGCAAAATGGATGGGCAAAGTGGCCTCGAGCTCAGCCAACCAATGGACGGCCGCCAGAGGGCGTTAACCCGGGGGGACCCCCAGGCCTTTCATTCTTGGTGCGACTTTTGCAAGTTCGAATGAGAGAGCAGGTCATGATTGGCTCCTGCCATCCCCCTAATTCGGAGAAGATTTCCATGCATCGCATCCTCGCATTTGCCCTGTTGGGCTTCTTTGCGGTGGCCACAACCGAGGCAGCCGCGCAAGACCCCGGAGGCGATCCGACCTACGGCGACGTCTCCTTAGACGCCGGTTTTACTCCAGATCCATGGGAGATGGATCTCACCGCTGGCGGTTCGATTTCGGTGGACAAGGGAAGCTGCAGCTACGGTGAGGTCGCAGACGATCCTGACGTCGACCTCTATTGGGATGGCTCCGGCTCTACGCTGTACATCTACGTGATCGCGGGCGACGACACGACGCTCCTGGTGAACATGCCCAACTCAGACTGGCGTTGTGACGATGACAGTTACGGAGACGGCGACCCGATCCTCGAGATCCCGAAAGCTCCGGACGGTCTCTACGACATCTGGGTCGGCACGTATGCGGACGAGATGATCTCGGCGACGCTCTATATCTCGGAGCTCGATCCACGCGAAAGCCCCGAACAGTTTTGGGCGACGGCGAAGAAGATCGAACGCTAGAACAGCGTTCCGCGCAGGCACAGCCCCGGGGCGAATCAGTCGCCTCGGGGCTGTTTTGTGTCCCCTTCGGATGTCACCTCAGTGGGACGACAGGCCCCTCCCGAGCGGAAATAATCCGCCGCCCAAGACACGCTAACTCGTTGTAACCAAGCTACTTACACCTCTCGGCGCAGTCGGGCACACCTTATGCTCTCTTTGGCCCCAACGAACTCACTAGGGGAGAAGATCATGAGACGCCGTGCGGTGTTGGGGATGATGCTGGTTGTCGGGCTCTTTTCGACGGCAGTCGAGGCAAGCGCGCAGCGCAGGATACATACGCAGCCTGCTGGCCACTTCGACTTCAGCTTTCTGGTGGCGGACGCCAAAGGAGAACTCGGCTACTTCTTCGATCAGGCTTTCGGGGCGCAGATCGGTTTCGCCTTCCCGATAGACGAAGACGGCTACGTGCGCCTCAAAGTGGACGGGGGCTTACTCGTGTATGGACTCGAGCGCCAGCGCTTCTGCCATGCCCTCCCTTTTGGGTGCCGGATCAACGAGGACCTCACCACCACGAACAACATCGCCTTCGCGGGCATGGGTCCGGAAATCGTCTTGGCCCGTGGCGCGGTCGAACCCTATGCGTTCGCCACGATGGGTCTGTCGACATTCTTCACGAGCTCCTCATTCGGTGATGACGAGTACGGCGACAGCTTCAGCACGACACATCTCGCCGACGTCATATTCGCCTGGCGCGCCGGGGGCGGACTCAGAGTGCGAATCGCGAACGGCCACAAGCCGGTGTCGCTCGACTTCGGAGTAGAACGTCACGAGAACGGAGTGACGGAGTTCCTAACCAAGGGCGACATCGTCGATCACCCGGACGGGAGCATCTCGCTCTTCCCGAACGTGTCCGAAGCGAACCTGCTGACATTCAGATTCGGCATCTCCATCGGATTCCCACAGCAAGGAGATCGCCGCAAGAAATAGAGGCTGTCGGGTGTGGGCCGTTCCTGTTCCGGACCGGTCACCAACCCCTGGATCTGGTCCATGCTCGCAGCCGTTTCCTTGTTGTGTTCGACCTCACCCTAGGCCTCGGCGTCGCGCAGGAGCGCAGCCACCAACAAACGATCCACCTTCCCGTTGGCATTGAGCGGGAGCTCGTGATCGATCAGCCAACGACGGGGCCGCTTCGCATCGCTCAGCGCCGACCTGGCATGCTCGTCCACTGCATCGAGGTCGAATTCTCCCTCGACGCCAACGACGAAGGCACCAACGATCTCACCCCACTCGTCGTCCGGAATCGCGGCCACCACAGCGTCCACCACCGCGGGGTGGGCACGTAGAACCTCTTCAACTTCAATCGCATCAACGGTCACACCTCCTGAGATGATCCTCTCCCCCCGGCGGCCTGTGACCCATAGGTGTCCATCCTCGTCGATCCGCCCTAGGTCGCCCGTGTGGTACCAGCCATCGTCGCCGAGGATGCGCTCCTCATCTGCTCCCACGTACCGCTCTGCCAGCGTGGCCCCACGAACCATGATCTCGTCGTCCGGTGCGATGTGTAGTTCTGTACCGTTCAGAGGCGCGCCCACCGTTCCTGGCTTGAGTCGGGTGAGCGCCGGGGCCGCCGTTGCCACCTGAGACGTCATCTCGGTCATTCCATACGTGAGGGCGATCGGCCAACCGAGGCGGCCGGCGCGGCCCACGAGTGCCGTTGGCGCGTGAGCTCCCCCTGTCAGAACACACCGAGCCGTCTCTGGGGCCGGTTCATCTCCCCGTTGGTCCAGGAGCTTCTTCAGTTGAATGGGCACCAACGACACGTGTGTGACCGGCCGGTTGTATCCAAGGGGCAGTCCTCTCCCCTCGAGGGCCTCGTCTAAACGCCGAGCGTCGAACGCACCCAGGACAACAAGGTCGCTCCCGAGCAGCAGGGCCCGGACGAGCAACGCCAAGCCGCCCACGTGCGCGAATGAGAGTGACGCAGCCCACACGTCGTCATCCGTGAGCAGCAACCGAGCGGCAGATGCTTCGGCATTAGCCGACAGCCCCGCAAACGATACTTCGACCCCACGGGGGTGACCCGCCGTGCCCGAGGTCCACACGATCGCCTGTGCCTTGGAACGCACGCCAGAGAGTCCTGCCTTGGCCGCAGCAAGCTCTGCCGGGGTCAATTTGGGATTCAGCGGCGCAGGGGTCACCCCCAACTGCCACAACGCCAGTATGTCGATCACCGAGTCGGCGTCTTGGTGAACCACCAGCGGAAACACTTGGCCCTGTTCGGTCAACCCCTTCAATTCGGTGGCTTTCTGGCGAGCTGCGACCTGGAGACCTGCTAGGGTCCAACCGGTATCCGGCGACACCAGCGCGAGACTCTCCGGGTCCGCTCCCCTGTCCAGAACTGCCTGAAGGACGTCCGTCGCCATCAGCCGAACGCGAGCCCCGCTCCGAGAAGCACGCCATAAATCGCTACGATCCGTGCCGTCTCGCCCAGGGCAGGAAGCAGCTCTCGCGGATCCGCAAAGCCCAACACCTTCTTCAAGGGCGCGACGGCCAGAGGCGCGACAAGCAAAGCGGCGAGCGTGGCCAACGGCCATTCATACACACGCCACCCGATCACGGGCACCACGACGGCGACGAGCAACATCAAGACGTACTGGATCTTGGTACCCGTAGCTCCCAAGCGGACCGCGAGCGTCCGCTTGCCGGCTAAGGTGTCGGTATCGACATCGCGCAAATTGTTCACCACCAAGATCGCGGTGTTCAGAGTGCCAAGCGCGGCACCAGCAATCCAAACGTCGGGTGGCCAATAGAGACCCTGAACGAAAAAGGTCCCGCTCACGGCCACAAGCCCGAAAAAGACAAACACGAAGACGTCGCCGAGCCCGTGGTACGCCAGCGGAAACGGCCCGCCCGTGTATAACACCGCACACGCCACCGAGCTTAGTCCGATCCAAACGATGGGCCAGCCGGCCACCCACACCAGATAGACTCCCACAAACAGCGCCGCTCCGAGAACGGCGTACATCCCTCGCTTCACCGTCGCAGGCGGAAGAATTCCTGCCTGCGTCACCCGAATGGGCCCCACCCGCGCGTCCGTGTCACCGCCGCGTACGAAGTCGTAATAGTCGTTCGCGAAGTTCGTCCCGATTTGGATAAAAACCGCGCCGATGAGCGCGGCCAACGCCGGAAGCGGCGCAAACACTCCATGGAACGCGGC
Organism: Longimicrobiales bacterium; assembly: GCA_029245345.1. Classification (NCBI taxonomy): domain Bacteria; kingdom Pseudomonadati; phylum Gemmatimonadota; class Longimicrobiia; order Longimicrobiales; species Longimicrobiales bacterium. The sequence goes on from JAQWPM010000021.1 coordinate 517,685, forward strand.
CAGACCCGTTCCGGTCACGACAGGTGCAAGAGCAGCAGTCAGCGTTTTGGGTCGCGCCGCGAGTATCCAGGCCTGAACTGGAGAGATGTCGATCAGTTCCACCACCGCACAACCCGCGTGCTCACGATTGAGTCCAGCTGCGGAAAGTGCCTCTGCAGATAGGCATTCCCTACTGCGCGGATCGAGTCCTGCCGCGGCGGACTCGGACGATACGCCGAGTAGATCCCGTCCACGACTTCGACGCCAGTATCGATGCGACCGACAGGCGGAAAGCCGACCACGCCGGAGGACGCGTAGGCGTCCAAGCGCGCGTTGTCAGCGAGATTCACGAACATTTGGATGGACCGAGTCTCCGGGCCACTGCGAGCGAAGGTGACCGTCCCCCTCGCGTTGCTCTCCACAACCGGCTCATCGGCCACCCCATTGGGGTGCCAAATCGAATCGAGGGCTGGATCTCCGGAGAAGCCCCATTGCACGACAAAGCCCGGCTCCACGCGGTAGAAGCGCGCGCCCGCGTAGTAGTCGTTCGCCATGAGAAAATGCGCTCGGTCTACGGCCAACGGGGACCATGCGCGAATCATGGTGATCTCGAACGCGCCCTCGCTCGTCACGACTTCAGCGACGAACGAATCGGGTGCCTGTGTCAGCTCAGGCATGGGACCCCGCAACGGATCGGACGCAGATGTCGCGCACCCGCTGACGCCTACCAGGGCGACAACGACGAGTGCCCCTAACGACCGCACGATACGCATCGACCGATCAGGCGCGTCTACCAAGGCAACCAAGGATACTGCCGGAAGTTCGGCTTGCGCTTCTCTAGATACGCTCGTTTTCCCTCGCTGCCCTGTTCAGTCATGTAGTAGAGCAGAGTCGCGTTGCCTGCCAACTCCTGGATCCCTGCCTGGCCATCTAGGTCGGCATTGAAGGCGCTCTTCAACAGTCGGATGGCGAGTGGGCTCATGTCCAGGATTTCCTGGGCCCACTTCCATCCCTCGGCCTCGAGGTCATCGAGCGGCACGACCTTGTTGACCATGCCCATCTCGTACGCCTCGTCCGCGGAGTACTGACGGCAGAGGTACCAGATCTCGCGAGCCCGTTTCTGCCCAACCATACGCGCCAAATAGGACGAGCCAAAACCTCCGTCGAACGAGCCGACGATGGGGCCCGTTTGCCCGAATACCGCGTTGTCTGCAGCAAGAGTCAGGTCGCTCACGATGTGGAGGACGTGTCCGCCGCCAATCGCGTATCCGGCGACAAGCGCGATGACCGGCTTGGGCATCGAGCGCATGTAACGCTGGAGTTCCAGGACGTTCAGGCGGGGCACTCCGCTCTTCCCCACATATCCTCCGGCGCCGCGCACTTTTTGATCACCACCAGCGCAGAACGCCCACTTTCCGTCTTCGGACGGACCATTCCCAGTGAGAAGCACCACCCCGATCTCGGGGTCTTCCCCGGCGTCCTTGAAGGCCTCCTGCATCTCCAGAAGCGTGTCCGGACGGAACGCGTTCCGCACCTCAGGACGATTAAACGCGATACGAGCCACACCATTCGATTTATGAAAGGTGATGTCCTCGTACTGCTTGACCTCTTTCCAGTCGGGCTTACTCATCGAGTCGTATTGGGTTGAGTGTTTGTTGGGCTGAGCCAAGCGCCTCGCGGACGGCGCGTTGGACCGCGTCTGCAACGTCGCGGCGTCGCTTGGTGCTCTCGGCGCGTTCCGTCCTTACGCGAATCACACAGCTGCCGGCTGAGTCAAGCGCTTGTCCGACCGCCTCGTCGAGCGCTTCGATATCGCAGTCACGGAAGGGAATGTTGTGCATCGCAGCCGCGTGTTGAAAGTCCAGACCGTGCGGCGTGGCGAAGAAGCGAGTGAAATCAGGCTCGTGGTCCGCAATCGGGAGCATGTGAAAGATCCCGCCGCCGTCATTGTCCACGAGCACGAACACCACCGGGGCGTCGTCTTCACGACTCCACAGCAGGCCATTCTGGTCGTGGAAGAACGCCACATCGCCAATAAGGCATACCGTGGGGCGCTCAGACGCAGCAGCAACACCAAAGGCGGTAGACACCACCCCGTCGATGCCGCTTGCCCCTCGATTCCCCAAGACGTGGAGCGCTTGCTGTCTTGGGTGCCCGAACGCGTCGAGATCCCGAACCGGCATGGAGGAAGACACGAACAGGCAGGCGCCCTCGGGGAGCATCGCACTGAGGACCCCCGCGATGTCGCCTTCGTGTTGCGGGCCTTGGTCCGCCGCCTGTGCCGCGAGCGTCGTCGCTTCTGCGACTCGCCAAGAGTTGCTCCATGTGTCTTCGGCGCTGCGATCAACCAATTCTGCGACCGCGTCGAGCGTATCCGCGGCATCGGCGTGGATGTAGTCCGTCGCACCGGCCCCATGGTCCTTCCAGCGACCACCCCCGTCGACAACGACGTGGCGGACTCCGTTGTGCTGGGCCATCCACTTCTGCAGAGCAACAGATGTGGGTGACGCCCCGACGCGCACGATCAGGGAAGGACTGACAATCCTGCGGACGTCCTCGTCTCGCAGGAACAGGTCGTACCCCGCGACGACATGCGCGTCTGATGCCGGACCATACCGGACACCCGAGAGCGGATCCGCCAGGACCGGAAAACCCGTCACGTCCGCCAATGCAAGGACTGCTGATCTGAGCCGAGCGCATCCGCGCGTTGGCCCTGCGATGATCACACCCCGCGGCGTGTCGAGTGCTCCGACTAGCGACTCGATCGCCTCGGGAGACGCCTCTCGTCGTCCTGAATCGATCCGTACGAAGGGCGCCTCGTCCGGACGACCCTGAACCACCATAGAAGCATCCATGGCACGAGTCGGTTCGAGCGGCTTGTCGAATGGGAAATTCAGGTGGACCGGTCCTTTCCAGTCACTGGAAGCCGTGGCGACGGCACGTGCGGCGAGGCCGCGCAGGTGACTGAACGCGGGCTCGCTCGCCACAGGCGGCGCCACCTCGAAGAAGTCGCGCACAAAAGGGCCGAACAGCCGGATCTGGTCGATCGCTTGGTTTGCGTCAGAGTCACGCAGATGATGCGGCCGATCCGCCGTCAGTACCAAGAGCGGGGTCTCGCTACCCGACGCTTCGATGACCGCCGGAAACACATTGGCTGTCGCGGTACCCGAAGTGGTCACGATGACCGCCGGACATCCCGTAGCCTTGCCGACGCCCAATGCGAAGAAAGCTCCGGAGCGCTCATCGAGATGGACTCGACACTTGAACCGATCGTCGCCGGCGAACGCCATGACCAACGGGGTCGACCGAGAGCCCGGAGCAACGACGACCTCGCGGACGCCACAGCGCGCAAGTTCGTCGCAAAAGGCGCTGACCCAGCTCGTTGTCGTAACGCCGCTATTCATGTTTGAAAGACCCGATAGCTCCGCTCAGGCCAGCTGCTTCGTCGCTCTGCTCCAGCACCACCCCACTCTCTTCCAGCGCTCCGAGCATCGGCTCAAACTTGATGGCAGTCTCGCCCCACTCGAGCGCTGGAACGGAGCCCTCGACGATCCCAGCCCCGGCGAATAACCGCCAGCTTCCTCCTACCGAGACACCCGTGCGCAAAGCAGGGGCGAAAATTCCGTTCTCTTCTGCATCGAACCAACCCACGGGACCCGCATACCAGCCACGCTCGAAGGGTTCCTCCTCGGCAAGCACTTCCATGGCGGCATCACGGGGCAACCCGCACACGGCGGGGGTCGGGTGAAGAAGCCTGAGCAAGTCGAGAACGCCGACATCTCCGGGGACACTGGCTCTGATTTCGGTCTCTAAGTGTTGAATACGAGCTAGAGTCAGCACATGGGGCTGTGGGTCGGTCCGGATCTGACGGCTCACCGTCTCCAGCCGACTGACCATGTCGTCGAGCGCGATCCGCTGCTCCACTCGGTCTTTTTCAGACGCCAGTAATGTGGCAGCGAGCTCGGCCTGTTCCCGAAGCGATGCTCCACGCCGGATCGATCCGGCCACGGCAGTCGCATGGAAAACGCCATTACGGAGCGTCGCCACAGTCTCGGGAGCCGCGCCGACGAGGGCAGCACCCGGCTCGGGCTCGAACATGAAGACATGGCTGCCGCGGTTCGCCTCCCACAGGTGCGCCACAACATCGACCACATCGACGGCATCATCCAGATCGACGTCGCGGATGCGGGCCAAGACGACCTTCGCCACCCGACCCGCCCGGACCGCGGCAAGACACTTGTCTACAGCGCCTTCCCAATTCCTGCGGTCGGTGTCGATCCGCCTCCCAATCACCTGCGCGCGGCGAGGCGGCGAAGTCTCCGCCATGCTGGCCAACTCCGCACGTAGTGCCTCGGCTCGGTGCCTGAGTCGAACGAAGACGTCCTCTTCTTCGCCCTTTTCCACGATGGCCCGAGCCGTCAGCCAGGCGTCGCCACTGGCGTCACCTTCCAGCTCGAAGAGCGGCACGTGGAAAAGCGAAGACGGGAAGGACTCCCAGACGCCTTCCGGCTTGTGGTCCGCCCGAAAGGAAAACCCTCCGTAAAACCGGATCCGCGGGGCCCTCGCCGCTCCGGCCGGCAGCACCGGCGCCATTGATATTTCCCTGGCCTGATTCGCGACCAGGTCAAACCGATCTCCGGCGTCGCCATCCGGGGCACGTAGCTCCACCGCCACACCACGGTGGGCGACCCAGTGATGCCCGCGCGCCCAGAAGCCACGAGCTTCGCCGGACGCGTGCCTGAGGAAGGCGTCCGGTCGTAGGTCGGGAGCTGGAATAGTGACGGTGGCCAGGCGCCGCATGGGCGTTCGGTTCAACGGATCTCCACGCTGAAAGCACGACGGACCGGCTTAATGGCCGGGCCACCAATATAGGTCGCCTACGGCAAGGATGAAGGTGTTTCTAGCCGACGCCGGAATCAGCCGCCGTCGGGGCCTGGTTCGACTTCTCTGCCGAATCGGCGAATGAAGACGGCATTCGAGCCTGGATTGAGCTCCCCTGCCGCCGCATCCTCAGACAATCGCATCCCGATTCGACGCGTTCCCGCGAAGTCGAGACCCGTCTCGCAGCTCCCTATCTGGCGAAAGCCGGCTGCACCGATTCCGTCACGATGAAGCCAAGTTCTTCATCTGCCATGTTTTCCGAATAGTCGATCCAAAAATCGATGGGCACACCGTTGACGGGATTGTAGGTCACGCGGATCTCGTGGGCTCCCTCGTTCATGGCATCGCGAAGCACGTCGAACAGACCGTCCACGTCCGGGAACCAACCCCGAGCGTCTCCCGTGACCGATGCGCCCGAGTCCACATAGATCTGAGCGACGATTTGGCCGTTGATCACCGTGATCCGTACGGGACCGCGAGCCTCGGAAGAGCAGAAGCACTGCCGCTCGATCGCGAAAGCGTAGCTGTTCGGGCCCAGGTCGTTCCATAACGAGACCGCATCGGCCAAGTCGTCGATGCCGGTGATCGGTCCTGTGTTCGAGCAGGCCGCGGCGAGGAGTGCCACCGCGACGAAGGCCATGCCACGCCATGCCTTCGCCCGACGCGTAGCTCTGCTCACGGTGCACGCTCGAAATTCCGAGACCGTTGCCATGTACAACCCCCCCACCATCCAATGTCTATTCACCTGATCCCTCCGTTTGTCATCGCCGTCTTCATATTGGAACGCTTCTGTGGGCCTCACTGTGACATAAGGCTTCGAAAGGGGTTTCGCCGGCCTGTCCTGAACGCCCATCTTGCGGCATACCGGATCCAGACTTCGTGTCGCTCCGCCCAATTCTTAGAGAAGCACCCATGAGTAACGACGAGGCCCAACCCGCAGCCTTCCAGGCCGCACCACGCCCACTTTCTTGGCCCCCTCCGGGCTTGGAACCCCTGCAGGGCAAGCTGTGGAGAGCCATCGGCATCAGTTGGACCGGAAGTGTGATTCTCGTGCTGCCGCTGTTGTGGGCGCTCGCCGTCGAGCAACCGTTTTACAGCCTCGGCCCGTTTGAAGGCAACTGGCGAGTCGGCTTAGGCATTGCGGTCCTGGGCGGCATCATCATTCTGTTTGCGTTCGGGACGTTTTTCGGCGTCATGAGGGCGGCAGGTCAGGCGGCCGACCTCGGGTACGGAACGATGACCATCGCAGAGGTGGTCACGGACCTATCGCGCGACGCGGGTTTCTTGATTCAGGGCAAGCGGCACTTCGGTCTTATCGATTCGGGCCGGCGTGCGGCGGTAGTGGGAGCACGCCTGCGAGGCGCAGGGCTCGTTCTCGCAGCCGCGCTTTGGTTCGTGGTGGGGTTTGGTCTCTCCGTGATGTTGGCGGCTCGTGGCTTTGTCACGCCGTCCGGGATTTGGCTCATGACGTTGGGCCCGACCGGCTTCATGTTCGTGACTGGATCGGCGATTCTGCTCATGCAGGCTGGCACGGTGCGCACCGCACGACAGTCCTGGAACGCGCAAGAAGGGGCCGACCGGGTCGCGAGGGAGAGCGCTTCATGGGGTCAGGCGCTTGATCAGGCCGGAGACGCTGTTGTCCTAGGTTCAGGGCCCAAGGGTGAAGGTGCCAAGTTCCGCGTGGGCGCGACCGTCGTCGTCCTACTATTCATGGGTGCCTTCGTGCCCACGATGACGCTTGCGATAACGACATCCATCGGTCCGATACTCGCGCAGATCGCCGTCCCGGCCTTCCTATCGGTTCAGGAAATGGCCGGCGGGACCGAAGTCCTTCGGCGCAATCAGGTCGATCCCGATCCGTCGATCACTCCCTCCGTTGCCGGAGAGGCACTGCACAGCATCGCCTTCGTGGGAGGAGGGACACCAGAAGCGTGGGAGAACGCTCCTAGTTCCACATACGAGACCGGTTGGTTCCCGACCGACTTCTTCCCTGATGCGTTCTCGGAGACCGTCGCCTCAGACCTCATGACCCGACGTCTGGACGACTTTACCGACGAGGAAAAAGCTGCCATGCGTCAGGCTGCTGCCCATCCTGCGCACGCGGAATTCCACACACTGGCTCGTGCTGCGCTCGTGGACATCGTGAGTGGTCGTTGGGTGCTGCCCTTCCCTGACACGATGACCTTCCAGGACCTGCCCTGGCCGCGCTTCCAGGCGTACCGCACTGCCGGGCTCGCGCAGATATCCAAGGCTGCCGTCGAGGTGGCAGATGGAGATTATGACGCGGCAGAGCACACCCTTGAAGAGCTGATTTCGACCGGATTCCTACTCATCGATCAGGGCCCGACGCTCATCGACAACCTCATGGGCGTGGTTCTTGTGAATATGGGGGGCGACGCCTTGACGGCGTACTACCACCGCGTCGGTCGGGATCGTGACGGGGACGCCCTCGAATGGGCGAGAGAAGCTGCGCTGAGTGCCGCGAAGAAGGCCCGTGCCGGCGTGATTCCCGAGGACATTCATTCGTTATTACAGGGAGTCCCAGATCTGATTCAGGCAGAAGACGCGCTGCGCGGACTTCGCTGGGAGTACTTCGCGACGTTCAACATGCTGGCACCGTGCATCAACCTTCACAAAATGGTGTTCGGTCCGGACGAGACCTACGACGAATGGTCTGACGACGCGCGCGAGGCGTTGGTGCGCGTGAGGGGCGAGCGTGATCTCTACGAACTTGCAGAAAGTGGTGCACTGGGTGCTGGAGCCGTGGAAATGGACGGGTTCATGCCTCGCTTCCTGAGCCTCACGCTCGGAAGCCGCGGAGCCCCGGGCAGTTGCGCATCTCTGATTGTATCGCTGGGAGGCGGTTGATGAACTACCAAAAGTGGGGCGTCCTGGCGCTGGCGGTTGTTGTGGCCGCATGCGCTGGTGGAGAAGAAGCTGAGCCCACGGTCGCGGCCGGTCCGACCCTTCCACCCGGAACGGATGTGTTCTTGGCTACACTCTCAGTGGATGCCCAAGGGATGCCGGAGATGGGGGCGCTCGACAACGCCACCAATCGAGCCGGTTACGACAATCAGCCCTACTTCACGCCGGATGGCTCTGGCTTCTGGTATACGGTTGTGGATGACCATACCGGTCAGGCCGACATCTACCGGTATGACATGGAGCCGGAAACGGTCGCACAAATCACGTCGACCAATCCCGAGAGCGAATACTCGGCGACCCCGCTCCCCGACGGATCGGGTCTTTCTGTGATCCGAGTAGAAGCCGACTCGTTGCAGCGCCTGTGGCGGCTCGACGCCGACGGCTCCAACGGTGAGGTGCTTCTTCCGGAGCTCGCACCGGTCGGTTACCACAAATGGGCGGACGATCAAACGCTGGTGATGTTCGTGCTGGGCAGCCCCGCGACCCTTCGCATGGGGAACGTGAACACGGGAGCGGTGGAGACAATCGCCGAGTCCGTCGGTCGTTCCATCCACTTAATCCCGGGCTCGGCCGACCTCAGCTTCGTGCAGCGACACGAGGATGGTTCGAGCACCATCATGAGGCTCGATCCGATGACTGGAACGGTGGAGTCGATCGTCGACGCAGTGGACGGTGGTGACTTCCATGCATGGACACCGGCCGGCGTCCTGCTGCAGGGCAACGAGACCAAGTTGTTCGCATGGACCGCAGACTCGGACGGCTGGCAAGAAGTCGCCGACTTCGCGGATCAGAGAATCGCGATCAGTCGTCTCGCGGTGAGTCCCACCGGGGGCCACATTGCCATCGTCGGAGAGGCCAACTAGCGAACCCGAAGGTAGGAAAACTCATGTATCGTAGCATCGCCCAAGCGTTCGTCGCGTCTCTCGTACTCGTGTATTCCCCACTGGCGGCCCAACAAACCGCCGATCAGGTCACACGACTCGTCCCTAGCAGCGCCACAGTCACCGTTGCCGCTGGGGATCAGGTCCCGTTCACAGTGCAGGCTGTAGACGCGAGCGGCACGACGATCCACGTGCCGTTGCGTGTCACGGGGCCGCGGGACGCGGTAGACATCGAAGACGGCGTGGTCACCGGTCTTGAGCCGGGCGAGTACGAAATCGTTGTCACGATGGTCGTCGAGGCAAACTCTGAGGTCGCGCCACTCACGATCCGTGTGCCGTTGGTCGTCACGTGGCCTCTGCCAAGCAGCGTCCAGGTCGTGCCGGCCGCGACGCTCTATGACGGAACGACTGTGACGCACTCGGCGTCGGTGCACCATGCGGATGGTTCAACGCGGCCGGACCCGCAGATCTCATGGGAGACCTCGAACCCCGCGGTAGCGACGGTCGACCGATTCGGAAATGTCACGGCCCACAGTGTAGGTCGTGTGACGATCACCGCTGATTTCGAAGGCGTCTCCTCTTCTGTGGCCCACGAGGTCGAGGCCTTCCCCGGGGTCGAGATCGAACTCATGGGTGCTCCCGACGAGCCCACCCGGACGGGCGATGTGATTCGCTTCGAGGTAGTGGTCCGCGACGCCAACGGATCCGTGGTCGAGGATGCCCCCGTGGCTTGGTCCCACGGATACACGGCGACCGCCGGCATGTTGGGCGTGTCCGCGACCGGGCAGATGCATGGCAGCGCATTTGTGGCTGACGTCCCGGGAATTCACACCGTGAGTGCCACGGTCGGATCGCTCCAAGCACGCGCTACGTTCGAAGCCAACCCTCGCGACGTGGTTCAAGAGGTAGAGGTCGTGGGACACGGGCTCGAAGACTGGTATCGCACGACGGACATCTGGGTGTTCGAAGGTGTAGACGGCCGTGACTACGCCATCACGGGTTCGAAACTCTCTGGAGGGTTCGCCTTCTTCTACGATGTGACCAATCCGGCCGCGATCATGAAGTACGACTCGGTCCAGGTGGACGCCCGCACCATCAACGACGTGAAGGCGTCACCAGACGGTCGGTACGCGGTCATTTCTCGTGAGGGCGCCACCAACCGCCGTGACGGATTCGTGATTCTCGACATGGCCGACCCGACGAACCCCACCGTTGCCTCGATCTTTGATGAGGGCATCACGGGCGGGGTTCACAACATGTACGCGCAAGACGACCTGCTCTTCGCACTCGCGGGTGGCGACAAGTACGTCATCATCGATATGACGGATATCTACGCTCCCAAGTACCTGTCGGAATACAACCATCCTGACAGCCGACTCCACGATGTATGGGTCAACGACGGACTCGCGTATTCGTCCGAATGGGGCACCGGCGTCGTTGTGGTAGACGTGGGCAATGGCCGTTGGGGGGGGTCTCCGAACAACCCGGTGTTCGTGAACTCTTATGCGACGCCGTCGGGCAGGACCCACGCGACCTTCCCCTATTACTCGGAATCCACCGGAAAGACGTACCTCTTCTTGGGTGACGAGATCATGAACCGTCGCGGCCTCGCCTGGGCCGGATATCCCGGCTCCATGGGTTCATACCAGCGCCAGTACGACCCGACGGACGGGACGGGCGGGATCCCGCTGGTGACCCGTGGCTACATCCAGATCGTCGACTTCACAGATCCGGAAAACCCTGAGATGGTCGCGCGCTACGAGGTCCCTGAGTTCGGGACACACAACCTGTGGGTCGAGGACGACAAGCTGTACCAGGCGTACTACGAGGGCGGGGTCCGAGTCGTCGACGTCAGCGGTGAACTCATGGGGAACCTCTATACCCAGGGCCGTGAGATCGCAGTCTTCAAGTCCGCCTCCCCCGTTGGATATACACCTAACGCGACCATGGTGTGGGGCACGCAGCCGTTCAAGGGTCACGTCTTCTTCAGCGATACCAACTCCGGCCTCTGGTCCGTAAGGTTGTTGCCAAAGACGCGGCCTATCTCGTAACCTTCTCCCATGATCAAACGCCTCTTCATACTCGCCCCCACCCTACTTTTCGTCGGTGCCTGTTCGGATGCCACCGCGCCCACGCTCGAGGCGATCGACGACCAAATCGTCGCGCAATTCGCCGAGCAAGTTGCGGAAGCAGCCGATGTCAGGCTGCCCCACCTGGGCGCGCTGATCCGGGCGTCTCGCAAAGCGATTCAAGCGAGCGACGGCGGACATGAAGAAGCAGTGCGGTTCTTTCGCCAGGCGAGGCGCCTAGCCGTCGCTGCGGAAGACTCCGCTACAGCAGGGGCAGAAGAAGCAGCACGGCGGCTGAACCAAGCGAGTTACCGCCGGACTCTCCAGGGGGTCGTTTCCTCCCTCGGCGCCGGTGCAGTGTCAGAGGCCCTCGCAGGCTCTGCCGCAGGCCTAGCACGCATCAATGACCGGCTCGCAGACCGCGAGGTCCCTGCACGTATCACGGCATATCTCGAGCGCATCGGTGCCCGCATTACTCTCGGTGAGACAAAGTTGGGCGAAGGTGAGGCTGTGGTCGCACTTCACCACGCGCTTGGCACCGCTGAGGCGATCCGGCATCTCTCACCAAACTACGTAGCCCGGAAGTGGATCGCAGAGGCGAGCCGACTCTTCCGTTCGGCTCGAGTCGCCGTTGGAGACGCACCGACAGAAGAAGAGGTGAAGGCGCTTCGACAAGCCTTCCGCCTTCTGAACGTTGCGCGAGACGCACACTCGGCTAAGGAATTCGGGCGCGCAGTCAACGCGGCGACCCGTGCCGCGACGCTCGCGGCTGGAGTACTTCAGGGCCGCAGCTAGCGGAAGTTCACTCGCAGGAACTCTTGCGGGACTCGTCGCGTATCCCTATATAAAGATCGTCGATATAAAGACTGTCGATATTTAGAGTGGCGATACGGGCCTCAGGGAGATCCGAATGAGTGAAGAAGACTTCGACGTGCAAGGCTTCGCGCGGGACATCAACGAGCTGCTGGTCCTGTCTACGCTTCAAGGAGGCGCGAAGCACGGGTACCAGATCGCTCTCGACGTAGAAACAGAGAGCAACGGCTTGTTCAAGTTCCGCCACGGAACGCTCTACCCGATTCTGCATCGGCTGGAGGGTGAGGGGCTCATCAAGGGCTCCTGGTCTAAGGACGGCGGCCGCCGCCGGAAGGAGTACGGACTCACCCCTACCGGTCAGAAGCACTTTTCAGGCGAGACAGACCGCGTCGGCGATGTCGTCGCTCGGCTCATGGACGTATTGCAAGGTCCCGGGCGGTCCCTCGCTTGAGTGCCCGGGCAGAGGTGGCCTTCGCGCCCGAACTCCAAACCCTCGGCGAAAAGCTCACTGTACCGATCCCCGATCGCGTCCGGATCCTCCGCGAGCTGTCCGGGGACTTGCACGCACTCACCGAACGGCTCGTCGCAGACGGTGTCACTCCGGATGAAGCAAGGCGGCGGGCCACCCAGGCCCTCGTTCCCGACGAGCAGACGCTGCGAGCCCTCGAGCGCCTCCACGAGCCGCTTTACGTGCGCCTCACGCGACGCATCGATCCCTCGCGACTCCGCACATTGGAGCGCCGAGGGTTGGTCGCGGCGACCGTCTTCATGGTGGGTGCCAGCGGCCTTGCACTCGCCAGTGTCGACGTCGTGAACGCAGTGTCACGGTTCCAGTGGCCCGTCATGATCGTCGGCGGCCTGACGTTCGCTGCGGGCCTGGCCAAGGCCTTCGAGATTTGGATCAAGGGCGACCACTCGAGGATCCGGCGTGGCCTCAGCGTAATCCTCTTCTTGTCACTATCCCAGCTCGCGATCGTGACGCTCGGCGTCATGGTCGACCTCTACGTCGCAGCATCAACGGTCGAATCGACCCCGGCGTTAGCCGAAGCGACCATGTTCGGATGGATCTTCGCTTCCTCCCTGCTCATGGCGACGGGACTCCTCTTCGCTCTAGCGGGGACGCTCGCGTGGTTCGTGATCGACCACTGGGTGACACACATCGAAAGTGCACATCGAGAAGTCCTCGGCCTGACCGGTCCGGGCTCTTACAAAAATGGAGACGCATGATATGGAAATGCTTTGGGAACAGATGGGGTTCATCCGCTGGCCGATTTCGTTCGCGGCGCTGATGATCGCAGCATTAAGCCTTTATTCGACCGCCCAAGTGTACAAGCCCGGTGCGTGGGCGAATCTGAAGACGAAGGTGTTCATTGACGGCGTACTGTTTTGGGGCGGCTTCGCAGTGGTCGCCGGCCTGCTCGGCTCGGTCCTCGGGGTCATCATTTCCTTCCAATCCATCGAACAGGCTGGCGCGGTGTCGCCTACAATCATGGCAGGCGGCATCAAGGTGGCAACGCTGAGCAGCGCAGCGGGTCTCCTCATTTTGGCCGTCGCGTCCCTGATCTGGTTCACGCTTCAGTTCCGCTGGCGCATGCTGCAGGCGAAGGAAGCGCAGGAGAACTAGCGTCGGAAGAAACACCAGACGCAGAACGCCCCGCGAGCTATTCGGCCCGCGGGGCGTTTCCGTTTGGATCGGGGGCGCTGAAGTCCCCCCGCTAGTTCCCCAATCCAAGAGCTCCGAGGACGTGCTCGCCGAGTTCAGCTCGCAACTCAGTCCGGACTTCTGCCAGGGCAGGATCGCCTACTCGGTTCTCGACCTCATACGGATCTGACTCTAGGTCGTAAAGCTCATCCAAGTCCGGATGTCGGACCCAGTGGATGTACTTGTACCGGTCCGTGCGGATGGCGCGGTAGTCCATGTCCATGAGATGCGGGAACGGGTTTTCGTACGTGTAGAACTCCACAAAGATCGACTCACGCCACCCCTCTGTGTCTCCGAACATCACCGGCACGAGTGACCGACCTTGGATGTGGTCCCCAATGGGGGCCCCGGCCAAATCGAGGATCGTCGGCGCCAAGTCGATCGTGCTCGAGAGGGCCTCTGGCGTCGAGCCAGCGGACGCGGCGGCCGGGTATCGGACGATGAACGGGTTACGGATCCCTTCTTCATACGGGAGACGCCGTTCCGTGGTGAGGCCGTGTTCGTCGTAGAAAAAGCCGTTCTCGCTCGTAAAGATCACAACGGTGTTGTCGAGGATGCCCTCTTCCTCCAGCACATCCAGTACGCGACCTACCCCCTCATCCACGGCGAGCATCATCTCGGCCCGGTCGCGGATCGCCGTTTCGCCGATCTCCGGCGATGGAATCGACGCGAAGTCGGCCTGTCGACTGCCCGTCGCGCGCCACGCAAGCGCACCCTGTATGGCGGGCTTGTCGTCCAGGTCCGCAAGCGTCTCGATCGTGTTGGGGCGCCTGGGGAACACCTCATCCGCATAACGACCTTGGTGGCGTGGGGCAGCTACATACCCCATCGGGGCACCCGGCGGCACTGACCCATCATCGAGCTGCTCCACATCCGGATGGATCGCCTTGTGGGCCATGTAGATCATAAAAGGCCCATCACGCTCCTGACGGATGAAGTCGATCGCGCGGTCGTTCAGGATGTCGGTTGTATACCCTTCCACGAGATGAACACGTCCGTCCTCATACAGCTCGGGGTCAATGGACCGCCCCTGCCCTGGCTGCCCAACCCAGTAGTCCCATCCGTCGCGTGGCGTGGGGTCGTTCCCCATGTGCCACTTCCCGAGGAAAGCCGTCTCGTAACCCACGGTTTGCAGGGCCTGCGGAAACGTCTGCAACCCGAAGCTGGTCCGCACTCGAGCCACATTGTCTACGATGCCGTGCTGGGACGGGTATTGGCCCGTGAGCAGCGAGGCCCGGTTCGGCGAACACAACGGCACGGCATGAAAGGAATTCATGAACATCGCGCCCTCCGCAGCCAACCGATCGATGTTCGGGGTCTCCAAGTAGGGATGCCCCGCGGCTCCGAACTCGTCGAAGCGTAGGTCGTCTACGACCACCACCACGAAGTTCGGGTTGTCCGGAAGATCCCGTGCCTGTGCGTTCGTCGAAGCCGCGTCATCCGTGGCTTGTGGAGCGCATGCCGTGACGATCAGCGTGAGAACGCCGAACGCCGTTCGTGTCGATTTGTTCATGGCGCCCATTGTACGAAAGAGGCCCGGGCATCGCGACCATGATGACGAGGCCTTGAGTGCCCTAGCCGAGCCACTCCTTCCAGGCAGCCTCGTCCAGGCCAACGGATAGATTCTTACCACAGCGCACCAACGGGACCTTCAAAATCAACGGCTCGTCCAGCGCGATCTCGAGCCACCGCTCGTTCCCGTAGTATGCGGTCTGAAAGCCGAGCGCATGGAAGCGCTTCGCGTCCCGATCAATGAGCTTCTCTTCCCCGAACTTCTGGAAAAAACGGGTAAGCTCACCCTTGGACGGGCTACGCTGCTTGAAGTCCATGAAATGGACCTTAATGCGGCGCTCTTTGAAAAAGCGCTCAGCTTTCCGGACGTCTTTGTGGTTTTTGACGCCAAAGATTTGGACTTCCATGCGGGCAAAATAGCTATTCCGACCGCAGTGAATCTACGCCCCGATCACTATGAGCCCCTGCCGCAGCATCATTCGAAGCGCCTGTGGCGCACCCGAACAGCGCGGTGCGAACCTCAGGAGGAGTGCGATCAGTCCGCGTGTCACGCGGCCCCACCCGGGATGAGCTTCTTGTCCCGGGCTACGGCCACCAGAGCCGCGAGGCGGACTGACTCCTGTTCTGCACGGGAGCGCCCCCACCCGGTCAGCCGGTAGTACCGGCGGCGAGCGTCGTCTTCGCCAGAGGGCCGCTCGGGCGACTCAGCAATGAGATCGTCCCCTGCTATACGCTGCAGCGCGAGGTACAGAGCACCCGTGCTCGGGGCTGCGCCGGCTCCAGAATGCTCCTCGATATCCTTGATGATTCCGTACCCGTGCCGATCTCCGTCAGCGAGCGCCAACAAGATCTGGTAGGTCAGCGGCGTCATGCCCGCCATGGCCCCTCCATGTATCTAATCCGTATATGTATATTTCATTTATACATTTATGAAATGACTATGCGGGGTCAATGGTTGCAAGGAGATTGTCACCATGGATCTCCAACTGGGACTCTTCGGCGACGAGCCAGCGACGCAGCCCATGACGCCGGTAGCCGCTGCAGAGGCGTCGCCACACACCTTGGCAGTGGCTGAGAAGCTGCCTGCTTCGCTCCGGCTTGGGACGTCGTCTTGGAGCTTTCCAGGCTGGGATGGCATTGTGTATGATCGGCGGGTCTCACAGAGGGTCCTCGCCCAGCACGGGCTCTCTGCATACGCAAAACACCCGTTGCTACGCACCGTCGGCATGGACCGGACGTATTATCAATCGATTGGAGTCGAGGATTTTCGCGGCTACGCGGACGCGGTCCCGGACGACTTTCGCTTTCTGGTGAAGGCCGACCGACTCATCACGTCCCCCATGAAGCCGGATGGGTCGTCGGTGCGCGGGGCCAACCCGCTCTTCTTGGACCCGACCTATGCGGCCAACGAAGTCGTCGGGCCGATGATCGACGGGCTGGGCTCGAAAGCAGGGCCCCTGCTCTTCCAGTTTTCCCCCATCCCACCGAACCTGGTCGGGGGGCGCGGAAACTTCGTCGACCGGCTCTTCACATTCCTAGATGCGCTGCCCAAGGGCCCGCTGTACGCGGTCGAACTCCGGACCGCCGCCTTCCTTACCGAAGCCTACGCGGACGCGCTCCTATCTGCGGGCGTGGCTCATTGCTACACAGTGCATCCGGCTATGGCATCTCTGGAACGCCAGCTCCAACTCGTCCAGGCATATCAGCAGCCCGCGCTCGTCATGCGCTGGATGCTGCATGCGGGCCTGCGTTACGAAGTGGCCAAGGAAAAGTATGAGCCGTTCGACCGCATCGTGGACGAGGACAGTGACTCTCGCGAACGCATCGCGATCGCTTCACTGGATGCTCTGATCGCGGAGAAGGGGGTCTTCGTGATCGCGAACAACAAGGCGGAGGGCTCGGCACCTCTATCGATCTCCCGACTCGCCGAACGAATCGCCGACTGGGAAGCGCCTGAGCCCGCCTGAGTCAGTTCCCGATCAGCCACAACTCCATCTGCGGCCCGACCAGATACTCCACGACGCCCTCATCCGTCACGCGTGCGTCCTCTTCCCGTGACATCGTGACGGTCTGGCCGCCCCACTCCGGGATCGAGCCACTCACGTTGTATTCGATGGACCAGAACTCGGTCAGTCGCACGGGCTCTTGGGGGTGCCGACCGTAACGCTCCGGCCAGTCGAAGCTCCCCCACGCGCCGACCCCATGCACCCAGTTGCCCTGGACGTGCGGATAGACGCGGCTGGTGATGCCCTCGAGCTGCCCGAGGTCCTGCGCTCGGGGAACGATATCGCGCCCCAAGACACCCGGGACGATCGTCTGGGTGATGATCTCTCCCTGGCGGACGGACTGGGCAAACACGTGCCTTAATCCTTCCGGGGCATCCGTCTCACCCGGGCGTAGCACGTAAGCCATCTTCTGCTGGTCGGTCACGATGCCGCTCAACTTTACGCCGAAGTCGACGTGGAGCAGGTCACCCCCCTGGATGACAGGGTCATCATGATCGTCCAAAGCACCATCGAGCCCCTGGCGCTGCAAATCAAACGATCCTGGAAAGTTGAATTCCAGATCGCGCGACATCCACTCGTCCTTCACCCACCAGTAGACGTCCATCAGTGTCGTCTCACCTGGCGTGATCACCTCAGACGAGAACGCCGTGCGCAGGATGTCCCACGTTTCCTCAGCGGCCTCGATCGCGATCTCGGTCTCGGCTGCAGTGCGCGTGCTCACATAGTCGATGAACATCGGCTCTGAGCTGACGACCCGCGGACCGAACTGATCACCCAACACATTGAAGAGGTAGTCCGCGAGTTCAGCGGAAATGCCGTCCGCCATCGAGATCGAATAAGACTGATTGATCGCGATAGCATCAGGGTTCCGCTCCATGACATAGCGGCGTAAGTGCGGTGCGAGCCCTTCTTCGCCGTAGCTCTGGATGTCGTCGTAAAAGAGCTCGAGATGGCCCGACAGATGTGTGCCAATAACCGTCGTCTCGAGGCGGGTCCCGTTGTCGTAGAACAGATAGGCGTTCCGGTGGCCATACCACCCGCTGATTCCGTACCCCCCGAACAGTGCCAGCGCCGGATCCACGTTGTTCTCCCGGCTCATGATGATCCACATGTCGACGCCGTGCTCGCGCATGGTCGGTAACAGATGGGTGCGCATCTTGTCCGCCTTCACGCGCCATTCACGGAGGTCACGATCACGAGAGTTACGCGTCTGTGCATCGAGAGGCGCGACGAGCAGTAGGGCGAGCAGGCACAGGACTAGACGACGCATGGATTCCTCACAGTTGGGTGGTCCTACAAGATGGCGGGGTCCGGTCCGTGCGGCGAGAACTACTCCCGCGTGATCGGGTGCTCAGCCCCAGTCACGAGATCTAGGGCAAACAGCGAAGAAGTCGGATATTGGCCTCGGACGAATGAGATCCACCGGCCGTCTTTCGAGGCTCGCGGTGCGGACCCGTTCGCGAGTAAGAAGCGCAGAGACCCCGTGCTCACACGCACCACCAAAACGGAGTCGTTCCGCTCCAAATAGATGTCGTCTCCATTGAAGCCCCAACTCGGGGACGCCCCACCCTTCACACGTCCCCAACCACCCCCAGGAGTCGCCACAAACACGTATTCGCCGTCGTCCATGGTCACCTGAACCGCAATGCGACCCCCTCCGGGCTCCCATTCTGGCTTCGAGTGGGCAATCCCCGGACCGCCCGACACCATCTCGACGTTGCCACCATCCGCGTCCATCAGGTGGAGGCGAGCCGCGCCGTCCGTCCGAGTGGATACGAACGCGATCCTGCGCCCGTCGGGTGAGTATGTCGGGTCGGCATCGTACGCTTCATCATTGGTGAGGCGGACCAATCCCATACCGTCAGGCCGCATGCGATAGATCTCACTCTGTCCGTCCCGCATCGAAGCGAACGCTACCCAGTCTGCGTTCGGGGACCACGTGGCGCCGCCGTCGGGCCCGTCAGAAACACGCAGGCCCGATCCCGGCTCCTGAGCCGAGTCAGTCGTGTCAGGGCTGAGCACACCATAGAGCCGCGATCTGCCACCCTGCTCCCACGTCACCATGAGGCGATGGCCCCGAGGTGACCACACGCCCTCGTGAATGAAGTCGGCGACAACTTCATCTTGAGCTTCCGCCTCGTCCGCGGGAGGAGCTTCAGCCTGCCCGCCACATGCGGCGACTGCGGCCAACGTGCAAATCCAAGCACCGTGCTTCGCTGCAGCTCTCATCAACCGATGACCTCTTCATATATGCGGTACACGTTGCCACCCATGATCTTCTCGATGGCCTCAGCCGAGTACCCTCGCTGCACCAATCCGTCCCAGACCACAGTCATCCGTGTGGGCCCGTTGAGCTCGTCGATGTAGTAGGGCAATTCGCTGCTGCTCACCTGACTGCCTTCCTCCGCGCGGAGTTCGGCTTCGTATTCAGGCGTCATCTCGATCACTCGGTGATCTCTGTCACTACCGATCCCTACATGATCCGTGCCGCAGACCTGAACGGCATGATCGATGTGGTCGAAATAGGCGTGCAGATTGTCTTGCTTCTTCTCTGTCAGGAACGGCCGGAGCTGACACACCCCTACGACGCCACCGCGTTCTGCCATGGCTCTGAGATTCGCATCGGACATGTTCCGTTCGTGCGCGTGCACCGCATCACAGCCCGTATGGGAATTGATGACCGGCATGCGCGAATGCTCGATGGTGTCTGCCATCGTCTGTTCGTTTGCATGTGCTAGATCCACCAACACCCCGGTCCCATTCATTCGATCGATCATCTCTCGGCCGAATTCGGTCAGCCCGCCCTCGTCTCCCTCAGCGCGGCACCCAACTCCCGCCAGGTTCCGCTCGTTGTACGTCACCTGGCAGCTCGTCAGACCGAGTTTGTGGAACATCTGGACCCGATCGAGGTCGTCGTCGAACTGGGTCGCGTTCTGGAAGAGATAGAAGACCGCCATGCGCCCGGACCGACGTGCTTCGTCGATGTCCGCGACCTTGGTCGCCTTCACGAATAGGTCTGGATGTGCCGCGAGATACCGGTCGTATTCCATCAGGCCGTCAACCGCAGTGTCGAGGGCCTCGGCACCGACAAACTTGGGATCACACAAGGTGACGGTGATCGAGTCGGTGCCACTCTGCAGCATCTGCCGGACGAGGGGCGGCTCGTAGATGGGACGGAGCTCACCCATTGCATCGATGATGAGAGCGCGGGGGTCTCGCAATGGCCCCGGTCGGTCTCCGTTCAGAGCTGCCGCTGGAATGTGCGCGCCGCTCGCGAGCCCTGGAAGGAGCCCGGGAAGCGCTGCTGCGGCCGCCGTGCCACGAATGAATGTGCGTCTATCCATGGTTGATGCTCCTAAAAGACATTGGAGAGGACTACCTCAGCACCGGCGCGAGCTCTTGAATCAAACTCTGAGCTGCCCGGGCTAGGTTCGTCTCGCCTTGGTTGTAGTTCCGCAGGAGTACGACTCCCACACCCGTCTCGGTGTCCACCGCCATATAGGCCGTGTACCCCGCCACGGAGCCTCCGTGGCTCACGATCTGCGACCCGCCTTCCGTCCTCTGGACTGAGAAGCCGAGGCCATATCCGCGGTCCGGATTCTCAGGTGTCTGCACGGAGATCATCTCAAGGCGGCTCTCTTCGGAGAGAATACGAAGCCCCGGCACCCCAGCTACCGCGCCAAGGAACCGTCCGAGATCGGCCACCGTCGAATACACTCCGCCGTTGGGCACTTTATAGCCCCGGCCGGAATGCTCCCGTGCCGGCATCGATCCGTCGATCGTTCCGTCTCGTCCGTTGGTATACCCGCTCGCGAGACGCGCTTCTAACTCGGTCCCCTCCACCACGAAGCTCGACCCAATCATTCCGAGGGGTGTGAAGACCTCCTCGCGGACCATCTCCATGAACGGACGCCCAGCTGCTCTCGACAGTGCCAGACCGAGCGTGCCGAAGCCGATGTTCGAGTACTGATAGCGCGCGCCCGGTACACTGTCGTATGCAGTCTCCGGCAGGGCGCTCAAGATCCTCTCCTCCCACGCTTCAAGGGGGCCAGAAACGGCCGCCGGAAGATTCCTGGGCTCGCGAATGATCCCCGCCGTGTGGCTCGCGAGGTGACGAAGCGTGACGGCATCCGCTCCCGGCCTGCGATCTGTCAGCTGGCCAAACTCAGGCAGGTACCGTTCCACCGGCACGTCCAGATCCACCACGCCCTGATCCACGAGTCGCATCATCAGAACAGCCGTGACCGATTTCGAGATCGACCCTGTCCGGGAGATCGCAGAGGGTTCCATCGTGGCGCGGGAAGCACGGTCCGCGAGACCGAAGCCCCTCGCCCAAACGAGATCGCCATCGACGACCACACCCGCGGCGATCCCGCCGACCGCATCCGTGGATACTTGATCCGTGACGCTCTCGGCCCAGTTCGAGATCGCACGCTCCCAATCGGCCGACCCGACCTGGGCGCTCGCCGGAGCGGCGAGGAACACGCCCAGGACCAGTATGGCCAACGCCGAGGTCACGATCCGACGCGCAAGACATCTCATGGTGCATACCCTGTTTCGAGGATCCACCGATCCACCGCTTCGAGCGCGCGATCGATGTCCGACTGATTGTTGTGCATGCCAACGGAGAAGCGCAGCACGCCGCTTCGGATGGAGTGCTGAATTCCTTGCGACAACAGAGACTGGTGAAGAGAGTTCATCGCTGGATCATCCGCCGAATAATGCCGCCCACCACCGCTCTGCCCTACTGAGACGATGTGCGCGAGATGCGGGCCCGGAGTACCGCCCGCCACAGGCAGTCCTCGCTCGATGAGCGCTTGCGCGAACCCAGCTGACAACCGGCGCAGGTGCCCCTCCACAGCGTCCATTCCCCACTCTTCCAGGAGGTCGATCGCTGCCCCAGCGGCGGCCATGCCCAAGTAGTTATAGTTCCCTAGATCGAAGCGCAGCGCGCCGGACTTGTACGTCAGTTCTCCCTCCGAGAAGGCCGTTTCGTGCGCGCCGTCCAGGTCGATGCCATATCGGGCGACGTGCACGGGGACGAGTTGGTTCGCGACCTCACGGCGGATGTAGAGAAAGCCACTGCCGTACAGACCCATCATGCACTTCTGTGTGGCCACGGTGAGCGCATCCAGTCCCAATTGCCGCACATCCGTTTGAATCGCGCCAATGGACTGGGCGGCATCCACCATCGTGAGCGCCCCCACGCGCTTCGCGGCCTGTACGACACCTCGCACATCCGAAACGAATCCAGGGGCGAACGAGATCGTCGGGAGTGTGACCAGACGGGTCCGATCGTCCATGGCAGCCGCCATACCCGCCACCGAGAGGTGCCCGCTTTCCGCTGCGACACTCCGCACCTCGATCCCGTGGAGCTCCTTCAGGTTGTACCACAAATAGATGTTGTTGGGATGCTCTAAGTCAGGACAGAGGACGACGTTGTCCCCGGCCTGCCAGGGCAGACTCGCACCGAAAAGATTCAGGCCTTCGGACACATTCTTCGTGATCGCGACCTCGTCGGCATCTGCGTTGATGAGCTTAGCGAAGGCTTCACGAGTTCGATTCACCATGGCCCAAAGAGTGTCTTTGTCGCCCCCCTCGAACTGCCTGACGCGCAGGTGGGCCTCGACCGCCTCACGAACCGGGTCAGGTACTAGCGAGCGCGCCGAAGTGTCCAGGTAGACGCGCTCGTCTGCGCCCGGAAACAACGCTCGAATGTCGGGGTTCATGCCCGACCTACTTCGGACTGAGCCACCAGAGATGTGCCGACCATATCACCCATAATGTTGACAGTTGTATTTCCCATATCGACGAGCCGATAAATGCCGCCCACGATGGCGGCGATCTCGATCGGCAAATTAAAAGCCTGTACGAAAATGAGCGCGATCACAAAGCCTCCGCCTGGAATCCCGCCCGAGCCTTCGGACAAAAGCAAACCTACGAGCAGAATCGTGACAAAGGCAGCTGGCGAGAACGACACCCCGGCAGCTTGGGCCGTGAAGATCAGTACCGCACCGAGCATCACGGCGGTGCCGTCTTTGTTGAGCTGAGCGCCCAGAGGCAGAGTGAACGAATAGATCTGGCGCGGCAGATTGATCTTCTCTGCCATCTCGAGTCCCACGGAGAGCGAAGCAAGGCTCGACGTGGTCGCGGCAGTTGTGGCCCAGAGCAGGCCGGTGTCGCGGAGGAAAGCTAGAGGCCGTCGGTCGGTGAAGACACGCAGAAGGATCATGTACCCGCAGACAACAATGAACTGACAGGCCCAGACGCCGACGAGGAATTTGGTCATCGGTCCAATGAGCTGCGTCCCGTATCGACCGACCGTGACGGCCATGAGCGCCGCGATTCCGACTGGAGCAATCAGCAGGATCAGATCCACGAGACGTCTAAACAGCGCAGCTAAATCTTGGTACCCCTGACTCAAGCGATTCTTCACGGGGCCCCTGAGCATGAGCGTCGCGACGCCCAGAAACACCGACACGACCACCAATTGGACCACGTTCCCGGCAGCGAACGCCTCGAAGATGTTGGTGGGCACCATGCCAAGCAGTACGTCGGCGATCGCCGGCACTTCTCCCACGGTTTCGCCGACCTCCTCTGTGAGCTGCATACCCACACCTGGCTTGAGCAGCAGCATGGCGCCCATCCCCAGCGAGAGCGCGACCAGGTCGGTCACGACGAAATAGCTCATCGTCTTTGTGGCCAAACGCCCGAAGGTACGGACGTCCGACAGAGTGGTAAGGCCTGCCAACAGGTTGAAGAAAATCAACGGCACTGCGGCGAGGACGAGCAGACGAATGAACAAGTCCCCGAGGGGCTGCACGATCGTCACGCTCTCTCCAAAAACCGCACCCAGCGCACTCCCGACCATCATCCCAATCAAAATTTGGGTCCCTAACCCCCACCGCTTACGGGTGGTCGTATCGCCCAT
Source organism: Longimicrobiales bacterium (assembly GCA_029245345.1). NCBI lineage: Bacteria > Pseudomonadati > Gemmatimonadota > Longimicrobiia > Longimicrobiales > Longimicrobiales bacterium. The sequence continues at coordinate 541,384 of JAQWPM010000021.1, forward strand.
CAGCGTCGCGAGTCCTCGAGGCTTCGCAGGGCGGCCTCCAGCAAGGAGGCGTAGTACGTCTGGACGTTCTCCGCAGACAACGGCACCCACACATCGATCTCAGCCGGGTTGCCCTCCGCGATCTCACCAGCGGGCGTAATCGTATGCCCCACATCCCACATGAACGCGACCACCGGCTGATCCGTGCCCGGGAAGTACAACACCTCTTCCCACTCCCAGGTGTTGGAGTAGCCGCCCGGCGGCATCCCCACTACGGGGCCCAGATCGTTGTCGATGACCTGGTGGATGAACTGGTCCAGGTGCGAGCCACCGTCCGGGCCAGAGATCACGGCGAAAGGCCCCGTGAAGTGCACCGGCGCCGGCTGAAGCACACCGTCCGAGTCCTTGGAGGCATGAGCCGACTTGAAAGGCACGCTCGTCGTGTAGGCGTCCCCTCGCTCGAGCGCCGGCATTACGTCTTCGTCGAACCACTCCATGAGCCATGAGCCGTCATCGTCCAGCTCGCGGACGCCGCCGTCCGTTGCCTGCTGGCGGCGGGCATAACCTTCGCGCCGCGCCTCGACGAACGGCTCGATGATATCGCTAATGCGCAGGTTGCCGAAGGTGGTCTTGAACGGCTTCCCTTGGAGCCGCCGAACCGCGTAAGCGCCCCGGGAGCCGCCGCCGCTCCGAGTGACATCCACAATCATCGTGTAGTCGAGGAGCCCGCGTTCCTGGGCCAACACCATGAGCGCGTCGACATCCTCCACCATCGTCTCCCGGAAGCCGGTCCAAATCAGAATCGCGATCCGACGGGAATCATCTACAAGGAGGTCGTAGGTGACGGTCTCGTGTACGACTTCGAAGCCATCGTAGGCGGGTCCTGCGGTGCCCTGCCACACCAAGGACGCCTCGGGCTGCGTCGCGAGGTCGAAGACGGCTTCTCCACCATCATCTGATGCGACAGTCAGAAAGATCTTCTCACCCCTCATCGCGGGAGGATACGACGCGGTCGCCAGAGTCATCATGTCCGCGATCTTCCACTTGAGTCCGGCGACCGTCGAGTGACGTGTGAAGGCAGTCGCCATGGTCTCCCACTCGGCGATCGGGATTCCGTTTACCGCAACGATGCGGTCGCCGATCTGGGGGAGCTCACCCATACCAGCGAGGGGAGCCAAATCACCCACGAAGTAGGAGGGTCCGTCCACCGAATAGTCCGGGAAGACGCGCACCGGAGCTCGTCCAGGCTCGGGAGAATCTCCGTCCATAACGTCGAGGCCCGCACTGTCCACCAATTCGAGTCCGCCCTCGACGAGGTATAGGTCGAGGTGGCGGTCCCGGCGCGCGTGGCTCAACTCCGCTATGGCGTAGTAGAGGTCTTCCTCGGTCTCAGCCGCTACCACCTTGTCACGCACACCGCGCATGGCCGCTACGGGGTCGAAGCCGAGATTCTCGTTCTTCACGGGTGACCACGCTTCGCGCCGCTCTGTGCGGGCCATGATCGTGTCGAATAGGGCCGCACGCAGCTCTGGCGTGCCGACTTTTCCCGAAGGCGCCTCGCTGCAGGCACCTAGTGACGTTACCGCGACGAGGACAACGGGCCGGAACCATTTCTTAATCTTCATTCGCGCAACTTGCGCGGCCCTCTCAGGCACGCAAGAGTGAGCTAGGCGGCCGTGGGACTCCCCGGCGGCATCGATCCACGAGGCACAAATCAAATGAAGAAATTCCTCGTCGTTATGGTCGCCTTGGTCGGCGTGTGGGCATGTGGAGCTGGCGAGGGTGGCTCAGACGCCGCCGCAGCCACCGACACCCTCACACGGCGTCAGAAGGACAGCATCGTATCCAATCTGCCCATCCCTGGCGCGCACGGTATTGCTGGGGCCATGGAGGCTGTGGACCGCGCCAACGCACGCGTGGAGCAGCACGACACGATTCGGTAGGGTCGGCTGCGCGCTTAACGGTCTCCGCTAGTGAGCCCACCAATGATGCCGGCACCGAGGCCTGCCGCACCTTGAAGGTCATAGTTCACGCTGCCGCTCATTCCGATTATACATCCCGTGTCTACACGAAGCGATTGGCCCGGAAAGAGACCGGCCCCGAGCTTCTCCGTGAAGGCGACCTCGATCTCAACGCCTTGGACAGCGCAGTAGGAACGAGTCACGCTGGCAGATGAACTCTCTGTTCAACGCACGCAGGTTGAGCGGAATGACTTTGTCAGGAGTAGGATGCTCGGAACGCCACCTTGCCCCGCCCCGCCCCTTTGGTAGATGAAGTTGGTGAGGAAGAACGACTCTCCGGTCACCATCCGCTCGCATCCCTTGAATATCCCACCGCCCGTGCTGGTCTGCATCTCGATGCCGGGTTGCATAAACATCATGGCACCCGCCTCGGCACGGACGCCTTCGCCCGGATCGAGCTCGATTTCAACCAACTGCATGTCGTCGCCGTGGATGCCGTGGCCGAGAACACCTGACATGAGGTGTTCCTGCTTTCGCAGTCGATGAATCCTCTACAACTCTGCGTAAAACTCTTCGATCAGATCAACCTCCAGAAGTCGGAAATCATGTATTGGGCACCTTCTCACCTCCGAGGGTATCTTCCCGCATGAAGCTCAGCATCAAAGATTCGGTCGGGCTGGCGTTGGTAGCCGGCACCCTCGGTGCCTTGGTGGTCCACATCGGACCGTCGGGGCATGAGGCTCGGCATCCCACGTCCGTGGCGGATGCCGGCAGTGCGATGACAAGCGCCGCAGCGAGCACGCCCGTCGCCTTCGTGGACGTCAACGTCGTGCCCATGGAAGGCGACGCAGTGCTGCACCGGCAAGTGGTAATCGCGCAAGACGGCTTCATCCGCCAAATCGGCCCGCTCGGAGTTCTTGAGCCGCCCGCAGGCGCACTGATCGTGAACGGTGACGGCACTCGGTACCTCGTGCCCGGCCTGACCGACGCCCACGTGCACCTCCCGGACGGAGCCGAAAATTGGCTGCCCGTCTTCCTGGCGAACGGCGTGACAACCGTGTTCAATCTGCGCGGAGAAGAGCGCCATCTTGAACTCCGAGACCGCATCCGGTCCGGCGAAGTGATCGGTCCGACCGTGTATACGTCCGGCCCCTTCACGAATGAGCCCGGTGTCCACACCCCTGAGGACGCGGTCGATGCGGTCCAGGCCCATGTCCGTAGCGGCTACGACTTCGTGAAGATCCACGGAGATCTCTCAGCAGAGACGTACAACGCGCTCGTTCAAGCCGGCCGTGACGAGGGCATCGCGGTGCTCGGACACGCCCCGCGTAACCTCCCGTTCTCTGCGGTGATCGAGAGTGGTCAGGCGGGCGTCGCGCACGCCGAAGAGTTGATCTACACGCACTTCAATTCGCTGGACACCCGAGACCTGGACGGCGTCGCAGCCGACATGGCTCGGGCGGGTACGTGGCTCACACCTACCCTGTCTACGTTCGGCAACATCGTGACGCAGTGGGGCTCCGCGGATGGCGTACACGCCGGGCTAGGATCGGATATGGCCCGCTACCTCCCTGAGTCCCTCCGCGAGGACTGGCTGGACGACAACCCCTACATGGGACGCGATCCCACGGGACGGGATCGGATCGAAGCCATGTACGAATTCCAGCACCCCATGATTCGCACCTTCAACCAAGCGGGCATCCCCATGCTCACCGGCACGGATACTCCGCTGCCCGTGCTCGTGCCGGGCTTCTCGCTGCACAACGAAATCGAAGTACTCAGAAACGCCGGACTGAGTCGATACGAGGCGCTCGCAGCTGCCACCCGGAACGCAGGCCGCTTCGTGCAGCAGCACGTGGACCCGACCGCCAGTTTTGGAACCATCACGACTGGAGCCCGCGCCGACTTGGTGTTGGTTGAAGAGGACCCGCTCGCTGACTTGGACCGACTCCGCCACCCAACCGGTGTGATGGTGCGAGGACGGTGGTTCAGCCGCGACGCGCTCGACCGAATGCTCGAGTCCGCAGTCGGGAACGATTAGGGCGAACTACCCTTCGGTTGTCTCGCCCTTCGCTCTATCCACCCCTCAATGCCGCAGCTTTTCCGTAAAGTCCCGCCGCTCCTCCATCAACTGAAGCCGAGTATTCATCGTCTCCAGTAGTTCCCGCACTTGGTGCACATCGTTCTCGATGCCTGTCGTCTTGTCACGGGCGTAGAGCTCCAACAATCCCGAGATCCGTTTCGCGATGGGCCGGATGACGAGAACTCCCCCGACGGTGAGAATGAAGACGATCGAAACGATCATCGGCGCAATAATTTCCCATTCCATCGGGCGGTCCTGTTGTGTTTGGTGCTCGCATGCACCTACGAGCGGCAACACAATCCTGCTTCATGCGCGTCCAACTGTGCACCCCTTGGCGTTGATGCCGTATATTTTAGGTGCCGGCTCCCATGGGCCGTTTACACGTCACGCTCGAAGAGGCTGCTCAGATGAAGTACTCGACCACTGCCCTGACCCTTCTGACCGTCGCTCTCACGGGATGTGGCTCAGGCGATGCCGCCGAAGCCAATGCCGCGGGCGAAGCGACACCTGTCATGTTTGCAATAGCCGATGCGGATCTTCCCTCGATCCTAGTCTACAAGGCCGCGACCTGCGGATGCTGTGAGGGCTGGGTCGACCACCTTCGTGCTGCGGGCTTCGACGTCGATGCACGTAACGTCCAGGACCTGATGGTGGTGAAAAGAGACGCGGGCGTTCCGGGAGCCGTTATGTCGTGTCACACGGCGCTCATCGACGGATACGTAGTCGAAGGCCACGTGCCAGCAGAACAAATCAAGGCGATGCTCGCCAGTCGTCCCGCGATCACCGGCATCGGAGTGCCAGGCATGCCGACTGGTTCGCCAGGCATGGAAGGCCCCGGTGCAAAGCCGTACCAGGTCATCTCATGGGACCGTCAGGGGAACGCGGCTGTCTTCGCCGACATCGACCCGCGGTAAGAGTCCGTTGTCAGGCGCCCTTTAGCTGACGATCACGGGGACTGAGATCGACTTATCCCCTACAACCAACGTGAGCGTCGCCGACCCTGCGTTCCGTCCGCGGATGCTGATCGAAGTACCTGTGACGACTTCCTGGTTTCCGACCATGATGAAGATCTGGGTGCTGGACGTCCGCCAAGAGATCCGATAACCCTCGGTAGAGACCTGTTGGCCATCCATACCGATCAGGATCGGCCGCACCGTCGTTCGCGTTCCGAAGGTGCTCGTCTGACTCAGTTCAATGGGGCCACCACCCGGTACTGGGTCGATCCTGATCTCCCGCAACTCGAACGGCTCGACGTAGACGCGGCCCGTCCCGGTACCACGCCCAAGCGACACGCGCACGTTGGTTGAGCCGACCTTCACTGCGGTGACCGTAGCGACCCCGCCCTGCGGCTCAAGGGTCGCGATCGTCGAGTTGCTCACAATCCATTCTGTGCGCTCCGCGCGTTCCGGCAGTTCGTTGTCCCGCTGATCCAACGGCACTGAAGTGAACTGAGCCGTTTCACCTGGGATCAAGAAGATCGAATCCGGCTCAAGCTGGAGAGAGTCGACCCAGATCGGGCCGGTGACTTCCTGACACGCCACGGCCACCATGAGCGTGACTGAGGCACCAACGATCATCCGGAGTCCGAGGACTCGGTTCATGCGCTTCGTCATCTTATCGCCCTCCGCCGAACGTCACGCGAACCCCGAACTGCATCTGCCATTGGGAATCTGGTGTGATCACCGTCCACGGGTCCGGAGACGTCAGCTGACCGTCCTCGTTGCGTTGAGGGAGCACCGCCCCACCCCACCTGGCGGGAAGAGGACTCTCGCAACCGAGTTGACACAGCTCTAGCAGCGGAACGACAGGGCTGGTCGTCTCGATCTTGCCCCAGCTTCCGTTGACCATGTTGAGCACGTTGATCAGGTCACCCTCGAAGCGAATGTCGCGATCACCCATGTGAACCGTGTGGGCCAACCTCAGATCCAACCGGTTCTCCCACGGAGCCCGACAGCCGTTCCGAGCCACAAGCGTCCCCGCGTACTTCTTGAGGCAATCGTTGTTCTTGATCGCATCCGCCAACAGAATCTGCGTCACCAGCGAGTACGGAGCGCCTTCCCCGAGCCCACTGAGCGTCGCTGGCACATGCACGAGATCGTTGAATCGATCGAGGGCTCCACCAACGCCGGGGTAGCCGTCCCCGTTCACATCTCCGTCGTAGACGTAGGAGAACGGGAGGCCCGACTGTCCGGTGTAGAGGAGCGACAGTTCCGTATCCGGGAGAGACTCGAAGGGAGCCCCGTACATGGCCAGGACGATCTTGTGTGGACGGTCGAAATTCGAGGTCCGCAACGGCGGCTGATTCACATCGAACTCACTCGGATTGAACCCGAAGTTCGATGCCATATCCGCGAAGGTCAGGCTCGTACGGTCCCAAGAACGCGCGAAGGCATAGCCGGACTGGATTCCGATTCGGTCCGTGAGTTGGCCGCGAAGTTCCAAGCTCAGTGACGTGGCCCAGTCCTCACCCTCATTGGTGACGAGGAGGACCTGGTCGAATTCGCTTGTGATGTCTGAGTAATACTTCCGCTCGGTGCCACCCAGCTGCGAGAGCGACGTGTTGCCGCCCTCGAGGTTGCGTTCTTCGATTCCCACCTGGTTCAGCGCTTTGTTAAACAGGAAGCCGATCGTGAAGCTCGTGCGGTCGCTCAACTCGTGATCGACCGAAGCTGAGAACTTCAAGTCCTGCGGATACTTGAAGCCGTCTTCGAACATGACCACGCTGCTCACGCGGTTGAACGGGATCGTCCCGCCGTCTGGGTCGTAACAACCCGCGGGTTGAGAGCCGACGTTCAAGGGCGGTGCAGGACGCGCCGGCAGCGGTTCGACGTAATGCCTTCCGCTGCAGGTCAGTGTTGTCGAACGAATGCCGTTGTTGTGGAAGGCATTGGAGAGCCAGACGTAGGGCACCTGGCCGGCGAACCAGCCGAAGCCACCGCGTACCTGCGTCACACGCAGACCGTCGCTCTGCCAGTTGAAGCCGAAGCGCGGGGAGAACAAGAAATTACCGCTGGGTAGCTTAGACGTGTCGTATCCGAAGAAATCGAGTACATCGGTGTTCTGCTCCGGAGACGAGAGGACGTAAGGCGCGTCCATTCGAATGCCGAACCGCATCGTGAGGCCCTTCCCAGCGTTCATGAGGTGCTGAACGAACGCCCCGACCTCGACGACCTCGAACTTTGCGGCTGGATCCTGGCCGGGCGCCAACTCAGCGCGTTGGTAGCGCTCCGGCGCGTTGGCCCGAAGGTCCGCCATCGACGGGAAGTAGTACTCACCGGCCGCACCGGGCAGGAAGCGATGTGCGATGTCGTAGTACGACCCCGTGATTCCGAGGGTGACGACGTCGTCACCCTCACTGCGAATATCCAGACTGTTCGTGGCCCTGATACTCGTCTGGTCCAGGCCATTGTCCTGGGCGAAGAACTGCCCCCCGACGCGTACCGGCCGATTCAGCGATACATCGCCGATCGAACTTCTCACGTCCACCTCGACCTGCGGCCAGTCCGTCGTCGGCGCAGACTCGTCAGAGCTGATCTGCACCGTCATGTCGAACTCGTTCGAGAACCGATCACCGAGCGGTGAAAAGAGCTGCAGGGACGTGATGTTGTTCATCGACGTCCGCTGGACCGTGTTGGACGACAGCTCGTACGGAAGGAAGGCCGAGCGGTTGGGTGACTCGTCGTTCGTAGCGTGTGAGAACACGTTTCGCAGTGTCAGTCGTGTCCCGTTGTCGAAATTCCAGTCGGAGCGCACAAACACGTTCGAGAGCTGTTGGCTGAGTGGGTAAGCGGCGGCATTCCCAACATCCACCCCATGATCCGTCTGCATGAGGGACGCAAACTCGTCCATCGACTCTCCGGAGATACGCACGAGTGACTCGGGATCACGGAAGAGGTTGTAACCCGACGGTGGCTGATTCCGCCGCTCGAACTCAGCCGCAACGAAGAAGTGGCCCTTGTCCAGCACGACCGGACCACCCACGGAGAACGAAAGGAGGCTCCGGTCCACGCCGGAGGCCGCTACCGGGCCGGTCGGAAGCTGAAGGTCTCCCATAAGCTGCTCGGCTCGGTGAACACCGCCGATCCGCACGCGCCAGTCGTTCGTCCCGGAACGGGTCACCGCATTCATCACACCACCGGTGAAGCCGGACAGGCGAACATCGAACGGGGCCACCAGCACTTCGTATTGAGCGACAGCATCAATGGGGATCAGCTTTGCACCAGCCTGCCCCCCCGGCACCCCGCCTGAGGTCAGGCCGAACATGTCCTTACTGGCCAGGCCATCCACCAAGATGGCGTTGTAGCGATCGTTCTGCCCCGCTACGGAGAAACCACCGCCTTCCGTGGTCTTCACCAAAGGCGACAAGACAGCCAACTCCATCACGTCACGCGACATGATGGGGGTCGCGTCGAGCACCCGCTCGGTCAGCCGCGTCGCCGGACCAATCTGTGTCGGCGTGAAGATCGTGGCGCGCTCGACCGCGACGTCGATCCCCTGCAGCTCCACTGCCTGCTCCTGCATGACATATTCCATGGTGAACGTCTCGCCCACGGCGAGTCGAATCCCTTCGACTCGCCCCTCAGAATACCCGAGGTGCTGGATGGAGACCGAGTACGGGCCCCCCGGCTGAAGGAGCAGAACAAGGAAAGCCCCGTTCGCGTTCGTCAGACCCGACCGCGACGCGCCCGTCTCGTCGTGACGGATGACGACCGTCCCACCGACGAGGATCGAACCGTCTTGAGCAGTGACGAAGCCGCGAATGGCAGACGTCGTGCGCGATTGGGCGTGAGCGGCCGAAGGAATGGCGAGCGCCAATGCCGCGACCACGGCGAAGGTGCGCAAACAGAATTGCATGAGACCTCGAGTGGCCGGGTGGGTCGTGGCGGACGGCGGACCTACGGTGCTCCTGCGGATCACCGCAAGACTGTTGTAATACCTACAAACACTAAGACAAGGCAGCCCCGCAAAACGCTGGCGCGATTCACGGTTCATGGTGATGATGAGGCATGAATTCGAGCGATGCGAAGGTGGCCAAAGAGCCCATCGATCAGTCCATCGAACGAGTCGCTGCGGCGCTTCGTTCAGGAAATCTTTCCGCCGTCGAACTCGCGGAATCAGCCATCGCCAGTCACGGCCAACACGGACAACGGCTCCACGCCTACAGGGCTTTCGACAGCGAGTCGGCTCGCAGGGCGGCTCGCACCGCAGACGAGCGTCTCCAGCGAGGGGATGCTCCTCCGTTCTGCGGCATCCCAGTCTCGGTGAAGGATCTATACGGGGTAAGCGGCTTCGACACCTTCGCCGGAAGTGCCAGAGCACTTCCAGCGCCGTGGACCCAGGACGCGTGGCTCGTCGCACGGCTGCGTGAACAGGGCGCCGTCATCATGGGGAAGACGCATACCGTCGAGTTTGCCTACGGCGCGATTGGGGCAAACCCGCACTGGGGTGCCCCTCGGAATCCCTGGGATGCAGATGTGCACCGTATCACCGGAGGCTCCTCGTCCGGAGCGGGGGTGAGTCTCTGGGAGGGATCAGCGCTTCTGGCGCTCGGATCCGACACAGGGGGTTCCATCCGAATCCCCGCCGCGATGACCGGCACCGTGGGTCACAAGATCACGCATGCCCGATGGAGCGTTGAAGGAGTCGTGCCCCTCAGCACCACGCTCGACACGGTTGGGGGACTGACCCGGACCGTCGAAGACGCCATCTATTTTTTCGGCTCACTCGATCCTGAATGGGGAGATCCACAGCAACTCCGGCTCCAACTCGCCACCCTCCCCGCTGCCGGGCTGCGTGTCGCGATGCCGACGTGTACGATCTGGGATGACTGTCAGACAGACATCGCTGACGTCCTTCACGGAGCGATCGGAAGGCTGGGGGCCGCCGGCTGGGGTGTCGGAGCGGTAGACGGCACACTCCTCGATGAGGCCCAACACCTCTATATGAACGGCGGGATCGCGGGCGCAGAGTGCATGGCTTTTCTGAAACGGGACCTGCCGGAGTGGATCGATATTCTGGACCCGATCGTGGGATCTCGCCTTGCCCATGCTCCCGAACTGGGCGGCGATCAGTACAGATCGTCTGTGGCACGACGGGCTCAACTCATGAGCCGAACCGAGGCTCTGTTTGCCGAGGCTGACGTCCTGGCCCTTCCTGCCTCCATGGCCACACCCGCGCCGCTGGCCGAACTGGCAGATCTTGACGCCTACGGCGCAGCCAACGTCACCGCGCTCCGGCCCACCTGCCCCGCGAGCATGCTCGGCCTGTGTGCGATCACGCTCCCAGTCGGGCTCGATGCCTCAGGCATGCCAGTCGGGCTCCAGTTCGTCGCGCCACGGGGGCACGACGAGGCGCTTTTGGGTGCGGCTCTAGCCGTGGAACGCGCCTTGGGTCCGGCGACCGACTTGCTAGGAAGACCCCCGGGCCTATAGGGATCGCCGTAGCGGCTCACGGCTCCGGCGCGCGCCAAACCCTTGCGCCGGCCCGCGCGCGCGCGGAAGCTGATCCCCTGATATCACTGCGCCGATTCGGCGTGGCGCCCTCGTTCGCGCCCGCCACGGCTGAGCCAGACTCCCCTGGAGCCGATATGTCCCGTTTGTCCCGTTCCGGCCTGTTCTTATTGGTCGCCTGTGCGGCCATCTCCCTGCCCGCGCCAGCGACCGCCCAAGACGACACCCCAGCCGTAGACCCGGCCACGTTCCAGTCGATGGCATGGCGTTCGATCGGCCCCTATCGAGGCGGCCGTTCCGTCGCGAGTACCGGAGTCGTGGGTGACCCCCAGATGTACTACATGGGCACCGTCGGCGGCGGCATTTGGAAGACCACCGACGCCGGCATCACATGGAACAACATCTCGGACGGGCAGCTGGGCACATCGTCTGTGGGTGCGATCGCGGTCTCCGAATCGGACCCGAACGTCATCTATGTGGGCATGGGTGAGCACGCCACACGTGGTGTGATGACCTCACACGGGGACGGCGTCTATAAGTCGACGGACGCGGGCCGCACCTGGACGAACATGGGACTGCCCCGCAGTCGGCACATCTCACGGGTGCGCATCCATCCCAAAAACCCGGACCTCGTCTACGTGGCAGTCCAGGGTGCAGCATACGGGGCCAACCCCGAGCGTGGGCTCTACCGCTCCGCGGACGGCGGCGAGACGTGGGAGCATATCCTCTACGTGAGTGAGGACGCAGGTGCGTCCGATCTTTCTATGGACATGAACAACCCACGCATTCTGTACGCAGCGTTTTGGCACAACCGACGCCTTCCCTGGCAGGTCCAGAGCGGCGGAGAAGGCAGCGGGCTCTGGAAGTCCACGGACGGGGGTGACAGCTGGAACAAGTTGGAGAACGGACTGCCCGACGAGATGGGCAAGACCTCCATCGACGTGTCTCGGGCTAACTCGGACCGTGTCTTCGCGATCGTCGAAGCCGATCCCGGTGGTGGCATCTTCCGCTCGGACGACGGTGGCGCCTCGTGGGAGCTCACGAGTGACAACTGGTCGGCCCGCGCACGTGCCTGGTACTACATCGAGATCTTCGCGGACCCTCAGGACGACGAGACGGTCTACGTCCTGAACGCGCCTATGATGAAGTCGATCGATGGTGGGCGGACGTTCAACCGGGTCCAGGTTCGCCACGGTGACACCCACGATCTGTGGATCAGCCCGGACGACAACGAGACAATGATCAACGCGAACGACGGCGGAGCACACGTCTCGTTCAACGCTGGAGACAGCTGGTCGCAGCTCGACAACCAGCCGACCTCTCAGTTCTACCGGGTGAACGTGGACAATCGCTTCCCCTACTACATCTACGGCGGCCAGCAGGACAACAGTTCCGTGGCGATCGCGAGCGCGGGGATTGGCGGTGTGACGTGGAAAGACTGGTACGCCGTGGGCGGTTGTGAAAGCGCCTACACAGCCTTCGATCCGGACGACCCACGCTTCGTGTATGCCGGTTGTTACATGGGCATCATCAGCGAGTACGATCACCAGACGAAGGGCCAGCGCGACGTAGGTGTCTACCCGGTGATGCCAGCTGCGCTTCAGGGCCGCGAGATGAAGTACCGCTACAACTGGAACGCGCCCATCATCGCCTCTCCCCACAACTACGAGAGGATCTACCACGCCTCGAATCACCTGGTCGTCACCGAGGACCGCGGCATGACGTGGCAGGAGATTAGCCCGGATCTCACACGTGACGACGACGAGCACCAGGGCTACGGTGGCGGACCGATCACAAATGAGGGTGCCGGGGGTGAGATCTATGGCACCATCTACTACGTGGTGGAATCGGAACACGAGGCCGGGACGATCTACACAGGCTCAGACGACGGTCTTATTCATGTCACACGCGATTCAGGGCAGACCTGGACCAACGTCACGCCGGGCGACCTCGAGGAAGGCCAGATCAACTCGATGGAGGTCTCACCTCACGATCCGGCGACCGTGTACGCCGCTTATACGCGCTACAAGTTCAACGACTTCACCCCACACTTGCTGGTCAGCAACGACTACGGCGAGAACTGGGAAGACCGGACCACCGGCATCCCGGAAGAGGCTTGGGTGAAAGTCGTCCGGGAGGACCCGGTCCGGCCCGGCCTGCTCTACATGGGTACCGAGACGGGGATCTTCGCTTCGTGGGACCAAGGCGAGAACTGGCAGCCCATGCAGCTGAACCTGCCCAACACCCCCATAAACGACCTCATCGTGCAGCGTCGCGAGAACGATCTCGTAGCCGCGACATCGGGTCGATCGTTCTGGATCTTGGACGACCTCACCCCCATGCAGAACGCAACGAACGTTGAGGGAAGCGAGAGCTACCTGCTGCCCCCCCGCCATGCGTACCGGCTGGCCAGCGGTGGCTTTGGGGGCTTCGCTGAGAATGTGGGTCAGAATCCCCCGTCGGGCGCGATCGTACAGTACTACATGGCAGAAGAACCCGCGGAGGGTGACTCCGTAACCGTCGAAATCATGTCAACGGCGGGTGAGATCATCCGCACGTACTCGACACATCCAGATGAAGACGTCAGTCCTGGGGCGCAACCCATAACTGTGGAAGCCGGGCACAATCGTCTGGCTTGGAACCTGCGCCACGAGCAGATCCCCAACATCCCGGGCGCCTACGTCTTCGGTTCACTCGCCGGTCGGCGTGTCATTCCAGGCACGTACCAGGTGCGTCTGACCGCCGGTGACTTCACGCAGACGCAGTCTCTCGAGGTCCGTAAGGATCCACGTGTTGACGCGACAATGGCGGAGTACGTCGAGCAGGATCAGTTCGTAGCCCAAGTAGCGCGCGAACTGACCGACATCCATCACGCGGCCATCGACGTCAATGATGTGGACGACCAGGTCGAGACGCTCATGGGGCGCATCGAGGGCCGTGACGGAGCCGACGTGGTTGGGGAAGCAGCCGACGCGCTCATGGAAGAGCTCACCACCGTCGCGGATTCACTCTATCAGGCACGCGTGGTGGATGGGCAGACCGTGATCAACTTCCCATCTCGTCTCAAGTTCCAATACGTCGTGCTCCACGGGAACGCCGAGGGCGCCGAGACCGGTGTGTCTCGCGGCTCGGAAGACGTACTGAGTGACCTGAGAGTCCGCTGGACTAGCCACGACGCCACGGTACGTCAGTTGCTCGGGCCTCGGCTGGATGAGTTCAACCGACTCCTCGCCGAGCACGGCTTCGGGGCGATCATCCGTCCACCGGAACGCAGAAGGACCATCAGCTGAGGGCCGCCCCGTGACGCCCCAGGAACTCGAGCGATACGATAAAATCGGGCGCAGCCTCGATGGGCTCGTGCCGGTGTGTTGGCAGAAGCGCGCGTTGGACATTCTCCTGTCCTTCGCGCTGCTTCTGCTCTTCTCGCCCCTCTTTCTGGCCATCCTCGTCGCGCTCGTGCTTGAAGGCCTCTTCATTCCGCGGCACCGGGGGCCGTTCTTCTTGACCGAAGAGCGTGGCTCGGAGGGGCGTGTCTTCCACCTCCTCAAGTTCCGCATCGTTCGCATGGATGTATTCCATGAGATCCGGGCGACTCAGAAGTACCAACACATCAAACCCATGGAACGGGATCCCGCCAACGTCACCAAGGTGGGGAAGATTCTAAAAGACTTCTATTTGGATGAGCTGCCCCAACTGTTCACAATCCTCGTGGGTGAAATGAGCTTCGTCGGCCCTCGCCCCTGGCCGCTCGAGCCGTACTACGAGGAGCTCGAGGAGGGCGTCTTTCGAAAGCGCTTGATACGGCCCGGGCTGACCGGACTAGTCCAGGCCAACAAGGGCATCAAGGACGGCCCCAGCGAGTGGCAACTCGACTTCGCCTACATCGGCTTCATGCACGACGAGCCCAGCGGGTGGAAAAAGCTCGCGTTCGATCTCCAGGTGCTGACGCGGTCGACAAAAACGGTTTCCGAGGGGAAGGGCCTCTAGTCTTTTCTGGTGGGAGCCTACCATCCGGCCTACTTTCGACGGCGTAGCTCAGGGACCCCGAACGGAACTCAATATGCACACGCGTACGCGCTTAGTCCGGACCGCAGCAGCAACCTGTCTCATGTTGGTCGGCACCCTGGCTCCAACGCCCGGACCGATTGGGGCGGAAGCGGTGGAGGCCCAAGAAGTCTACGACGTCGTACTGATGGGCGGCCGCGTCATGGACCCAGAGACGGGCCTCGATGCAATTCGTAACGTCGGCATTCGCGGGCAGACCATCGTCTCGATCAGTGAAGGGGCGCTGCGAGGCACCACCGTCATCGATGCGACGGGCCTCGTCGTGGCTCCGGGCTTCATCGACATGCACGCGCACGGGCAGACGGTGCGGGCCAACGAGTTCCAGGCCATGGACGGCGTGACCACCGCCCTCGAATTGGAGGGTGGCGTCCCCTCCATGACGGACTTCCTGGATCCCCGTCGCGGAGGGTCAGTCCTGAACTTCGGAGCGAGCGTATCGCACGGTTCTGCGAGGATCTCGGTCATGCCCGACTTCGCGGACCAGTACCGGCAGGTGAGGGACATTGTAGACGCCGCCGGGACAAGAGACCTGACGACGGAAGAGAACGCTCAGATCATGGAGCTCATTGGCGCGGCCGCATATGAGCCTCTCCAAAAAGAGCAGTACGGGGCGCTCCGGGAGCGGCTGCAGTCGGAGATAACGGCGGGCGGGCTCGGAATCGGTATGCCACACCAGTACTACCCGGGTGCCAACCGCGACGAGATCTACCGGGTCATGGAATTCGCGGGTGACAACGCGATCACGATCTACACTCATGTACGGTCCATGGGCATTGACCCGATCCAAGAAGTCATCGCGAACTCGGTCGCCACACAGGCTCCGCTGCACATCGTGCATCTCAACAGTTCGAGTCTATGGGACATCGAAACCAATCTCGACCTCATCCGCGGTGCACGGAGGGCCGGGGTGAATGTCACGACCGAGGCGTACCCCTATACGGCGGCCTCTACCTCAATCGAGTCCGCCATCTTCGATGAAGGTTGGCAGGAGCGGCTCCAGATCTCTTACGGTGACCTGCAGTGGCAGGAAACCGGAGAGCGACTGACCGAAGCGACCTTCAACGAATACCGTGAACGAGGCGGGGTCATCATTATCCACATTATGAAGCCCGAGTGGATCACCGCCGCGATGTCGGACCCGGCGGTAATGGTTGCTTCAGACGGAATGCCTTACGACCCAGGCGCGCATCCAAGAAGCGCCGGCACCTTCGCGCGCTTCTTGGGCCGGTACGTCCGGGAAGAAGGGATTTCGAGCCTCATGGAAGGACTGAGGAAGATCACGATCATGCCCGCTCAGCGGCTTGGCGCGGTCTCCGCTCAAATGGCTCGGAAGGGCCGCATCCAGATCGGCAGCGACGCGGACGTCACCATCTTCGATCCTTCGAAGATCATCGATACGGCAACCTTCGAGGGCACACTCTCATACTCGGAAGGCGTGCAGTTCGTGCTCGTGAACGGCGAATTCGTGGTAAAAGACGGCGCCCTCGTTGATGGCGCACGGCCAGGCCGGGCGATCGTGGGTACCCGCGTGGTCTTCTAGGGCCTCAGCCAGCCGAGACTACCGCCCGGACAACTGCTCCCGGATCGCCGCGGCCGTGCGCTCCGCGCGAGCCTGTGAAATTTCTCGTCCGAGCTGGAGCGACTGAGCGAGATCCGAAATGTCGAAGCCGTCAATCGAGGCGTGGCCGTAGCGGACTCGGTCCCTCCACCTCACAGACTCGGGATCGGACGCCATCATGTTGAGTGTGATGGTCGGGTTGTCGTGCAACCCCTCTGTACCCTCTTGGTCCTCTCTCATGAGGCCCTTCATGACGAGAACGTTCTTGGCCGGATCGGGGCTCGCCGGGTAGTACTCCCCCGCGTGGATCGCCCGGGCTTCGCCCGCCCATTCGGCATCGAGGCGCTCGGCAACCGCGATCATACCTCGGCGGTTCCCACCGGAGTCCCCAATGAACACGATGCTCTCGAATCCATGTGTCTTGAGAGACATCGCGATGTCTGTGAGGAGCATTTGGAACGTCTCCTGTCGGAGGCTGATCGTACCCGGGTCATCGAGCGTTTCCGGATCTCCCTCCGGGACCCACTTCACGATGGGTGCGCACAACGCGTCGCCGAGCTCACGAGCGAGCGATTCGCAGTTGGCGTCCAGCACATAGTTGTGTTTTCCGGTCGTGAGCCAAGGACCGTTCTCCTCGACTCCGCCGGTCGCGACGATCGCTGTCCGCTTCCCAGCCGCGAGGGCATCCCGCACGTCCATCCACGTCAGTTCTTCCAGCCATACGGACTGCGCTTCTGGGAGTGGGTTCGGCGTGTCCGAACAGTTGTACGTGTTCGCACGACAGTCGCCTCCGCCCATCGTACGAGGGTCAGGGGCTGGACGCTCCCCACGGCCACCGCCACCACCGGTACGTGGCGGCTGAGGGGGCTCGGGTAACGTCCCACCGTTGCTGATGGCGGACTGGATCGCCTCCACGGCGTTCGTCGCGCGGAACTCGACCACAGCCCTGCCCCATTCGAGGGTCTGCACGCGGTTGGAAAGGTCGACGCCGTCGATCGTGGCCAGTCCGGCATCGACTCGCTCCTGCCATCGAATCGAAGATGGGTCATCCACGAACATGTTGACCGCGATATCCGGCTCGTCGTGCAAGCCATCCCGCTCACCCCATGGCATGAGGTTCTCTTCGAAGAAGTTCCTCATAGCCGTGTTGTCGTAGTACTCACCAATGTGAGCCACGACCGGACTCCCGCCCCACGCAGCAGTCAGCCGCTCCGCGACAGCTCGCTGGTGACCCTGATTCGATCCCGAGTCACCGATGAACAGGATGTTCTCGAAGCCGTGGGCTTTGTATGAAGTCGCGATATCGGTGAGAACCGCCTGGAACGTCTCACCACTCGCGCTGATCGTACCCGGACTCAGCATGTGACTCGACGGGGGATCAATGTTCCCCTCGGGCACGTAAGGCAGAACCGGGGCGCAAAGGGCATTCCCCAGCTTTCGGGCAATCGCCTCACAGTTGGCGGTGAGCACATAGTTGTGCTTGCCCAAGACGAGCCAGGGACCGTTGGGCTCTATGCCACCGGTCGAGATGATGACCGTGGTCTTCCCTGCATCGAGGGCATCCCGAACGTCCATCCACGTCATCTCTTCTGTCCAGATGGACGTGTTGGGTGGAAGCGGGTTCGGGGTGTCTTTGCAGTTGTAGACGCTGCCCTCATTCTCAACCGGATTCAACGGATTCAAGGGTTGGGGGCCACACGAACGCCCCTGAGCGGCCGCCGGGGAAGCGGTCAGCGCGAGTCCGGCGAGCATACCGGCAAACACAACAGTCGAGGCATGGAGCTTCTTCAAGGTCATCTCTCCAAAAGACAGTCGCGGGGCGCTTGGGTGACCCCGTAGGCTGCTGATTATTCAGCCATCTGACGAAACCGGCAACGGGTTCGGGCAATCGACTTGCTTTACCTCCAGTCAGCGTGGGAAGCCAAAGCACGTCGAACAGAGAAACACACGGGGCGAGGAGGTGACCGATGGGATGGCGCGCGGAGAGTGCAGTGATGGTGTTGGGAGCGATCCTCAGTGGATGGCGGCTCGTGGAATGTGGCTCTCTCTACGAGGTGGGCGTAGACATGTCGGACCCGACGCGCTGGTCCAAATGGGGCACGCTACAGCTCGACCTACCTCATGCGAAACACGCCGGCTTGGAGGGTCGCTGGTTTGTTATCGGACACGAATTGCGGGTCGCTTCGGGTTCGGACGATGAAGCCCACATCGCTTTCACATACGCGCACGCGAATCCCTCGGTCGCGCAGTGGCTCATAGACACATTTCATGGCTGCTGATTATTGGGGGGCCCACGTAGCCCTCGCGGTTCCATGCCCCAAAACGCACGCGGGGCGGCCCGCCCGAAGACGAACCGCCCCACTTGTTCACACGAGCCCCAACGAGCTCAGCGTTCTACGCTACTTGTCGGGCCCAGTCAGGATCTTGTAGTAGCACCATCCTGCGAGTCCCCACACAAAGCTCAGCGAGCCAACCAGTAGAATCCATCCGCCGATCGTCATGATGCACCTCCGCTGCTGACATGTTCTTTACCGTCGAGGTCCATCCCCAGGTCACGCCACCGTTTCTCGCCGAGGCGAACGATCCACATCAGCACGAGCAGCACTGCCGCTAGCAGGCCAAGCGCCAATTGAGCCATCGGCTGCTGTCCAATCTGTGCGATCGACGCCGGTAGGTTCGTCCAGGCGAACGCGCCCAGAACGATCAACAGGTACCCCGGAGCCACCCACTTCATGATGAAGCGGAAGATGGTCGGGATCTTGATGTCAGATCCGTGGTGGATCTCCTTCCATCCGGTATCGATCCCGAAGATCCAGCTGAAGGCGATGATCTCGAGCATGGCCAGCACCAGAATCAAGAAGGTCCCGATCCAGAAGTCGATCGTGCTCCAGAAGACCGCACCCTCGGTGAAGTAGATCACCATGAAGGAACCGACCAGGCAGATTGCGACCACAAACCATGTGCCGCGTATGCGGTCGACGCCTAGGGCTTCCTGCATGAACGCCACCGCTGGCTGGTACATCGAGATCGAGCTCGTGACCGCAGCGAGGAAGAGCATGAAGAACCAAACCGCGCCGACTACGGGGCCGAACACGCCCATTTGAGCGAACACGACCGGCAGCGTCTGGAAGCCGAGACCGAACGTACCACCAGCTGCGGCGGCGATCGTGCCGCTCAGGCCCAGGAAGACGAACGATGCGGTCAGCGTAATCAGCCCACCGAAGCCGACTTCGAAGACCTCGTTCGTTGCCGCGGCCGTGAGACCCGACAGCGCTACGTCATCATCCTGCTTCACGTAGGAAGCGTAGTTCAAGATGATGCCGAAGCCGACCGAGATACTGAAGAAGATCTGCCCAGCCGCGGCGAGCCACGTCTGTGGGTTCCTCAGTGCCGAGTAGTCGGGGTTCCACATGTACGCCAGGCCACCCATCACGTTCTGATCGGGCAGCGATGGATCCGGCGTTCCCAGCGTCAGCACGCGGATCAGCACGATGAGCGCACAGACAGCCATGAGGGGCATGGCAAAGGAAACGAACTTCTCGATGCCTTTCGAGATCCCGCGCATGATCAGGAAGATGTTCATCCCGAACGCGATCGCCCAAAACGCGATGGTCGGTATTCCCAGCCCGCCGAAGAAAATCCCGTTTCCAGCGGTTCCGGTGAAGTCGTTGTAGAACGAAGTCGACGCGGCCGTCTGGGTCGCAATCGCGGTCGACGGATCGATCGTCATGCCGCCGGTCAAGTAGGCGTAGAAGTAACCCAAGCACCACGACGCGATAAACGTGTAGTAGAAGGAGACCGCGAGTGGGATCAGGACGCCAATCACACCCGAATACCGCCAAAAGGACCCCTTCCCGATCACGCCCATGATGGCTGGCGCGGAGTGGAAACCTTTCCGGCCACCGTAGCGTCCCATGGCCCACTCGGCCCAACAAATGGGAATCCCAAGCAGAACCAGCGCGATGAAGTAAGGGATCAGGAACGCGCCGCCGCCGTTCGCGGCCGCTTGGCCGGGAAAGCGAAGGAAGTTCCCGAGTCCTACGGCAGATCCGGAGACCGCCAGGATAACTCCTAGCCTTGATCCCCATTGCTCCTTCTGTCCGGACATTCAGTGCTCCAGTCGTGGGCAGTAAATTCGGTCGTTCTGTCAGTGGGACGATTGAGGGCGCCATTGTATCACGTAGACGGCTTCGAGGCATCTACCGGAGGACGACAGCTACGCCTCGCCGTCTCCCGCCCTTCGATGTACGATCGTGCCGAGCCGGCACTTGCACGGCCGACATCGTTCCGATCAACCCAGACAGCAACTCATGTCACGACTCATTACCCGATTCAGGTTCTCCGCTGCATGCGTCGTCTTGGCGATCTTATTCGTCCCGGCGTCGACACACGCGCAGCTCCTCGGCTTCTCGGACGAGAGCAGCGCGATGCAGCGCGACCTCGAGGCCGACTACGACAGTCAGCTCAACGCGGACAACCTGGACGAATGGCTGCAGTACCTCACGCGGCACCCAACTCACGTCGGCTCTCCCGGCGGTAAGGCCAACGCCGAGTGGATCGCAGACAAATTCCGCTCTTGGGGTTTTGAAACCCGCATCGACACCTACCACGTGATGTTCCCGACCCCACGTGAGCGCATGGTCGAGCTCGTCTCGCCCAATCGGTACGTGCTGAAGCTGGAGGAGCCCGAGGTCGAGGGAGATCGGACGTCAGGCATCACCCAGGATCTGCTCCCGACGTACAACGCGTACTCGGCGGACGGCGACGTAGAAGGTGAGGTCGTCTATGTGAACTACGGCATCCCGGCGGACTACGACGAACTGGCACGGCACGGGATCAGCGTCGAGGGCAAGATCGCACTGGCTCGGTACGGCGGTTCCTGGCGCGGCATCAAGCCGAAAGTCGCGGCCCAGCACGGCGCGATCGCCACACTGATCTACTCGGATCCGCGAGACGACGGCTACTTCCAGGGTGATGTGTACCCGGACGGTCCGTATCGCATGGCCCAGGGCGCCCAACGCGGCTCCGTGGAAGACATGCCGCAGTACCCCGGCGATCCGCTCACTCCAGGCGTCGGCGCCACGCTCGACGCGGAGCGCTACACCGTCGAGGAATCGCCGACGATCATGAAGATCCCGGTGCTTCCCATCTCCTACGAAGACGCTCAGCCGATCCTAGCGGCGATGGGCGGCCCAGTCGCACCGGCCGCATGGCGTGGAGCGCTCCCACTCACGTACCACCTCGGACCGGGACCCGCCCGCGTGCACATGAAACTCGAGTTCAACTGGGACCTGACGCCGGCCTATGACGTGATCGCGATGCTGCCTGGTTCTGAATTCCCGGACGAATGGGTCGTTCGTGGCAACCACATGGACGGGTGGGCGTTCGGTGCAGGAGATCCTTTGAGCGGGATGGTCGCGCTCATGGAAGAAGCTCGTGCTGTTGGCGAGATGGTGAAGAACGGATGGCGGCCAAAGCGCACGATCGTTTATGCCGGATGGGATGCTGAGGAGCCCGGCCTGCTCGGCTCCACGGAATGGGCCGAGGATCACGCTGCGGAGCTGCAAGACAAGGCCGTGGTTTACATCAACTCGGACGGGAACGGTCGTGGCTTTGTTGGTGTGGGCGGCTCGCATACGCTGGAGCGTCTCGCCAACGAACTGGGGGACGAAGTCATCGATCCCCAGACGGGCATCTCGGTAAATGACCGCCTGAAGCACGCCCGCGCCGTCGATGGAGCAGCCGATGTGTACACGAGGCGCGACCGCCGTATCGGCCCGCTCGGGTCGGGGTCGGACTACACGCCCTTCTTGCAGCACCTCGGCATCGCCTCTCTGAACATCGGGTTCGGCGGTGAGAACGGAGGCGGATCGTACCACTCCATCTTCGATTCGTACGACCACTACTCCCGCTTTGGCGACCCGGGCTTCGCATACGGAATTACGCTCGCCAAGACAGCGGGGCGGGCGACGCTACGCATGGCGAACGCTGACGTGCTTCCGTTCCGCTTCGGCAACTTCGCGGACAACGTCCAGATGTACTTGGGCGAGGTGAAACAGCTCGCGGCGTCCATGCGAACGGAGACGGAGCTACACAACCGACTCGTCGAAAACGACTCCTACGAGATCGCCTCGGACCCGACGAAGACGTACGTACCGCCGGAGGCCAAGGAGCCGGTGCCGCACATCAACTTCGCTCCCGTCGAGAACGCGGTGGCGCGGCTCGAAGCCGCAGCGGCCCGGTATGACGAACTCATGGCCTCGGCTGTGTCGCAGGGTCTTCTAGGCGGCGGCACAGGCGAAAGACTGAACAACCTGCTGCAGGGCATGGAGCAGCGGATGACGCGCGAAGAGGGTCTACCTCGCCGCCCTTGGTTCCGGCACATGATCTACGCGCCGGGCTTCTGGACCGGGTACGGCGTGAAGACGCTCCCGGGTATTCGGGAAGGCCTAGAGGAACGGGCCTGGGACGAGGTGGACATGTTCGTCGACGAAGTCGCGGCGGCGCTCAACCGTGTGAGTGACGGATTGGACCAAGCGGCCGCACTGCTTTCAGCCGCTGAGCCGGGCTAACGAGCCTTGGCATTTGGAGCAACCAAGACACAAAAGGCCCGGGCAGCACCGCCCGGGCCTTTTGTGTGTCCTGATTCAGCCAGCAGCGTCTTAGCGTCTCCCCAGATCCAGGATCGGGTCCTTTTCACCTGTCATCGCCCAGCGAGCGAGGACCGTCGGGATCACACCTTCGGCATAATACGCGTCGAAGAACCGCTTCACCGTGAAGCCGTCGCCCTCGGCCATGGCGTACTCCGCCAGCAGCTCCTCGATCTGGACCTTTCCGCTCACATAGCTCGTTCCGTACCCCGGCTGTCGTAGGTACAGATGCTGCTCGAAGCGGACCAGCTCACCTTCTGTGAGCCACCCGCGCGGCGTCCACTTCATCGCGTTCGCCACCGCATCCTCCATATCGTACACACCGCCGTGAAGCCTCAAGCCGCTCAGCGCCCGAGCTGACCGCTGAGCGAGCATGACCCAGGTCAGCTCACGCGCCCGCGGTTGGCCTTCTAGAAGGCCAAGGTGCATGAACATCTCTTCTACGCCGGTCGCGAGTCCCTCTGAGCGGGCGTCGAAGATGTTGTAGAGCAGAGGGGTCGCACGGATCGGGCTCGAGTGCGGATCCTCACGCATACGAGCCAGCTCGATCCAGTGGTGCATATGCGGACGGAATGCATCGGGGCTGCGGTAGATCACCTCGAGGAAGAAATTGCGCACCTCGCCCGGCTCCGCAGCGGAGAAGGAACCGTTCACGGCTCGAAGCGCTGCGTCCATCCACGGCTCAAGCGTCTCAACCTCTTCGTCACGCAGAAATTTCATATACCGCGTCACGGACATGTTGAGCAGGTCGTCGTAGTCCTTCGCGTTGTCGATACGTGGGAGCTCCGGAAGATGCCGATTCCGATTCTCTTCGAGTCGCATGGACGAATGTGAGCGCGCCAACTCCCTGCGCATGATCATGACCTGGTCCGACCACGTGTAGGGGACGAGATGGACGTTCTGCATGTACCAGGTGTAGTTCTCCTCTCCTACTCCGGATGGCCCGGTCTTTGACGGAGCTTCTGCCTCCAGCCACGTCCTGAACGATTCAGACGCGTCCGCGGCGGCCGAGATCGAGGCATCCAACTCGCGGCTCGTTCCGGCGACCTGCCGACCGTACGCCTCGAGGTCGCGTGCCTGCCCGCCGAACGAACGATCACCCGCGAGCCACAGGTCGCGAGCGTTGGAGTCATCCAGGTTGCCCCTGGCCTGCTCGAGCAACCCAGGAATCGCACCGATCTTCTCGGTGATTTCTGCCGCGTCTGCAGCCGACAACGGATAGTCGTACTTCCAGGTGTCGACGAATCCGTGCACGGACATTCCCTCATGCGCCGGCACGTCGCTTTCGGCCATGAACACCGTCGCGTAGAACGCCGGATCTCTGGCCCAGGGTCGCCTTACACGATGATCGAAGTCCAGTCCGTTCATCTCGGCACGAATCAGGTGCCAATCGATCTGCTGCGCGATGGGCCAGCCGTCCACATTCATGGCGTACAGCCGGTCCATCCAGTCCTCGAGCTCGGCGTGCTGCCGATCCATGGCGCGTTGCGTGTAGTCCGGCACGCCGCCTTCGAACGCCGGCATCTCGAACGCGCGCCACGCGTCGTAGAAGTCGACGAGCTCTGCGTGGGTCGTCTGGGCCGCGGAATCCGCGCCGGTGGTCGCTAGGGCTACCGCAACGGCGGCGAGGGCCCGTCTCAGCTGCACGATCACGGCCTTCCCCCAATCCGTCTTCCGGGCGTCCACGGGGCACCCGCGGCCGCGAGCGCCTCTTCCAGCTGCATCAACCGCCCACCGATCAATCCAGCCAGATCAGCCTCCACAGCACCCAGACCCTGCTGCGCGATCTCGATGTTACGCCTCTGCGTCCCCGTCGGATTCTGACGCGTGGACCAGTGTCCGCCCACCACGTTGCCAACCCGGCTCGAAATAGCCGGTGACGTCGACTCGTTTAGCGAGCCACGCACGCGGTCTCCCTGAAGCCGGACCGAGATCTCGTTGAAGGCCCGCTCAACCGCGTCCATCTCGTTGAAGAGCGCTGGATCCGCCCGTGGGGTCCGTAGAAGCGCGGCACGCATGAAGGGGAGCCGGTCGCGCTGCCTGCCCATCTCGGCCCCGGCGACGCCAACGCGCCGCTGGAGTTCACTCACGTCGTACTGAAACTCGGCGACCGCGATGAAATCGACGCCCGGTGCACTCGCGACCGGCTTCACCTCGAAGCTCTGCGCCTGTCCAATCTCCTCGGCGCCGGCCGAGCTCACGACCACCAACTGAGCCGAATACTCTCCTGGAGGTGCGAGCGGACCCTGTGGGTCACTCACCCACGGCGGCCGGAACCCCGGGGTGGAGAGATTCATGGGGTTCGGTGCCGCACGACGCAGATCCCACGCCACACGGTGAAGACCAGCCCGGGGGGATCCTTCAATCCAGCGGATCGGGGTCCCTGACACGTCGTCGATCCGGATGAGCGCCTGAGGGCCGCTCTCGGTCAACTCATCGAAGAGAGCTTCGTACCCGGGGAACTGCGCGTCTCCACCCTGCTCTCTGACCTCGGCCTCGCGGCCTTCTCGCGCGTCCTGGGCGGTCTCCGGCATCTCCGGAACCAGGTACGTGAGCAACGCCCCGAAGTCCGGGTTCGGCGCGGCGTAAGCACTGCTGCCCAACGTCGGCCGGCCGACGGCCTGGTTCGTCGGATGCGGCACATACCACCATGCGTCACGCACCGGAGCTACTCCACCCAGGCCATCGAGTGCGCCCGAAGCGATCTCACGGAGCGGCGAGTAGTCGTCTAGGATGTAGAAGCCACGCCCGAACGTCGCACCAATGATGTCGTTGTCGCGGCGGTGCAGTTTCACGTCGCGGAACGCGATCGTCGGGGAGCCAGCCAGCTTGTGCCAGTTGGTCCCACCGTTCGGGCTGAAGTAGATGCCCCACTCCGCTGCGATCACGAGCAGATTCGGATCTACGTGATCCTGCTGCACGGCCCACACGATCGTCTCATCCGGCAGGTCGCCCGTGATGTTCGTCCAGTTCTGCCCGTTGTCGTCCGAGCGAAAGAGGTACGGCGTGTAGTTGCCGATCTTATGCGCGTCGGCCGCAGCGAAGACGGTGTTCGCGTCGTGCTGGCTCGCCTCGACGTCGTTGATAAACGCCCGCTCGGGCACACCTGGGAACACCCCGGCGCGCGTCCATGTTTGTCCCGCATCGGAGGTGAAATGGATGAGGCCATCATCCGACCCTGTGTAGAGCAGGTCTTCCTGGACCGAGCTCTCGGTGATCGATGTCACCGTCGAATACTTGGACATGGCTCCGTTGTCGTGCAGCGCATCGAGCTCCCACACGCGGCCCATATAGGGAAGTTCGTATCGATTGGTGTTGGTGGTCAGATCCTCACTGATGGCGTTCCAGTTGTCGCCACGATCTTCACTGCGCCACAAGCGCTGCGATGCGAAGTAGAGGCGATCCGAGTCGTGCGGGCTGATCAGAATCGGCGAGTCCCAGTTCCATCGTTCAGGCGCATCGCCTGGCGCCGGCTGCGGCTGGATCTGCAGCGACTCCCATGACTTGGCATCGGTCCGGAACAGATTCCCCTGCTGCGTCATGAGGTACATGATGTCCGGATCGCTCGGATCGATCTGAACGCCGTATCCGTCTGCGCCCATGGGGATGAGCCAATCGGAGTTCCGGACGCCTTCCGTGTTCAGGGTACGGGCCGGGCCCCACAACGTACCGAGGTCCTGCGCCCCTCCCAGGATGTCGTAGAAGGGCTCTCGGTTCGACACGGCGACCTTATAAAACTGCGAAATGGGCATGTTCGGGAAATGCCGCCACGTCGTGCCGCGATCGAACGTTTCGTACAGCCCCGCGTCCGTGCCCGAGAGCATGTGGAGCGTGTTGTCTGGATCGATCCACAATGCATGGTTGTCCGAGTGCTTCTCACGACCCGTGCCCAGGTTGTCAAACGACGCACCGCCGTCCGTCGTGATCTGATAGAAGACGTCCATCTGGATCACGATGTCTTCTTCGGTCGGTGACGCTTCGATCTCCTGGTAGTAGTGCGGGCCGGTTCCGCCGGAGATGTATCCGTTGCGGCGCTCCCAGCTCTCACCTTTGTCGGTCGATCGATAGAAGCCCTGCTGACCATCCGCGGCTTCGATCGTCGCATAGACGAGCTCAGCGTTCGCAGGGGTTACGGCAATACCGATCTTGCCGATGTCACCCGACGGCAGGCCGGTCGTGATTTCACGCCAAGAATCGCCACCATCCGTAGACTTGTAGATGCCGGAGCCTGAGCCGCCGCCCATGTAGCCCCACACGTGCCGGCGACGCTGGAAGGCCGCGGCGTAAAGCGTCTTCGGATCGCTTGGATCGATTTCGACGTCGGTCACACCCGTGTGTTCATCGATCTCGAGGATCTGCTCCCAGGTGTCGCCGCCGTCGCTCGTGCGGAAGAGGCCGCGCTGCCCACCCGCGGACCAAAGCGGCCCTTCGGCTGCCACGATCAGAGAGCCCGGGTAGTCCCTGTGCATGAGGATCTTCCCGATGTGCTCGGAGCGCTCGAGTCCTTTGTGTTCCCACGTCTTCCCGGCGTCGCGGCTCACATAGATGCCTGAGCCCCAGCCAACGTGCCTGCCGCTGACGTTTTCACCCGTGCCGACCCAGACCACGTCCGGGTTGCTTGGGTCGAGAGCCACGGTCCCAATGGAGAACGACTTCTGCTCGTCGAAAACCGGTGCCCACGTGGTACCGGCGTTCGTCGTCTTCCACAGCCCACCAGAACCGACCGCGACGTACCAGGTCGACTTGTCGAGCGGGTTGACCGCGATGTCCGCGATACGGCCGCCGACCGCGGCTGGGCCGACTTCACGGAGCGGAATGGCCGAAAGGGCTTGAGAGACGGACTGAGCAGCCGCCGGGGCTGACGCGGAGAACGAGACAAGCGCGACGAGCGCCAGAAGACCTCTCGAGACGAAACGCATGGGACACCTGTGGCATGAGCGATGAAAAGCTCGCTCAGGATGCCGCCCAGGCTTCGCGGCTGCAAGGGAAGTCCGCAGCCAGAATAGGGACCGGGAGCTGCTTCTCTCGATCCAAGAGATCGCGTAGGGACTCCCCCTCCACACATGGTTGTGCTCTTCCACCGCGTCGCCACCCGGCCCGACACCACGCCAACACACAGAGGCGTCCGGTTGTCGATATCTTGTTGGATCTCGGCCTCGGCCTTCCCCGAGGCGCCCATTGGACTCGTTACCTATCCCGAGGCTCATGCGCCCTCGTTCGACGTTTCTTACAGCATTCGCGTTCGCCCTGCCTGTCGCCATCGCGGCACAGCAGGTTCCCACCACCACCGCCGCTCAGATCTCGTCAGCTCCCGTCATCGACGGTCGCCTCGACGACGCAACATGGCGTGGCCTTATCGCGCTCACAGGGTTCGTGCAGAGCGAGCCGAGTGAAGGGCAGCCCGTCTCCCAGCGCACCGAAGTCCGCATGGCCCAAGACGGCGAAGCCATCTACATCGCCGCGTGGCTCTATGACACGGAGGCTTCGGGCATCGTATTTGGGCAGACTCTACGCGATGCATCGCTGAACGAGTCGGACGCCTTCGTGGTGGTATTCGACACATACCTGGATCGGCAGAATGGCTTCGTGTTCGGTACGAGCCCCGCGGGCATCGAGTACGACGGTCAGGTCGCGGGTGAAGGTCAGGCAGGTGGCCCCGGCGGCGGCCGCCAGCAGCGCGGATCGACCGGTGGCTTCAATCTGAATTGGGACGGAAGCTGGGAAGTCGCGACGTCCACCGACGGCGAGGGATGGTATGCCGAGATGCGCATCCCCTTCTCCACCCTCCGGTACGGATCGAACGGGACGCAGGACTGGGGTGTGAACTTCGAACGGAAGATCCGCCGGAACAGTGAGGAGGCCATGTGGGCCCCCATCCCGCGGCAATACGATCTCTACCGGATTTCGATGGCGGGCACGGTCTCCGTCGATGCACCCGCGCGCCGCACGTTCACGGTCAGCCCGTATGTTCTAGCTGACGGATTCAAGGACTACCAGGTCGGCAGTCCCCAGGTCGACTACGGTCGGCAGGTCGGCGGTGACGCCAAGATCGGGCTGAACCAGAGCATGACCCTAGACCTCACGGTCAACACGGACTTCGCTCAGGTCGAAGTCGATGACCAGCAGGTGAATCTGACACGTTTCAGCCTGTTCTTCCCGGAGAAGCGTGCCTTCTTCCTAGAGAACGCCGGCACTTTTGCGGTCGGGACCAGCCAGAATGCTGAACTGTTCTTCAGTCGACGCATCGGGCTCTCCGGCGGACAGGAGGTACCGATCCAGGCCGGTGCCCGTCTTTCCGGAAAGGTCGGCGATTTCCAAATCGGGCTGCTCAACATCCAGACGGGTGACGTCTTCGAAGTAGACGAAGACACAGGGCTCGAGGAACAATTGGCGCCGTCGAACAACTTCGGCGTGGTGCGGGCCTACAAAGAGATGGGCAACCGCACACAGCTCGGGGCCATCCTGGTGTCGAGGCTCAACACCAGCGATACCGACGACTACAACATGACTTATGGCGTCGATGGCCGACTCGGCATTGGCGAGGCACTCACCCTGGATGGCTGGGCCGGGCTCACGACCACCCCGCTGGAGGCTGGCGAGGCCGATACGCGCGCCGGCTTCAACAACGGCGAATATGGCTTCGAGGGTACCGGGACGTACATCACCCGCGACTGGCAGATCACGACGGGTTACCGCCAGATCGGCGAGGACTTCAACCCTGAGGTCGGGTTCGTGAACCGGCGCGGGTATCGGCAAGTGACCGCTCGCGTCATGCGTCACATCCGTACCGAAGGCACACCTTGGTTCCGCGAGTTCAGGCCGCACATCTCGTACAACCAATTCTTCACGCTGGGCGGGTTCAGCGAGAACTACCTCGTTCACTTCGACTCGCACTTCGCGTTCGAGAACGGGGCGTTCTTCCAGTTTCCAGGATTCAATCTCACGGGTGAAGGTCTCGAAGAGCCCTTTGAGATCCGAGACGGAATCGTCATCCCCGCCGGGTCGTACAACAACGCCGAGTGGTCCTTCCGCTACAACACGAACCGCGGAGCACCGTTGTCGATCTCCGGTGGTTGGACCGTGGGTAGTTTCTACACCGGGACTCGGTTCACACCAAACGCGAACATCGCGTACCGATACGGGGACAAGATCGCCGCCACGCTGCGGCTCAACTACTTCGACGTGCGTCTGGATGAAGGCAGCTTCAAGACCGCCGTCGTGGGCATGAACGCTTCCTACTCGTTTACTCCGCGCATCTACCTGCAGGCCAACGTCCAGTACAACGACGACACGGAAGACGTGGGTACAAACATCCGCTTGGGTTGGCTGGATACAGCGGGCACCGGGCTCTTCATCGTGTGGAACGACACGAACCACCACGGAATGTTCGAGCGTACCGGGATTCTGGCGGGACCCAAGCAGCGGCAGCTCGTGATCAAGTACAGCCGACTGTTCAACATGGGGCGGTAGGCGCGCACAGCCGACCGATCAGGCGACTCGCGTCTCCGCGTCCGCTAGCGCGACGTACGCGGCATCGTAGGGCGAGACATTGTGGCGCAACTCGAAGATGCGGCCCAGCAGCGGAAGGAAGAGGAGGCGATTCCTGTCGTCGAAGATCGAGTCCAGCCCGGTCCGCGCCTGGGCAGACTGCAGGTACCCTACGACCGCCGACGCATCCACGACTACGGCGCTACTCATCTCCTGGCAGCGGCCCTCTGTCCATCCGGAGCAACTCGGCACCGACACGCCGCAACACCTCCTCTCGGGACGTTCGGGCCACGTTACGTTCGAGTACAGACTGGATGTAGGCGGTCAGCGTCAAGCCGCGCGCCTCAGCACGGCGGACCAACTCCCGATGGAGCGCCTCGGGGACATTTCGGATTTAAACCATGACTGACATGTGCCTACATCCGGAAGCGGTAACTCAGCTTCACGAAGACCCCATCGGCCTCCGTGCGCGCGTCCTC
This sequence comes from Longimicrobiales bacterium, assembly GCA_029245345.1. Lineage (NCBI taxonomy): Bacteria > Pseudomonadati > Gemmatimonadota > Longimicrobiia > Longimicrobiales > Longimicrobiales bacterium. The sequence goes on from JAQWPM010000021.1 coordinate 572,096, forward strand.
GAAGCGGAAGCCCGACGTGTCTGCCCACTGCCGCGTGTATCCCAGGAAGAACACCGTCCCGGGAGACGGCTCGTAGGCCAGCAGCGTCTCCACGCGGAAATCGTGCGAGTCCGAACCCTGCCGGAGCGAACACGAATCCGCGGAGGAACATCGGTACACCGGAGCGCCTGTCACTGGGTCGAGCACGTCGCCGCGCTCCTGGCTCGAGTACTCACCAATGCCGCGAATGAACATCGATCGCGTCATCTGATACCTAAGCTGGAGCCGCGGGATGGTCGCCGAGGAGTACTCGGAGCCGTCACGCTGACGGAAGATCTTCACATGTCGCATGCCGAGCACGGCCTGCATGGAGCCGTTCGGAGCGAGTGTCAGCGACGCGTCACCACTCCAACTCGTACCGAGGCCCACCGGGACCCCGCTCGAGAAGATCGGTGTCTCCCCCCACGAACCGCCGAAGGAGGGACGCACCCGCTCCCACGTGCTGACCCAGGAGCGCACGCTGAAGGACTGAAGGCCCGAGTAACGCGACTGGTCTGAGGAGACCGGTACGAGGGCTGACTCGGAAGGGCCGCTGAAGAATCCATCGTAGTACGACGGCGCGAAGTCGAAGTTGGTGCGCCGATAATTCAGGAAGCCACCGATGTTACCGCGGAGCGACCCACTCAAGGTGGCCGTCATCTGATTCTCTTGAGTGGCACGACCCGCCCAGAAGTCCTCACGGTCCCAGTAGCCCTGTAATTCCACCGAGGAGCTCAGGCTCTCGACGAACGCGCCGCGCTTACCACGATACGTGTATCCCGTGCGCGCCTGGAGCTGCGTGATGCCTGTGCGGCGAATGAACCCACTGCCGGCTCGGAAGTCTTTGTCGACATCCTCGAACGATGCGCTCATGGAGACTTTGCGACTCGCACGGCTCACACTCGCGGTGACCATCGAGCCCCAATCTGTAGCGGCCCCACTCGCTCCGTCCGCGCTACCCGCAGCCAGAAGATTGACCGTGTAGCGGCCACCGAGGACGAGCCGTGCATCCGCTCCGAACACGCGGTTGAAGTCGATGCCCCTCTCGGTCCGGTCCGTATAGACCGCGCCGATGGTCGAGCTCTGTCCCATGTCCCGTTTGACCCGCAGCAGGTTCACCATGGGGTTCGACGTCCCGGCGTTCACCTCATCGACTGCGCCGAGGTAGGCCACGTTGAACGCCCCGACCTTGCCCGAGACTTTCACTGCGCCCACTGGATTTACAATCGAACGCGTGTAGACCAACTGCTTCGGCATCGAGAAGATATCCGCACCTTCCAGAAAGAAGGGGCGCTGCTCTCGCAGGAAGAGCGCGAAGCGCTCATTCACCACGATCTGCCCTGCATCCGCTTCGATCTGACTGAAGTCGGGATTGATCGTGCCATCCAGTGTCAGGTTCGACGTAAGCCCATAGGCGAGGTTCAGCCCGAACTCGCTGTTGGAGGAGCCACGTTGGAACTGACCGAGGTTGGTGTCGAAGCGGCCCGAGCTCGAACCGACCATCGTCGGGTTGATCTCCAAGAACATCCCTGGGTCGATGCCTTCGAGCGCGAGAATCGACCCCGACTGGGCGAGCCCGTTGGCCTGGTTGCCGGTTATCGGCGCCCACGACTGCTCGTACCCTGTACGGCGAATGGCACGCTGCACTTGGAGCCCCCAGTCCTGCACCTCGGACTCGGGGAAGCGCATCGACTTGAAGGGGACTCGGATCTCCGCGGAGTAGCCGTTGTCGTCCATCTGGCCCGCGGACTCCCACAGGAAGTCGGGGCTCCAGTCGATGGGTCCCCCGCGGCCACCGCGACCCTCGATCCAGAGTCCGTCAGCCTGAACACCGTAGGGATTCACCATGAACACATAGGCGCGACGGTCGTCGTTGAATGTGTCCAGGATGAAACGCACGTAGTCGTCCGAGCGGCCGTAGTCGTCGCGCGCGGTCAGCGTGGCGCGAACGCCGCCCTCGGAGTCATCCGCTCGAACCGAGAAGTAGACAGCGTCCTTTGAGACGATCACGCGAACCACCGTGTTCTCGGAAGCCGGGGCACCCTCGATCGGGTCGAACTGCGTGAAACCGGTAAGCACTGCGGCCTCCGCCCAAGCCAAGTCATCCAGCCGGCCATCGATTTGGATGTCAGGATCCATCACGCGCGGCGCGGGGATGTCTAACTGGCTCGCTGAGCCGTCGAAGGTAGCGGCCACTACGGGCGTCGACGCGGATGCCCCAGCTACCGACGGCGAACTGTCCGGGGCCGCCTGCAACTGGACAGCTATAGCGAGAATGAGCGCAGACTTGATCATGAATATCTATGTTTGTGCAATAATTGTCTAACTATTTAGCTGAACAAGGATACAACAATGAGGGATCGACGCAATGGAGCAAAGCTACGGAAAGATCTGCCCGGCATCCGGGCGACGGGCCGGAGGCCACTGCGACCAAGGCCTTTCCCCCTGGAGTCCTGGCGAATCGTCCCGTGAAGACAGATTCTCTCCGTACTGTCATCCCACGCCCCGGACCAACCCCTTGGCGCGATCTCGCCCCTGCACTCAACATCCTCAATCAGTCCTGCTCGCCGTCGCAGCAGCAGTCGTGGTGCTCAGCGTACCCGAGCGGGCCATCGCTCAGCACGCGGCCCTGTCGGACCCTGGCGCCTTCCAAATCCGGCGGGCGGCGCCGCGCGCCACGTCTCTGCCCCACCCGACCGCCGAGCATGCGCTAACCGCATGGGGCGTGTCCGCGACCGACGCCAACCCGTTCGTCCGATCACTAAACGGTCCTTGGCGGTTTCACTGGGTGTCCGACGCCACGACGGCCCCAGACAACTTCCACTCAACGGCCTTCGACGACACCGATTGGGACGAGATCCCAGTCCCCGGCAACTGGGAGATGAACGGCTACGGGCGGGTCCGGTACGCAGACTCCGGCATTCCCGCCGGCCCATCCCCACTCATTGATCACACACAGAACCCGACCGGTTCCTACCGCCGTTCCTTCGACCTGCCTGCCGACTGGGCCAGAATGAGTGTCGTCCTTCACTTCGGGAGCATCGGATCTGCGATGCAACTGTGGGTCAACGGCGAGGATGTCGGATACTCCGAAGGCTCGAAGGTCCCTACTGAGTTCGACATCACCGACTACCTACAGCCGGGCCGCAATCTGATCGCGGCGCGGGTGTGGCGGTGGAGTGACGGCAGCTATCTGGAGGACGTGGACTTCCTGCGCATGAGCGGCATCGATCGGGATGTGACGCTCCGGGCGCTCGCTCCGGTGCATGTAGCTGATGTCTTCGCTCGAGCCGGCCTCTCGGAGGACCTCTCGGCGGGCGAACTCGATATCACCGTCGACCTCGAAAACACTGGGGGTGCCAATCGTTCTGGTGTCCTGGCCCAATTACGAGCCCCAGACGGGACCATTGTTCACAGCCATGCCGAGACGGTGAACGTGCCCACGCAGGGCACCACCGTGACCTGGTCCGCGACGCTGCCTAACGCTCTCCCGTGGACGGCCGAGACACCGTCGCTCTACACACTCGTTGTCGAAGTACAGACGCAGGGTGCTCCGACTCAATTCGTTCGCCACCGGGTCGGGTTTCGCACCGTCGAAATCCACGATGGGCTTCTGAAAGTGAACGGGACCGCGACCACGCTACGAGGCGTGAACCGACACGAACACAGCCCGCGCACCGGCCGTGTCGTGTCCGAAGCGTTGATGCTGGAAGACATCCGGCTGATGAAGGAGCTCAATATCAACGCCGTTCGGACGAGTCACTATCCGAACGACCCGCGTTGGTACGAACTCACGGACAAACACGGCATCTATGTCGTCGACGAAGCCTTCGTGGAATCCAATGGCACCAGTTTCCATCCGGACACAACACTCGCAGGAAAGCAGGAGTGGCTCGGAGCGCACATGGATCGGCTCCAGCGTATGGTGGAGCGCGACAAGAACCACGCGTCCGTCATCATGTGGTCGCTTGGGAACGAAGCAGGAGACGGCTCAAATTTCGAAACCATGTACGCATGGACAAAGGAGCGCGACCCGAGCCGGCCCGCCGTGTATGAGATGGCAGATCTTCGCGAGCACACCGACGTCTTCTTTCCGATGTACGCGCGTGTCCACACGCTCGACAACTACGCTTCCTCCCAGCGCGACCGGCCGCTTGTCCTGTCCGAATACGCCCATGCGATGGGGAATTCGGTCGGCAACCTGGCGGATTATTGGACCAGCATCCGGGACAACGACCAACTGCAAGGGGGCTTCATCTGGGACTGGGTCGACCAGGGTCTCTCGCTCGCCGCAGAGGGCGGCGAACTCTACTGGGGTTACGGCGACGACTTCGGTGGCGCGGACGGTGCGGGCAACTTCTCCGTGAACGGACTCGTCAGCCCGAACCGTCAGCTGAATCCGCACGCGTGGGAAGTCAGGAAGGTCTACCAACCCATCGAGACCACGCTGGCGGACGCTGAGGAAGGCATCATCGCCATCCGGAATCGACATGACTTCCGTAACCTGGACGGCCTCGTAGGTGATTGGCGCGTTACTGCTTACGGCGGGCCCGGAAGCGAACCGGCCGTTGTCGCTCGCGGGCGTATCGAGGACCTCGACCTTCCCCCCGGAGGCGTGCACCTGCTGATGGGCGACCTCCCGCGCTCATCGCTTAGCGAGTCGGTCGTACCGGTGAAGCCAGAGCCGGACAGCGAGTACCACTTCCGTATCGACTGGAAGACCCGGCGTGCGGAGGGACTGCTCCCTGCAGGCCACACCGTCGCTTGGGACAGTTGGCGCATGAACGTCGAGTCCGCGCCCCCGAGCGAAGACCTCGCAAAGTCCGCCAAGATCACGCGAGTGGTGGACGGAGACCGGCTGCTGCTCCGGGGCGAAGCCGAAGACTTCGAATTCGTCTTTGATCTCGAGAGCGGTGAGATCGAGCGATACACATTCGCGGGGACGGACGTCCTTACTGGTGGGCCGCGGCCAAATTTCTGGCGCCCCCCCACCGACAACGACTACGGGTGGGAGATGCCGACGGAGCTCGCCGTGTGGCGCGACGCTTCACAGAACCAGCCTGTGGAGCGCGTGCAGTGGTGGCAGAACTCGGACCGCGACGTCGAGGTCATTGTCACCCGGTCTCTGCCCTCGGTCAGCTCCCTCCACACCACCCGCTACCACATCTTCGGCAATGGTGAGATCGAGATCACGGGTGAGATCGAGCTCGGGCAAATCGGGCTCCCCGAGATGGCAAAGCTCGGGTTTACGCTCGATGTCCCGGCCGACCTAGAAAACGCAGAGTGGTTCGGACGAGGCCCCCATGAGAGCTACGCCGACCGACAAACAGGCGCCGCAGTCGGTCGCTACACGATGGACGTGGACGACATGTTCTTTCCGTACATCCGTCCGCAGGAGACGGGTAATCGCACGGACGTCCGCTGGCTCGTGCTACGGAAAGCGAACGGCACAGGGCTCCTCATCGAAGCCTCCGAGGACGATGGCATTCGCGCACCCCTCAGCTTCTCAGCGCTACGCTACGCAGACGCCGATCTCGATGAAGGAAACGCCAAGACGTTCCGGCATCCAACCGACCTCGCACCGCAGCCGAACATCGTGCTCGACCTGGATATGGCTCAAATGGGCGTCGGCGGAGACACCAGCTGGGGTGCCCGCGTGCACCCGCCATATCGCGTTCCCGCAGCCAACTACATGTGGAGTGTGGTGCTCAAGGGTATTCGTTAGCCCCATCTAGCACACTCGGTGCCCACGCATCAGCCCAACGCGATCGGAAGCGTCCTCACGCGCTGGCCTGTCAGCGCGAACAGCGCATTCGTCACCGCAGGAGCAATCGGCGGCACACCAGGCTCGCCCACGCCACCCGGACCATCCCCACTCGGCGCGAGCACAACGTGCATCTCGGGCGCCTCACTCATGCGTACCATCTCGTAGTCGTGGAAGTTGCTCTGCACCGCTCGACCATCCTCTATCGTGATCTTGCCGTAGAGCGCCGCCGTCAGACCGAAGATGATCCCGCTCTCCATCTGCGCCCGGACGATCGCCGGGTTCACAACCACACCGCAGTCGACCGCGCACCAGACTTTGTGCACCCGTGGGCGTCCGTCCTCCCCAAGAGAGACTTCGGCGACCTCGGCAACGTAAGAGCCGAACGACTCGGCCACGGCGATGCCGCGGGCCCGACCCTGCGGAACCTCACTTCCCCAATCGGCTGCTTCGGCGACCGTGTTGAGAACCGCGAGATGCCGCGGGTGTTCGGCCAACAAGTCTCGGCGGTACTCATAGGGGTCCTGGCCCGCCGCGTGGGCCAGCTCATCAATGAACGACTCCACTACGAACGCAGAGTGAGTGTGCCCAACGGAGCGCCAGAATCCCACCGGCACGGGGAGCTCCACCGTGGCCGCGGTCATGCGGAAGTTCGGCACACGATAGGGCTGATTGGAGGCGCCTTCGGCCGACGTGGGATCCACGCCGTTCTTCATGACCGTCCGGTTGCGCACGAAGCCCGGCATCCACTCAGGCAAGAGGCGATTGAGAATCGACTGGGAGGCCATGTCGTGGCGCCACACCGCCGGGTTACCCGCATCGTCGAGGGTAGCAGAGAGTCGATGGAGCGATGCAGGCCGATAGAAGTCGTGCTGCATGTCGTCTTCCCTGGACCACATCACCCTGACGGCACCTTCCACGCGCCCGGCGATTTCCGCAGCCTCTTGTACAAAGTCTTTCTCAGCTCTTCGTCCGAAGCCGCCTCCCAGGAAGGTCGAATGAACGACGGTGTCGTCAGCGCTCACACCCGCGGCCGCTGCCGCCACCTGCCTCGCCCCACCCCCACCCAGCATGGCCGGTCCGTTCTGGAACTGAGTCGCCGCCCATACGGTGCAGCGACCGTCCTCGACGAGCGCCGTACAATTCATGGGCTCCATGGTCGCGTGCGCGAGATACGGCAGTTCATACTCCGCCGTGATCGCCTCACCGCCCGTGGCAGCCTCCACGGCACCATGCTCGGCTGCGACACCTCCACCTTCATCGATCCCTGCCGCGAGCCGACGGCTGATCTCAGCGTCGTTCAGCCCCGCGGCCTCGCCCTCGTCCCATTCGACGACGAGCGCATCTCGACCCTTTAACGCGGGCCAATAGCCGTCGGCCAACACGGCGACGCCGCTGCTGATCTCAAGGACTTCTTGCACGCCCGGCATCGCCAGTGCAGCGGTCGCATCGAACGAACGAACAGCACCCCCGAACACCGGACAGCGAGCCACCATCGCGACCCGCGCGTCGGCCGGACCGGCGTCCACGCCGAAGATCGCCTGGCCGGTCGTCTTCTGAGGCACATCAAGACGCGGCTGTGGGAGGCCAATGATCCGAAACTCGGACGGGTCCTTGAGCGGCACATTCGCCGGAACGGCAACTGAGGCGGCCGCGACCGCTAAGTCAGCGTAAGCGAGCGTAGAACCATCGGGGTGATGCGCCATCGCATCACGCATCACGACGTCTGCTGCCGGGACGTCCCACTCCTGAGCCGCAGCTTCGCGCAGCATCTCGCGCGCGGTCGCTCCGGCCTCTCGCAGGACCTCCCACATCTCGACGATGCTCGTGCTACCGCCCGTGACCTGCATGCCCAGCGCAGCACCGTATGCCGGGTGAGCAGGCGCAAAAGCGAACGCTACACGTTCGAATGGGACTTCGAGTTCTTCGGCGACCAGCATGGGAAGCGATGTGGCGACACCCTGCCCCATCTCCGCCTTGCCGACCATGACCGTGATCGACCCGTCTGTTTCGATCCTTAGGAACGGATTGGGAGCGAACGCCGCGTCCGTATACGGAACGCCTGGGCCCGACATGACCTTGTAGCCAATCCCTAAAGCCAATCCCGTCCCAGCCAAACCCGCCACCTTCACGAAGGTCCGGCGCGTCATCATCGGCTTCTGTCCGTTCTCGCTCATCGGTCACCTCCGGACGCACCTGCACCATCCGTGGAGGTGATCCCTGCACGCATATCCGCGGCGCGATGAATCGCCCGCCGGATGGCATTGTAGGTCCCGCAGCGGCAGATGTTGTCGGACATCGCCACGTCGATGGCCTCGTCGGTTGGCTTCTCATCCGAATCGAGCAGCGCAGCCGCAGCCATGATTTGGCCAGACTGGCAGTATCCACACTGTGGGACCTGCTCCATCACCCAAGCCAACTGCACCGGATCAGAGCCGTCGGGCGACAGGCCTTCGATGGTCTTGATCTCAGCCCCGGCCACGTCTCTCACCGGCAGCTGACACGTCTTCATGGCCTGCCCGTTCACGTGCACCGTGCACGCCCCGCACTGCCCGAGCCCGCATCCGAACTTGGTCCCGGTGAGGCGAAGCGTATCGCGCAGCACCCAGAGCAGCGGCATGTCATCAGGGGCGTCGACTTCGACGACTCGGCCATTCAGTGTGAGCGTGACCATTCACATCATCCGCTTTGAGGAGAACTCTGGACCAGAGTTACCGACTCCGAATCCGCTCGTCCAGTTCCGCCATCGTAAAGCGCACGCTCAGGATGTAGGGGTCCACAAAGTCGTCCCAGTGCCCGTATGTCGTCCCTACGAAGGTCCCGTCGGGCAGGACTTCAACCCCGGCATACGTGGAGTCCCAAGCGTTCTTGTTGTCTTTCACACGTACACGGTACTGCCCGGAGCCTCCAGTCTCGATAGCGTCCCAATCACCCACCCACATGACCCAATCACCCTTGCTCGGGCTGTCCGCAGCCATGTCGCGGAAGGTGACGACCAAGCGTCCGTCTGGGGCATAACGGGCTACGTGCCGGTCCCCCGTCAGCGTGAGAGGGAGCTCTCGCGGTTCGGTCCACGTCTCCCCGTCGTCGTCAGAGAAGACCACGAACGACTCGTGCTGCCGCGAGTTCTCACGAAGCAGGAGTGCGATCCGGCTTCCATCCGGTGATACGACCAAGCCAGGCTCGCACAAATCGGCATCGGGATGCTCGGCTACGACCCACGGCTCGGACCACGTCAGGCCCCCATCGGATGAACGCGAGGCAAACACATGGAAATCCGTGGCTGCACCTTCGTTCCGAAGGAAGCGTCCATCGTCGTGAAAGAACGCCAGCAGGTCACCATTCTTCTGCGTGTGCAGCGACGACATGGCGACGATTCCGCCGAAGTCTCCGATCGGTTCGAGCTCAGACCACGTTGCTCCTTCGTCTTCCGAGATCGCTCTTCGGATGGGATACAGTCCAGAGAACATCACCAAGCGATGTCCACCCTCCGGCTTGGCCACGCGGAACATGGTCGGCACTTCGAGCGACGTCGCCCAACTGCCGGGAACAGGCAGCCGGTCACTCCAGCTCTGTCCACCGTCCGGGCTCTTCTTATACACGATGGATCCCCGGCCATGTCCCTCGGGGTACACAGTGAGGATCGTCTGACCGTCTTCCATCAGCTGCGTCGTGGGGTGTCCCAAGTACTGCCCGGGCACACGGTCCACGACCACCTGGCGATCCGTCTCGGCGTCGAGGTCGACGAGGGGAATCCCGAAGACACTGTCGGGCATCACCGGTGCCGGAATGAACGCGTCGGTCTCCGCCCACCACGCTTCGAGGGCTCCCCTTAGCTCCGCTGTCAGCTCAGGCATCTCCGCAGACAGGTCGTTGCTCTCGCTGACATCCGCCGCGAGGTCATACAACTCCCACACGTCGCCCTCAAAGAAGTGGATCAGCTTGTGGTCCCCTCGCCGGATGGCGCTCGCGGGCGTCGTCCGCCAGTGCCCCGCCATCCCCCTGTAGGCTTCTAGGTAGGCCGGAAAATGCCAGAACACGTCTCGGGCCTCCATGGCGTCCCCACGCAACACCGGGAGAAAACTCTGCCCGTCCATCACCTGGCCGGCAGGCAACTCGCCCCCGGCGACGCTTACCAGCGTCGGATAGAAGTCCGTCCCGATGACGGGGACGTCCTGAACCGAGCCGGCCTCGATCTGCCCGGGCCATCGCGCAATCAATGGCTCTCGGATGCCACCTTCGTACAACATGCCCTTTGATCCCCGAAGCGGCGCCATCGAAGTAACCGGGCCGTAGCCGCCGTTGTCAGCGTAGAAAATGACGAGCGTGTTCTCGGCCAAACCAAGTGAGTCGAGGGCTGCCATTACGAGGCCTAAGCTCTCGTCCATTGCGGTGACCATCGCACCGTACTCGGCGTTCCCCTGCCCGCCGGAAGCCGGCCTATCCGCATACTCAGCAACGAGATCGGGCCTGCCTTGAATGGGCGTATGCACCGCGTAGTGGGACAGATAAAGGAAGAACGTCTCTTCGCGGTTCTCCTCCATGAAGCCGATCACTTCATCGGTGAGCCGGTCCGTCAGGTACTCCCCTTCCTCCCCCTCTTCCAGCCCCGGAATTTGCCGTCCGTTACGCTCGTATGGGTAGAAGTATCCCGGCGGAGAGCCCGCAGCGTTCCCGGCCACACTCCAGTCAAAGCCATGATCCGTGGGGAGCGAACCGTCCCCACCCAGATGCCACTTCCCCGCATGACCCGTCGTATACCCAGCTTCCTGTAGGGACTCGGCGAGCGTCGCCACCCCGAGGTCGAGGTCCAGTCGATTTTGTACTGGAACAAGCCTCCGGTTGGCAGCGTCGCCACGGGCCGCGGACGCTACGGTGTAGACACCAGTCCTGGGCGCATATTGCCCGGACATCAGCGCAGCACGACTCGGTGCGCAGTTCGGTGCATTCGCGTACGCGTTGGTGAAGCGCATGCCTTCGGCGGCCAATCGATCGACGTTGGGCGTTTCGTAATACGTGCTGCCCTGCACGCCTAAGTCGTTCCAGCCGAGATCGTCGATATAGATCAGGACAATGTTCGGTGGGGACTCCTCAGCGCTCCCAGGACCGGAACCATCCCCGCACGCCGAGACGGCCAGAGCCATCAGCGCCGTGCGGACGACCAGCGTCAGCCTGATCGTGGGGACAAAGCTCACTCGAACACCACGTCGAGTACCGCGCTCTCATCAGCAGTCGGGCGGACGCCGGTCAACGTCTGAAGCCGGTCCGTACCCGGCTCACCGACAACAATCGTGTAGGCACCACCCGCCGTGAACACGCGCGGCCGATAACGGTCGCCCTGGATGCGCAGGGTATAAGCTACTTCGCCCGTGCGCTCCTCAACGACCTGCACCACCGGGTCCACCATTCCGGTCACCACCACCTCTGGCAGGTACGCGACAGCCTCACGGTCGTACTGCTCCGCCTGCGTTACAGTGACCGGCCAGCCGGGATACTGAGCAGCATCCGCAGCCGACGGGTCGACCCAGCGCGGCCATGCCTCGACCTCGATCTCACGCGTGCTTCTGTCGAAGCGCATGATCCCGTACCCCGGCGCTCGCTGATACAACTCGTGGGGCTCGAAATCAACCTGGGTTGGGTTCGCCACGGCCAGCACGGTCATGCGGTTTCCGAAGCCGTCGAGATACTCCCCGGTGTTGCGGGGAGACGAAGGCACGGGATTCCTGCCTGGTGTGGGCGGAAACCACCTCCGCGGCCAGAGATTGGCGATGGATGGGACGGTGAAGACATGTCCGGCATCGTTCCAGGCATCCACTCCATATCGAATGAAGTGCCCAAGATGTTGATCGCCTACTACATGAAACGCAAAGCCCTTCCGTAATGCACGGACTCCACGGTCCCGGCCCGACTTCGGCCAGCCGTTCGAGTCCATGTCTTCGGCAAGCTTTTCGCCTTCTAGGTATTCACCTGGCTCCACGATGTACGAGCCCGGCAACACCGCCCCACTGGTGGCGTCCTCAGGGATTGTCGCAACGTCCGCGAAAGGCGTCTGAGACAAAACGACCTTCATCCAGGCGCCGTCAGTCCAGTCGTTCGCCCACTCCTCCAGGAACCGCTCCTGCCCTTCCCCGAGCAGCACCGCATCCGGTGAGTCGGATTGGGTCGCCGCGTTGAAGCCGGGCCGCCGCGGCCAGCCGTTCACGACGTCTCCTCCGCGAACGACCACGGACGGAGGTGACTTCCACATCCGGTCTGCGAGCACCGCGAAGCTCATGCCGCCGTATTCAATGCGTGTGTGATACGTGGTGATGCCCAACGCCATCGGGTCTGCCGGCGCCGGATCCGGCAGGTGAGAGACCTGCGTCCGATGCATCGCGTTCACCCAATCGGGTGACATCCGATACCCGCCTGCGTCCTGAACCGTGTAGTCGCCCGGCTCCCTCACGCCCCCGTTGCCCCAAATGTTGCCGTGGTAGGCGTCATGGTCATCAGGGATCGTGACCGTGGGCCTGTCACGAGTCAGATCACGGAACGACCACACGAAGCGGAACCAGTGCCCCAGGTAGTCCACGGAGGCGATGTCGGTCGTATCGCGGACGACACCTTCGAGCCCGCCCTCATAGATCTGGTCGCCTGCGAAGAAGATCATATCCGGGTCATGGTGTGCCACGCCCGCTACGGTCTCGTTATTGGGATACCAGAAGTGGCTTCCATTCCACTGTCCGTCCGCGCCCGAGATGTGGTGGCAATTGAGGCCAGCCAGCACGAACTCTTCAGTGTCGTCCGGGATCTGGCGAATGGTGCCCTCGAAGTAGTGCGGCGTCGGCTCGCGAAGCCCGATCGGGAAACTGTAAGCCACTCGGTACGGGACATCCTCGGGAGCGTCCCAGCCCTCGAGGCGGAAATGCGCCGTAGCACTCAAAGGTTGGATCTCAGCGGATGCCACGCGCTGCCAGCCTCCGTCGCGCTGTAGCTCGAGATGAGCCTCCGGGGCGTCCGTCGGCCCGAGAGGTCCGAGCTGGGCGGTCATCTTCATGGTGCCACGCGACAACGTGTACATCGCGCCCATGACGGGGCCGAAAGCGCGGTCTTTGTGTCTGCGGACTTTCGCACCATCCAACGTCCATGATGCGAACCAGTAGCCCGGCGCGTCTTCCGCCGCGGCGCCGTCGGCAGCGGCGGGACTCCGGTGCGACACCAGCGCCACATTTCCGGTCATGTGCTCTGGGTCGATGCCGGAGTACCAAGCCCGAGCACGCTCATTGCCAGTGACGCCGTCCAACAGCGTCACGATCATCGAATACGTGTCACCGTCGGGCTCGGCCTGGACGGCCAGGAACATGTCGTTCCCCACTTCCCCGGAGACCTCGGTCTGATCCGCCTGGATCAGCGGCCAGTGCTCAAGCGGGATGTTCGGGTTGGGCCCCGTGTAGCCGTGATTCTCCGAGTTGTCACGCACGACGATCTGTCCCGTACCGTCCACGGCGACGATCAAGCCACCGTCTGTGGATGGCCAGTGGTGGCTCAGCGCGCTGATTCGGAAGTCCACATCACCGCCACCGACCCCGATCAGGAAGCCGGACCAGGTGTCCTCATGCCTCGCCCCTGGTTCGACCGCACCCATACCCACACTCATTCGGAATGCGCCGTCGTCGTCGCTGAGCGCGTAAGTGAGCAAGTGCAGGGTCCGCATCGGCTTGGCACGGCTGCCTTCGATGCTCTCGATGCGTCCGTCGCGAGCACGCCAGTCCTGCAGCCGATTCGCGTAGTAGTCGGGTCCGACCCAGATGCGGTCGGCGTCCTCCGTCACGAGGCCGATGAACTGCGGACCGGGTTCCACGCAGCCGCTGAGGGCGACGCTCGCGAGGACGAGGCCGAGGAGTAATCCATTGCCCTTCAGCGGGCCAACACGGGGCGGACGACTGACGACAGGGTCCGACGATGCACTAGGCGATTGGGACAAGAACGAGCCTCCTTGGACTCACCGACTGGAACGGTTCTGGCTCTGCGAACCTCACCGGACGAAACCTCGGCTTCCTAGGCCCATTCGCAAGGACATCGATATCGAGTTCCTTGGAGATTCGATCCGACAGCTGGCGTGCCTCGAAGACGTCCATGACACGCGCCTGAATATCCGAATGCTTGCGTGCGAAAGCCGGCACGGGTCAATCGCCGCAACGTTCACGGTCGTCGTTGCGCAGGTCAAAGGCGGCGCGGGCCGGTGAGGTTCCCGGCCCGCGCGCCCTATCGAGCGTCAGCGTCCCCCTGATCCAATCGGCCGCCTGGCCGTCGGCCCCACGATGAACGGCTTGGTCACGATGTCCGGCCCGACTCCGCGCTTGGACTCCGCCACGATGCGCGCAACCTCTTCCATCAGCTTGTCGTTTTCGATCACCACACCGTCTTTGATCGTGTGGATGATGCCCTGCGTCCGGTACATCTCCCTGGCCTCGTTCATGTTGATCGCGCCGAACGGGTACAGGTAGCGGAAGTTCTCGGCCGGAGAACCATCGACTACGAGCAGGTCGGCGATGTAGCCCACCTGAACCATGCCCAGCTTGGGCTCCAGAATCGTCTGGGCCGAGTTGAACGTCGCGCTCTGAAGTACCTCGAGCGGATGCATCCCAGATTCGAGCACGAGCTGGAGCTCTCGGATGTTGCCGAAGCCCCCCGTCGACCACTGGTAGTTGTCGTCTGTGCCGTACGCGACGCGCCCGCCACGCTTGTTGAACTCGTAGATCATGTCGCCCCACAGGTCGTACATGTAGTGCCAACGGTATTCGTCCATCGACGTCCAGTTGTACTGGAAGGACGCGTGGTTATCCGCATTCGGTAGGTGCCAGTCCCACAGCGCCTGGTGCGTGTACTTCTCGTGCCACGGCAGGCTCTGGGCGCGAAGGATGTCGCGGTTGGCCTCGTAGGTAGCCCGGTTCGGCTGCATGGTCACGCCGTAGTACACCAGCGAATCCACCACCGTGTTCAACAGTCGATGCCGGGTCTCTTCGTTTTCACCCGCCTCGATCCAGACCTGGGCGGCCTCGCGGAATCGTTTGTTCTCGTCGAGGAAGTTGTAGTCCACTGGATAATTCTGGACGCCGCGGTTGAGCGCGGACTCAGCATACCCGTAGTGGTGCACGATCATGGTCACGCCGAGCCGGGCAGCATCCAGAGCGTTCACCTGCGATGTGCTGGACGGTTGGATGTGAACCGCGGTGATCCCACCCGCGGCCTCGATCGCCTGCGCGGCCGCCCCGAACATCGTGGGGTTCCAGGTGAGCTGGTTCAGGTACACCTGCCGCACGCCGGCCGCGATCATGTCGCGAGCGATCTGAGGTGCCATCTCGGGGTCGGCCAAGTCCTCAGCCGAGTAGTCCGTCTTACTGCCCCACCCGTAGATCGGAAACAGCCGGGGCGACAGGATCTCGTTGCCTCGCTCAGCCTGCAGTTGGTCTTGCACCCGGTCTTCTTCAGCCGGCCCGATGGAGGTCACGCCCGTCGCGAGCTGCATATAGTAGATGTAGTCGAGCGGTAGCTCCTCACCCCGCAGGTGCAGATGCAGGTTGAGCATACCCGGCATCACAAAGAGCCCGTCGCCTTCAATGATGCGGTCGCCCTGCATGCGCTCCGGGTTGTTGCGATCGTGCTGGGTCATCTCCGCGATCACGTTACCCGTGACGAGGATGTCGTACGGGCCGCTCGCGGGGCCGCCGTGCCCCGGGATCACCATGACGTTGCGGAGGACCAGGCGTTCGTAGGGTCCCTCCGCTAGGTCGCCGAACATCTTGGTTTCAGTCGGGTTGGGGTTGGCTTGGACCTTTTCGAGCTGAGCGCTGGCGGGCGCCGCGAGCGCGAACGAAAGGCAAAGCGCAGAGAGGATGCCTGGTGGCATCCAGCGTGTACGGACCGTGATCATAGCTAAGCTCCTGCAGTCGTGTTCGGTAGAGATCCCACAAGCTACGAAGCGAGCAGAAGTGGCGCAGCCTAGCGACCCTTCAGCGCAGCCTCACGGCCACGCCACCACCCCCTGGCAGCCCCGCGACCTCACGAACAAGGCGGGTCAAGTCGTCATCCAGCAGGTCGCGGACCAAACCAGGCAGCACCGGAGCGCCCTCGGACCGGTTGCCCTTACCCGTGATGATGTGAACCACCCTGCCGCTCGCCGTATGGCTCTGTCGCTTCATGAACGCCATGACACGTGGCTCCGCCTGAGCCGCGGTCATTCCATGGAGGTCGAGCTTGTCCGCGGGGTACTCGCTGAGCAATAACGCGATGCCCGTGAGCGCCGGCGGGTCTGAAGCTGCGGCGCCCGCTCGTCCTGGCCGCTGACTCTTCGGCTTACGCTTTGCCATGGATGGCCTCCCCGTCCTACTGGGTAATCGGCCGCTGAGACGCCAAGGCGAACATCAGATCGACGTACGCGCGCTCGATCTCGCGAAGTCCAGCAATGGACGACCCCTCCGCCGGGGTCACGACCATGTACTCGTTCGGCGCATGAGCGCCGGAGCCATGACCGAACCCGGCAAACACTAGGGGCAGACCCAGTCGCTCTGTGAACTGATAGAACGGTGCGCTCCCGGCCAGCCGCGGCGAGACCTGTGGCGTGTGGCTGTACTTGTTGAACACTCCAATCGCGGCTTGAACGATGGGAGCCTCTACGCTGGTTTGAGCAGCCGGATACCCGGACAACTTTCGGACCACGATGTCTTCGAAGCCCTCCGCATCTAGGTGCCGGCGGATCCGTGCGAGCGCGGTGTCCGGGTCGAGTCCGTACGGCAGCCGTGAATCGACCTTCGCAGTGGCCATGTGCGGCAGAATGGTCTTCACACCCTCCCCGGTGTATCCGCCCCAAATTCCATCGATGTTGAGTGTCGGGTGGTACAGATAACGCATGATCGCATCGCGGCCCGTGATGCCGTCGATCCACTGCTCGACGCCTAATGCGTCCTGTTGAGCCTCGTCATTCCACGTGTCCGCCATCGCATTGATGAGGCGCTGCTCTTCGCCCGTGGGAGGGCGCACGTCGTCGTAGTAGCCGGGGACGAGAATCGTGTTGCCGTCTTCAGACACCAGGGACGAGAGCGCCTGAACAAGCCGCCAAGGCGGAGAGTCCACGATGGCTTTGTACGACCCGTGGATCTCAGCCTGTATCGGACCGCCGCCTGCGTTGCCAACCGCTTCGATCTCTGTGTACAGGATCCCTTTCACGCCGAGGCTCATGCCGGCTCCGCCCGTGGGGCCCTGAGAGTTGAACGGGAAGAACGCACCGTCTGCCGTCTTGAGCCGATCCTCGAACTGATCCACCAGTTGGTAGTAGTGCGGAGAGCCGAGCTCTTCTTCACCTTCGGCGAGTACCATCAGGTTCACGGGAAGCGTGCCTTCTACCGCGATGATCGACTCGATGGCGTTGAGAAACGCCCGTTCCGGCCCTTTCTGATTCGTCGCACCTCGTGCCATGAGGATCTCGCCGAGGCCGGATTCGATGACCTCGGCATCGAATGGCGGCGACTCCCAGTCTTCTTCATTCACCGGCTGGACGTCATACATCAGGTAGACCATGAGCGTCCGCTCAGCGCCCGCGTCGTAGTAGCCCCACACGCCGGGATGACCATCCGTCGGGACCACCGCGGTCTCTGCGAAACCAAGCGCTTCGAGATCCGACCGGAGCATCTCGGCCATCTCCGTAATGCCATCGTTCTGCGCGCTTACGGAGCGCTGTCTCAGCCAGCGCTGGAGATTCGCCAGATGCGCCTCAAAGTTCTCATCGATATACGCATAAATGGCGTCGTGACTGCCTTCGTACGCGGGCGTCGCCGTGGCGTCGAGCTTCTCATCTGTGGAGAAGACAAAGCGTGCCGAATCGAGCTGTGCAGCGGCCGGTGAGGCGAGGATGCCGCATGCGAGCGCCGTAAGGACACTCCTGGCAAACAAGTGCTTCATCGTTATCTCGGAAGGCGCGAGGAACGAACGCGCGGGTTGTTGTGCACCCAGTAGGTCATGGCACCGTCGGGCCCCTCTTCGAAGAGGTACTCCTCACCGAGATCCCCATCGGAACGTACGCGTCGGAACGAGTTTCCTTCGATGTGCTTCAGTTTGGTCATCGCGTTGAGCGGATTGGTCGTCGGCAGGCCGATCACCACGAGCTGACCGTTCCAGGTCGTCACCATGCTCTCGGTGCCCAATGGGCGTGAGTATAGGCCGGTTAGGGTCTCGAGATCCGGGCCATGCATCTGCAGATGATGTGCGCCCATTTCGTCCGCACTCATCGCGGCCATGCGCTGACTCATCTCATCCGTCATCTCATGGTCCTCTTCCGCGGCAGGGGCACCTCCGTCCGCAACAGCGGCCAGAATCGCCGGCGCCATGATGTCGTACGCCATGCGTGAGAAGCTGCTCGCGCTCACCCGGCGACCATTCGTCATGAACGTCGTCGCGATCTTGTCCTGGGGGCGGATGTTGAGGTTGCTCTCGTAGCCCGGGCACGAGCCGCCGTGGCCCACATAGGTCTTCCCGTCGCGCTTCGAGACCGAGAAACCGAGCCCGTAGCTGCTGGTCCCATCCGGCTCGAGCCAATGAACACGTTGCATCTCGCGCAGCGTGTTCCTGTCCAAGACCTCCTCACTCGTGCCGTCGAGGACCCGGAACTGCCACATCGCGAACTTCGCGAGGTCCTCCACCGTGGAGAGCATCCCGGCGGCCGGCCCAATGCCCCGGACCTGATAGGGCGGCACCAAGCCTCGGGTCCCGTCGCGCTGAATGGGCGAATAGCCGGTCGCTAGCTGCTTCCCGCGGAGTTCGTCCAGATGCTCGGTGGTCGTATTCGTCATACCGAGCGGCTCCAGGATGTGCCCCTTCACATAGTCGCCCCAAGACATGCCCGACTTCGCCATCACAATTTCCCCAGCGAGCGTCAGGCCAAGGTTGGAGTACTGGTAGTGGGTCCGAGCCGGGTAGAGCATCTCCTGGTTGGAGAGACCCTCCACGATTGCATCGTGCGTGGGGAACGGGAAGTCGGGCCCGCTCCAGTATGGGGCGTCCGCCTCGCGAGGCAGTCCGGACGAGTGCGTGAGCACCCCCTCGATCGTGACCGGTCCTAGCCCTGGGAATTGCTGCTCGAGATCGAACCACTCGAGGTGGTCACCCACGTCGTCCCGGATGGTCAGTGCGCCTTCGTCGCGCAGCTGCATGATGCTCGTCGCGGTAAAGAGCTTCGAGATCGAGCAGATCGAGTACATCGTGCTCGGGGTCGCTGGCTCCTCTGCTTCGACATGTGCGTACCCGAAGCCGCCGGCGTAAACGAGTTCTTGGTCGTGCACGACGGCCACGGAAGCCCCAGGAATTCGTTCGTAGTCCCGTTGCGCCTGAATCCACGTCTCGAGCAGGCGGGTGGCCTCTTGGACGCGTGGATGGTCGGCGACCGACTGCGCTGAGGCTGCCGACGGAAGGACGAAGGACGCCGCGGCAACTGCGGCAAATACGACGAAATGTCTCGGAGCGAAACGGCGGACCATGTTGGCCTCCTGTGCGGGATACAGGAGGCCAATTTGGCGCACGTGGCCCTAGGTCGCCATCACCGCTCGCCGTGCGCGGTTGTCACGAGCTCGAATACGCCTGTCTTTCGGCGTTCGTCCAAGATCCGCTCAACCTCACGGTGACCTTCCAGCAGATTCTCCATGTCACCCGCCAGCCCCTTGGCCGCCTTCAATTCCATCGTCAGGCTCTCCACCGTTCCGGTGCCAGCCTGCATATAGAGGAGCCCCAACCGGATCGACTCGAGCGCCGCGACCGCGGCCTGCGAGCGCCTTTTGGAAGGCGAGCAGTTCGGGCGTCGGTGCGGTCGGCAGGTCGGTCATCGTGCTCCCATGATCGGTCAGCATGTGGGCCTGAGGCAAGGACCATGTCCAGAGCCTTCCCTCATCCTCCTGCCCTCCCTTACTTTCCGGCCCGTCATCACACCAACACCAGCACGCAGACCCCCATGGACCTCAAGATCAACGGCACCGTCACTCAGATCCTCGAAGAGGCATCTGGCGAGGGAAAGAACGGCACCTGGCGCAAGCAGGAGTTCATTCTCGAGACGGACGGCAACTACCCCAAGCAGATCTGCATCGTCATGTGGGGTGACAACATCGACAAGTTCGGCATCTCGGAGAACGAGAAGCTGACGGCGCACATCGACATCGCGAGCCGTGAGTACAACAGCCGTTGGTACACGGACATCAAGGCGTGGAAGGTCGAGCGTGAGTCTGGTGGTGGTGGGCAATCGGGACCGCCGGTGCAGTCGAATGAGCCGTTCCCGGAGCCCCCGGAAACGAATGACGACGACGACGGGCTGCCGTTCTAGGGAGTGATGTCCCCCGCGGGCCCGCATTGCCGGTTCGCAGCGAACGCCCCACCCTGACCTTAGTCGCCTCACCTGTTGAGGTGACTGCTTCTTCAAGGTCGAGGTCGTTATGCCGTTTGCCCTGGTCGGTCCCCGCGTCCGCTACTTGGTGAGCTCCTGCGTCGTCGGGCTCGTCATGCTGGCTATCCCGGCACCGACACACGCTCAGTCATATTCGATCGATGACATTCTGAGCCCTGGCTTCCCCTTGAGTTTGGTCTCAGCCAAGGCCGCAGACCGCATCGCCTGGGTCGAGTTCGAGCGTGGTATGCGCAACCTGTACACGGCCGCGGCACCGGACTTCGCGCCTGTTCGCCTCACCAACTTCATGGACGACGACGGGCACGACATGGCCGAGGCGCAGATCTCGGACGACGGGTCCGTGATCGCGTTCATCCGCGGGCACACGCCGAACAGAGAAGGTTGGATCGCTAATGTGCTGAGCGACCCCCGTGGTACCGAGAGGGCCATCTGGGCGGCGAGCACGAAGGGCGGCGAGCCTTGGCGAGTCGTCGAAGCCTGGAACCTCGCGCTGTCCCCAGACGGGAAGTGGGTGGCCTACGACAAGGACGGTGCAATCTACCGCGCCGCGGTGAATCCAGGCACGAACGACTCCGGGACCGTGGACGCCGCCCCGCCGCTCTTCAGCGTCTTCGGCGACAATCGGGATCCGGTGTGGTCACCAGACTCGAAGAAGCTCGCATTTGTCAGTGTTCGGGGAGACCACAGCTACATCGGCATCTACGACACCGAAAACCCTGGTATCACCTATCTGGCGCCCGGGGTGGATCGGGACTCGAGCCCAACGTGGTCACCGGACGGTCAGCGCATCGCCTTCATACGCCGCCCGGGTCTCCCCTTCGGGAGCCACGCGGATCCGGGTGAAGCCACCGAAGCAGAACTCCCGGACGGACTCCTGACCGCACGCTTCGCCGGCGGATACGACTGGTCTATCTGGGTCGCTTCAGGGGATGGCGGCCACGGCGGAGAAATCTGGCACAACGCCCCCGAAGACGAACTTCACGGTGAAGTGCGTGAGATCATCTGGGCAGACGAGAGCATCCTCTTCCAGGCAGAACCCGACGGGTGGCGGCACTACTACTCGGTCTCTACCGAGCACCCTGACGAAGCGGTCCTTCTCACTCCTGGCGACGGAATCGCGGAGCACATCTCGCTGTCCCCAGACGGCGCGACGCTCTACTACGCGACGAACGTCGACGACATCGATCGCAGACATTTGTGGAAGGTCAGCACGTCGGGAGGCCGCGCCACTCAGCTGAGCCGCGGAGCGACGATCGAGACGTATCCAGCGGTGCTCGCCTCTGAAAGCCACATCGCCACGCTCGCCGGAGATGGTGCACGGTCGTTGGGCGTTGCTCTCGTCCCCACGGATGGCGGGTCGCCAGAGTACATCACGAGCCTTCCGGACGAGTATCCGCTCGAGCAGCACATCGAGCCTGAGGCCGTCACGCTCACAGCAGAAGATGGTTTCGAGTTCTACAACCAGGTCTGGGTGCCAGAGGATCTGGAGCCAGGAGAGAAGCGACCTGCCCTGCTGTTCATTCACGGTGGGTCCCGTCGGCAGATGCTGCTCGGCTACCACTACATGCACTTCTACCACATGTCCTACGCGATGAATCAGTACTTCGCGAACAAGGGCTACATCGTCATGTCGGTGAACTACCGGAGCGGGATCGGTTACGGTCGGGACTTCCGGAATGCACCCGGCCGTGGCGGCGAAGGCAACACGGAGTACCAGGACGTGCTCGCGGCCGGGCAGTATCTCCAGAGCCGTCCGGACGTCGACACCGACAAGCTCGGTGTGTGGGGCCTGTCGTACGGGGGCATCCTGACGGCCCAGGGGCTGGCGAGGAATTCTGACGTCTTCAAGGCGGGTGTCGATCTCGCCGGGGTGCATCTCAGGGGTGAATCGATCAGTCCGGAGTCGCTCACATACACTTCGTCAGCGATCTCTGCCGTGGAGACCTGGACGTCACCCGTACTGCTCATGCACGGAGACGACGACCGGAATGTGCCGTTCCAGCAGACTGTCGGGCTGGTACAAGCTCTTCGGGCCCAAGACGTGCCGTTCGAGTTGATCGTCTTTCCGGACGACGTGCACGACTCACTGGTGTACGATCGCTGGCTGCACGCGTTCGGTGCGACGGAGGAATTTTTCGATCGGGTGATGCTGCGTGGAGAGGCGATCGAGGGGGAGGTGAACCGGTTCCGGCGGTAGTCAGCGCCGAGCCTCAGGCGCCCTCGACCACAATCTCGTCCACGAAGATCCAACCGGTATCGCCTGCACCGACATGCCAATCGGGCAGAATCGCCCGGTTGGCGGCCACCACACGTATGTAGCGCACGGATTCGCCGCCCACCTCGACCGAGAGGAGCCGCGCCTCCACTCGCCCCTGTTCTACCCCGACGAACAGGCGCTTCCGGTCGGGATGCGTGCACTGGCGAACCTCGCTGGCGACTACCTCTTCGACCATGCGCGCGGGGTGAGCGACGCGCACTAGAGTGATCTAGCGGGTCCCGAGTCAAAACAACGTGATCCCAAAACGCACGCTTTCCACCTGTCTGGCCCGAGCGCCCTTTCGGACGCTACAATCATCCGTCCTCACGCCTCAAGCCCCCGGGATCTCATGCGCTTCGTTCTCGCTCTTCTAACGATCGCGATTACATCATCTCCGGCAGCCGCACAGGCACCGGCTGACGCTCCGGTCTGGAGGCCGGTTGTAATGGGGACCTACGGAATGGTGGCGGCGGAGCACCCACTTGAGGTGATGGCCGGATGGGAGGTCCTGGAGGGCGGCGGGAACGCGTTCGACGCGGCCACGGCCGTCTTTTACATGACCACGGTTGTCGAACAGCACCAAGCCGGGATGGGTGGGGACGCGTTCATCGTCGCCTACGTGGCGGATCAGGACCGCGTGGTGTTCATCAACGGCACCGGGGGCGCACCGGCCCTTGCCACGTCTGAGTATTTTCGCGAGCTGGGTGGAATCCCTGACGCTGGACCGGACGCCACCGACGTACCGGGTGCCGTTGGAGGGTTCGACCTTGCACTGAAAACGTTCGGCACGCAGTCGTACGCCCGTGTTCTTGCACCGGCGATTCGTGCGGCTCGAGAAGGGCACCCGCTCGACTTTTGGTCATCGACCTACCACCAAAACAACGTCGAGAAGACCGCGCCCTACCCGTCGTCGGTTGGCATTCTGATGCCGGAAGGCCGTGCCCTCGACCGAGGAGATGTGTTTGTGCAGGAGGACCTGGCGGCCTCCATGGAGCTGATCGCCGAGGGCGGCGCGGACGTCTTCTACCGAGGCGAGCTCGCGAACGCATTCAGCGACTTCTACGAAGAGATGGGGGGACGGCTACGCTACGCGGATCTGGCTGCCTTCGAGCCGGAATTGAGCGATCCCATCATGACTGAATTCGAGGGTCTGGAAGTCTACCAGAGTGCCCCGAACTCCCAGGGCATCGTGATGCTGATGGCCCTGAACATCTTGGAAGGCTTCGACCTTCGCGGAATGGGGCACAACTCGGCTGACTACATCCACGTTGTCACGGAGGCATTGAAGCTGGCTTTCGCGGACCGGAACCAGTGGGTCGCGGACCCCCGCTTCATAGATGTGCCAACGCAGGAACTGCTCTCCAAGGACTATGCTGCTGCCCGGCGCGCGTTGATCCGGATGGACCGAGCCATGGTCGCGCCTGCGCCCGGTGACCCCAGGGCAGGGATGGCGGTCCTGGCCGACAGGACGATTCAATACGAGTCCGGGACCTACCCCATCGAGCAGACCGAAAGCCTCCCCGAGTCAGGTGAGACCTCTTCCTTCTCGATTGCGGACCAATACGGCAACCTCGTCTCGGTGACCCACAGTGTGAACGGAAGTTTCGGTAGCGGGATGTACGTGCCGGGCACAGGGATCGTGCTAAACAACCGCATGCCCTACTACTCCACGGACGACAACGACCTCAACGTCTTGGCGCAGGGAAAACGCACGCGGCACACGATCAACCCGGCTCTGGCCATGAAAGACGGCAAGCCGTTCCTGGCCTGGAATACGCCGGGCGGCGACAACCAGCCGCAGGCAATGCTGCAGTCGTTTCTGGCCGTTGCCCTGTTCGACGCAAACGTCCAGCAGGCGGTTGAGGCAGCGACCGTAACCAGTTCGGCCTTCGGTGCGTCGATGTATCCGAATCCTGTGCGCGGCATGTTGACGATGCCGGCCGTGCTGGGCGACGCAGTGAGTGACGAACTGGCTGCCCGGGGACACCGCGTTGAGGTTGTGCCACTGCAGCAGCCGTATCGGCAGGCCACGTCCGGAGCGGGCGCCGTGAAGATGGTGATGATCGATCCCGTGACCGGCGTGATGTACGGGGGCGTCAGTCCGGCGAAGAGCGACTACGTGCTCGGACGGTAGCGTCCGCGAACGGGAGCCGTGTTAGCGTCCCGGTGGCTTTACTTCCCCGACGACGGGCTCCAGCCGAACGATGGACATGGGCTGGCTCTCTCGGTTCTCAAGAGCCAGGTAGATGAATCCGTCCGGTCCTTGGCGCACGTCGCGGACTCGGCCGAACTGTTGGTGAAGGAGCATTTCCTCACTCACAACGTCGTCGTCCGCGAATGTGATCCGAACGAGGCGCTCCCCAATCATTCCCGCTAGAAACGCGTTTCCTTGCCACCATGGGAACGCGTCACCTGAGTAGATCATCAGGCCGGATACCCCTATCGACGGGGTCCACAGGTAAAGCGGGTCCTCCATCGAGTCGAGGTGAGTGTCGCGTGTGATGACCGTGCCATCGTAGTTGACCCCGTGCGTGACGACGGGCCAGCCGTAGTTCCGGCCAGGTAGGATTCGGTTGAGCTCGTCTCCGCCCCGGGGCCCATGCTCGTTCGACCAGATCGCGCCGGTGCGCGGATCGGTCGCGAGGCCCTGAATATTGCGGTGCCCGTAGCTCCAAACCTCGGGACGTGCGGAGGGGTGTCCTATGAACGGGTTGTCGTCAGGCACCCGGCCGTCGTCATGCAGGCGAACAAGGGTGCCACCGTGGTTCGAGGGATCCTGAGAGGGGTGACTCGTGAGCAAATTGGGGTCGGCCTGACGGTCTCCTACGGCAAGATACAGGTAGCCTTCCGTGTCGAACGTCAGTCGACCGGAGAAGTGGTTGTTGTTCCCATGCCAGGCGTCAGCGACGAAGATTTCCTGGACGTCAACGACGCGATTCCCGTCGAGCCGGCCCCGCACAATGGCGGTGGCACCTTCGGACCCATCGGCGTTCGGCTTGCCATAGCTCAGGTAAAGCAAGCGATTTTGGGCAAAGTCCGGGTGCGGGAGGATGTCCATGAACCCTCCTTGCCCTCGCGGCCGGTACACGGCTGGAAAGCCCTCGATTGGGTCCGGATCGAGCACACCATCACGAAGGATACGCAGTCGGCCCGGTCGCTCTACGACCAGCATTTCTCCTGTGGGCAGCCAGGCCATCGACCACGGGAACTCGAGATCCTCGGTCACAACAACAACCCGAAAATCGTGTCGCGCGGAGTGATACACATCCGTTGAATCGGGCGCCTGGCTGGGGATCTGTGCGACAGCAGGAGGCGCGGCAGCAACGGGCACAACGAGTGCGGCAAACGCAACGATCAGGGTACGGGCGTGCAGAATCATGGGGTACCCGTAGGTGCCGGGGAACGAAAGGCAGGTCGACCGCTGCCGGGTTGGGCGGTGACGCGGCCATCTTCGTAGACCACTTCGCCGCGACGGATTGTCATCACTGGCCACCCCGTTAGGGCCCAGCCCTGGAACGGCGTGTAGTCAGAGTTGGACGGATCGTCCCCAGCGTCCACCACGTGGGTAAGCTCGGGATCGAGGATCATGATGTCGCCGAAAGCCCCTTCGCGGATCACGCCGCGATCGGGGTACAGGCCGAACGCACGTGCGGCGGCGGTCGAAGTGACTTCGACATAGCGCTCTGCCGTCAGGCGCCCTTTGCCCACCCCCTCAGAGTAGAGGACCGGCCGTACGAAGCGCAGATCGCTTACGCCGGGGCGCAGCCGCCCGACATTCAGCTCGGGATCCAGCTTCTGCTCACGCGTCCAGGGCGCGTGATCCGTGGCCACCATGTTGATGCGTCCGTCCCTGAGCCCCTGCCACATCGCCTCAACATCTACTGCAGACCGCAGCGGCGGCTGACCGATGAACAGAGGTCCGTCCGGCCCACGGAGCCACTCGTCTGTGAAATACAGGTAGAGAGGGCGCGTCTCGATGCTGATGGGCAGCGGGCCAAAGCCCGGGTTGCGTGCGGCGTCCAACGACCGAGCAGAGGAGAGGTGCACGAAGTGCATCGGCGCGCCCGTCAGCGCGCACAGGGCCACGGCGTCTTGGGTCGCGGCGATCTCGGCCAGTTCAGGCCGACTTTCCGCGTAGTAGTCGAGCGACGTGCGCCCCTCAGATCGCAAGCGGTCGAGGGTCGCGCTCAAGATTACGCCGTCCTCGCAATGCATGAGGGTCACCACGCCCGCGTCACGTGCGGCGTTGAGTACATCGATCACCGCGCGGCGCTGTTCTCCGAAGTCAACTCGCGTCAGGAAGATCTTGTGACTGGGCTGGCCTCGGGCAGCCAGTTCCGGCATGAGCGCAGCAAATTCAGGCGTTGGGGGCCAACTCGCTGCGTGAAAAAAGACGTCGCCAACCGCAAGCTTCGGAACTTCGGCCAACCATCGGTCCATCGCTTGGACGACGTTCTCGCCGTCTTGGGCGTACGCAAATGTGCCGACGGTTGTGATCCCGCCCGCGAGGGCGGCCGACGTCCCGGTCGTGAGATCGTCGACAAAGCTGCCCTGCAGGTGCGCATGCGGGTCAATCCCGCCAGGCATCACGAGGTGGCCACGGGCTTCGACCACTCGCGCGTCAGGGCCCGCGGCTAGATCCAGCCCAATCTCGGTGATCCGCTCGCCGACAATGCGGACATCGGCGAACCGGCTGCCGTCGGCGTTGACGACCTTACCGCCCCGCACAAGCACTTCTGGCGCTTGTTGTCCAACCCGTCCGAGCGCGCCCGACAAAAGCGGACCCGGGGTCGCCGCTAGGATCGATGTCGCTCCGGTGCCCAAGCCCGCCGCGGCCGCCACCCCGGCACGGATCGCGTCACGGCGATTCATGAGTGTCCTGGCGTGTGCCGTTGAACGAGATGCGGAAGATGCGTTTGCCCGCGTCATCCGAGACGAGCAATGAGCCGTCTGTGGCCTGGAGCACGTCCACTGGACGACCCCATACCTCCTTCACATCGTCATCCCGTACGATGAATCCGGTCAGGAAGTCCCGCGGAGGCCCGGATGGCTTTCCGTCCACGAAGGGGATCTCAACGAGCGAATAGCCAACCAAGTCAAGGCGATTGATCGACCCGTGCAGCGCAACGAACGCGCTGTTTCGGTACGCCTCGGGAAACTGGTCCCCGGTGTAGAAAATCATCCCCATGGGGGCGGCGTGGGCGGCGAGGAGCACGTCGGGGGTGATGGTCTTCTCGACCAAATCGGGGCGCGCTCCGTTCAGGATGGGCTCGGGGTTGGGACCGATGTAGGCGTACGGCCAGCCGTAGAACCCGCCGTCCACCACCGACGTCACGTAGTCCGGGGCGAGCTCGTCACCCAGGTGGTCGCGCTCATGGACCGCGGTCCACAGCGTGTGTGTTCCTGGGTAGAACACCAGGGGCACGGCGTTGCGGAGCCCTCCCGCAAAGACGCGGTGCCCTGACCCATCCGGCTCGTACTCGCTGATCGCGGCCCGACGAGGATCGTTCCCAGGCATGGCGTTCGTCGCAGAGCCAACGGAGACGTACATCTTCTCGTCGTCCGGGCCGAATGTCAGGTTGCGGGTCCAATGGTTGAATCCGCGTGTGCGGCTGACGTCGATACCCAGCCGCTCGGCCGTGTCGACATCGAGCGCGTCGCTGCTGACGGGAAGGTCGACAATGTGTTCCGCAGCGCCACTCGCCTGAAGCTGTCCAGGCACGTATGCGAAACGCACCACAGCATCGTTGTTTCCGACGTATAAGAACCCGCCACGGAATGCCAACCCAAACGGTCGCTCAAGACCGGTGGCAAAAGTCTCCCGCATTTCTGCCACGCCGTCGCCGTCAGCATCGCGAAGCAGCACAACCTCACCGGCGCGACTCTCGGCCACGAACACATCGCCGTTGGGAGCGAGCGCCATGTGCCGCGGATTGATCAGCCCGTCTGCGAACACGTTGACCGAAAATCCGGCGGGGACCGAAAGGCGGGCGTCCGCGGGCTGCTCCACGACTGTGGGTATGGCCCGGTTCCACGGAGTTTCGAAGGGTTCCGCGAGTTGCTGGACCGACAGGAGCAACATCATTGCGATGGCAGACATTAGCGATGACTCCGAGACAGCGCGGACTTTGTGCACAGGTACAAATCGGGCAAAGGCGACCTGACCACGTGCGTCACCGAATGCTCTAAGGAAGAGCTACACTGCCCTGAGCCGGGCTCGCGCCGCAAGGGCAGCCACTCTCGAGCGGGTGGAGTGATTCCGCTTCTCCGCGCTCACCTTTAGCAGCCACCGTTCTGTCAAGCCAACTGAAGATGTCACGCGTGCCCTCGGGCTTGCTGGTCGCACGTGTTGGCCTTCATCATTCTCTCCCCGACCGCCTCGGTCCGGGTCGTCATCGCTGTCTTGGAGCTATCTATGACACGCATCGCCCATCTCGCCCTCATGTGGGTTTCCCTGGGGTCCATCGCCGCGTGTGCGGTAGAGCCCGCGCCGCCGTCTGACTTCACGGTCACGGAATCCTCCATTCCGGAGCTTCAGGGATTGATGGCGTCGGGAGCGTTGACCTCGCGTGAGTTGGTGGTGCACTACCTCACCCGGATCGCTGTGTACGAGGACAGGCTGAACGCTGCCGTGTTCGTGAACCCGAACGCAATCGCGGAGGCCGAGGCATTGGATGCCGAGCGGGCCGCGGGTAGGGTGCGGGGGCCACTCCACGGAATTCCCGTTGCCCTTAAGGACAACATCCAGACTACCCACCTCCCCACAACAGGAGGTGCGCTGGCGTTTGCGGACTATGTGCCGCCCTTTGAAGCCACCGTCACCCGCAATTTGCGCGACGCCGGCGCCATCATCATCGCAAAGGCCGGCCTGACCGAATTCGCCAACTTCATGGCGGGTTCGCCCAACCAAATGCCCGGCAACTACAACGCACTCACAGGCTTCGGCTTCAACCCCTACGACCCAAGGCGGGATCCACGACCGGGTCGCTTCGACGGTCGTCCGGTGCTGAATACGGGCGGATCGAGTTCGGGAATCGGGACCGCAGCGAGTTTTTGGCAGGGCAACGTCGGCACGGACACTGGCGGATCAATCATCAGCCCCGCAAACGCCACCATGCTGGTTGGCATTCGGCCCACATTGGGTCGACTCAGCCGGTGGGGAATCGCGCCGGTTACGCTCGACCACGACATGGCGGGGCCCATGACGCGCTCCGTGGCCGATGCGGCCGTGATGCTGGGCGCACTGGAGAGTGCTGAAGCAGATCCCAACGATCCGGCCACCGGTGTGTGCGCACCTCCGCCCGGTCGCGACTACACTCCGCACCTTGTTGCGGACGGACTGCTCGGCGCCCGCATCGGTGTTCCGCGCGCGTATTACTACGATGCGATCACTGTAGCCGGTCGGTCGATGGGCGGCCTGAATGCGGATGGCGCCGCACTCATGGCTCAGGCCATCGCTGCGTTGGAGGCTGCGGGTGCCGTCATTGTTGATCCCGCTGACGTGCCCAGCTTCGTCGATCCCGATCCTCAGAACAACTTTGCCGTCTGGGATATTTGCGTTGGAGGCGAGCAGGCCAAAGGGGCGGATCAGGAGTGTACCATCAACTTTAAGTACGGGATGAAGCGTGACTTCAACGACTGGCTGGAGGGCCTAGGGGATTCCGCGCCGGTGAAAACGCTCACGGAACTGCGCGAGTGGAATCTGGCCCACCGCGAGGCCGGCTCGATGAAGTACGAGCAGTCGCGCTTCGACATCTCGGACGAGATGGACCTAGAAGGTGATCGCGCCCGCAACGAGGTCGATATGGCCAAGGATGTGCTCCTCAGTCGCACCCGCGGAATCGATGCCGTTCTTGAAGAGCACAACCTCGATGCGATCCTCACACCCTCCAGCATGGGCGCCGGACTCGCCGCTCGGGCCGGAACTCCGATCATTGTGGTGCCGTTCGGGTTTGTGTCGAGAGCGGGCGATTCGTCGTTTCCCGAAGGATTCGACCCTAACCCAGCACCCTTCGGCGTGGGCTTCAACGGCGCGGCTTGTAGCGAGCCCCGCCTGATCGAGCTCGCCTATGCGTTCGAACAAGCCACACGAGGGAGGGTGCCACCACCGTTGTTTCCGTGACTATGGCGAGTCAATCGGCCCAAGGGCACAGGTGGCGTTGGTACTGGGCCGTCTACGACATCATGGGGTCGTTTCTACCTAGGGATTCCAACGATATTCCGATGACTAGGATGCGATGAGCCCCCACCCCCAGGGACGATTCATGCGACGATTGTCCGTTGTGATTGCCTGTTTTGCCTTCGCGCTTCCGCTTTCCTCGGCTCTGGAAGCACAGGACATGCCGCCCGCCTCGATCGAGATTCCGCCGCCAGGTGAGATCCAGGAGTTGGTTGTCCGTGACGGATCGCGGTCGTCGGTGCCGGAATCGGCCCAGTCAGTGTTCGAGAAGTGGGTCAGTCCCATATACCGGACGCCGGCCCGGTAAAACGCGCGCAGAGCCCCAAGCGAGTTCTCAATCACATGCCCACCCTCGATCCCTAAAAGGGAGGCGATCAAGGGGGAGGTGAATCGATTCCGGCGGGAGTCAGCACGGAGCCTTAAGCCCCCTCCACCACGATCTCGTCCACGAAGATCCAACCGGTATCGCCCGCACCGACATGCCAATCGGGCAGGATGGCCCGGTTGGCGGCCACCACCCGTATGTACCGCACGGGTCCGCCGCCGACGTCGACGGACAGAAGCCGCGCCTCCACCGTCGTGTCCGGCTCCGGCGTCACGGTGAGCGTGGGGAGTGACCGCCAGTCTTCGCCGTCTGCCGAAACGCTCACGGAGAGGCTTCTGGGCAGCAGAATCCACGCGGACTGAACCTGCAGGCAGTCCACACCCACCCGCGAAACGGAGCGCGCTTCTCCCAGATCGAGCGCGACGGCGAGATCGACACCGTCGAAGGCGAGCCAGCGTCCGTCACGGAAGTCGCCGGAGCCTGCCCGGCCGTCCACCAAGGCCCCTGAGCCCGCGCCTGCATAGCGCGGGTCCGAGTCCGTCGCGCTCATCACCGTCGCCCCGACACCCAGATGCTCGATAGTGTCCGGCCTGCCGAGAGAGCGCCTGCCCGGGGGGCGAACCTCGGTCCCGGTTTGCTGCGTGAGCCGATCGCCCAAGGCCGCGCGGGCCCGCTCGCCCATCGCGTCGAGGCGAGCTACAACGTCCGGATGCTCACCCGAAACGTCGACCGACTCGCCGATGTCGGCGTCGAGGTCGTAGAGCGCGGCCGGCACAGTCGGGAAGGCATACGGGCCGGGGTGTCCGTCCATCCCTGGCTCCACGCCCGAGTAGGATCGCGTCCGGTGTTCGAAGACACGCTTGAAGCGGCCTTCGCGTACAGCCCGGAGCTCGCCCGTATAGAAGAACCAGAACTCGGTGCGCGGGTGTGCCGACGGATCGCCCTTCAGTAGCGGTAGGATGTCCACGCCGTCGATCGGATGCTCGGGGAGCGCAGCGCCAGTGATGGCCGCCACCGTCGGCAGGACGTCGATTGTCGAGGCCATCTTCGTACAAACCGAGTCAGGCGCGATGTAGCCGGGCCAACGCATGATGGCCGGCACGCGCGGTCCGCCTTCTAACGCCGTGCCCTTGCCTTCCCGCAGCGGCCCCACGGATCCCGCGTGGTTCCCGTAGTTGAGCCACGGGCCATTGTCGCTCGTGTAGATCACGAGGGTATCCTCGGCGACGCCGTTCCGGTCGAGCGCCTCCAGCACCTGACCCACAGACCAGTCGATCTCCTGGATCACGTCCCCGTACATGCCCTGCTCACTCGTGCCTCGGAACTTGTCCGACACACCGAGCGGCACGTGGGGCATCGAATGGGCGAGGTAGAGGAAGAACGGGCCATCGGAAGCGCGGTCGATGAAGCTCACGGCACGTTCCGTGTAGCGCGTCGTCAGTTGGTCCTGGTCCGCGAGTTCGTCGATAGTCTCCACAACCTCGGATCCGTCGATGAGGGGCAGCGGTGGATACTGGCTCTTGTTGCCCTCCCCCACGGGCACACCGTCGTAGTCGACCGGCCACATGTCGTTTGAGTACGGAAGGCCGAGGTACTCGTCAAAGCCTTGGCGCAGCGGCAGAAACTCGGGTCCGTGCCCTAAGTGCCACTTCCCGACCGCCGCGGTGGCGTAGCCAAGCGGCTTGAGGAGCTCCGCAAGGGTCACCTCGTCTTCGTGCAGCCCCACTTGGGACCCTGGGCTCAACGCCCCAAAAATCGACACCCGCGGCGCGTAGCATCCGGTCAGGAGCGACGCCCGCGACGCCGAACACACACCCTCCGACGCGTAGAAGTCCGTGAAGCGCATGCCTTCGGAGGCTAGGCGGTCCACATGCGGCGTTTGGAAGCCTTCAGCGCCGTACACCCCGAGGTCCGCGTAGCCCTGATCGTCTGTGAAGATCAGCACGATGTTCGTCGGACGCCTGCCGGGGGCGCACGCGGTGATCCAGCCGGGTACGGTCAGCGCGAGGCCGGCGGCTCCGGTGTTTCTCAGGAACTCTCTGCGGGTGGGTGTCACGGCGGGCTCCGGAGGGGCTACCGCCCCCGATCCATCTCCTCGATCGTCCTCGTAGACGGCGAGCGCTCCCGGCGGAGCCGCATTGCCGTCGCTTCACTCTGCCGTAGCACACGGAGCAGGTTCTCCCCCGCGAGTTTCCCGAGGTCCTCGTCGGACCATCCGCGGCGCGCCAATTCCATGAAGAGCGCCGGGAAGGTGGAGACGTCTTCGAGGCCGTCGACGTAGGACGGAATCCCGTCGAAGTCGGAGCCTAGGCCGACGTGGTTGATCCCCGCGACGTCCCTGATGTGCTCGATGTGGTCAGCCACATCCGAGATGGAAGCAATGGAGTCCTGGACGTCGAGGTACGGCGGGAAGAAGACCTGCATCACGACGCCGCCGTTGCCCGGCATCCGTTCCAGGATCGAGTCCGGGACATTGCGGGGGTGATCGGCGAGCGCCATCGCACCTGCGTGCGAGAAGATGACGGGCGCTTCGGCGACGTTGAGCGCGTCGCTCATTGTCGCGGCCGACGTATGCGCCAGATCCACGAGCATACCCAGTCGGTTCATCTCTCGAACCACCTCCTCGCCGAACGGGGAGAGCCCGTTCTGCACGACATCGTCGGTGCCAGAATCCGCCCAGTCGGTGTTCGAGAAGTGGGTCAGTCCCATATAACGGACGCCGGCTCGGTAGAACGCACGCAGAGCACCGAGAGAGTTCTCAATGACATGCCCGCCTTCGATCCCGAGCATCGACGCGATCTTTCCCTCCCCGAAAACGCGCCGGATGTCCGACGCGCTGCCCGCGAACTCGAGCTCGTCCGGATACGCCTCGATAATCCGATGCGCGATATCGATCTGCTCGAGCTGCTGTTTTGCTGGTGCCGGGTCTGCGACGTCGACGTGCACGGACCAAAACTGCGCGCCGACCATCCCCGTCCGTAACCGCGGGAGGTCGGTATCCCCCTCGGTCCTCTGCCTCAGATCATAAAGACCGACATCCCCATCTGCGGTCTTGATGTCCCGAATCTTGCCGGGGAGGTCGTTATGCCCGTCGATAAGCGGGACACGAGACAGGATGCGCTCGACTCGCTGTTCGAGGCTCTCCTGTGCGTAGACGGGTGCGGCCAGCGCGGCAAGCGCCGTAACCGTGAGCGCGATTGCAGTCGCTCTTCGTGATCGCTTCAAAGGGCCTCCTAGTCGGGGGCGCAAGAATGATTCTCCTCGAACCGCGGTGCAAGCGGAGTGCGCTCGAGCCGGAGGGGCTGCTACCTAGGCGAGCGGTACCGCGACCCCGGGGGCGGCTTCCAATATCTGGTGGTCCTCGGTGACCAGCGGCGTACCGAGGGCCCGCGCCAGCACCACGAACTCTGCATCGTAGGCGCTGAGCCCCAGGTCGAGCGCGGACCGAAAGACCGCAGCTCCGTCCACAGCCGCCACCCGGTCCGCCAGAATCCGTCCGGCATCATCCAGCATACCGAGCGCATCATCCGCGTCGAGCAAGCCTCCCCGCACGGACCCCACGAGAACGTTCCGTAGCTCACTGAGGAGAATCGCCGGAGCAGGCGCCTCGCAGCGACGAACACGAAGGCCCCGAGCGGAGGACCGCTCGGAGCCTTCGCGCATCAAAAGATCAGCAGGCGCGTCACTTTTAGTGTCACGAAGCGCTCGAGCACCCCACCTCCGTTCATGCCCCGCCGCTCCGTGTAGAGCAGAAACAGATCGCTGAGCGGAGCATGGATCAGATTCGCGCGCAGGTTGGTGACCATCTCGTCCGTCTCTGCGTTGAGCTGGACGAACGCAGCGAAGCTCAGCGTGGTCGAGACCGCGTATTTCAATCGACCTGCGTAGACATCAACCGAGAATTCGTTGCCACCCAGCGTCAGGTTGTTGCGAGCTACTACCACTTCCGCGGTCACACCTGGCCCCGGCTGCCAGCGTGCGGACCCACTGAAGCTGACTCGGTCTCCGCCAAAGTATCCGCCACCCGACACGGACAGAGATCCGGACAACTCCTTTCCGCGGCTCGACGAGTAACGCACAGAGCCCTCTGTGAAGTCGTAGTCGCCTACCGGCACGGCCGTGCCGGAGATCGTGAACGGCGTCGTGATGCGCTCGAATCGATCCGTATAAGTGAAGTTGACCGACGAGCGATCGTCAAAACTGAGGCCGAGCCCCGCCCGTTGCTCCCGCGACTCGAGCTCGGCGAACAGGTTGGTCGTGAAGGTGGTTTGGACGTAGGGATTGAACTCCAAGAGACGTGAATCCGCGAGGCGCTTGTGGACGCCTACGGTCGCGTATCCTTCACGGATCCCCTTTCGACGCACGAATCCCATGCCGGGCGCGAAGTCGTCCCCGATGCGTCGAACGGACGCGGCCACGTTCCAGAACCGGTCCCGCCAGCCGACTGCCAGGCGGGCCGCCTCATCGTCCACCGAGCCATCCCGAGACGCCGCCCCATACGCGTTCACGAACAAGTTGCCCAGGAGACGCAGGTTCGTATCGAACCCGACCGTCCGATTGGAGCCACCCGCCCCACCGACGCCCGTGTCCTGCCGGTTCGTGAAAATCACACCGACGTCTGAACGACCGAAGACACTCCGTCGGAGCCTTACGACGCTGAAGTTCTCAGCCGCTTCGCCATCGAACATCTCACTCTGGATGTTGAGAAGACCGACCTCCATCTCGCCGATTCTCCCCGTGAGACGTGCACCGCCCGTGAGCGGCACCGGTGTGCCTCCACGAAGTCCGATCTGGCGAGAATGGAAGAGCGTAAAGTCCCGAAACGACGTATTGGAACGCGGCACACCAGGCACTCGGCTCACGTCGCCGAAGGAGAACGTTCCAGAATTCTCCAAGAAGAACTCTCGCTGCTCCGGGAAGAAGAGCGGGAAGCGCGTCAGGTTCACCTGCTCCGCGTCGGCTTCGACCTGTGAGAAGTCGGTCCGGTACGTGAGGTCGAGCGTGAGGTTCGGCGTAATGCCGTACTTCAGGTCGAGCCCGGCATCGGCTTCTGCACCGCGCAGGTCCTCCGCGAGCGTGGCGCCACTCCCACTCGCAGTCAGCGCGAACGGCTTTACGGTCAGGTTGTTGCCCGCAGGCAGACGTCCCAATCCCTTCAGGGTCCCAGCACTCGACATCAGGAAGATCCGATTTCGGCGGTCCAGCGGCGCCCAGTACGTCACCTCGTTCTTGCGACGCACCCGCCTCAAGATGTTCAGCCCCCACGACTGATTCTCGATGCTCGGATCGAAGCGCAGCGAACGCCACGTAATGGACATCTCCATCGTCCAGCCGCGCTCGTGCTGCGTGGTTCGCACATCGACGACACCGTTCCACCCGTAGTCGCGCGATCGTCCGTCGTCGAAGCCCTGCCCGTCCTTCAGGCCGCCCATCGGGTTCACGAAGAACAGGAACGAGTTCCGTCGATCCAGGAACGTGTCGAAGGCGAGGCCGAGCGCGTCCATCTCTTCAAAGAGGATGCCCGGGGCGTCTCGCTCCAGGCTCTTCGTGATCATCGCGGACGGGTCCGAGTCGTACATGTTCGCCCCGATGTACAACTTTTCGTCATCGTATCCGAAGAAGACCTCGGTGTTCTCCGTGCCCGGGGCGCCGTCGTTCGGCTGCGCTTGTACGAAGTCCGTGATCGGAGTGAGTGTGGCCCAGTCCGCTTCATCGAGGCGGCCGTCAATCTGGATCCCGGAGATGCGCTTCGCGGTGATTTCAGGACGAGGAAGGGACTCGAGCTCGGACGGGATTGATTGAGCTGAAACGGGAGATGCACACAGACCCGCAGCTAACAGGGTGGGCAGCGCGGCACTCGCGAGGCGCGAACACTGGAGACGAAAAAAGCACAGACGAATCAGGATATCCACCCTGGCTATGTAGTCGGGACACAAAAACGGCCGGCGCGCTAAAATCACACGTCGGCCGCGATTGGTCGATAGGCTGCCGGCAGCGCTACCGTCGCCCAGCCGGCTCCATCCGGAGAATCGCTGTGGGCGGACCGTCTACCCAACGCTCGCCGCCGTCCAGTGCGAGATAAATGGCGCCGTCCGGGCCCTGAGCCACATCTCGAATCCTACCGATGTCCTGAAGCAGGACCTCTTCGCGCGAGACCTCTTGCCCGTCGAGGCGCATCCTGACCAGCCGCTGGCCACTTAATCCCCCCGCGAGCATGTCCCCTTTCCACTGCGGAAACATCTCACCGGTGTAGACGAGCATACCGCTGACCCCGATGGATGGGACCCACACGTGCGTGGGTGGCTCCATCCCCTTCATGAGCGTGCCCTGGTGAATGGCGGCGCCCGAGGTGTAGTTGACCCCGTAACCCACTACGGGCCAACCGTAGTTCAGCCCGGGCCGAATGAGGTTCAGCTCGTCTCCGCCCTGGGGGCCGTGTTCGTTCAGCCAGACATCGCCCGTCTCAGGATGAACAACTAAGCCCTGTGCGTTCCGATGGCCGATCGTCCAAATCTCCGGAAGTGCTCCGGGGCGGTCTACGAAGGGATTGTCTGCCGGGACTCGCCCGTCGTCGTGCACCCGTACGGTCGAGCCGTTGTGGTTCGACAAATTCTGCGCCGGATGAGCGCTGAGGTCCCCATAGGAAGGCCACTGCCGATCGCCCAACGTGATGAAGAGGTAGCCGTTACCGTCGAAGGCGAGTCGTCCGCCCCACATAGAACTGCGCTCACTCCCGTTTCCGTCCGCGGAAGCGTGAAAGACCTCTTCGACCTCAGAGAGGCGATCGTTCTCGAAGCGTCCGCGCACGACGGCGAGGCTTCCCAGAGAATCCGCGCCCGGCTTCGTGTAGCTGAGGTAGAGGAGCCGATTCGACGCAAAGTCGGGGTGAAGCACGACATCCCGCATGCCTGCTTGTTCGAGCCCATTCATCGACATCGCACCCTGCCCCAGCGCTAGGATGTCGGGTAGGCCCTGGACCGGCTCCGGCAACAGCACTCCGTCCCGTACAATCCTGAGGCGTCCGGGCCGCTCGGTGACGAGCAGGTCGCCCTCCGGGGTGAAGGTGATCTTGAACGGGTTCACGAGCCCGTTCACGACCTCGACCAGGCGGAAGTCATGGTACGCCGTCTGGACGACTTCGTCGTCGACCGATGCCTCGCCGGCGCTCTGCGATTCCGGTGGCGCACTACACGCGGCTAGAACCACGGCCACGACGGCTCCCAATTCGATGGATCGCCTCATCATTCTCCTCCGGGTGATGTCATTCTCACACGAGCCAGCACTACCGATACACCGTTCCGCCCTTCACTACGTGCTCCACATACCCGAGCACGTTGATGTCGAAGAGCGGATTCCCCCTCACGACGAGGATGTCCGCAAGCTTTCCAGGTTCGATCGTGCCCAAGTCGTTGCCGCGGCGGATGATCTCAGCACCGGTCTTGGTCGCCACCGAAATGGCCTGCAGCGGAGTCATGCCACTGTCGACGAGCGCCGAGATTTCCCGCCAGGCAGATTCGGTATGGAAGTTGAGCGGACTTCCGGAGTCCGTGCCCATCCCCATGACGGCGTTCGCGTCGATGAATTGGCGGGCCGCCACTTCGCTCTTTCGAGTTTGCTGGGCCGTCGTGCGGAAATAGGACAGCCGGTGGAAATCCTCGAAGGACCGCTGAAACTCCTCGTACAACGAGGGCGGTAGCGTCTCCCGCAGCCGGATGTCCTGCAGTCGCTCGGGGAAATCGATGGTCGCCTGAAAGACCCAGGGCCGGTGTGCGATGGTCTGCACGACGGGGGTGCCGCTATGGGCGATCTCCATTACTAGATCTTCCGGGTAAGGCGCATTCCCCGCGGAGCCCGCGTGTTGGATGACGTCGACACCAGCGCGCAGTGCCGCCCGGATAGCCTCAGGCGCATAGAGGTGACTATGCACCTGAAGCCCTCTCGAGTGAGCGGCCTCCACGACAGCGCGCATCGATTCTTCGGACATCGCAGCCCACGTCTTGATGACATCGACACCGGCGTCCGCCAACTCGTGTGTGACTCGGGCCGCATCTTCCGGATTCGTCACGACGTGTTGGAAGTAACCCGGGAAGCCGCCCCACGCGCGACCGGCAATCCAAGGGCCGCTCACGAGCAGTCGAGGGCCTGGGAGTTCTCCTTCATTTATTCGATCCCGCACGCCGACGATCTCCAGTGGCGCACCGAGGTCTACCGCAGTGGTAACTCCAGCCATGAGAAGCTGCTCAGCCGCGATCGCGAGCATCTTCTCCTTCTCCGGCGTGAAGAACGGGAAGTAGTCCGAGTACTCCCCGTGGCCGAGAAACATCGTGTGGACATGAAGGTCGATCAGTCCGGGCATCATCGTCATGCCGCGCGTGTCGATCACGCGTGTGCCAGCCGGAATCTCCACCTGGTCCGACCGACCTACCGCGACGATGCGATCGCCCTCGATGAGCACAGTGGCGTTGTGGATGGCCGGCGCCTCGTAGCCGTCGAGCAGCATGCCGCCAACCAAGGCGAGCTGCTGGGCGCCCGCAGGCCGCACGGCCGAGAAGAGCAGAATGGCGACCCCAAGGGCGCCGCGCAGGGACCTCAACTAATCACCCTCGTCGTCGCAGCGCGGGCGACCGTTCCAGCCTCTGTCAGCGCCAACGTGACTCGCTCGAGCGCCTCGACCAGCATGCCGGCCTGGGTCCGCGCAACCTCCCACGCCCCGTCTTCCATCGGCTCGCGCACGCCGGGAAGGGTCTTGGCTGCATACCCTTCATAGTAGCCCGGGGCATAGATCAAGTTGCGATACCAGGGTCGGCGCCAAAGACCGCGTTCGTCGATCATGTCGCGCTCGGCGCGCATGATGAGTGCATTGACCTGGTCCACCGCACTCCGGTTCTGCTCGGCAGACGCGGCGGCGCCGCCTAGCAAGCGGGCCAGGACACCGTTCGTCTCGGTGGCGGCCACACGCATCGCCGCATTGGCCGCACCGATCTCTCTGAGCTCGTCGCGGAGGAGCCCGCCCTCATCCATCGCCACGAGCTCGTCCACATATCCGGCGATTACACCCGACGCACTGGTGAAATCGAAGGGTAGTATGTCCGCGTTCGCCAGTCGCATAACCATTCGGCCCACCATATCCGCCTGAGCCACTCCGTACTTGTATCCGGGGTCACCGAAGCGCTGGTAGTAGTAGTACGTGTCGTAAAGCGAGTGGTAGATGCCGTTGGCGCTTCCGTATCCAACGTTGAGCGACGGCACACCAAGATGGTCAAGGAAGACCGTATAGTCCGACCCGGACCCCAACGCACCGAGCCGCAAGGCTTCACCCGGTTGCTGACCCTGCCAGGCATCAAAGAGCGTCGCTGCCTCTGGGTGGGGCGCGTCCTTCGACGTCTCGATCATGAAGCGCTCGAGGGAATGGTTCCCGGCAGCACTCCAATTCCCGGAGGTGTAAGACTCCCGGTTGATGTAGACGACCATGTTCTCCTTCAACTCGTCGGCGAACTGCTCCCCCCACTCCGTGGATCCGAGTAGGAAGAAGTCCTCACCGCCCCAACTTCCGAACACGATGCTTCGGCGTGGCTGGAAGCCCTCCGCCACGGCTGCGGCCACACCGCGCGCCGTCTCCAACAGCGACACCGCACCGCTCGTCGGGTCGCGCGCACCCAAGACCCAAGAGTCCCGATGCCCACCCGCAAGCACGAACTTCTCGGGCTCAACGGAGCCGACCACCTTCCCAAAGACGTTCCACACCGGCCGTTCCTGATAGTCGTATTCGACATCGATCTCGATGCGCGCCGGCCCGGGTCCCATGTGGTACGCTAGGGGCAAACCGCCCTGCCACTCCGCGGGCACGAGGTCGCCGCCGACGTGTTCGAGGATCTTGAGGGCTTCCCCATACGAGATCGGCTGGACCGGGATCTTCTGAACGTTCTCCGCATCTTCAAACGCGATGCGCTCGACGCCTGGGATCGAAGGCTCGAAGGGTGTCAGTGGGTCCCCCGGGTAGATCGGCACGTCGAGGAAGCTCCCTCGTTGAATGCCCTCCCAGGGACGCCAACGGCCTTCCGGGTAGATGTCGCCCCGCACGTAGCCGTCGTCTTCCGGGTCGGAGTAGATCACAACCCCCACCGCCCCTCGCTTCGCCGCCTCGCGCACCTTCATGCCGCGCATCTGGCCCGGAGTGCCTCCGTAGCGCACGAGCACGATCTTGCCTTCGAGTGAGACCCCCAAGTCGTCCAGGTGCCGATAGTCCCCGATCCGGCCGTAGTTGGCGTAGATCACATCGCCTTCCGCCCGCCCTGACGCGACGTACGCCGCCATTCCCGGGAGCCCACCTTCCACGTACGAATCGGGGTCCTCCGGAATCGGCGGCTCCGTCACGGCCAGCTCGATCGTCTCTGGGTAGACGAGTCGCAAACTCAGATCGACCGGCCACGGCACGAGAATGTCGTAACGGACCATCTCGGTCTCGAAGCCGAAGCCATCCCAGATGTCCCGCAGATACGTCGCGAGACGGTAGTTCTCCTCGGTGCCTGCGTGATGAGGCGCCCGCGTCATCGCGAAGTGGTATTCGCGCATCGTCGCGGTGTCGGGCACGGCGGCCATAACACGCTCCCAGCGGAGCTGCTCGGCGGCGCGCTCAGATGTGAAGCCCATGAGGCGCTGCGGCTCCTGACCGGCCAAGCCACATGGGAACGCGACGAGCGTTGCAACAGTGGCCATGAGCACGTGCCTACTGCCCATGCTCTCAAATCCTCGTGGCATACGGACTTCCTCGGTGCGGGCGAACTGCAAGGACCGATGGTGGGGTGAGCGCCGGTACCGCCGCAAGAGCGACTCAGTTCAGGCCCTAACCACACTTTACTAAGCATTGCCCGAAGTCTCGCTGCTCTGCCCATTGAAGGAGAGTTCGTGTAGGCCCACCACTGTACGCAGGAAAATTGCCATGCGCCCGACGCTCCGCGCTCTGTCGTCTTTGCCGCTGATCCTGACACTCGCCGTCCCTGCAGCCGCACAGCAGATCCCCACCGACGCGCTCAGCCAGTTGTCGTTCCGGCATATTGGGCCGGTCGGTAACCGGACCACCTCAATTGCGGGTGTGGAAGGCGATCGCTTCACCTACTACGCAGGCGCGGCAACAGGCGGAGTTTGGAAAACCGAGGACGCGGGCATCCACTGGAAACCGGTCTTCGACGACCAGCCGGTACACGCGATCGGGGCCCTCGCGGTCTCGTCATCCGACCCGGCCATCGTGTGGGTCGGCACGGGTGAGACGTCGATTCGGTCCAACGTCTCTCTCGGGAATGGTGTCTGGAAGTCCACTGATGCAGGAGAGACCTGGGCGCATATGGGACTGGAGGGCACAGGTCGCATCGGAAAGGTCCTCATCCATCCGTCGGACCCGGACATCGTGTACGTCGCGTCCCTCGGCCACTCGCACGGGCCCAGCGCAGAGCGAGGCTTATACCGCACCATGGACGGCGGCGCGACGTGGGAGCTCGTGCTCCACGTGGATGAGAACACGGGTGCATACGAGATGCTCTTCGATCCGACGAACCCTCGGAAGATCCTGGCCACCATGTGGCAGATCGAAATCAACCAGTGGGGTCGAGAAAGCGGCGGTCCTGGCAGCGGCATGTTCATGACCCGGGACGGCGGTGACAACTGGACACGCCTGGAAGGGAGCGAGCTCCCGACAAAACCGGTGGGCAAGATCGGCGTCTGTACTTCACCCGATGACCCTCGGCGCATCTACGCGCTGATCGAGACGGGCGACGGCGTGCCGATCCACGGCGAAGAGACGGACTCCGGTGAGCTGTGGCGGACCGATGATGGCGGCACGACGTGGAGCCTGGTCTCGTACCACCATGACCTGGCCACCCGGCAGGCGTACTACACCCGCTGCGGCGTCGCATCTGACGACAAAGACGAGGTCTACTTTCTGTCGTCCAGCTTCAGCAAGACCCTGGACGGCGGCACGACGCACACGACCACCAACTTCCTCCGTGACAAGTCATCCCCCGGCTGGGACTTCCACGACATATGGATCGATCCCGGCAACGCAGAACGTTTTGCTCTGGCATTCGACGGCGGCGTGGTCATCACGGAAAACCGCGGCGCCTCCTGGTATAGGATCCAACTCCCGATCGCACAGATGTACCACGTCACGGCCGACAATGCGGTGCCGTACAACGTGCTCGGCAACCGGCAGGACGGCCCCTCGTTCCGCGGGCCGTCGAACACCCGTACAGGTGGACTCTGGGCGAACGGCATCATTCCGCGAGGAGACTGGCGTGCCGTGGGCGGTGGTGAGAGCGGCTTCGCAACGCCTGATCCCACAGACCCGAACATCGTCTGGTCGAGCGCTTCAGGCTCCGGCGCACGCGGCGGCATCGTCGTGCGACACAACGTAGAGACGGGTCAGTTCCGCAACGTAGAAGTGTGGCCCATGTCCACCGGCGGATGGCCCGCAGACGGACTTCGATACCGCTTCCAGTGGACCTTCCCTCTGCTCATCTCGCCACATGACAACAACACCATTTACGTGACGAGTCAGGTTGTGCACCGGACCCGCAACGGCGGGCAGAGCTGGGACGTGATCAGCCCTGACCTCACCACGAACGACCTGTCCAAACAAGGCATCAGCGGCGGACTCACGCCGGACAACATCGGCGTCGAGTACTGCTGCGTGATCTATGCCTTCGACGAGTCCCCGGTGCAGGAAGGTGTGCTGTGGACCGGCTCGAACGACGGGATCGTGCAGGTCACCCGCGACGACGGAGCCACCTGGACCAACGTCACGGACAACATCCCGAACCTGCCGGCAGACGGCGTCGTACGCTCCATCGATGCCTCACGTTGGGACGCTGCCAAAGCGTACATCACCATCGAGCATCATCAGGTGGGTGACTTCGCTGCCCGCGCCTACAAGACGGACGACTACGGTGAGAGTTGGACGCAGATCACATCAGGCATCTCGAACATGCCTGTCGACTACACGCGGTACCTGCTCGAAGACCCGGTCAGGCCCGGCCTGCTTTACTTGGGCACTGAGACCACGCTCTACCTGAGCTACGACGACGGAGCGAGCTGGCGCACGTTTATGAACAACATGCCCCCTGCCCCGTTCTACGGGATCTTCGTCCAGGAGCACTTCAACGATTTGGTGCTCGGGACGTACGGCCGGGGCTACTGGATCCTGGACGACCTCGGGCCGGTTCAGCAGCTCGACGCGGAGGTCGCTGCGTCGGGCGCTCATCTGTTCGAAACAAGAGACGCATATCGGTTTCGGCCCGTTACCGAACCCATGATCACGCTTGAAGACTGGGCGAACGGCGAAAACCCACCGAACGCAGCGTCATTGAACTACTGGATTGGTGACGATGCCACGGAGTCGGTGAAGCTGAGGATCGAGGATGCAGCAGGTGACGTCGTCAGGACCCTTGATGGCGGGACAGAACCCGGTGTGAACCGCGCCTGGTGGGACTTCCAGGACGAGCCGGGCACGCAGGTGAAGCTCTGGACCAAGCCACTGTTCGCGAACTGGTTCAGCATGCCCGACGAGGGCTTCAGGTCCGGCGGGCGAGTAGGCGGCATGCTCCAACCACCGGGCACGTACACCGTGACACTCGTGATAGATGGAGAGGATGCGGCCAGTCAGCCCCTCACCGTCTTGAAAGACCCCACATCCGAAGGGTCACTCTCGGACATCCGGACGCAGTACACGCTCATGGACGAGATCAGGGCGGACCAGGAGGGAGCGGCTGCAGCGGTGAATCGCATCGAGTTGATCCGCAAACAGATCGCGGACATCCGGACCGTTGTGGATGAGACCAGCGACGACACCG
Source organism: Longimicrobiales bacterium (assembly GCA_029245345.1). Lineage (NCBI taxonomy): Bacteria > Pseudomonadati > Gemmatimonadota > Longimicrobiia > Longimicrobiales > Longimicrobiales bacterium. The sequence goes on from JAQWPM010000021.1 coordinate 616,902, forward strand.
ACGAAGAGTTCGACGCGGCCTCGAGCACGCTTGAGGAGCAGCTGATCGAAGTGGAGTCGTCACTGGTGCAGCTCAAAACCACGGGCGGCGGTGACGGCGTGCGCTGGCCTGCAATGCTGTGGGGACAGCTCAACTACCTGAGGGGAGCCGTCGGTTCAGCGGACTTCCGCCCCACCGACCAGCACGGTGAAGTGCAGGTGATCCTGCGTCAGCAGCTCCGTGACGCGGAGGAGGCGCTGGAAGCATTGCTGGAAACCGCCGTACAAGAGTACAACCGTCTCGTGCTCGCGCGCGGGCTGCCCCCGATTATCACGTGACGTTGTACCACAGTCGCATCGTCCGCATTTTTCAGCATAGACATGTAAACGATTTCGGATCAACGGAGCACGTATGAAGTTCGCCACGAGGCTACTCGCCCGACGCATCGGCACGATATCCGCCCTGCTCATCGCGTTCACGCTTTCTGCAGCCCAGCACGCATCGGCTCAGCCGGCTCCGGAATTCGACCTCACCGGTGAGTGGGTCTTCAACGTCGAGTCTCCGAACGGCCTCGGTGAGCGACAGGTGACCTTCGTTCAAGAAGGCAACAAGCTCACGGGCGAGATCTCGAGCTCCATGGCGAGCGGCGACCTCGAGGGCACGATCGAAGGAGACCAGGTCTTCTTCGTCGCATCCATCTTCATGGATGCCGGCGCGTTCGCGGTCACGTACAAGGCCACCTATCTCGATGGCCAGCTTCGTAACGGCACCATCGACTTCGGCGACTACGGTGGGGGGAGCTTCATGGGGTATAGGAAAGAAGAGGGCGGCTGACCCTTGGTGAGAGGCCATCGTTTCGGGGTATACGCCGTCGCCCTGCTCGGAGTCCTGGCCGTATCACCCATAGCCGCCCAACTGGCTCCAGAATTCCCAACGCTGGCCACCGATCACGCCATTGGCGAGGGCATAACCCAGCCGTGCCTGGACACCGTTGAAGGCGAGGCCGTGTGCGGACGCTTCCGCGTATTGGAAAACCGGGCCGCCCCAGCTGGCCGCACGATCGACGTGGCATTTGTCGTCCTTAAGGCATTAGACGGCGGCGGACGCGCCGACGCCTACACCCAGTTCAATGGCGGTCCGGGGTCTCCCATGACGCCGGCATCCAGCTCTATGGCTCGCCGTCGGGCCGACATCCGAGCGGACCGTGACGTCCTTCTCGTGGATCACCGCGGAACCGGCAACTCGACTCCGCTGGGGTGCAACAACGCCTACCCTACCGGGATGCGGTCGAGGTTCGAGACGGTCATGCCGCTGGACCATGTGGACGGGTGCCGCGACATGTTGTCCCGGCGTCACGACCTCTCGCAGTACACGACGCCGAACGCGATGGACGACTTGGCGGAGCTGTCCGAATGGCTCGGCTACGCACAGCTGAACATCAACGGTGGATCATACGGCACGGTGGAGGCACAAGTCTTCACCCGGCGGCACCCGGACATGGTGCGCACGGTGATTATGAACGGAGTGGCACCACTCCAAGACCGCGTTTATGTCCATCACGCGCGTTACCTGCAGGAGTCCCTCGAGAACATGTACGCGGAATGCGCGGAACAGCCCGAGTGCTCCGAGGCATACCCCGACCTACAAGCGGTCACAGAAGAGGTCCTCCAGACTGCGTCCACCCGGCCCCGCTTGGTTCGTGCTGGAAGCACGAGAGCCCCGTTCCGCATCGGACCCCTGTCGTATGCTCTCCGCGGACTGTTGTACGGCCAGTCGGAGACCGTGCCTGCCCGGATCTACGAAGCGAAAGACGGCAATTGGCAGGCGCTGGCGGACTACTATGTACAGCGGCAGTCATGGGTGGGCACTACCGCCGGTGTGCCCGCGGGATACCACTTCTCAGTCCTGTGCGCGGAAGATATCGACCCGCTTTCGTGGCCCGAGATTGAGGAGGCGTCAGCCGGCACGTTCATGGGTGACTACCTCATCGCCGGCTACAAACGTGCGTGTGAGCGTTGGCCCTCTGCAAAGATGCCGGCGTCCTTCTTCGAACCGGTGACATCAAACAAACCAGTGTTAATCCTGTCCGGCGGCCGTGACCCGGTGACGCCTGTCGGCGGCGGAAACAGGATGGCAGAGCAGTGGCCGAACAACGTCCATGTGGTCGTTCCTAACGGAGGCCACGGTCAAGGCGGTCCATGCATCACGGCGATGCTGGTACACCTCGTTCGCACCGGTTCAGTCAGCGGCATCGATACAAGCTGCGTCCAGAGCCGACCACCCACAGCCTTCGAAATCTCCGTCAGATAAAACCTTGGCGTGACGCCCCTGTCCGGGCGCCCCAAGCTCACCGTACAGCGCTCCCTCCTCGGCCGCGCGGGTCTCCCCGGGGCCACAGGGGCGAGGCCCGGGAAGCGCTGCGATTACGACCCGATCATGACCAACTCGTCCGGGTTGTTGTACGGGAGAGGCCGAAGCACGACCGCGTCCCGCACACTGAACATGGTCGTCGTGGCGCCGATTCCCAGTGCCAGCGTCAGCACAGCAACAAAGGTGAAGCCCGGCGCCCGCTTGAACGACCGCAGCGCAAATCTCAAATCCCGTCCCATCATCGTCACCGTCATCGTCCCTGTGTTGTCCTTCTCATGTATGCGTGCCAGCTCTGCGGCATGTGAACGAGCGCCCCACAAGCTCCGCCTCCCACTCCTGCACACACCGGCCCCGGTAGATCAGTGGCACCGTGCGCGCCCACAGGCGCAGCAGAAGCCGAGGCATCAGCCCTGTGCAGCCGTTCGCGGCGCCGCGCCGGACAAGACCGCGAGACGATCGAGCGCTTCACTCAGAGCCAGAGCACCCACCGCCGTGACGCGGCAGTAGCGCCGGCGCGGCCTGTCTGCAGCCTTCGCGTCTCCGGCCTCCCCCCATTCAGACACCACATAGTCACGCGCCTCCATGCGAGCGAGCGTCGGATCACCCACACTGCCGACCGCTGCATGCGCGTCACAGCCCCAGGCTATGTAGCGTACGTACCAATCGTGCAAAGGGGTGCCCGGTCCTACAAGCGCTTGGGAATCACCCCTTTCTTAGCACGCCCCCTCGTCTTCAATTCGGCGTCACCATCACCATCTGCCGAGATCGGGGTTCGCCAACGTGCTTTTCGGGAAACCACGCTTCCAGTTCGCATCAGCTTGCCTCATCGCCGCGACGGCTCTGTTCGTCTCGCCGCAGCCAGGAGTTGCTCAGCACAATCGGACTGAGGACGTCGGGGACGTGCTCATGGTCGCGGCGCCCGTGGTGGCGCTGGCCAGCACCCTGGTGCTCAAAGAGCACGACGGCGCGCAACAGTTCGTCTTGGGCTTCGTCGCGAATGCGGGCGTCACGAAGGGCCTCAAGTATCTGGTCGATAAGGACCGCCCCGACGGATCAGACCAAAACTCACTGCCCTCCGGCCACACCTCCATCGCGTTCCAGAGCGCGACGTTCTTCCACTTCCGGTATGGACTTCGCTACGCCGTGCCCGCCTACGCGGCGGCGGCGTTCGTCGGGTACAGTCGGATGCACGCGGACAAACACTTCTTCGAAGACGTTCTATTGGGTGCGGCCATCGGTGCGCTCAGCGCGCGGCTCTTCACTGGCTCTCGAGCCGGAGACGGCTCATCAGGGGGTGCCGTGCCCAACTTCGCCGCGACGGTGAACGCTGCGGGCAGGGTCACGGTGGGGTATTCGAGCAGGTAGGGGACCTACGATCGGGCCGACGCCGTACCCGGGCTGCGCTGACCGGCGGGGCGCTATCGCTCCCAGACGACGCGGCCACCCACAACCGTGAGGTCTACGAGCATCGTTTCCAAACACGGGTCGGGGCAGGTCAGGTAGTTCTCGGCGGTCACGACGACGTCCGCGAATTTGCCCACCTCCAAGGTTCCAAGCTCGTCCTCGCTGAAGGTTAGATAGGCGTACGCGGCTGTAGCCGCCCGGAGGGCTTCGAGGCGAGTCACCTTCTGGTCCGCTCCCACGACCCCCGCGCTGATGGTGCCTCGGGTGGTGAAGTGATGGAGGACCCACCAGGGGTCGTAAGGGACAACTGGAGAATCCGTCCCGAGAGAGACGGGCACTTCAGCATCGAGAAACGCCCTCAGTGGCGTGGTCAGGCCAGCCCGGTCCCGGCCCCAATACTCGACCAAACTCGGAGCGGCCAGATAGAGATGGTCCTGGGCCGACACCACGAGTTGGAGTTCCCTCATTCTGGGGAAGTGATCATCCCTTGGAATGAACGCGTGCTCAACGACCCATCGCTCCCCGGTAATTGGGGCGTCGCGGTTAGCTGACTCGTACGCGTCCAGCACCAGGTCGATTGCGGCATCACCCACCGCGTGCGTAGCGACCCGCCATCCGGCGGCGTGAAGTGCACGCACAGATTCGACGAAAGGCTCTCGCGGGACGGTCTGCAGGCCATAGAACGTCCCACCCTCACCCCACGGTTCTTCGTAGGGATCCCTCATCAGCCCCCCTTCGAAGCCACCGTCTACACCGAGTTTGACGCCACCCATCTTCAGCCATGCGTCTCCCTCATCGGGATCTGGCCAGTCCTCCATGGCCTCCGCCAGTTGCTCGGGTAACCCCGACCGAGGTGCGCGCATGAGCACTTCGACTCGGAGATTGAGCCGACCTTCATCGCGTAGGCGTTGCAGTGACGCGTATTGGGCAGGCGACGTCCCCGGATGGCGGATGCTCGTGAGACCGCGGCTGTTCAAGATGCGATGAGCCGCTTCTTGTTCGTCGAGGACCGCATCCGGACCGGCTGGAGAGGGCGACGGCAAGGAAACGAAGTCCTTCGCTCGGTCCACCAGTTCGCCATTGAGCCGCCCATCGTCATATCGCCCGATGCGGCCGCCAGCCACGTCATCGGTCGACTCGTCGATCCCCCATCGATCCAGAGCAGCGCTGTTCAGAATGAACTCGTGACCTCCGCGGACGACCACGACGGCCTTGTTGGGCGCGGCTCGATCAAGGTCGTCCCTGTAGGGTAGCCGCTGCTCGGCCAGCTGCCCCTCGTGCCAGTCACTGTTGGTGACGACAACTCCGCCTGGGTCGGTTCCCTCAGCCCGCTCACGAATCGCGTCGAGCACGTCTTCCACGGACCGGGCCCGAGAGAGGTCGACACCGGGCCCGCCGCCGATCGAGTGAAAATGGTTATCGGCAAGCCCGGGGATCACCGAGCGTCCGCTCAGTTCAACGACCCGAGTATCGGGCCCGATGAGCCTCCTGACTTCGGACTCGTCTCCCACGGCCACGATGCGTTCGCCCCTGATGGCCAGTCCCTCCGCGACCCTCTGAGAGGCCACAGTCACGACCGAACCTCCCACGAAGACGAGATCGGCAGGTTCAGGGCCTGCGCATGCTGCGAGCAGAGTGGCCAGGCCAAGCACGGTGAGTCGGCCACATACGGAGTCGAGCATCCAAGGCTCCAGATCGCGCGGGAAAGGCCGGCCTCATGGCCAACCCGCTCATAGTACGCTCCGGAGGCGAAGCCGGTCTACAGTGGACACGCCATCCGAGGATCGCCGTCCCGGAGCCCTAAGCCTGCCGGGTCCACTTCAGCAGAGTCGGCAAGTTCGGCGGCTTGCCCTACATAAGCAGTCTGACGCGGACAATCTTGACTGCGGCCCACAGGGAGGCGTACGCGCCTGCGATCCCGAGAGCGATCGATACCCACACCTGTGTGAGGTATCCCGCGGCCGGGGGGGGGCGGTAGATCAAGCCACGCAGTGGCGCCAATGGCCCATCCTACTGCCGCGACCTGCATCGTTACCTCACGACGTCCGGATCAGGCCAGGCGTGAGGTCCGCCGAGCCCGCATTTGACACCGTTAGCGGAGCGCCTCTATTGGTAATCCAAGAGTTCACCCGGGGCCCGGTCCCCGCACCCACCCGGCCCGATGCCAAGCCATCACCTCGCTGACCGAGGCCTGCTTGGCACCTGCCGACTTCGAGAGGTTTGTCATGCGTGCACGCAGATGTTCTCCATTCGGGCCCCTGCCCCTGCTCGCGGCCGTCGCTTTTGTGGGGTTGCCACGCGCAGACCTCGCAGCTCAGGGCGCGCCTGACCCCGCAAGTTACGCGAGCCTCGAGTGGCGGCACATCGGACCTGAGGGTAACCGCTTCTCCGCCGCGGCCGGAATCGCGGGAGACATAGCGACGTACTACGTCGGAGCGGCTTCGGGCGGCATCTACAAGACGACTGATGGCGGTGTGCATTGGGATGAGATCTTCGACGACCAGCCGGTCCAATCGATCGGGGCGCTCGCGGTCTCTCCTGTCGACCCCAACATCGTTTGGGCGGGCACCGGTGAGGGGAAGATTCGGAGTCACATCTCCGTCGGGCAAGGCATCTACAAATCCACCGACGCGGGTCAGACATGGACGCTGATGGGGCTGGAGCAGACCGGCCGTATCCCCCGCTTGGCCGTGCATCCGACGAATCCGGATATCGTCTACGTATGCGCGCTCGGCCACTCGTACGGCCCTCAGCCGGAGCGCGGCGTCTACCGCACGACGGACGGTGGGGAAAGTTGGGAGCACGTGTTGTTCATCGACCAGGACACCGGCTGCTCCGACATCGCGATGGACCCGTCGAACCCACGGGTGCTCTTCGCTGGCACGTGGCAACTCGAGATCCATACCTGGGGCCGAACCAGCGGTGGGCCGGGCGGCGGGCTACACGTTTCCCGTGACGGCGGGGACAGTTGGGAAAAGCTGAACGGAGGAGCCGACGACATCGGCTTGCCTCAGCTCCCGGTGGGCAAGGTGGCGGTGGCGATCGCGCCATCGAACACCCAGCACGTCTACGCCATGTTCGAGACCGGTGACGGGTTCCCCTGGAACGGCCAGGAGACGGAAGACGGTCAGGTGTGGGTCTCCCAGGACGGCGGCCGGTCGTGGTCGTTGATCTCGCGGGATCACTTCGCCATGGGCCGGCCTCACTACTACTCTCGGGTCGTCATCGCTCCCGACGACGAAGACGAGGCCTACTTTCTGACCGCATCCTTCGCGCGGTCGACCGACGGCGGGCGCACACTGGACGTCGTGCCTCGCCCGCTGGCGCCCGGCGGTGACCACCACGACATGTGGATCGACCCCACCAACCCCGAGAGAATGATCGTCGCGCACGATCAGGGCCTGTCCATCTCCATCAACCGTGGGAAGACGTGGTTCCGGCAGCGGCTCAACAACGCGCAGATGTACCACGTGACGGCGGACAACGAGATTCCGTACAACGTGCTCGGCAACAAGCAGGACGAGCCGACATACCGAGGGCCGAGCAACAGCCGGATCATGGGCCAGCGGCGCATCACGGGGATTCCGCGCGGCATGTGGCATCACGTGGGCGGCGGAGAGAGCGGATGGGCCACGCCGGACCCTGTCGACCCGAACATCGTCTGGTCGTCCGCGTCCGGATCGGGCATGGTCGGCGGCATCGTGGTCCGCTACGAGGAGGACCGCCGCCAGTACCGTGCGGTTGAAGTGTGGCCTGAGCAGAGCCGCGGCGCCGCATCCGGCGTGCGTTACCGCTTCGTGTGGGACGCTCCGATCACCATCTCGCCGCACGATCACAACACGGTTTACGTCGGGAGCCAACACGTGCACCGGACGCGCGATGGAGGTCAGAGCTGGCAGGTCATCAGTCCCGACTTGACCCTCAACGACCAGAGTCGCATGGGACTCTCCGGCGGCCTCACCGGCGACAACATCGGCGTCGAATACGCGGGTGTCGTGTTCGGGATCGCCGAGTCGCCCATCGAACAGGGTCTGATTTGGGCCGGCACCAACGACGGCCTCCTCCACGTGACACGCGACGGTGGTGACTCGTGGACCGACGTTACCGGCAATATGCCCGGGACCCCCGAGTGGGGAGCGGTGCGCAGCATAGCAGCTTCGCGGTATGACGCAGCCACCGCTTATGTGGCCGTGGACGGGCACCAGGCGAACATCCGCGACCCACACATCTACCGCACGCGCGACTGGGGTGCCTCGTTCGAGAAGATCACGGACGGGATCCCCAGCAGCATGCTCAGCTACACCAAGGTGATCGCCGAGGACCCGAAGAGGCAGGGCCTGCTCTACGTAGGCACCGAGAACGCAGTCTACGTCTCGTTCAATGACGGAGACGACTGGCAGCCGCTGCAGAACAACCTCCCGCACGCACCCGTCTCCGGCATCGTGATCCAGGAACACTTCAACGATCTGGTCATCGGCACGTACGGCCGTGGCTTCTGGATCCTCGACGATCTGGCGCCCCTTCAGCAGGTGACACCCCAGGTGATGTCATCTGCGTCACACCTGTTCGAGCCGCGGGACGCCTATCGCTTCCGACCGATCACACCCCCGTCGGTCCCCTATAGCGACCCAACCGAGGGACAGGATCCCGAGTACGGAGCGTCGATCAACTATTGGCTGGCCCAAGCGGCCGCTGAGACGCCGACGATCGAGCTCCTCGATGGTGCGGGAACCACCGTGCGGACCTTGGATGGGACGAATGAGCGTGGAGTGAACCGTATCCACTGGGATCTCGCCGACGAACCCAACGGTCCCGTCCAGCTGTTCACGAGCCCGCTCTATGCGCCACAGATCGTGGTCACCGAAGAAGGCCGTTCGGCCCCCGGCGGCAGGCAGATATCGATCCTCATGCCACCGGGACAGTACACCGTACGTCTGAACGTCGACGGACAGACGCACGAACAACCACTCACCATCATCAAGGACCCGCACTCGGCGGGGTCGCCCGCCGACATACGGGCCCAGGTCACGTTCCTGCGGGAGGTGCGCGAAGACGTCGTCACCGCGGGTAAGGCCGTGCACCGGGTCGAGGCCATGCGCGTGCAGCTCCATACCATGGCGCGCTTCGTGGAGGATCAGGTGATCGCGGCCGCAATCGACGACCTTGAGGAGAAGCTCGTCAGCCTTCAGATGAACATGGTCGACCTACGCCTGACGCCGCAGGGACAGGACGGTACGCGCTTTGAGGCGAAGCTCCTGCAAAAGCTGGGTTATTTGACCGGGGGACTCTCGGTCGCCGACTTCCGGCCGACGGATTCGGAAGCGGAGGTGAAGACGATCCTTCACGATCAGCTTCGAGACCACCTGATGGCATTGGAGTCGCTCGTGGCATCCGACGTGGCGGCGCTGAATCGTATGTTGAGCGCTCAGGGGCTGCTCCTCATCACGGACCGCTGAGGTTGGCGCCCTGGTTGAGCGACTCGACATGAGCCAACCGGCCGTCTCCAAGCAGCTACGTGTGCTCCGGGAAGCCGGGCTGGCCTCCGTACGCAGAGACGCCCAACGCCGGAGCTACCGTCTCAACGCCGAAGGCCTTCGAGAGCTCGAAGAGTGCTGGGTGTTGGCACTCATGCGCAGCGGTTAAAGCGTGAGTTGGTAGAACCCGAGCACCATGAGGTCCCACACCAGATGTGCGACAACCACAGCGGGGAGGCTGTCGGTGTAGGCTCGTAGCGCGCTCCAGCTCAGGCCGGCGCCCAATGAAGCGAGCAGGAGCGCAGAGGAACCGATGGGGACATGCGCCAGCGTGTAGAGCGCGGCGCCAGCCACCACAGCCAGCGGCGAGAACATCCGGCGGGCGAGGGCATTCTGGATCGCGCCCCGCCAAACGATCTCCTCGAACGCTACGACCAACGGAACCATGAGGATGGCCATGAGCACGCCTGGACGCTGAAACGCGGAATACAGCGCTGCGACATCGGCCCTGAGCCCGGGGAAAGCGGCCGTGACAGGCTCGAACAACACAAGGGTAGTCGCCGCCATAGCGAGGCCGACCACCACCCCGAGTATCAACGGTCGTATGTGTGGCCCCCGGCCCAGAACACTCGTTCCTTCGAACCCGATCACGGCCAGGCCCAGGAAGACGGCGGTGGTGCCCACGGCCGGCCAGATTCCGAAGTGCCCGGAAGCCCAGGCACCCACGAGCCAAACGAGCCCATAGGCGACTGCCCGCCAGTCGGCGAGGGTCGTGCCTCGCTTCTGATCTCCCGCGGCACTCCTTCGTTCTCGACCCGCCTTCGCAATCCCCACCAAGGCTCGCTCGATCCAGGCCCAAACCCCCCGAAAAGGTGGGCGGGCATGCTCGTCCTCGAGGGCCCTGCGCGCCGCCTGATCGAAGCTCTGAAGCTCTGCGTGCTGAATGAGCGACCAAAACCGGTCGTCCCGTGCAATGAGGTCCGTCTTGAGACCGACGACGACCTCACGTGCCACGGACCATTCGGCCCTCGTGACGAACCGCACCCAGTGAGAGGACAGCTTGGGGGAGAGGAAGGGGACCTGAATCATGAGGGGCTTCGCTACGCCCAGAGCGGTCGCAGTGCGCCCCAAGATTTCTCGTCCTGAAAGCACCTCGGACCCCGGCACATCGAACCAATCGCTCCCTGACATTTCAAGATCCAGGGACCGCACCAGGGCGATGGTGATGTCGTGAATGGAGACGGGTTCTGTGCGCGACCGAAGCCAACTCGGCAAGATCATCACCGGCAGCCGGGCGGTCAGGTCTCTCACGATCAGCCAGCTCAGACTTCCCTCTCCGACGATCATGCTGGCCCGAAGCTCGATGGTTGGTACGTCCCCCGCGCGTAGGGCCTCGCCGACCTCTTCACGGCTGCGCAGGTGCTCCGACGGGTCGGCCTGTGCGGCCACGCCACCCAGATAGACAATTCGCTTCAAGCCGGCTCGCGCCGCCGAGGCGGAAAACGTCTCCGCCTGGTGGATTTCAGCTTGGCGAAAGTCTTCCGCGTGCGACGCCATGCCGTGTATCAGATACAGGGCAGCGTCGCACCTTTCGACGGCCCGCTCAACAGAGTCCGCGTCCGCTACGTCGAGCCTCACCCACTCACGGTCCGGCCAACGCTCCTGTGCAGCCGCGACGTTGCGCGTGGCGCAGCGCACAGTCCAACCCGCTTCGACAAGTGGCTCGTATACGTATCGACCCACGAATCCCGTCGCGCCGGTTAACAGCAGGGTTCGTCTAGCAGGAGCGTTCACGATTCATCCATGTTGACTGAGGGTCGACCCCCGCTCAATGAGCCGAGGTCGGGTCGAGTAGGATCTAGTATTTGAAGCGGCGACCCTGTGCAAAGGGCCAAGCCCAGGAAGTCGACCGAAGCCGACATCTTCCAAGAATTGAGCGGCGCCCGGACACTATGTCAAGCTTATGTCTAACTATTTGCCTTTTTATGCATCACTTTATTAGACAAACGTTCGCATATAGTGCAAAGAGTCCTCAAACGAGGGGCGGGATGGGCTCGCCTTACCGGCTGGGGGACTCGTTAATTCGGTCCGCCTGAGGTAGGCGGGAACGAACGCAATCCAATTGATGGCGAAGACCAGGACACCGCAGACCGCGAAGGACACGCCTACATATCTGGACGGTAGCCGCTGATCACCGCCCGCCCCCCGGCCGCCGATACCGCACCGGCGCCTCCGGCTCAGCCATCAACTCAATGCCCTCCGTCTCCAACAACCGCAACGCCTCAGCGACAGCCGCCTCCAACTGCGGATCGGCACCAGCAAGCACCTCAGCAGGGTTATTCCGCACCTCGATATCCGGAGCCACGCCCGTGGCTTCCACGGCCCACTCGCCGTTCACGTCATAGAACCCACCCCTTGGCGCCACAAAAGACCCGCCATCGATCAACGGCGGCGTGTCCCACGTGCCCACTAATCCGCCCCAGGTGTTCGTGCCCACCAACGGCCCGACACCCTTGGCCCGGAACAGGTAGGGCATCAAGTCCCCACCCGACCCGGCGCGCCCATTGATGATCATGACCTTCGGCCCCCACAGCCCGGCAATAGGCTGCGTGAACGGCCTGTGATCGTCGGCCTTGGAATTGAAGTAGCCGGTAAGCTCCCGGGCCATGATATCCACGATGTAGTCGGCGGCTGATCCGCCTCCGTTGTTGCGCTCGTCGATGACGGCGCCCTTCCGGTCCTGCTGCGCGAAGTACATGCGGTTGAAATAGGTGTAGCCGCCCTGCCCCGTGTTCGGGAGCCAGACGTAGGCGAGCTTGCCACCGCTCAATTCGTCTACCCTGCGCTGGTTACCCGCTACCCAGGCCCAGTTCCGGAGCTGTCCTTCAGTCGATGCGGGGCGGACCACAACATCCCGCGCGCCGACGCCTTGAGCGTCATCGGCTACGGTGATCGTGATCACCCGTCCCGCGGTGCCTTCTAGAGCGGCATACGGGTTCTGTCCGGCACCGATCTCTTGCCCGTCGATGCGGAGCAGATAGTCCCCTTCATGCACCCCCATGCCTGGTACACTGAGCGGGCCGGTCAGCCCCGGGGTCCAACCCTCACCCGAATAGATACGGCTGATGCGGTACGCCCCATCCGCTTCCTCCAGATCGATGCCGAGCAGGCCTGTCCTCGGGTTGTCGAGCTCGGGGTAGTCGCCGCCTCGGACGTAGCTGTGCCCGACCGCGATCTCTCCGCTGACCATGTCCAACAGGTGATTAAAATCTGACCGATGACGCAGGTCCGGCAGCCACGCGCTGTACCAGTCCCACACGTCATCCCACGGGGCGCCGTGCTGGTTGTCCACGTAGAGGAAGTCGCGCATGAAACGCCAACCGTCGCGGAGCATCTGGCCCCACTCGGCCATCGGTTCGACTTGCACGCGCAGGCCCAGGGTGAGCCGGCCGTCTGATCCGGACGGTTTGCTGCCCGTGCTCACCACGCTCCAGTTCGGTCCCTGGCGGTAGAGCATCTGCTTCCGATCGTGGGATATCTGTACGGCCTGGAAACCCTCGATGAAGGTCTCGTCATCGGCATCGTCGAGGCTGTACTTGTAGAGCACCGCGCCCTCGTTCGGGATGACCTCCGATACGAAGACGTGGCCCTCCGGTGCGTCGCGCAGCCCCGTGTAGTTACGGAGCGGCAGGCCCGGTGCATCTACGATGCGGGTGTTGATCCCCTCAAAGTCGATCGTGACGACAGGTGCGTCCGAGGAGCCCGACTCCGCAGTGCCTGAAGCCGCGGTGCCTGAAGCCGCGGTGCCTGAAGCCATGTCCGACTCAGGCTCCTCGTCCGACTTGGGCATAAACGGCGATACGCCATCCTCTTTTAGGATGGCCAAGTAAAGCGCGCGAGTGACGGGATGGTCGAACGACGACATGTCGAGCCATCCCGTACCGAGCCCGACGTCCGTCGACGCGAGGAAATAGAGGTACTCACCCGAGGCATCCCACACGGGCGTGATCGCATCCGCCATACCGTCCGTGAGCTGATGGGACTCACCTGACTCGGTGTCATAGATGAAGATGGCGCGCAGGTGCGAGTCGAGCCGGCGCGCATAGGCGACCCAGCGAGAGTCCGGCGACCACACTGCCTCTAGCGTGCGCTCGGGGTGCGCGTATCGCTCCGTGTCCGCGTGTGCGACGTCGCCCGATTCGACGTCCAGGACGAGCAAGCGATAGTCCGTGTCCGTGAACGCGATGTGCGTGCCGTCCGGCGACCACTGCGGCTGGAAGTAGAAGGTCGGGTTGTCGATGGAGATGCGGCGCTGATTCGTGCCGTCCTGATCTGCGATGACCAGTGCGTATTCGTCCTCAGCATCGTTGAACCACGCGATCTGCGATCCGTCCGGCGACCATGCGGCGTGCCGGTCGGCTACGCCCGGAGTTCGAGTCAGATTGCGCCATGAACCTTCACCCGCCGGGACACTGAACAGCTCGCCCCGGTACTCGAAGAGTGCGCGCTGGCCGGTGGGCGAGAGGCGGGCGTCACGGAGTTGGGTCGCAGGGGCATCCTCCCAGCGGGTACGGGCCCAGTTCTGATCGCCCGACGCGTTGATGTCGAGCTGCCGGGTCGTATTAGTGGCTGGGTCTAGCGCGTGGAGGTAGCCAGCCTGCTCGTAGACCACGACGCCGTCCCCCGCTCCGAGCGACTTCACATCGAAGTCGGCGTGGTACGTGTGCTGGGTCTCGGTGCCCGTCGCAGGATCGAACGACCAGACGTTGGCCGCGTAGTCGCGCTCGGACATGTAGAAGACTTTGCTGTCCAACCACACCGGGGCCAGGTGGCGTTCGCCTTCCCAGGGTGGGGTGAGGCGTTCGTTGGTTTCAGTCGATACCAGGCTGACCGGCTGCGCTTGCCCGCCGCGGTGGTTGCGCCACTCGGGGTCCCAGAGGCCGAGTTCCTGATAGGCGAACCAGGAGCCGTCGGCGTTGAGTTCACCTTCGTAGGCTTGGGCGGAGAGTTTGGCTGGGAGGCCGCCTGATGTCGGCACGGAGTACATGTGCCAGAGCTGGGTGGGGTGGGCCTGTCTGCCGGATTGGAAGAGGACTTCGCCTGATGGCGTCCAGCCTTGGACTACGTCATTTCCCGGGTGCCAGGTGAGGCGTTTGGGTTGACCGCCTGTTGCTGGGACAACAAACACATCCGTATTCCCGCCGTATTCGCCAGAGAAAGCAATCCACTGACCGTCTGCCGAGAAGTGCGGGTGGGTCTCGGCGCCTTGGGCGGTTGTGAGGCGGACTGCTCGGCCTCCCGAGCGGCCGACCGTCCATACGTCGTTGGCGTGGACGAAGGCGATCTGTCCATTGCCCACGTCGGGTTGGCGGAGGAAGCGGGATTGGGCGGCGGCGGGGGTTGCCGAAAAGGTGGCGACTAAAGCGAGAAGGCCGACGGCATGACGGGCGGACATCGGGACTCCGAGGATAACGTTCGATGGTGGGGCGAGAGCCCCGGCGGACGGTCTCAGAGTATGGGATCAGGAGCCGTGTGACCACCGTGACGGGAGACAGATGGAGACCATCACATTATCCATGCAGTGACTGCATACCGGAGCGCCTGACCGCCTGATGCCGCTCTCCCTGCAAATCACCACTCGGGCTAAAAGCGGACACGGCAAACCACCCTGGTACAGATAACAGATAGGGGATGCGCCGTTCGGGGTTGCCCCTAACGAAGAAAGACATTCAAATGTCCTCGACAGTGCCTCTCGCCGTCAGACGTATTTTACGCATGGCGGCCTGCGTCGTGCAGAGGAGCCCATGAAGCTCATCCCATCGTCCCTCCTCACCCTGCTCGGAGTGGTCTTCGTCATCGGAGTGCCTCTGGCGTCGAGGGCCGACGTCCGGGTTCCGCAGGAGGCCCCGCCCGCCCAGGAGGCGGACACCGTCGTCGCGATGCACGAGCGCGCCATGCTCTACCCGTCCGCGATGCAATGCGCCAGCTGCCATCCGGATCAGGCCCGTCAGTGGTCGGTGTCGCCCCATGCCTACACCATGGTCAGCCCGATCTTCCAGGCCATGGCGGGTTTCGTGGGACGGCACACGCAAGGGACGAACGGAGACTTCTGCCTGCGCTGCCACTCGCCGGCAGGCATGGCCATCGGCGAGTCCATCTTCATGGGCAATGCTCAGCGGCAGCAGGTCTCCCGAGAGGGAATCACCTGCATCGGCTGTCACCGGGTCAACCGCAACTACGGCAGGATCAGTGGTCGCCAGGCGGTTCTGCCGGGCGACGTGTACGAGACCGTCTACGGGCCGTCCGACGGGAGCGAATTGGCCCGGGTCAAGGAGTTGGCAGAGTTCCAACTTTCGGGTGGCAGGGGGGAGCGGGGCATGGCGGTGCACCAGACCTCCGAGCAGTTCTTCGAGATGAACACGCCCGCGTTCTGCGGAACCTGCCACGAGTTCCTGAATCACCCGGGGCTGCGTAACCAGGAGACCCTGGCCGAGTATCGCCACTCTCCTTCGGCGAAGGCCGGAGTCACGTGCCAGGACTGCCACATGGGAACGGAACCCGGCGCCTACACGGGTTCGGACACGACCAACTACGGCTGGGGGCCGGCCGCCCTCGTCAACGGAAGACCGACCGGGTCCAGGCGTCTTTCCAACCATATGATGGTCGGGCCCGACCACTCCCTGATACATCCGGGGATTTTCCCGCTCAACCCTCGAGCCCTAGAGATGGCCGAGGTGGACGAGTGGGCGCAGTTCGACTGGAAGGCGGGCTGGGGCACCGACGAATTCGAGGACGGCCCGGGCGAAGACTTCGAGTTCCCCGAGGCCTGGGACAACTACGATGACCGGCTCGATGCGCGCGAGGTCATCGACGACAATCTCTCTCTCATCAACGAATACATGGGTCAACGCCTGACCCTCCTGCGTAACGGATACTCCATCGGTGAGATCCGGATGGAGCGGGCCTCGAGGCGCCGGGGCATCAAGCTCGAGGTCCAGGTCGACAACGTCACCGACGGCCACAGCGTTCCCACGGGCTTCAGCATCAGGCCGGTCTATCTGCGTGTGACGGTGGCCAACGCCCAGGGCGATACGGTCTACAAGTCTGGCGACCTCGACCCCAACGGCGACTTCCGGGACCGGAACTCGGTGTACGTGCGCAACGGCGTGCTTCCACTGGACGGCGACCTCTTCAACCTCCAGCCGAAGTTCATCGTTCGGAACATGTTCGGAGGAGAGCGTGAAGAGGTAGTGCCGGTGAACCTCTCTCCGAGCCCGCTACCCTTCCTTCGACCCCAGCCGCGGTCATACATGCTCATGGGGCGTCCACTGGGCGTCCGGATCCAACGCCACTCCATCCGGCCGGGTGCTCACCGCTCCGCGGACTACTCCGTGGACTCCGACCTGCTCACCGATGACGGGCCGTACGAGGTCAACGTCAAGCTCGTGGCGCCGATGATTCCCGTGTCCCTCATCGGGACCATCAAGGAGATGGGATTCGAGTTCGGCATGACCGCTCGGCAGCTCGCCGATCGTGTGGTGTCAGGGCACACGGTCATCTGGGAATACGAAGGGTCTCTGGACCTGGCGGCCGGACCTGATGCCATCGAGTGGCGTGTCGTGGAAGCCGTGCCGTTCCGGTTCGAGGACCTGAGGTGAGTGCCGTGACCAGGCTCGTTAGCAACACGGGTGTGCTCCTCCTCAGCGTTGCCCTGCTCTTCGGTGCACCGACTCCGGGCCTCTCCCAGGACCCATACCGGTTCCCGGACGACGTGGTGCCCCCACAGCTCGCAGGCTTTCCCGAGCGTCCTCCCATGCTCTTGGAACTCGGCGACAAATTCTACGATGTCGGTGAGCTCCCGTACGGAGTGAGCCCCTGGAAAGGCACGTACTGGCAGCCGGCGCTGTGGGTGTACGGCAACCTCCTGGCGGCCGGCCAGGGACAGACGCTGGGCGGCTCCACCCAGATCGGTACGGCACAGGTGCGGGACCGGCTCGATCTGTTCATGAACCTGCGGCTCTCTGGCACCGAGCGGGTCTTCGTGGGGTTCCGGCCCCTGGACTCCGGCGGAATGACCGGCTTCGATCTCGTCCGCAATGGTGAGACAGTCCAAGGGGACCGCTTCGTGAACGACGGCTTGAGCATGAAGCCGGTGATCTACTTCGTGGAGGGCGATATCGCCGAGCTCTTCCAGTTCCTCGACTACGAGGACATGCGGCCGTACGACATCGGGTTCAGCGTGGGCCGGCAGAACCTCTACTTCCAGGAAGGGTTGCTGGTCAACGACATCATGGATGTCGTGGGGCTCGCCTTCAACGGCTTGTCCCTGGGAGGAATGTCCAACCTCCGGATCTCCGCGGTGTGGGGCTTCGGCGACGTGAACCATGGTGGCACCAAGGATGCCGACCTCGCCGGCCTCTTCATGGAAGCCGACTGGAACGGAGCCCTCGTGGATCTGGACATCGCCTACGTGGACGGCGGAGATGCGACGGGCTCGGGTCTCGTGGCCGGCTTCAGCACGGTCCAGCAGATGGGGTTCTGGAATACCGCCTTCCGCATCGCGGCATCCACAGCTCTCGACGAAGGAGCCGCCGGTAGCCCGGGGACCTCCGACGGTGTGATCCTGTTCAACGAGCTGTCTCGAAAGGACGGCGCTTCGGACAACCTGATCTACTTCAACCATTTCTTCGCTTACGATACGTTCTCGCCCGCCTCCACTCAGCCGCCGGGGCCTCTCGGTCGCATCGGGCTGCTCTTCGGGGGATCCCCCCTGGGTGCATATGTGCCGGCTCTGGGTGCTCCAGTAGCCTCCAACGAGGTCGGAGCCGCGTTAGGGTACCAGGTCATACAGCCGGCCGAACGGCGTCAATTCGTCTTCGAGGCCGCAGCGCGACGGGGGCTGTTCAACGGCAACAGCAGCAGCTCTCTGGGGGCCGGGGTCAGAGTCCAGCAGGCCTTCAGCAATCGATACGTGCTCCAGAGCGACCTGTTCGTATCCCACCGGAACACGGACGGCGCCCACATTGGAGGGCGGTTTGGAATCCTCGTCAAGATGTAGCCTGGCCGCCGCCACTTCATGAACATCTGGACAGCCCTGACTGCGCCGCAGCGACTGGCGCTTCTCCTGGCAGCCGCAAGTCTCCTCGCGATGGCTCGTGGGGTCGCTCGCTTGGTGTTGAGCGCCGCCCGGCGTCGTAGCGTCCTTCAACGGACGGGTGACGAGCACCGGAAGAGGGTTGCGACGGCGATGGCCGGTTACGAGCCCTCGGCCTCCGAGACCGGGCTCGGATGGGAGGGATTCCGGCGGCTCACAGTGAGCGGGAAGGAGTGGGAAACCGCGTCCCAGGACGTCTGTTCCTTCTACCTCGAGCCGGTGGACGGCAAGACCCTGCCCGACTTCCTTCCCGGGCAGTTCCTGACGTTTCGAATGGGCTTTCTGGACTCGGCCGGGCAGGAGAGGCACGTCGTGCGTTGCTACTCGCTGTCCTGGGGAGGGGCTCGGAAACCGTACAGGATCTCCGTCCGCCGCATCAACGGCGCGCCGGACAAGAGTGAAACGCCCGGAGTGGTGTCCACCCACCTCCACGACCGGATTCAGGTGGGCGCCGTCCTGAACGTGAAGGCTCCAGCGGGAGGCTTCTATCTGGATCCTCAAAAGGACGGGGGGCCGGTAGTACTCATCAGCGCCGGGATCGGCATCACGCCTCTTTTCAGCATGGCCGACTCCCTCATCGAATCGGGAAGTACCCGGGAGATCTGGTTCTTCGTGGGGATGCGGTCAGCCCACTCCTTCCCGATGAGGGAGCAGATTCTGGCCTGGGCGAAGGACCGTTCCGGATTCAATCTCGTGATCTTTCACAGCCAGCCGTCCGCTGACGAGCGCCTTGGCGTCGATTTCGACGTGCGCGGCCATGTCACGGCTGAGGCGGTCCGGGAACGTTTGGGCCAGCGGGAGGCCGACTTCTACGTCTGTGGGCCGGGCACCATGATGAACTCCATGGTCGGTGGTCTCGAGGCGCTGGGCATCGCCTCGGACCGGATCCACTTCGAGGCGTTTGGGCCCGCCTCGGTACGCAGGGCCCCCAAGGACGTGGACGACCGGATTGCCAATCCATACTCTGTCCGATTCGCGCGGTCTGGCGTATCCGTGCCTTGGGACAGCACTTATGACAATCTTCTGAGCTTCGCCGAGGCACAGGGAGTTCCCATTGACGGGGGGTGCAGGAGTGGCAACTGTGGTACCTGCGCCACAGCGGTCGACGAAGGTACAGTGGAGTATGTCGCTCGGGCCGCGGCCAAAACCGAGTCGGGGACGTGCCTGACCTGCGTCGCGGTCCCGTCATCAGCGCTCGTCCTCGACGCTTGACTTCGTCAATCACTCCAACCAAAGACGGTGAATCCGATGCTGACCTCCCGTACCCGTGCGACCACCGCCGTGATGGGATTGTGTCTGCTCCTCACGGGGGCGGTGATGTACACGGCCCAGGAAACCGACGGACTGCGGTACGACCCCGCCAAGATCGTCGGAACCGAGCGGTGCTCGGAGTGCCACGAGCCCGCCGTCGACCAGTGGGAAACCACGAGCCACTACAAGACCTTCAACGGTGCCGACGACGTTGAGGCTATGCATCGGAGGGACGCCGCCGCTGAGATCCTGGACAACCTGGGTGAGCGAAGCGCGAAGCGGGGTGTGTGCGCGAGCTGCCACTACACGATGCAGGCCGAAGAGGCCGGCGGTCGGCCCCGGGCCAACTACGGGGTTTCCTGCGAGTCGTGCCACGGCGCGGCCGCGGATTGGATCGAAGAGCACGGCGTTTACGGCGAGGATACATCGGGCGCCAAGTGGACGCGGGAAACCGAGCCCGACGATCACCGTGAAGCGCGCCTGACGACTGCCGAGGCCGGAGGCATGATCCGCACGGACAACCCATACGCGCTCATCCAGAACTGCTTTCAGTGCCACACGGTCCCCAACGAGCTTCTGGTGAACACGGGCGGGCACCAGGCGGGCTCCGACTTCAACATCCTCGAATGGCTGGCCAGGGAAGTCCGCCACAACTACCTGTACTCGGATGGCGCCGAAAACCGGGCCGCACCTCGGGACATGGACGCGGTAGCGCGGTCCCGTGTCCTGCTGGTTCTCGGCGAGATGATCGACGTGGAGTACGGGCTCCGAGGGTTGGCGTCGGCGACCACCGACGGGCCATTCGCCGAAGGCCTCGTGGCCCGTATCGGGGCCGGAGTCGAGGCTCTCGAAGCCATCCGTGCCGCGGAACCAGCCATGGCTGCGACCCTCGACACGGTTCTCGCCGCGGTGGCGGGCGCCGATCTCGGGCCGAACAACCGGCCGGCGCTGCTCGCCGCGGCCGAGACGGTGGGATCGGCTGCACGCTCGTTCTCCGAGAGCGAGGACGGAGCCGGCCTGGGTGGATTGGATGCGCTGATGCCTGGAGTCCCATGACCGGACCACCTGCTCCCCGAAGGCTGGCCCGCTGGGATCATCCATTCGATACCGGGATGACCGAGGGCGACGTCGACCGTCTCCTGGCGCTCCCGCTGTTCGCCGACATGGAGGCGGATCGCTTCCCGAGGAACATCCCTCTCCGGGGGATCCTCCGGAACGACGCCCGAAAGGTTCGATACCAACCAGGTGAGATCGTGATCAGGGAGGGGGATTACGGCACGTCCGCCTTCGTCATCTTGGGTGGTGGAGTGCGCGTGATCCTCAAGAGCCAGACCCGGTTTGCGCCGGGCCGGACCGAGCGTCGGCGCGTGAGCTTCCTCAAGTCCCTGGTGAGCCCGTTCCTGGGGCGCCCGACGCCTGAAGCCCGGGACTTCCGTCCGGCGTCGGAACGCACGGGGCTCATGACGCGGGGCGTCGGGACCGAGACGAGAGTCTACGTGCCTGATGTGACGGGTCTCATCGAGCGATCCGAGACGGTTCCCTTGGCGGAGGCGGGGGATCTCTTCGGGGAGATGGCGGCCCTGGGACGCACCGATCGGTCCGCCACGGTCGTTGCGGAGACCGAGCTCGAGCTGCTTGAGATCAGGCATCCCGGGCTCAGAGACCTCCGGAAGTACGACGCGCGCTTCGGCGCACAGGTCGACAGTTTGTACCGGGACCGGTCGCTGGTCACGCGATTGAAAGCCACCCCCATCTTCTCTCATCTCGCCGACGAAGAGCTGGCCGTCGTGGCCAAAGCGGCGGAGTGGCACTCTCATGGGCGCTTCGACTGGGATGTGGATCTCAAAAAGCGGGGGGCGCTGGACTGGGACGAGCGCCTGAGTGACGAGCCCATCGTCCTACTTCAGGGTGATTACGTGAACGGCGTGACCGTCATCGCCAACGGCTTCGGTCGTGTCTCACGCTCGTTCGGCAATTCGGAGCACACCCTGGAGTATCTGGGCAGAGGGCGGGTCTTCGGCCTGGAGGAGTTCACCCACCATTGGCGTACCGGCGAGCCGGAGCCCCACGGCACGACCCTGCGTGCGTTGGGATACCTGGAGACGCTCTTCGTGCCCAGCGATCTGGTTGAGAAGTATGTGCTGGGGCCAGACAGGAGCCGCCCACGGGCGAAGCCGTCGCTAATCCCCTCGGCGTCAAGCGCTGAGAAGGGTCGGGGGCGCGGCAGGTCCCGCCTTCCGGTGCTGCCCAACGTAGTTCTGGAGGGCTTGGTGGATGAACGGGTCCACATCGGCGGGGCTGCCATGGTCATCGACATGGATCGCTGCACCCGGTGCGACGACTGCGTACAAGCGTGCTCCGACGCGCATGACGGCAATCCTCGTTTCCTGCGCAGTGGCCCCAGGATCGGCCCGCTCATGGTTGCCAGCGCGTGCATGCACTGCGTCGATCCCGTGTGCATGATCGGATGTCCCACGGCCGCCATCTCGCGGGACAAGGCGACGGGAAACATCCTCATCGACGACAACACCTGTGTCGGCTGTGGCACCTGCGCCAGCAGTTGCCCCTGGGACAACATCCGCATGGTGGAGATCCGTGATACCGCGGGTGAGGTGATTCGTGACCTCGAAATGCACGAACCCATCCGAAAGGCCACCAAGTGTGACCTGTGTATCGATGAGTGGGGCGGCCCCGCGTGCCAGCGGGCGTGCCCTCACGATGCGCTGGTGCGCCTCGACCTCAGTCAGGGCCCAGAGAGGCTTGCCCAGTGGCTGGATCGCTGACCGGCCGCTGGAGCAGACGCGCGCTCACGGTGGCGGCCGTAGGGGTGACGTTCTACGGCGTGCTCCGCTACCAGGACGCGTGGGCAGGGAGATGGGCGATACCCGCCGGAGAGGTGACCGGCTGGCTGCTCCTGGCGTTGGTTGGCGCCCTGACCTTCTTGAACGTGCGGAAACGCTTCACGCGCATACCGCTGCTCCCGGCCACTCTCTGGGTCGACGTGCATGTGTTCCTGGGGTTGCTCGCCGGCCTGTTCCTCCTGATCCACGTCGGATACTCGTGGCCGAGGGCTGCGCTGAACTGGGGGTACCTCCTGCTCTTCGCTTCGGTGTGGGCGAGTGGCCTGGGCGGGTTGTGGCTGTCCCGCTGGGTGCCCAGGCGTCTTCGGGAACGCGGGGAGGAAGTGATCTACGAGCGCATTCCAGCCCACCGGGCGCGCCTTTGCCAGCGGGTCCTCGAGATCGTGGACCAGGATCTCGCACAGGACGAGATGCCCACCATCGCCGCGTTCGCCGTGGAAACGCTGCTCCCGTTCATGGAGCGTCCCCAGAATCGGTTTGCGCACCTCTTCCGTGCTCGCCGCCATCTGCAGGACCGCCTGGGCGAACTCGATGAGATGGAGCGCTACGTGAGCGCGCGGGAGCGGCACATCAAGACGGAGCTGGCCGCGCTACTCACGACGAAGGACGACCTCGACTATAGCGAGGCTCACCAGGCGCTGCTGAAATACTGGCTCTTTGTGCATATCCCCCTCACGTACGCGCTCCTCCTCATCGCGCCGGCGCACATCGCGTGGGCGCTCCTCTTCTGATCGCCCATGCCGACCCCTTCTGAGCTCTGGGCGTCCGCGCGGCAGGCGTACGAAAGGCCCACCCAGGATTGGGCGTGCGGGCGCGAGACGCCGTGCGCCGCGGGCCCGAACAGGAAAAGGGGCTGCGGCGGAACCGCTCGATGCGTGCCCTCCACCGAGGCCGACGTGCACCTGTGTGCCCGGGCGCAAGAGGATGGTGGGGCCTGCGAGATGGGTCCCGGGACCGGGGGGAGCTGCGGCTCTCCACTGCCGCCGTGCATTCCCGTTCCGAGCCTTCGTATCCGCCGGCGCCGAACGTCCCTGGCCGTGGGTGGCCTCGCGTTCGCCTTCACGGTGCTGGTGTGGTATTCGTTGCCAGCGCAGCCCCTCGCCGCACGGCTGTTCAGCCCGGGCCCATTGGCCCGGGCCCATGCGGACATCGAGTCGGACTGTGCGTCCTGTCATACGGCACTGTCCGACTCCTCGTACGTGGGTGATCTCGCGTGGGATGCGTTTCGCTCGAGTGGGAACAAAGGCGGGCCCACGGAGTGCGGATCCTGCCACGAGGTGCCCGAGGCGTTGACGTTCCTCCCTCACACCCTGGCCGTGGCGTCGAGTGGCTCGGGCTCCCTCAGCGCTCATCTGGCACCCGGAGGGGCGGACCCCAGGAGTTGTGCCTCCTGCCACGTCGAGCACGGCGGCGCCGGTGCGGAGCTGCGTCCCGATCCGGCAGAGCTGTGTGCGTCGTGCCACCTGGGAGAGCCAGAGTCGTTCAAGGCTGCCCACCCCTCCCTCGAGCCCTTCGCGATTCTCGAGGATGAGCTGCGTTGGGCCTTCGATCACACGTCGCACTCGGTTGAGTATTACCCCCGTGAGGAAGTGGCCTTCGATTGCGTCGTCTGCCACAATGCCGGGCAGGTGCTGACCATGGCGGTGAACACCTTCGAGGCCTCCTGCACGAGCTGCCATAATCACGTGTCCGAGGTGAACTCGGTCCGGCTCCCGGTCTTTCAGCTACCGGGACTGGACTACGAGACCCTCGAAGAGGAGGGCCTGAGCATGGGGAGCTGGCCGGAGGATGCAGGCATCGATCTCGAGGCCGAGCTGACGCCTGCCACGCGCCTCCTGCTGGATGCCGAGGGCGTGCGCGCCGCCGACCGCCTGGAGGCACAAGGCGCACTCCTCTTCGATCTCCTCGATGCCGACGTGGAGCTCGCAGACGTGGAGACGCTCGTGTGGTCCCTGAAAGAGGCACTGGCCGACGTGCGAGAGCGGGAAGGAGCCGCGCTGCGGAGCAGGTTGGGCCGGTGGCCCGGCGTCGAGCTGACGCGTGATCTGAACATCACGCTACAGCAGTGGGCCGAGGCGCTGAATCGGGCGTCCGGCGACTGGTTTCCCGATCTCGAGGCAGAGGTGGCCCGCCACGACGCCGGCGAGAGCGTCGAGGTCCGCGTCGTGAGCGACTACGATTTCACCGCCAAGGAAGTGGGCGCCTGGACCGTGGACACACGGACCTTCTCAGTGCACTACTCGGTGGAGCGTCATGCTGACGCCCTCGCCCGGGCACTCTTCGAGGCGGCCGCGGGACGCGCCTCCATGGCCGGCCTTATGACCGAGCTCCGGCATGACGCGGCGGCCGGATCCTGTTTGAAGTGCCATGGAAACGGGCTCGCCGCATCTGCCGACTGGCTCGAGACGGGTGGAGCCCCGTCTGAAGGCCCGGAATCCAGCACGTCGGTGGCGGGGTGGTTCGACCACGGCCCCCACCTCTCCGTGACCACCTGCGCGGAGTGCCATGCGGAGACCGGGGCGACGCCATCCTTCGACACGGTGCCACTGTCCCTATGCTCGGCGTGCCACGCTACCGAGCCCGTGGACCTCGAGGAGCCGGCGACCATGACGTGCTCGGCGTGCCACGTGTACCACGATGCCATGTCCACCAAGGCGATCGGGACGGATTCGGCGACCGCTCCGGAGTCGGGCGGGTAGGTCGGCAGAATCATCCTCAGGCCGCGTCGGGGTGCGGGCGATCCTGACGGGGTTCTGCTTCCTGGGCAGGTGGTCTTCGGCATCGAGTCGGAAGTGATTCAAGAGTAGGCCATCACGGGCACCGGTGGTGCGTATCAGCTACTCGATCCTCAACGCCGTCAATGCATGGACGGCCCCAACCGGATCCCCACCCCCAAGTCCAGAGCCACCGCAACCGCGTGCTCCGAGCTGGACAGCGTCTTGGCGGACAACCAACGGTAGGATAGACCCGGGGTAAATCTCATGCGGCCCGACCCGAAGGTGAAACCGGCACCAGCGTGAATGCCCGGGCCCAGGGCGGGGGACTCGCCCTCCGTCCCCACTTCGGTTACTCCCAAAAGCACCCCGAGGCGCAGCCAGGCCCATCCTTTGCGCGCCCCCGCCCCCAGCACACCATGGTTCCCGGTCACGATCAGATCCTGCTCAATGCAGAAGCCCTCCTCGCACCCGAACGCGCTTCGGACATACCCACCGTAGACGCTGAGCCGAGGCGTAATCTGCCGCATGACCAGTGCCTCGTAGGACAGCGCCGGAGCTAAGTCGAGGCCGGCGGCCGTGCCGGTGTGGCTACCCACCATAAGCCCGCCCCGGATCTCGGCGTGGGTCTGCCCAGCGGCTGGACTGTGGACCAACACGGCTCCCAGGGCCATGGCGATGAGCCCGGCAGGCAAGCTCCTCATTCTCACCTCCGCACCGGGCCGCTGTCCGGCAGCCCCTGGCTGAACCGGACGGTCGCGGTCGCACTGATCGCCGCTGGCACCACGCCATCCCGGAGAATGGCGCGAATGCTACCGGTGGTCCTGTCGGTGGCCAGGGCCATGCGGGGAAGGCGCGTCGAGCCATCCACGGTAAGGGCACCCTCGGGACCGATAAGGGAGATGGCGTCGAGGGCCTCAACACCCTCCGCCCCCAAGGGAACGGCGAAGGCGAAATGCCCTCCGCCCCATTCCACTTCCTGGGGCGCGAAACTCAAGGAGAAGAGCACGCCTCCCTCATGGTCGAGCCCTTCCAAGCGAAAGGGCCCGTCTTCGGAGGGGAGGCGGGGAGGCGCGTCCAGGACAAACGTAGGCTCCAAAAACATCTCCCCGTCTCCGGCACTCCCCCAAAGGAGCAGCACCTGCTGCTGCGCCGCCGGGGCCGGCGACGCGTCTACCTCGAGCCGGAAATCGATGGCCTTCTTGAAGTGGTAGTCGCTGACCCACTTGGGATAGCAATACCCCATGAGGTCCTTGTAATCGTCGGGGTCTCTGAGCACCCCAAGACCCGAGCCGAGGCTCGATTCGTAGCCCCACGCTCCGATGGAGCCGCCGTCGTGGGGGTAGCTTGGATCCGGGCCGCCCGCACCACCACAGGGGGCGTGGCGGAGGCTGACATTGTGACCGATCTCGTGAGCGAAGGTAGTGGCAGAGGGCCGCCCGACGCTGACCGGGTTGCCTATGGAGGCCAGGCCACCCCATTTGGATCCGGAGGGAAGCACCAGGGCACCGTAATAATGGCGGTGGGATCCCTCTGCGACGCGGAGGGCGGTAATCTCCCGGAGGAACGCCCTCCAACCGCCGTCGGTGGTCAGGTCTGCGGCAGTGGTATAGGTCTCGTGCACCTCCAGGTCCAGCTCGCCGATGGGTAGCATCGACCGGAGGAACCGCAGCGTCGAGCCGGTGGGGCCCAGGCTCGCGATCCAGCCGAAAAGCCCTTGGTTGGAGCTTGAGGCGTGAAGAACCGGTACGATGGTCAGGTCAAAGCGCGGCAACGTTTTGACATCCAGGGCCTTCCGACCCTCTGCCGGAATGCGTACCTGGCTTCCAGGGGCCAGCGGCGTGGTGGCGTCCACGTCCAACTCGACCACCAACTCTACGCCGGGCTGAAGGACGGAGCCAGGGACAAACGCGTTGAAAGACCGGTCCAGGCGGCTCTCGACCACCTCATGCGGGATCAGATACGAACCCGGAAGCAAGGTGACACTGTGGACCTCAGCGCCGTCCAGGTAAAAAGTGGCCCGCCCCCTGGGCTGGTAGAAGCTGGCTGGGTCGCTGGTAACAAAAACGCGGAGGAGCGCCTGAACCCCAGAGATGAGGGGCACGTCGCCCTGGGCATTCTGGACACTCTGGACCAGATAGACGGTGGGCGCCGCCAGAGCCACTATGTTGGGGTTTACGCGGACTCTGGACGAGGCCACGAGGCCCGCTAGCCTCGCCTGGACCCACACCTCGCCGCCGCCCAAGCCCTCCAGGCTCCCGTCGGGGGCGACCCCCACCGCGTCCGGTTCGGAGAACGACCACTGGGGTGTCGCCCACGACGGATTTGAAGAAAACGGCTCGCCGTCCTGGTCCAGGACCGTCACTCGGAGGGGTGCCCGGTCCCCCTGCGTGATCAGGGTGTCGGCTGGCTCGATAATGAGCGACTCGGGGACCCGGTCGGATACCGTCGCGAAATCGGAGCAAGCCCCGCCCACGAGGGCGGCGGCAAGGAGCCAGGATCGGCGGAGGAAGAGGATCGAGGGGATCATGGCAGGCAGGTTGGCCGCGTCTTATCCCTGGTGCAAGGGGGGGGTAACTCTTTCTTCAACCCGGATATGGCGGACTTCTTGGAGAGGGACTATCTGGTGATGAGTAGCGGTCCTCCTGGGGAACCAGCTCCCCGTCCTTGATGAGCTGAGGCGCCACTCCCTTGACCATTGACCACCCCTGCTCAATCAATCGTCCTTCGAGGTACCGGGCGCGGGCGACAAGGCGGGATCGCCTCGCGTCATCTCCCGAAGTCCCTTACCACCATCTGAGGCAAACCCGCCCTCGTGAACTCGTCGTTCAGACGGGTCAAGTCTTCGGAGATCAGGTCATGTAGCACCCGCATGTGCCCGTCGAGTTCGGCCGCCAGCTCCTCGAAGACGTCACGGTACGCAGCCGTTGGCGCTGCGTCTCCCCATTCGAGCCGACTGCGCAGGCCAGTAAGGCGATCGTTCAGTCGGATCGGGAAGGCGATCTTGTCCTTGGGGCTCTGATTCCGGACTTGGTAGAGCTGGGCCTCGACCCGGCCGATGGCGTCCACGAATCGCTCTGCTGACGCCTTCAGCTGCTGGTCCTCGCTTCCGGCGACACTGGCCTGGATCTGTCCCCTCAGGTCGCGAATCAACAGAACGCTCCCGTTCGCCTGGCTCTCCGCGTCCCGAATCCTCGATGCGAGCCGGAACTGTCCGACGAGGTCGGCGTCGGTTACCCCGGTCAGCCGGGGATCGCGGTGCACACCGAAGGAGGCGACATGTACGTCGTCGCCCACTGTGAGACGGGCCTGATACCGACCCGGCGGGGACCACGGGCCTCGGGCCGGATTGCCGCCCTCGAGCACGATGCCGTCGAAGGTCACCGCGCCCCGATGGCGGAGATTCCATGTCTCTCGATGAGTCCCCTCGCCGCGCCTGCCCTCGAAGAGCGTGCGCACGAGTTCTCCCTCCGCATCGAACACGTCGAGGCGAACCTGTTGGTCCGAACCGGTCACGTAATAGTCGATGACCGCCGGAACCGACCGCCGGATCGCGTCAGCCGGGTTGAAGAGATGGGTGTCGGCTGTCTCGAGACCGGTGTCGATCTGACGGAGTGTCTCGATGTCGTCCAGGACCCAGAACGACCGACCGTGCGTGGAAATCACCAGGTCGCGTTGCTGAACCGTGAGCCCTGTGATGGGAGTGTCGGGCATGTCATAGGAGAGATCGGCCCAATGGGCACCGTCGTCGAACGATACGTACACACCGTGTTCGGTACCGGCGTACAGCAAGCCCTTTCGGTTCGGGTCCTCGCGGAGGACTCGCACGAAGTCACCCGGCGCGATCCCGTCGACAATCTTCGTCCAGCTGGTGCCGTAGTCGTTCGTCCTCCACGCATAAGGCGACCGATCGTCCATCTCGTAACGAATGCCGGCCACGTAGGCCGTCGAGCCGTCGTGTGGTGAAACGTCGATGCTCATCACCCGCGTGTGTGCAGGCATGTCCGGGGGCGTGACGTCGCTCCAACTCTCACCCGAATCCCGCGTAATGTGCACCAGGCCGTCGTCCGATCCGGTCCAGATCGTAGCCTGGTCATGGGGAGACGGCGCGAGCGCGTATAGCGTCGCATAGATCTCGGGTCCGTCCTGGTCCTTCACGACAGGCCCGCCGGAGTCGCCCATGGTCTCCGGCTCAGCACGCGTGAGGTCGGGGCTGATCCTCAGCCAGGACTCTCCTTCGTCCGTCGACTTCCACAGGTGCTGGGAGCCGACATACAGCGCTGCGGGCTCGGCTAGCGACACTGCGATCGGATACGTCCAGTTCCAGCGTTCGGGCATGTCTCGCGCCGGCTCGCCCATGACGATGCGAGGGTGCGGCTGAATGTCCCGAACAAGACCCGTGTTGCGGTCGTAGCGGGTGAGCGCATTTGTCGCGCCGGCATAGAATACGCTTGGATCGGTTGGTCTTGGCGCAACGTATCCACTCTCGCCTCCTCCCACCGAATACATCCACTCCGTGCTCACGCCGCGTGGGTTTTGAAGATGCCCCTCCTCGGACGAAACGCAGACGGTGGAGTTGTCCTGCTGGGCACCACACGCGTGGTAGGGGAAGTCCGTCGTGGTCGCGAGGCGGTAGATCTGTGCCGTGGGATACTTCATTCCCGTCCAGGTGCGCCCGCCGTTGACGGACACAACACCACCACCGTCATTGCCATTGATCATGCGGAGGGGGTTCCCTGGATCGATCCAGATGTCGTGGTGATCGGCGTGCGTCTCGCGAACACTCTCCAGCGTACGGCCGGCATCGGTCGACTTCATGAGCCGGAAATTGAGGATGTAGATCGTGTTCCGGTCGACCGGGTCGGCCTGGATCCGCTGGAAGTAGAACGCCCGCTGCCAGATGTCTCGGTGTGCGTTCACGAGGGTCCACGAAGAGCCTCCGTCGTCCGACATGTAGAGGCCTCCGGCCTCAGCCTCCACGTTCGCCCAGATCCTCTGGGAATCTGCGCCGGACACGGTGATCGCTATTTTGCCCAGAACACCGGCCGGAGATCCCACACTACGCGCCGGGAAACCCGGATTGTCGGTCAGTTCGGACCAGGTATCGCCGCCATCCGTCGTCTTGAAGATTCCAGAACCTTCCCCGCCGCTCCACAGTTGCCAGGGCTTCCGGTGCACCTCCCAGAGCGTCGCATAAAGGACGTCAGGGTCGTGCGGATCCATGACGAGATCGACCGCGCCAGTGCGGTCGTTCCGGAACAGAACCTTGTCCCAGGTCCGGCCGCCGTCGGTGGTCCGGAAGACGCCGCGGTCGGCACTCGGGCCGAACGGATGTCCGAGAGCAGCCACGAAAGCCCGCTCCGGGTCGGTCGGGTGCACCCTGATCCGGCCGATCGCTTGGGTGTTCTCCAGACCGACGTGACGCCAGTTCCTCCCGCCATCGTCGGAGCGATACACACCGTCGCCTTGAAGCACATTCGCTCTCAGCTGCACCTCGCCCATCCCGATGTAGACGACGTCCGGGTTCGATTCTGCAACTGTCACCGCCCCGACAGAGCCACTCCTTATCTGACCGTCCGTCACCGGGGACCACGAGGTGCCACCGTCGGTGGTCTTGAAGAGCCCACCACCCGTCGCGCCGAAGTAGTACTCGAACGGTCGATCGGAGTGTCCGGCTACGGCGATCGAGCGCCCGCCACGGTCCGGTCCAATCGATCGCCACTCGAGCGGGGGCATCAGTGCGGCCTGCCCGGGGGCGGACTGCGCCGCTGCTGGCGCCGCGAGAAGTGCCAGCAGCGCCACCGGCGCCGCTATTAGCGCCGCGAGGACACGGAAAAGAACCGAGATGATCAGACTTTGACGACTCATCGTCTCTCCCCTTGGTCTAGCGAGATGTCGGAACGCGGAATGGGGTGGGTGGCAGCCACACGGTGTCGGGCAGCGATGTCCAATCCCCTGTCGCTGCAAAGTGCAGAATGCCGGAGCGAAATTCACCCGACGCACGCATCGCAGCCCGGATCGCCCCGTGGGGGCCACGCACGATGGGAATGAACTTGCTGTTCTTGAAGTGGGGCACGAGTTCCAACGAGTTCTCGAAAGGAGTCGAGGTGTCCCAGGTGCCGTGCGCGATAACCGTCGGGATCTCTGTGTCGAAGTTCTGCCGGAAATCGTTTCCCAGGTCACTTTCCCACGCTGGGCAGCGGGCAATGTACCCCCAGTTCATTCCGAAAAGCACCTCGTTCGCGGGGTCCGCCGATTGTCTGGCAAGGCGTTCCGATGTGATTCCCGAGCCGCAGTCCAGCTGAAAATAGCTCGCAGTGCGATACTGGGGGCCCGACGGCCGGGAACCGAGGTAGAGCTCCTCCGCGGCGCGCGTGAAGTTCCCCTCGGTCATCTCGATGACATCCGCAGGCCATCCCCGCAGACCCGCCGAGAACCCGCGGGCCAGGGTTCCGACCGCGGTACCGTCGAAGAGCACATCGTGACGGCTGCCGTCATCCGGGTCGGTGACCGACACCGTGAACGGGCTCTGAGCTGCGCTTCTGACGAGATCCTCGAATGCCGCGACGAGGCCGCCTTCCGGAATCCGCCCGCTCAATTCGGCCGATGCTTCGGCTTCCTCGGCCACTCGGCGATAGACGTTCCAAAGGTGGCCGGGGTCATCGTAGGTATGATCCGGGCCTTCCATCCCCCGAAAAATCGCTCGCTCCACGATCTCGGGATGTAGGCGCATGAGGCTCATGCCCCAGTGTGACCCAAAGCTTCCGCCCCACATGATGATCTTGTCGTACCCAAGAGCGAGGCGGACCTCGTTCACGTCCTCGGCGGCTTCGAGCACCGTGAAGCCCGCAAGGTCGAGTCCACTCTGCTCCCAGAATGCCCGTTCGGGGGCGAGCATGGCCTGCAACTCGGCGGCGGCTCGTTCAGGGTCAGCGGCCACGTCGCCAGGAGTGATCTCCGTCGTCGTCTCGATTGTGGTAGTGGGCTTCGATGAGCCGATCCCACGCTGGCCGACAACGATGACGTCCGATACCTGCGTGAGCGGCAGCCAACGGTCTTCGAACGTGCCGACCTCCTCCAGGGCCCGTTCGAGTCCATCGAAGCTGGGACCCCCGTGGAGGAAGAAGACCGGAGGTGTCCCCGGTCGCGCTTCGGACGATGCACGGAAGCGATAGACCTCGACGCCGAGGACTCCGCTATCTGGATTCGAGCGGTTCACCGGTGCGAAGTAGAGGCCCCGCTCCGCGTTCACGAAGCCCCCGTCGAGGAGGGGGATTCGTTCCGGGTAAAGGAACATCGTCCCGGCGGCGGGCGGGGGAGCAACCGCCGTGTGGAATGATGCATCACTGGTGGGCTCGGCACATGCGCTGCTGACAACGAGACATGCCGCAGCTATGATTTTTTCGATTCGCATTTCTCGCTCCTTGGGGTTGCGAACGTCAGGGGCGTCCGCGCGTCATGCAAGGGCGGTGGTGGACCGGGGACCCAGTCGACGCGGGTCATGGCCGGCTGGGTCGAGGGGCGCCATAGCGACCCGAGGCTGTTGGCGCTTCCGCCTAACGTCGACTTCTCCGACGTACTCAATCCCCTTCCGCAGGGCCGCTTAACGCGAAGTGCGGATTCGGACTGTGCACGTGGGAGAAGCCGACCGTATACGTGTACTGAGCCTCGTCGTTCGCTCGGGCCGGCATCGGGTCCTCACCTGCCCAAGCGGACCGCTAGGACTTAGGAGCGGGAGAGAATCGGGACCAGGGACTGACCTCATGCGTGACGCGGCATTAGCCACCCACTTTCAAAAACCCCTCACAGCCCGTAATACCTAAACCACAAGCCAACACCGGGCGCATTCCCCTTTATGAAAGGCCGCACGGTTCCCTGCGGATCGCTGACCTATGGCTGACTCGGACTCGCCGCAGCTCTCACCGGCACAAACTCGACTCCCGCACCAGCGGCGAGCTCACCTCTGCGCCCTCGTCGCGCTCGCCGGATCGCTGACCCTCGGCACCCCACAGCTGAAAGGCCAAGCCCGGGCCGACGTCGACCCCACGATCCTAGACACTTGGCAGTGGCGAGCATTGGGTCCCAACCTCGGGGGTCGATCAATTGCGGTCGCGGGTAGTTCGGCCCGGGAACTCGAGTACTACTTCGGCGCTGTGGGCGGTGGGTTATGGAAGACGACTGACGCGGGCAACAGCTGGATGCCCGTCAGCGACGGCTGGTTCATGAGTTCGTCGGTCGGCTCGATCGGCGTTTGCGAGGCCGACCCGGACGTCGTGTACGTCGGCATGGGTGAGGGTCAATTCAGGGGCACGATGTCGTCCGGAGACGGGGCCTACGCAACCCGGGACGGCGGCAAGACTTGGTCGTTCATCGGCCTAGCATCGAGCACGGGCCAAACAATGATTCCGCGCATGCGCGTCGACCCAGCAAACTGCGACGTGGTCTACGCTGCGGTGCTCGGCGACCCCTACGGGCCGAACGAGGAGCGCGGTGTCTTCCGCTCCACTGACGGAGGTTCGACCTGGGAGCGCGTCCTGTTCGTGAGCGAGCTGGCGGGTGCCTCGGATCTTGCCACGGATCCCGCCGACCCGAACACGATGTACGCGACGATCTGGGATGTACATCGGCCACCTTGGGGCGGGCGAACCAGCGGCACCAGCGGCATCTTCAAGTCGACGAACGGCGGAGACAGCTGGACGGATCTCACTCGCAACCCCGGGATGCCGGATACGATCATCGGCAAGGTGGGGATCTCCGTATCCGGAGCCGATTCGAACCGCCTTTACGCGGTCATCGAGGCCGCGCCCGACCACGGCGGCGTGTTCCGCTCGGATGACGCGGGCGCGACCTGGCGTAGGACGAACGGCAACAACGCGCTCTTCCATCGGGCCGAGTACTACACGCGGATCACCGCGGATACGCAGGACCCGGATCGGCTCTACGTCCTCAACAAGAACTTTTTCCGATCGGACGATGGCGGGGAGACCTTCCAGCTCGTGCGCGTGCCGCATGGGGACAACCACGACTTGTGGATCGCCCCGGACGACAACGCCCGAATGGTGCAAGCGAACGACGGTGGGGGCACAGTCAGCTGGAACGCCGGGGAGACGTGGACGGATATCGACTTCCCGACGGCCCAGATGTACCACGCGTTCGTCACCAACGACTTTCCCTACCAAGTCTGCGGCGCCCAGCAAGACAACACCTCCAAGTGCGTGCCATCGGACGGTGATGGCTCGTTCTGGTACCAGGGTCCTGGAGGTGAGCAGGGCTACGTAGCCATCGACCCGACGCGCACGACGCTTGGCTACGGCGGCTCTCAACGAGGTGGAATCACGCGCTTCGATCGCACCACTGGCCAGCGGCAGAACGTGCAAATCTGGCCGCGCCAATCCGACGGCTTCCCGGCCGGAGGTATACGTGAACGCTTCCAGTGGACCTTCCCGATCGTGATGTCCCTTCACGATCCTCGAGTGATCTACGCGGCCAGCCAGCACGTGTGGAAAACGGAGGACGCGGGAGAGAACTGGCAGCGCATCAGTCCAGACCTCACCCTCGCTGACCCCGAGACGCTCACCGGTTCCGAACAACCCATTAAAGACCACAACAGCCAAGACTATTACGCCACGATCTTCACGCTGGCGGTGTCGCCGCACGACGCTCAGACGCTGTGGACCGGTTCAGATGACGGGCTCATCCATGTCTCTAGGGACGGAGGCGCGAACTGGCAGGATGTGACGCCCGAGGACCTCCCATTCCGAGCCAAGGCGAGCCTGATCGAGGTGTCGCCTCATACTCCGGGCAAGGCGTATCTGGCCGCCGAGAAGTACAAACTGCAGGACGTGCGCCCCTACATCTTCAAGACCGAGGACTACGGCGAGACGTGGGAGCTCATTGTGAACGGCATCGGCGCGGATCACTTCGTGCGTGCAGTCAAAGAAGATCCCGAGCGAGCAGGACTGCTGTACGCCGGCACGGAGCACGCGCCCTACGTGTCCTTCAACGACGGTGCTGTTTGGCAGCCCATCGCGCTCAACCTGCCCGACCTGCAGATCTCGGACATCGAAGTCGCTGGGAATGACCTCGTGGTCTCGACGTACGGCCGCGGCTTCTACGCACTGGAGGGCATCGACAGTTGGCGGCAGATGACTGCGGATGTGCTCGCTTCCGATGTGCACCTGTATGAGCCGGGCGCAGCCATTCGGACGCGTGCCGGTCCGGCGTCCGGTGTTGACCGCGCAGTCTACGGCCGTGGGCGCATTCCAGGTACGAACCGCGTCGACATCTACTATCAGATGCGGAGTGGAGCGCGGCGCGTAACGATCGATATCATTACGGAGGCGGGAGACCTCGTGCGCAGCTTTGTGGGCGCCCGCGATGTCGAGCGGCCAAGCCCCGTGCGAAACTCGGTCGGACACGTAATCACCGGACCGTCATGGGGCGGCGCAACGCCGGCGCCCATCCCCGGTTTCGAGGCTGGCTTTCATCGGTTCAGCTGGGACACTCGTTACCCGCCCGCGGTCGACTTCCCTGGTATGCGCCTACGCGGTGCGAACGCAAACGGGCCCCAGGCGGCGCCGGGCAGCTACCAGGTCCGGCTCACCGTGGACGGCATAACGAGGACGGAGCGCTTCGACCTGCTCAAGGACCCGCGCCTGACCGAAGTCACGCAGGCGGACTTCGTGGCCCAGTTCGACTTGGCGATGGCCGTGCACGCCAGATTCAACGATGCGACGACGGCCGTAACGCGCATTCGTGCGTTGCGCATCGAGGTGGACGACCGGATCCGGGCCGCGTCAGACGTACAAGTCACGCAGGCCGGCACCGCGCTCGCCGCGAAGCTGGGAGACGTCGAGGGGGACCTCTACGAGGGTGAGGCCGAGGCGCAGAGTGACCTCAAACACTTCGGGACCCGCCTCGCCAACCATCTCTCGTATTTGAAGGGCGTGGTGATGGGCGCAGACGCGCGCCCCACGCAGCAATCGTTCCAGGTACTCGAAGAGATCTCAGTCGAGCTGGATGCACATCTCCTCAGGCTCGAGGTCATCCTCGGAGACGAGTTGGATCGATTCAATGACCTGCTCAGAGAGAAGGGCATGCCGCCCGTTGGGAGGCTAATCGCCTAGAGGACGCCGAACGACCACAAACGGCAGGCCTGCGACCGTCGCGGCCAGACTACTCCAGAGCACGCTGAGCCGCGTGGTCTCTAGACCGGCATCAGCCGTTACGAGGACGGCTGCGTAGACCCCGAGCAGCAGCCCAGCCCGGACACGGATGTGTACGAGAGGGAGTCCATCCACATCCCCGCGGCTACGAGGCGCAGGATAGAAGAGCGCCGCAGCTAGAGCGAGCACGGCCACAATGATGAGGGCAATGCCCACCGGCGCGTCGGGCATGCCGCCGCCGTCGTTGGCTGAAGCGCCGAGAAGAGCAGCGAACCCGGCGAGGAACAGGGCGAGCAGACTGTGGCTCCTCCTCATGGCCTGTCCTGGAGCGGTGGGCAGCACTCCGTCCAGCGCTAAGGCGGCAGCGCCTACGACGGCGAGGGTCCAACTTTCCGTCCAGGCTGCAAAAACGAAGAGCGGAAGGAGCAGCAGCGTGTCACTCGCCAGAGCCGCCTTACCTGTGCTGCGGTTCACGAGACGCAGCGACATGAGCACGACGACGGGACTCAGGAGCGATTGCTCCCCCGCCAGAAGCCACGCGAACCACGCGAGAGCGGCCGCGAGGAATGCAGCCGCGTTATCGTCCGGGGACAACTCCCGGGTGAGCGCCCAAGCCAGGAACGTAGAGAGCCCGGCGTTGGCACCCGCGAGGCCAGCGCCCAATCCCCCCGACCCCGCCCTCACCGCCAACGCAGCCCCGACGACGAGCGCGAGTGCGAGCAAGAGGAGGATGGCACGATTCGTCGGATAGGCCGGGTCGACAGGTCGGCCGATGCCGGAGAAGCGGTACACGGGATGCACAGTCATCAGCCTGCCCACACGTAGAGGGCTACGGCCAGCGGCACGCGCAGGATCCAAGCGACGGTCCGCACCCAATTCGTTCCGACCAGGCGACGATGCACTGCGGCATCGAAGCCGGTTGAGAGGCGGCGGTGCGCCGGTATCTGCCACAACGCCGTCGAGCCCCAGATGATCGCAAGCAACGCCAGACCGCCGTACGCCCATACCCGGTACTCTGGAGTCGGCGCGAGCAGGACGAGCCAAAGCGCCGATCCGACCTCGAGGACCATGGGTGGAGCGACGACCCAGCCGGTGCGCCGAGTGTGCAGCGCTTCATAGGTGACGAAGCCCCCGCGACCGACCTCGGCCATGAGTGGATAGTGAACGACTTGCACGAAGACGATCACGCCCGCCATGAAGACGGTCGAAAGCAGGTGGATCAGCGCGGGGTCATTCACGCGGAGCGCACACGCCCGAGGCCTCCGTCCACACCGAGCGTCTGCCCGGTCACCCAGTCTGCCTCGGACCCGAGAAGCCACGCCATGGCAGCGGCGATGTCCTCCGGCTCTCCAATCCTACCAAGCGCGTGCATCGCTTCCGAGGACGCACGCCCGGGCCCGCTCTTGGTGATGCGCTCCGTCAGCGGCGTCTCAACGAGTCCGGGCGCGACGGCGTTCACCCTTACGCCGGATCGGCCGTACGTCGCCGCGGCGGAGCGCACCAGCGCATCGATGCCTCCCTTGGCAGCCGCAATCGCCTCATGGTTCGCGAGCCCGATGGCCGCGGCGGCGGACGAGACCAGGACCACGCTCCCCTGCTTCTGTCTCATCATGGGCCGCACCGCCGCGCGCAGCACGGCGAACGAGCTGGTCAGATTGGCGGACACGGTGTCGGCCCATTCCTGCGGCTTCGTCAGGTGAGCCGGCTTGAGGAGGAGGCTGCCCACGCAACTCGCAACTCCATCAATGCGTCCATGAGCATCCATGACCTGCTCGACTGCCTGTTCTACGGCTTCGAAGTCCGATGCGTCGGCCGGGAGCGCAAGCGCACCGAGTTCCGTGGCCAAAGGGGCCAGCCGTGCGGGATCCCGCCCGGAAAGGGCGAGCTGCGCCCCCCCGAGCTCCAGCCGCCTGGCGAGCGCACCGCCAACGCCACCGTAGGCTCCGAAGATGAGATAAACCGGTTCTTGATTCGTCATTTTAGACCATTTCCTGGGCCGCGGAGAACGTGCAAAACCAAAATCGGGGACGAGTCCGGAAGAACCCGCCCCCGCTGACCGATGATCGTCGGCGCTGCGCTAGTACTTGATGCGCAACCCAACTCCGAACGGCCACACCCACGAGTTGGACGTGCCAACCTCGGCTTCGGCCGAGAAGGCGATGTCACCCTGCCGGCTGATCAGGAAGTCGACCGAAGGCGACGGCTGAATGCCCAACTTCGCGCCAGCGTTGATCGCCGGATACGTGTTGATGTGAGCCGTAACGATGTGCGGATAGTATAAACCCATTTTCCATGACCGCCAACCTTTTGTCCAACTATCTGTCTAACAAGGATGGATATTTGGTAAATATTGCGACTAGATACTCACAGTATCGCATCTATGTACAAGGAGTGTCTAACTATATACGTTCAGTGATCAGGGGAGAGGGAGTCAGGCTCTTTGCTTCCTCTCCGCGAAAACACTCATTCCTCGCTGGCCCGCCAACTCGAAGGCGTCTACGAGGTTCGACCAGGGTCCATGTGACCGGGAACACAGCTGATGACTTCGACGCCCCTACTCGCCCTGATGACCATCGCACAAGCACTAGTCACCTCAGGCCCAAACACTTCACGGTCCGACCTGCCCAAGGCGATGTCAGGGTCCTCGCCCGCCCCAGAGCAAGTCGAGCGCGTGATTGTCGACTTCACCGGCGAGCATCCTCAACGCTGGGCCATCGTGAATGATGGGGTCATGGGCGGGCGGTCCAATAGCAACATCGAGGTGACGGACCAGCGTACGGCAGTCTTCAGTGGGTTCCTCTCGCTGGAGAACAACGGTGGATTCGCGTCTACCCGTGCTGCGCTCGGGTCCAAGGTCCTGGAGGGCTTCGACGGTGTCGTGCTCCGCGTTAGGGGAGACGGTCGCACCTATCAGCTTCGTTTCAGGATGGACGGGAGGTTTGACGGGGTGGCCTACCAAGCCGAGTTCACGACCGAGTCGGGTGAATGGACCGAGGTCGATCTTCCCTTCGAAGCGTTCCAACCGTCATTCCGTGGATTCGTTCCACGGCGGGTCCCAGGTCTGGACCCACCCCGTATCAGACAGATGGGGATTCTCATCGGCGACAAGATCGAGGGGCCGTTCAGCTTGGAACTGGAATGGGTGAAGGCGTACCGGCGTGCCGAAACGGACGAACCCGCGTAATCGTGCACGGCCGAACGCATGACTTCGGTGCGTATACACCGACCCCCTTCCATACGCTCTGCAGCGTTGCCACACCTCCTCTCCCCACCTACCGTGCTCTCTGACGCAACACCCCACTTGAGTCCGTAACGAGCCTACCATGCGCCTGGATCAAATCCTCCCAGCCGTCCTCCTCCTGCTCGCCGCTGGTGCGGCCGCACCAACCCCTCAGGAAGCCCCCAAGACCGTCGCGGTGCTCCGTTTCGACAACAACACGGGCGACGAACGCTACGCCCACCTGGGCCGCGCAATGTCGGCCATGATGATCTCGGATCTGTCGGTGATCGAGGGAATCCGCTTCGTCGAGCGCGAGCGCGTCGAGGTCCTGCTCGAGGAGCTCGACCTGCAGCAGTCGGGGTACGCGGATCCGGCCACCGCAGTGAACGTCGGAATGATCAGCGGTGCCCAGTACGTCATCACGGGGGCGTTCGCATCCGTCGATCCCGAGATGCGACTGGACACCCGCGTGGCGAGCGTCGAGACCACCGAGATCATCCAGACGGCGGATGCGACGGGACTCAAAGACGAGCTCTTCGCCCTGCAGCAGATTCTGGCCGAGCAACTCATCGAAGGACTCGCGCTGGCCCTCACCGAGGAAGACCGCGAGAGGTTACGCGCGCAGCAGGAAGCCAACCGAATCGACAACGTGGAGGCGGCGCTCGCCTTTTCCCATGCGCTCTGTCTCCTGGACGAGGGTGCCTATGTCGAGGCCTTCGACCAGATCCAGGACGTGCAGAGCGCCGCCCCGGCCTCCGCGCTCGTGCGGGGCACGTTGGACCTCCTGAAGGACAAGGTGGCCGACGCCGCCAAGAGCTCCGTAACCGACCGGGCCAACCGCGCGATTGGTGGGCTTCTCGGGCGGAGACGCCAGGCACAGCCGCCGAGTCGCCCGGCGTCGGCGCGCCCGGACACGAGCTCGACGTCAACCTGCAGTACACCAGGGGCTGGGAAGACGAAGCCTACCACCTCAAAGAAGAATCGAACGTCCGGGTCGGGACGGATATGACCCATCTGGAAGCCGTCGAGAACACACTGCCGCTGAGCATCGATTACACGCGGCCCCTAGCGAGTGGGCGGCTCCAATTGGGAGGGAGACTGCGGACCCGCTGGCTGCCCATCACCTACGCCGTAGACCGAGGTGTAGGCAGCGTCATTTACGATGGCCTGGGCGACGAGTCCGACTGGGACGAGGACCTGTTCGCGGCCTATGTGAACTTCGTCCGGGCCAAGCCCTCGTACTCGGTTGAAGCTGGGCTACGTGCGGAGCAAACCAACGTGACCTATACGATCCCGGACGAGAACAGCTACTAAAGCTCGAGCGACGCGTAAACGTATTTTGAGTTGTTCCCGAACCTGAAGCTGACCTGTGCCATTGGCGGATCCTACCGCATGGCCGCTGCGTTCAATCGGCGCATCGACCGCCCGGGCGAACCCGAACTTCGCATCTTCCCTAAATAGGACGATCCGGAGCTACTGAAGGTCGGCAACCCATACTTGAGGCGTCAGCGTACCGGCGCGACATCTCTGATGCCTTCCAGAGAGTCTCTCGCGATCGACGGTTCGAACACAGACTACGACATTGTCAACAAGATCTACCAGAACGCTGGGAATTCCACCCAAACCGGCGTCCAGTTGGTCCTCGAGCACCGGCTGGCACCCTCATGGCGGATGCCTGGGAGCATCAACTGGTTGGTGGTCGACATCGAAGGCCTCAAAACCACGCTGCTCTTCCCGACGCCCCGCCCGTTCTCCATCGCCGCGTCGCGAGACGACACCTGGGACGTCACCGCCAACAATCAGATCGCGCTTCCCCAGGGCGGCGACCTGCGCCTGGGCTTCATCTACTACGCAGCCCGGGAGGTACCCCAGGGCCGGGAACGCGCCCGATCCTCGTTCGACATCGCTGCGACCTGGCCCCCATATGGATGAGCGAGCCGAGGTCTCGTTCACGCTCACCGATGTCTTCAACGACTTCGCCGTGCGCACAGACATAGATGGGCAGGGCTTCTCGGCGCTCTACGAGAACTTCCTCGAAACGCAGGTAGCCAGGGTCCGGTTTCGGGTGCGCTTTTAGGGTAGTTTTCTCCCATGCAGACCTACGACGAAAACCGACAAGCAAGCGCCGATCCCGCCTGGATTTTCGCGTTCAGCGCGTGGCTCATTGCCAGCACCTCCGCACTGGGCTCTCTCTTCTTCGGCGAAGTCATGAAGCTGCCTCCCTGCTCCCTGTGTTGGTATCAGCGCATCTTCATGTTTCCGCTGATGCTGATCCTGCCTTTTGCGCTCTTCCCCTTCGACAGGAACGTGATTCGGTCCGTCATGCCGCTCGTCGGCTTCGGCGGGTTCTTGGCGGCCCTCCACGTTCTGATCGTCGCGGGGATCGTTCCGGAGCGCGTGGCACCGTGCAGGCAGGGCGTGCCTTGCTCGGAGACGGTGATCGAGTGGTTCGGGTTCGTGACGATTCCCATGCTGTCGTTCGTGGCCTTCGTGGCTATCTCAGTCCTGCTGATTCTTGCTCTACAACGGAGTGCAAAGTGAAGAAGGAATCCCTGTTCGGCGGCGCGGCAGTCGCGTTGGTGGTGGTCTTCGCCGGGGCAGCTCTGATGTTCAACGCCTCGAAGTCCGGAGGGACAGCCTCCGCAGCGAACATGGCCACGCTCGATCGTGTCCACGCGGCAACGACGGGCCCGGCGGATGCCCCGGTGGTGATCGCCGAGTTCATCGATCCCGCCTGTGAGACCTGCGCGCTCTTCTATCCGGCGGTGAAAGACCTGATGACCGCGAACCCCGACCAGATCAGGCTCGTGATCCGATGGGCTCCGTTCCACAACGGATCGCGCAACATCGTGGCCCTGCTGGAGGCCACCCGTAAACAGGGCAAGCTCTGGCCCGCACTGGAACGGCTGCTGTCGTCACAGAGCGCCTGGGCAATCAATCACTCCGCAGACGTGGACCTGGCCTGGGCGCAGCTCGCGGGGCTTGACCTGGACGGTGAGCAGATCTTGGTGGATATGGCTAGCGCCGAGGTCGCACAGATCGTGGAGCAGGACCTCGCGGACGCCGCCACCCTGAACGTGACGATGACCCCTGAGTACTTCGTCAACGGCAAGCCGATGCCGAGCTTCGGGTGGGAACAGCTCCAGGGCTTGGTGGAAGAGGCGTTGGCAGAAGCCGGTCGGTGAGCTACCGGACACCGATGAACGGATGTCGACGGACGAACGGAAGGACTTTGAGAGGCGCACCCGTGTGACGTCCTACCTTCATTGCGACGTACTCAGCCGGGCCACTCAAGAGGTGCCTGATCGCCCGGATCGGAAGATCGGCGAAACTCCACTTGATACCCGGCCTGGCCGACATCTTCGAAGTAGTGGACGGTGAGCAAGTAAACCCCTGCCGTAAGGGGCACGTTCTCGACCTCAGAGAGCCGGCCAGCCATCAACCCACCGGACCAATCGTACCACAGCACCGTCAGCTCGTGCATGTCTTCCGTGAGGTATTGCAACGTGCCGATCGTGCCGTCGTCGCTGTCGAACCCGAACGAATAAGCCCCGTCGCTCGGCACCTCGATGACCTTGGTCAGAAAACCCGAGAACCGCTCCGCAACCCCGGGAACCAAGCCACGACCGCTCAGGTCGCGGGACACGCCAGTTGGACTGGATTGGGAATACAGGCTGCCAGGAGGGAGCGGATACGTCACTTCGTACAATTCTTTCTCGAGAGAGAAAAACTCCTCTCTCCATCCATCGTGCAGGCTCAGGCGGCCGCGAAAGACATCCCCAGGCGTAAAGTCCCCATCGGTCGATCGGGCTTCGATATACCGAGCTGTCGTTGCCCGGGTCACGGCCAGAATGGTCCCCTCCTGGTCTGACGTGAGCTCGCGACGGTCAGGCACCTGCAGCCGACGCTCGTCGTACTCGACCTGCATGGTGCGCAGCCTCGGGATGTCCCCCTCCGAAACAATGGCGGGAGTCGGGGAACCGACCGGGCGCGGAACAACGGCTACCTGATATCCGGCTCGTCCTTGGCGCTCAAAGTAGTGAGTCGTCAACAGGTAGGTTCCCGCCTCCAGAGGCACGTCGATCTCAGAGAGGCGTCCGGCCATCGACTGTTTGTTCCACCCATACCACAATAAGCGCACATCGTGCATGCCGTCCGTGACGTGCTGCAGCGTGCCAATCGTGCCGTCATCACTGTCTACGCCGAAGGTGTAGGTCTCGTCACTCGGCACCTCGATCACTTTTGTCAGGAAGCCCGTGAACCAGTTCGTCACCCCGGGGACGACGCCTCCGTGCCGCAGATTGCGGTATGCGGCAGTCGG
The DNA here is from genome assembly GCA_029245345.1 of Longimicrobiales bacterium. NCBI lineage: Bacteria > Pseudomonadati > Gemmatimonadota > Longimicrobiia > Longimicrobiales > Longimicrobiales bacterium. The sequence goes on from JAQWPM010000021.1 coordinate 660,815, forward strand.
GCTCGGTTCGAAGGACAAGACCCCAGCCGGAAGCGGGTGGGTCACCTCGTACACTTCTTTCTCGAAAGGAAAGAACTCCCCTCGCCACCCGTCGTGCAGCTTCAGCGGCCCACGAAAGGGTCCAGAATCTGGACGCACTCCCTCAGCCGATCGGGCCTCGATGTACCGAGCCGTAGTAGCCCGGGCCAGGCCCAGAACGATCCGTTCCTGTTCATATGACAGCGTGCGAACGCTGGACACGTTGAGTCGACTCTCATCGTACTCGCCGTCCACCGTGCGCAACGTCGGGATTTCATCCTCCGTTAGAGTGGGCTGCGGAGGAGCGCAGGCGTTGACCGAGCACAGTATCGGGAGCGACGCGATCAGACGGGTGACGGGGTTCATGGCTGGTAGTCGCCGGGCTGACATACTGGTCCAAATGAGGGGAATAAACCATGAATCTGAACCACCCACACCCCCATCGTTTTCCCAGGCCGACCGATGATCGGAAGAATCGAATCGTAAGGTAAGCTGCCGACGAGGCGCATGGCGAAGGGAGGGCGACCCCCACGTTGCGTGGGCCCAAAACGGCGCCGAAAATAGCTTCGGGCCGATGGCGGCTGCAAGACGTCCTCAGGCTGGGTTCAGCCCCGACGCTTCGGTACGGATGGAGGCTCTTGCCCGCCCCCGAGCCTGGTCTCACCTTCGCATCCCCAACCCCCCTGGAAGCTGTCAGAGTATTGGAGACAGGAGTGGAGAATGAACAGATAGGGCTCGCGAACCCGTTTCGCATTCTCGCCATCTATTTGATCGCCACTGCGCCGCCGCTGCTTCTCGGCCCCCTCTCGGTTCCGCACGTGACATTGGCGGTGGTGCACGTATCGCTCATCGGAGTCACCTGGAGGCTCAGGGAATACCGCCAAGCAGATGGCCGAGCCGCCTGGGCAGGCCTTATCGCGATTCCACTTCTCTACACAGAAATCGGCCAGATCAACCAATACCTGGCTGCGGGATATCACGACCCTTTCGTCATGTCACTGGAGTCGTTCGTCTTCGGGTCGCCCGCCACAGAGTTGGCTGCGGCCCTCCCCAGTCTCTGGCTGAGTGAGACGCTCCATTTCGCCTACCTGTCGTACTTCCCCGCCATCTTCGTTCCTCCAGCACTGCTCTTCTTCGCGGGCCGCACGGATGCGTTCCGGGAATCTGTCTCTGCCGTGTTACTGGCTGCCGTCTTGTGCTTCGTCGTGTTCGTGTACTTCCCAGTCCAGGGCCCCCGGTACTTCGGCCCCCCCGAAGGCGTTCCGGACGGCCCCCTGAGAAGGCTCACCCTTTCGGTACTCGAGACAGGCTCATCACGAGGCGCCGCCTTCCCATCGTCACACATGTCGATCGTCACCGCTCAAGCCTTCGTACAACTTCGGGCTACCCGCAGTGTGGGCATCGTCGTAACGATCGCTGCTTTGGGAATTGGAATTGGCGCAGTGTACGGTGGCTTTCACTACGCGATCGACATGGTGCTCGGCGGCGCCATTGGACTAGCGGCGGCCTACACGACCCGCGACAGGACATAGGCACTCGCCCCGACGCCCACGGCAGTCATCCAACGCCAGTTGTCGTACAGGTAGTGGATCACATGGGTATCCCAAGCCGCCCAAGTGTCGCCCCGTAGGTGTCCCACGTAGGAAAGCGCCGGATCCCCATGTCCGTGCTCGTCTAACGACAGTATCCGCATGTCATCACGCACCCCGAACTCTCGGAGGCGGCCCGTCAAAAAGAGGGGGCCTGTGGTCGTGAGAACCCTGACGTGACGCGGCCAAATCTTGCCCCAAGTGCGGAAGGCCCGCGGGAGGGCATCAATGCCGTGTTGGGCTGCACGGAACCGCTCGGGTACGTCCCGGTCTTTCCACGTCTGGTGGATTGTCTTCGGGATCATTTGGATGCGCTGGCAATGCGTCGTACGGACGTGAAGCGAGACATGTCCTCCCCACTTCGAGACAGGACGATCATGCAATCGATGAGCCACTTCGCAAAGACGCTCTTCGAGCTGTAGTCAGGACCAGGCTTCACCCCGGTCGCTTCTCGCGGCCGCCACCACTAGAGGGGACGTATTGCGAAAGCGGCTGACCCATCACTTGTTTCTCACTTCTATCGCTCGACGCTCCTTACCTAGACGACAACTGCCTTCGAGAGAGTCGCTTGGCGGAGGGACGGTGCAGTAGCGAAATCTGAAGCGACGAACACGACGCGAGCAGGCCCCTGGCCTAGGTCGACGATGCTCTCTTTTTTCAGACAACGAACAGACCTGCAGGGAGAACAATGACCGGCACGAAATACGACATTCTCTACACCTGGGTCGACGACAGCTTCCCCGGGTTTCGCGAGGAACGCGCACAATACGCGACGAATCCCGACGACCTCAACCCGGAACGGACTCGCGACAATCTAGATCTGCTCAAGTACAGCCTACGATCGATTGAGCGCCATGCGCCGTGGCGAGGCAAGGTATGGATCGTGACTTGCCGGCCACAGGTTCCAGCCTGGTTGAACACCGAACACCCCGATGTCCGGATCGCCTATCTCGACGAATTCATGCCGGCTGAAGAACTCCCGTGCTTCAATGCTTTTGCCATTGAGTCCTACGTCCATCGGATACCGGGACTCTCGGACCGTTACGTGCATTTCAACGACGATATGTTGCTCATGCGTAAGGTCGGCACCGAGCATTTCACCACTGCTGAGGGTCGCCTCAAGTACTACTTCGATCGCTTGCTGCCCGCCGAGCCCAAGCCCGACATGGCGCCCCACGGATCGGGGCAACGCAATGTTTGGCATACCTTGGAGAGGACCTTCGGTCGCGGTGGAGGCTATCCGCAGCATGCCCATCAGCCTCGGATCATCGACAAGAGTGACATGGTGCGACTCGTCTCTACATACCCAGAGGAGTTCACGCGAACGCGGGCGGCACGCTTTCGCGCACACGACACGATCCTGCCGCACAAGCTCCTCGCGGCGCACCTGGTTCAAGAAGGACGAGCCGAATTCGTCGGCTTTCGCCGTACAAAACGGCTCATGCGTATGGTGAGACTGTTCAATTCGGCCCCGCGGAACCGGCTGCGCCTCTTTTGGGCATGGATGCGTCATCCGCACTTCCTATGTTTGAACGACGATTTTGGCCCTCTCATCAATGAGCGAGCGGAGTCGGTCGCGAGCCGGTTTCTGAACTTCCTCCTTCCCGAACCTTCCGGTTACGAGATCTAGGGAAATGGATAGATACGAGGTCTCAAGAATGCGAGGACCGTCTGATCTCGGGCGCCACGGTCGTAGATGTCCTCGCCCGGTGCTCTCCTGGACACCGGCGCCCTTCCCTAACATCGAATTTCGGCCACTACCGTATCCGACATGAGCCGTGCCCATAAACAACTCCCCCAGGGGTCAGTGTGGGCAATGGCACGTCACTTCTGGCGGGTGGCCCAGGGAAAGCCCGCGCATGTAGCAATCCCAGCCGTGGTCAACTTGGTCGCCAACGTCTTCGACGCGGCCTCCCTCGCGCTCCTGATCCCAATCACGAAGGCCGTCGCAACCAACTCATTCGACTTCCTACGAGACTCCCGTGTGTTCGGTTCGATTGTCGCGCTGATCCCAGGATGGGCCCCGGACTCCCTACCCAGCGACGCGCTTCTGTTCGGGGTCATTGTCAGCCTGATCGTCTTGGCACGGCTCTGCAAGTTCACCCTGCTATACCTCAACACCGCCTACGTGGTCGCTCGCACCGAGTCGTACCGGGTGGCGATCCACCGGGAGACGTTTAGCCGAGTCCTCACGTTCGGCCGCCGATACTTCGACCGACAGGCGCTCGGCGGAGTGAACACAGACATCCAATGGTCTAATTCGGCACTTCACCTGCTAACGGCCGCGGAAGGTTTGTTCCGCTTCGTGGTCGGCTTGATCGCGAAGGGCGCAGTGATGTTCGCGATCTCAGCGCCTCTTTTTTTCGCGTTTCTCGTGGCGATACCGCTCGTGCAGTGGGTCCTCCGTTCCGTCCATCGAACGATCCGCGAAACCGCCAAGGAGGCTGCCAGCATTCAGCGACGCAGTCGTGCTCAACTGCTGGACATCCTAGCCTCCATACCCCTGATCAAGGGCTACTCGCAGGAGGAGGCCGCGACGGATGAGTACGAGGAGGTGCTTCGTGAAGCAGAGGCAGCGGCGGTGCGAAAGGGACGCGCGACGGCGCTGCGATATCCGATCGAAGAGCTCACCATTCTGGGTCTGTTCATACTTACACAGGGGGCACTGATCGCCTTACGCGGCGACTTCGAGCCCACGGACATTGCGACATTCACGGCGTTCCTCATCGTGCTGCAGCAGTCGCTAATGGACTACAAGAAGATCAGCCAATTCTCAATGACTGTCCTTGAAGAGCTACCGAAACTCGAAGTGGTCGCCACGCTGTTTTCCGACGACGGAAAACACACGGTGTCTTCTGGATCTGCGGCACTTACAAAGTTCGATGACGCGATAACGCTTCACGGACTGACCTTCGAGTACACCGAAAACAAACCCGTCCTCCACGACATCAACGCGACGATACCCGCGGGGCGCACCACCGCAATCGTCGGTCCAAGCGGCGCGGGTAAGACAACCCTCGTAGACCTGATCGCCCGATTCTACGACTGCGCTCCCGGTCAAATCCGCATCGATGGCGCTGACATTCATGGGTTCTCACTCCCCTCACTGCACGCCCGCATGGGAATCGTGAGTCAGGAAGTCTGGCTGCTGAATCGGACCTTGCGGGACAACCTCGTCTTCGGGTTAGAGGCGACTCCTCCCGACGAAGCACTCGAAAGCGCAATGCAGGACGTCGAACTCGGCCCACTCCTGGAGAGCCTTGAAGACCGATTGGACACCGAAATCGGGGATCGCGGGCTGAGATTATCCGGAGGGCAACGGCAGAGGGTGGCCTTGGCACGGGCCTTACTACGCGAACCAGATATTCTGATCCTCGACGAGGCGACATCGGCGCTCGACAGCCGCGTCGAGATGCGCGTCGCGTCTGCGATCGCGCGGCGGGTGAGTGGGCACACGCTCGTCGTGATCGCCCACCGTCTCTCGACCATTCGGGACGCGGACCAAGTGCTCGTTCTCGATGGGGGCCGGATCGTGCAACGCGGAACATGGGACGACCTCGCTTCAGTACCCGGGCTGTTCGCAGACCTCCTCGAAGCCCAAAGCGGCGAGGAGACTGCGCTGCCACTCTGACCATGCTCTTCGTTGGATTCGACCGTACATCTACTCCACTGCTATAGACGGGCACCGGCTCGGGGCTGCTCAGGGTAACACTGGGACTCCCACGCGAGGCCCCCAAACGTCGGTAACGTTGAGACATGCGCCCTCGGAAGATCCCCTGACGGTAGCATCGAACGAGATGAGTCTCGACCGCGCTCAGAAGTCATATGAGAAACGCTCGATATCGCCTCGAAACGTCGTGGCCACGACGTCCTGTGTCTCTCGGGGAGAGTACTCGAACCCAAGACGTCCCGATCCGGGCCCCCTACCAGATCCAGCCGACCTTGGCTTGTACCATGGCATTGGATCGGCCATCGTCGGTGAAGGCGAACCGAGTCACACGCTCGTATCCCACACGGAGCTGAGTGTAAAAACCGGCTGCATTGGGGCGGCGTAACCACTGCCCCGCGAACCGGACGCGAATCTCGTCCGGGTTGTCGGACCACAAGTCCCAGCGGAACCGCTTACCGGGGAGACCGTTGTTGCGGTACTCGTCACCCCGGTACCGCTCCCACGCACCGGAAAAGGACAATTGGTCATCCGTCGCGTTCCAATCCACCCCGACCTCCCATCCAGTCGCCATCGGGCCAAGAAACGCACCCATGACTCGCTGATCGAGGGTCACTCCGCTCGTAAAGTGGTGGTGGGTGTAGGGGCGTACGCCTGTGCGGCGTCCTTCCAGGAACACGTCAAGGCGACCCTCCTCACCCAAACCGGTAATCCTGCCTCCGGCTATCCACGCGGCCTCGTCCCACAGCGACTCCCACCGGGCCCAATTGATATCGGTGGTTGACCCGTCGAAATACACCTCGAGGCCCAGATCAGGAGCGGTGAAGCGAGTGTTAACCCCGAATATCTTGTCTGAGATCTCAAGGCGGTACTTCGGTATGAGCCAAAGGAAGATGTCAGCCAGTCGGTCGTTCAGCGTGGCCTCCGGCGCCCCATCTCCCCCCTGAATGTTGAGGAGCACGCCTCCGACTTCGAAGTGCGTAGATGGTCGCCAACTTCCTTCGAAGACAATGACCTTGCTATGCGGGACATCGCGGTCGGCACCCATGTCCCCAACTGTCGCCGAAAGCTCGAACACTCCAACCCGGCGGAGAAGGCCCGGAAGGTGGAACGGAGCGTCTGACGAGAGACGCACCATATCCAGGGCTCGAGCATTGCCTGAAAAGACGCTGCCCCCCAGACGCCCTTGTCCACTAAAGGCGTATTCGCGGCCCACGTCGAGTACGGTGTTCCCTGCCTGGGCTCGTAGGTATCCACTCTGCAGCATCAGGTTCGCGGACGCCCCCTCCTCCTCCGACCAGGCCGACGAAACTCGCGCCCGAACCTGCCCTGAAAAAGATGAGCCAAGCCGCAGATCCGCTTCTGCCTCAGCGCCCCCGGTACCTCCGTCAGCTAAGACACGCCCCTGGTTCCGCTGGAGCAGCGGGTTCAGCACCGCGTCGATGCGGTCAACGATCGGGTGGCCAAAGTCGGCATAGTTCGTGGGTATGGTACGGTCTGGGCTGCGAGCCAACGTGGCGTCCAACGCTGCCTCTCGGACTGCGATGAACGTTTCCTGGGTACCTGATTCGAGAAATCGTGTCGTCAGTCGGGCGAGGGCCTCACGGATCCGAGGCGTATTCACTCTCCCCGGCGCCCCAGCCATGTTGGCCCCAGCCTCCCGAGCGAAGCTTGCAAAGACGGCGCGGGAGTACGGCCGCTGAGCCACGATAGCATCCGGCAATAGCCCCATGGCGATCAACGCATCCACGTCCTCGTACGCCGCATCCATCGTCGAAACGTACGGCGAGGATTGAGAAGCAGCCGGGGCATGCCAAAGCACGCCAACGAATACCGCGAACGTGATCAGGGTACTGAGTCGGGTCATGACCGGGGGCCCGCGTCGCCGTCTGGGTCGGGCAGTGAGGCAGGTTTGCGGCGGCTTTCGACGTGGCAACCCGCTACGCCTCCAGTTTCGTAATAGTGGACTGTCGCCAGCTAGGTGTCCGTTGCCAATGTCATGTCGACCTCTGAGAGAGGTCCGTCCACCCCACCACCGCTCCAGTCCTACCAGAGCAGTTCGGATCGCTTCCGGATTCGGTGACAGGGCGATGGGAGGCACAGACACGTGGTGCGGAGCGCGCTCAGAAGTCATAAGAGAAGATGAAGCGGTAACGATGTGAGATCCTCAAGGGCGCTCCAGCAAATTGGGAATGCGAGGTGATTATGGGCACATGCCCAGCAGGCCGCCTATATCAACTCAACAGCCGTAGATCAAAGCGACAACCCTTCGCTGTCCCTGACCGCAGACGACGGCCTAAAAAGCACGCATGACTCGGCACTCAGCCTGAGCCCGCCACTCTATCCAATGTCCTATCCGCCCGAACGGTGATAGCGTGTCTATCCGGTCCAATCACCACAGGCCGTTGGGACCATGAACAGACGTCTATTTCGCAGTTTGAGCACTCCTTGGGGGACTTTGTGAAAACCACACTCTCGGCGCTGAGCTTGAGCCTCGTCCTAGCAGTTGGAGCGAGCGCACAGCAGGCCAGCCGCACCGCGCCCATCGAGGGCATACGCGACAACGGAACGGGGTACCACGTGCTGGTAGGCGCGCGCGCGGTGACCTCACCCGGCCAATCGATCGACAACGCGACCATCGTCATCCGGAATGGCATGATCCAGTCCGTCGAACGCGGCGGCGCCGCTCCGGCGGGGGCGCGTGTCTGGGACTTGGAAGGCCACACGGTCTACGCAGGCTTCATCGATTCCCACGCCGATCTTGGCATGGATCAGGTCCCGGAAGGCGGGGACGTCGGGCCCACGCACTGGAATCCTCAGGTACGCGCGTGGTTCAGCACCACCGCCAACCTCCAGGACGACGAAGATCGCAGGCAGGCTTTGCGCTCCCAGGGTTTCGGGACGGCATTGGTCGTGCCGAAGCAAGGCATCTTCCGGGGCACGGCCTCTGTCGTGAACCTGGGCGACACCGGAGTCCGCGACCGCATTTTACGACCTGACGTCGCTCAGTCGATCGGGTTCCAGCGGTCCTTTGAACTCGGCGGCCGGTACCCGAACTCGGCGATGGGCACGATCGCGCTCATGAAGCAGACCTTCATGGATGCCGATTGGTACATGCGTGCTTGGGGAGCCTACGAGGCCAGTGGCCGCGCTTTCCTGCCGCCCGAGACGAGCGCTGCGCTGGAAGCACTCGAGAGCGCAGTCCAGGGTCAGCAGCCCGTGATCTTCGAGACACGCAGTGAGGAGGAATACCTCCGGGGCCAAATCCTCGCTGAGGACTTCGGACTGGACGCCTGGTACCGGGGGAACGGTCAGGAGTACCGGATCATCGACGTGCTAGGCGAGAACACGGAGCCTCTGTTTGTGCCGCTCGACTTCCCGGACGCCCCTGATGTGGACAATCCGGAGGCGGCGATGAACGCGTCGCTCGCCGAGTTGCGTCACTGGTACTTGGCCCCGACGAACGCAGGGCAGCTCGCCGATGCCGGAATCGACTTCGCGATCACATCAGACGGCCTGACCTCGGTGGGAGACTTCCTGCCGAACCTGAGGACCGCAGTAGCACGTGGACTCTCCCCTGACGACGCTCTGGCGGCCATCACGACGACGCCGGCCCGTTATCTGGGCATCGAAGGCACACACGGAACGATCGCGGCAGGCAACGTCGCCAACCTCGTGGTCGCGGAGGGTGACCTCTTCACACAGGAAGTCGATGTTCGAGACGTGTGGGTGCATGGGACCGTCTACGGCGTGACCCGTGCGGCACAAATCGATCCGCGCGGCACCTGGGTCATCCAGTCGGAAGATCAGTGGGGCTTCTCAGCTCAACTCACGCTCGAAGGGACGATGAACCGCCTGAGCGGCTACATCGATGTGGCCCCCGGGGCCAACGTGGACGAAGGCGTCCGCGTGCAAATCGCTTCCGCTAGTGTCGTCTCTGAGACGGGCAGGCTGGAAGTAACCTTCGACGGTGAGGAGCTTGGATACGAGGGCACCGCTCTACTGGCGGGCTCGGTGAGTGGCGAAGACTTCTACGGGTGGACATCACTTCCTAACGGCGCCAACCCCTCGTTCCAGGGTGAGCGAACGGCCGCCTTCGATGGCGCGGACGTCGGCACCGTCGCATCAGACGTTCCAGACATCGACCTGCCGTTCATTCGTCCGATGATGGAGTACGGCGTCAGTTCGCTTCCGGACCTACCCAGCGCAGTCATCGTGCGGAACGCGACAGTCTGGACTCAGGGTCCACAGGGTAAGATGGAGAACGCAGATGTCCTGATCCGCGACGGACTGATCGCAGAAGTCGGGATGGATCTCAACGCTCCTGGCGGCGCGGTCCAGATCGACGGAACCGGTAAGCACGTAACACCTGGAATGATCGACCCACACATCCACTCGGGTGTCAGCGCGGTCAACGAGACAGGTGCCACGATCGTGCCCGAGGTCTACATGGGTGATGTGATCACGCACAACAACATCTCGATGTACCGGCAGCTCGCCGGTGGCCTTACGACGGCAATGATCAAGCACGGTTCGGCCAACCCGATCGGTGGCGAGAACGTCATCGTGAAAATGCGATGGGGCGGTCTTCCAGAGGAACTCAAGCTGGAAGGTGCGACCCGGACGGTGAAGTTCGCGCTCGGTGAGAACCCCAAGCGTTGCTGCTTCGAGGGTCGTTACCCCGACACGCGCATGGGCACGCAGGAGATCATCCGTGACCACTTCCTAGCCGCGCGCGATTACGAGCGTGAGTGGCAGGCGTGGGAGACGAACGGCGAAGGCCTGCCACCCAGACGTGACCTCAGGATGGAAGCGATTCTGGACATCTTGGGTCAGGAGCTTTTGATCTCGTCGCACGGGTACCGTGCCGACGGGTACCTCGCGCTGATTCGTTTGGCCGAGGAATTCGGATTCCGCGTTCAGACGCTGCAGCACGCTATTGAGGCTTATAAGCTCGCACCCGAGCTGGCAGAAGCCGGTGTCGCAGCGGCGGTCTGGAGCGACTGGGGCGGCTTCAAGATGGAGGCGTACGACGCTTCGAAGTACAACGCGCGAATCCTGATGGAGGCCGGCGTGACCGTGTCGCTCCATTCGGACAACGGCCAGATCGCCAGTCGCATGAACTGGGAAGCGGGCAAGCTCCTGCGGACCGGGCTGACGGAAGAACAAGCGATGACGACGGTCACCATCAACGCTGCGAAGGTCCTGGCGATCGATGAACGGACCGGATCACTCGAGGCCGGCAAGGACGCCGACTTCGTGGTCTGGAGTGGCAATCCACTCTCGCAGTTCACGAAAGCGGAACAGACCTGGATCGACGGTCGTCGCTACTTCTCCTTGGAGGAGGACGCGGCACTTCGGGTGCAGGTCCAGAGTGAACGTCAGCAGTTGATCCAAGCAATTCTGGCCGCCGGTGGTGGCGGCAATCGCGGTACCAACGGTGGGGGGAACTGATCATGAATAGGAACAAGATTCTCGGAATATTCGCCGCGTTCGCGCTGGTGACCCTGCCCGTCGCCGCGGAGGCGCAGGTCCGAATGACGGTCCCGCCGCAGTCGGAGTCCATTGCGCTGCAGGGAGCCACGATCCACACGGTCACCAACGGAGTGATCGAGAACGGCACGATCATCTTCCAAAACGGCATCATCACCGCCGTCGGCGCTGACATCGACATCCCAGCCGGTACGCGGGTAGTCGACGCGACCGGGAAGCACATTTACCCCGGACTCATCGACGCATTTTCCAGCGTCGGTCTTTCCGAGGTGGGCGCAGTGGATATGTCGAACGACGTGAACGAAGTCGGGGACTTCAACCCGAACATCAACGCGGACGTTGGCGTGAACGCGGAGAGCCGGCATATCGGCACCTCGCGCTCAGCGGGTGTCCTCACGACACTCACCACGCCGGGCGGCGGACTCATCTCAGGAATGTCTTCGGCGATGGCGCTCGAGGGCTGGAGCTGGGAAGAGATGTCCATGGAATCCTCGGCGGCGCTCAACATCAACTGGCCGAACCCGAACCCGCGCGGACGCGGATTCGGTGGCCGCGGCGGCTTCGGGAATCCAGACGGGACCCCGCCCCCGACATACGAAGAGCGGGTGCTGCAGTTGAAGAACTACTTCGCGGAGGCGCGCGCCTATCGTGATGCCGTGGCCGCTGGCGAGGAGGTCCGTACCGACGCCCGTTATATAGCGATGACTCCGGCGTTGAACCGTGACATCCCGGTCGTCGTGTCGGCAAACAGCGCCGCACAGATCAACGACGCCATCACCTGGGCGAAGGAAGAAGACGTCAGGCTCGTGATTCGCGGTGGGGATGATGCGATCCACGTAGCCGCTCGCCTGGTGGCCGAAGAGATCCCGGTCATTCTGACGTCGACCATGAGTGCCCCGAACCGGGATCATGAGGGCTACGACGTGGCCTACGGCCGGGCCGCCGCTCTCTACAATGCTGGTGTGAAGTTCGCGATCTCCGGTGGCTCGGGATCGCTCTACACGGAGCGCCTGCCGTACGAAGCTGGCGTGGCGGTGGCATTTGGGCTCCCGGAGGAGGAGGCAGTGAAGGCGGTGACGATCTATGCGGCGGAGCTCATGGGACTCGACGATCGGATTGGATCGCTAGAAACGGGTAAGCAGGCCACGCTGCTGATCACGACGGGCACGCCCATTGATATGACCAGCAACATCGAGCAGGCCTATATCCAAGGGCGTGAGCTCGACATGAACGACATTCAGAAGCACTTCTTCACGAAGTACATGGAGAAGGTGCGCCAGAGGATGCGGATCATTTCTTAGCGGAAGCGCAGTGGTCACACCTTAGGTCTGTCAGGTCGCAACAAGGAAGCCCCACTCGCACGAACCGGGTGGGGCTTCTTGTTTGGCTACTTTCCAGCCATGCCCACGCCCGCCCCCATCTCCCCGCACCCGCTACGTCTTGGCTTCCTCTACAACCACGACGATATCCACCAGGTCGCCCACACCGCCCCGCTGATCTCGCCCTTGCAACGGTGCCTTCCCACCCTGGAGATCAGCGTGTTGACCTCCAGCCCCGAACAGGCCCGAGCCGTGCGATCCCACTTGGATCCGGAGCAGGCGGCGCCCGACTTCTTGAACCTCGCGGCCGGGCTGTCGAGTCGGGTCCTCGAGCGCGTGATCGGTGGCGTGGCGCCGCTTCGGCGGCTGTCAGTGCTTCGGCGCAACCGGGGTCTGCTGTCCAGCTTCGACGCCCTCGTCGTGCCAGAAACCACGAGCACGTTCCTCAAGACCCGCTTCGGCGTGCGCGATCTCAAGATCATCTATGTCCCGCATGGCGCTGGGGACCGATCAGTCGGCTTTCGGCCGGAGGTGCGAGACGTCGATCTCGCGCTCTTGTCGGGTGAAAAGGTGCGCGATCGGATGGTTCGGGACGGACTAGTGAGACCCGGCGACCACGCGGTCATCGGGTATCCGAAGTTCGATGCATCGACAGGAGCCCCAACTCCGAAGCTCTTCGAGAACGACCGCCCCGTCGTCCTCTACAACCCGCACGCTGACCCACTGCTGTCCTCTTGGTATCGCTTTGGTGAACAGGTGCTCGATTACTTCGCGAACCAGGATCGGTACAACCTCGTCTTCGCACCGCACGTGATGCTCTTCCGGAGACGGGTGCACGCTTCGCTCGAGCATCGGCACGTGAGATTTCGGCCTCCGGTCCCAACACGGTTCCTCTCGATCCCTCACTTGCTGGTGGACCTGGGCAGCGAGCGCTCCATCGACATGACCTACACGCGCGCGGCCGATGTCTACCTGGGCGACGTCAGCAGCCAGATCTACGAATTCATGCGGCGGCCACGGCCCGCGTTCTTTCTGAACGCCCACGACGCCGATTGGCGGGCCGACCCGAATTATTGGCATTGGCGCCTCGGCGAGGTGCTGGACGATCCACGGCGTCTGGGCCATGTGCTCCCCGGCGCAGCCACGCGCGACGATCCGTTCCGGAAAGCGCAGGAGCAGGCGATGCGCGAGACGTTCTCGGTGATTCCCGGGCAGTCGGCTGGGGAGCGGGGCGCCGAGGCCATCGCGCGATTCCTCGCTCGGGAGTGGCCCGTGGAGACGGGTGACGCCACCCACGGAGGGCGACCCAAGTGAATCGATCGCTGCCACAGGTAACCGCAGTCGTACTGGCGGGTCAGCGCCCTACTGGGGACCCGCTCGCGAGGCATTTCGGAAAACCATACAAGGCGCTCGTTGAAGTCGGCGGACGTTCGATGCTCTCCCGGGTCGTTGAGACGTTATTGAGTTCTCCGAGCGTGGGAAGCGTCGTCGTGCTCTGCCAAGAGCCGGACCGGCTTCTCGTCGGGGACACGGCCGATCTCGCCGATCGGGCGCGGGTCCGTATGGTGGCGAGCGGGACCAGAATCGGAACCAGCGTCAGTGCGATCGGTGGCACGGCGACGGCCCCGTGGCCCGTCCTGGTGACCACGGCTGACCATGCACTCCTGACAACCGAAATGGTCGAGAGCTTCCGCGGCGGTGCCGGCGACTGCGGCCTCGCCGTCGGACTGGGAGAACGCGCCACCATCGAAGCCGTCTACCCCACAACGCGGCGGACCTGGTACAAGTTCTCTGACGGGCACTATTCCGGAACGAATCTGTTCCTTCTTGGTGGCCAGGACGTCGGGCCGGCGCTCGCGTTGTGGTCGGATATCGAGGACCGTCGCAAGAGCGCATGGAGGCTGTTGGCCGGTTTCGGGCCGGGCCTCCTGCTGCGGGCGATCACCCGCACGATCAGCGCCCACGACGCCGTTCGGTCGGCGGGTCGGCGCGTGGGCGTCCACGCCCGCGCGGTGGTTCTTTCTCAACCCGAAGCCGTGATCGACGTGGACAAGCTTTTGGACGTGGAGCTGTCGGAAGAAATCCTGGCACGGCGTGAGGGCTTGGCATGAAGAGGGCCTCCGGCTCGTGGTGCGCGGCGGGGATGAGCCAATCCACATATCCGCTCGCCTGGTGGATGAAGAAATCCCGGTTATTCTCACGTCACTAGGCTAGCGGACCCACCGCGGTCGGGTGTTAGGTCGCGGGTTAAAGCCCCACTCCGAACGTCTCCGGGGCCCTTGCCTGCAAAAGCTTATTTGTATAATCTTTGTCTAATAATCTTTATACAACCCTTGTACATTCGATTCGAGCCGCGATCAGCATGCACTTCCGACACTCACAGCGCGCGGCCATGACGGTCTTCGCGTTATCCGCAGCCGTCTTAGCGGCGGACGCAAGCGCACAGACACTAGGGTCTCTGCCCTCGACCCCCTGGTGGGAAGAACTGCGCGATGAAACGCTGACCGAGCTGCTGCAAACGGCCATGGCGGAAAACGGAGACCTCGACGCAGCAGTCGCCCGGATGCTTCAGGCCGATGCCGCCGCGGACCGCGCGAGGGCAATCTTGCTGCCTTCCGTGTCGCTCGACGGCCAGGCGACCACCGGGCCGCTCGATGGTCTGGGTTTCCAGTTTGGCGGTATTCCACGTGGAGAGGGCGGGAGTCCGACTCTGCCGTCCCTCTACTACACGGGTTCCGCGAACGCTCGCGCACGCTATCGGCTCAGCTCTTGGGGTTCGGAATACCGAACGCTTAAGGCCAGCCGACTTGAGGCGAGCGCGAGCCGCGGCGATGAAGATGGTGTGGCACTCGATCTCGTAGGCCAGGTGGCACAGACCTACCTCGACGTCCTGTCCGCGGCCGGTCAGGTCGAGGTGATCGCCCGACAGTTAGAGGTTGGGGAGCAACTCACGGAAGTCTCCCAATTCCGATACGAGCGCGGAGAAGCAACGGCACTGGAAGTCCTACAACAGAGACAGCAGCTCGCAACACTGGGCGCGACCCTCCCGCCGGCTCAAGTAGAACTCCGGTTGGCGCAGGCGCGGCTCGAAACACTACTCGGCAGAGATCCGGCGCGCACATCTGTAGACTTCTCAGCCGAACTACCGCCGGTCCCCATGGCTAGCGCCTCGATTTCGAGCTTCGACCCGCTCGGACGCCCCGATTTCCGCGGCGCCGTGAACCGGTCGGAAGCAGCCGACGAAAGGGTCTCGGCGGCGAAGTGGAGCGTGCTTCCTACGGTGGATCTCTCCGCCAACACGGGCTCACAGTTTTTCAGAAGCCTTGCGACGACCACACAATCGACGTGGGGGGCCTCACTCACCGTGTCACTTCCTATCTGGGACGGGCTGGATCGCTCGGGGCGTGTCCGTGAAGCCTCGGCCAACGCCCGTGCGGCCCGATCCTCTCTCGAGCAGCGTCGTCTGGACGCCCAGGGCGAGGTCGTATCGGCCCGAATTCAACAAGAGGGCCAGCAGCGCCAGCTGTCCGCTCTGCGCGACCAGCTCGACGCCTCCGAGCGTGCCTTCGAGGAGTCGCGGCGCCGCTACCTCGCCGGACTGGCCACGGTACTCGATGTCCTGAACGCGATGAATGGGATGCAGCAGGCTGAGCTAGGTGTGATCCGGACACAACGCATCGCGCTGGCATCCTGGATCCAACTTCGACAAGCAGTCGGCGGCCCCTGGACCCAGGGTCTGCGCCGACGCCTCCTGGAGTCGTCATGAACTGGAAACGCAATAAGGCGGCCCTACCGCTAATCATTGTCCTCTCGGCCTTCCTGGCGGCCTTCGGGCTCGTGATGATGGCGCCCGATTCGGAAGCCGTTGTGCCGACCCGGGCTCTCCCGGCCGTCGCCACCACGATCGTCGAGAGCGACGCCGTCCGATCGACTGTTGTCGCGAGCGGAGTCGCATCTCCCGCGCGTGAGATCACGATCATTCCGGAAGTCTCCGGCCGCGTCGTGTTGATGTCGCCCTCGCTCGTCCCGGGCGGTGTGGTAAGGGCGGGTGACGTACTCACCCGAATCGAAGCGCGTGCCTACGAGCTCGCAGTCGAACAGCAGCGGGGGCAGGTGCGCAGCGCTGAGCTGGAGCTGGAGATCGAAGCGGCCCGCCAGGAAACTGCTCGCGAGGAATGGAAGATCCTCGGCAACGGGGGAGAACCTTCTCCGCTCGTGCTTCGCGAGAGCCAGCGTGCGGCGGCCGAAATGAACCTGGCGTCAAGCAGAAGTGGGCTGGCTCGCGCGGAACTCGAGCTCGAGCGCACGGTGATTAGGGCGCCTTTCAACGCGTCTGTGGTCGAGGAGTCCGTCGACGTAGGCCAAGTCGTCGGTCCGCAGAGCACGATTGCGCGCCTCGTAGGGACCGACCAACTCAGAATCACTCTCTCCGTGCGGATCGAAGACCTCGCGCTCATCGACCTCCCTGAGAATGGGCAGGAAGGGAGCCCGGTAACCATCCGCCAGCGGCTCCGGACGGGTGAGCACGTCGAGCGCCAGGGGACCGTCGTCGGCCTTGTCGATCGACTGAACCCGCAAACCCGTAGGGCGGAGCTCGTGGTCCTCGTCGATGACCCGCTCAACCCGAACGGGGGCCTGCCCTTACTGCCCGGATCAAGCGTCGAGGGGGTGATCGAAGGACGTGTTCTCGACTCCGTCGTGCGGGTGCCCCGCGCCGCAGTATACGACGGCAATACCGTGTGGGTGGTCTCGCCGGAAGGCGTGCTGGAGAAGCGTGTGTTCGAGCCGGTCTGGGGAGACGACGATGCTCTGTTCGTCCGCGAAGGCCTCTCCGCAGGTGAGGTTCTGGTGACCAGTCCGTTGAGCTCTCCGGTCGAAGGAACACCGGTGCTCGTGATCGAGGGCGGCGTATGACGGACCTGGATTTGCAGACCGAGCGCGGCCCGATCGCATGGATGGCGAAGAACCCGGTCGCCGCCAACCTCTTGATGTTCATGATCCTGTTGGGTGGCCTGCTCGCCACCTTGGGTCTGAAGCAGGAAGTGTTCCCCGCCTTCGATCTGGACCTGATCACAGTTTCGGTACCGTACCCCGGCGCCAGCCCTGTTGACGTCGAGCAGGGAATCATCCTGGCCGTAGAAGATGCGGTTTCTGCCATAGAAGGGGTGAAGCGGGTCACCTCGGTGGCCCGGGAAGGCTCCGGATCCGTCTCGATCGAGCTCCTGCTTGGGGCGGACCAAGACCGGGTCCTAGCCGATGTCACCAACCTGGTGAACCGGATCACATCATTCCCCGGCGACGTTGAGCGGCCCACGATCGCCGCAGCGGGCCGGCGGCAGCCCGTAATCTCCCTGATCCTCTCCGGTGATCAGGACCTGGCCACCCTGCAGTCGTTAGCCGAGACGGTTAGAGGCGAACTACTGGGCCTGAACGGCATTACCCAGATCGACCTGTCGGGCACGCGCCCGCTGGAGTTCAGTATCGAGGTGCCTCGAGAGGAGCTCGAAGCCTACGGGTTCACGCTCGATGAAATCGCCCAACAGATCCGTCAGGCCTCGGTCGATCTGCCCGGCGGTGAAATCGAGACCGCGGGTGGCGAGGTCCTGGTCCGCGTCGTCGATCGTCGTCGTCAGGCCGAAGGCTTTGAAAACATCGTCATCCGGGCCGAGGCCAATGGCGGAGAGCTCAGGGTCGGTGACCTCGCCACGGTAAAGGACGGATTTCGTGACACCGACCAAGCGCTCTTCTTCAATGGCCAGCCGGCCGTACAACTCGTGGTCTCCCGCGTGGGCAATCAGACACCGACGGAGATCGCCACGACGGTAAAGGCATACGCTGAAGAGCTGGCGCTGAGACTCCCGGAACCGATCAACGTCTCGACCTGGAACGACGACTCTGAGGTGCTCAGGGCCCGCATCGATCTCCTTATTCGGAACGCCGCACTCGGACTGGTGCTCGTCCTGATCCTGCTTGGGCTCTTCCTCAACCACGGGCTGGCCGGATGGGTCGCTCTCGGCATCCCGATCTCATTCTTCGGCGCATTCCTAGCAATGCTGCCGGTCGATCTCTCCATCAACGTCATCACGCTGTTCGCGCTCATCGTGACGCTCGGGCTCGTCGTGGACGACGCGATCGTCGTGGGAGAGAACATCTACTCGTATCGATCTCGGGGAATGGACCGAGTACAGGCGGCCATCCTCGGGGCTCGGGAGATGGCGGTGCCCGTGACGTTCTCGGTGCTGACGACAATGGTGGCCTTCGCCCCGTTGCTCTTCGTCCCTGGCGTCACCGGAAAGATCTTCCGCCTGATTCCGCTGGTTGTAATCGCTGTGCTCTTCTTCTCGCTTATCGAGTCGTTCTTCATCTTGCCGGCTCACCTGGCACACGGCCGTGAGGGGCAGCCAGGACGCTTTGACAAGTGGTTCGCGCCGATCGACCGCGCACAGAATCGAGTCAGTGGCTGGCTCGCCGACTTCACCGAACGACGCTACTTGCCGACGCTGCGTCAGGCCGTCGAAGCGCGCTACGTGACCGTCGCCATCGCCACGGCGCTGCTCATGATGACGATCGGAGCTGTGGGCGCTGGTTTCGTACCCTTCAACTTCTTCCCGCCGATCCCGGGGGACGTGGTCAGTGCGAGCGCTCGCCTCCCCTATGGCACGAACATTGAGAATACGCGTCGGGTTCAGGCCGAATTGGAGCGAGGCCTCCAGGCTGCGGTGGAGGCGGCGGGAGGAGAGGACGTGGTCCGCGGAGTCATATCGCGTCTCGGTTCCGGATCTGGTGGTCAGAGCGCCGCGGGTGGCGGGAGTCATCTGGTTTCGGTGGAGGTCGCACTCGTCCCTTCGGGCGAACGCGATTTCGACGCCGTAGACTTCGAGTCCTGGTGGCGTGACGCGCTGCCGCCCCTCCCCGGCGTCGAGGTCGTAAAGATCAGCGGCACCTCCACGCAGGGACCCAGCGCTGGGTCCGCGGTTGGTGTCGAACTCAGTCACGTCGACAACGAGAAACTCGCGGCGGCTTCTCAGCTTCTCGCGACCAGTCTGCGTGACTTCCCCTCCCTGGTGAACGTCGACAACAGCTACACGGACGGGAAGCCACAGCTCGACTTCAGGCTGAGGGATGAAGCGCGGGCCTGGGGTTTGACCAGCTCGGACGTCGCTCGTGCCATCCGCTCGGCGTTCTTCGGGGCTGAAGCGTTGCGCGAACAGCGCGGTCGCAACGAGGTCCGGGTCATGGTGCGCCTTCCGGAAGAGCAGCGCACTTCGGAGAACGACATCGAACAGCTTCTGGTCGGACTCCCTCAGGGAGGGACCGTGCCACTCGCCTATGTGGCCGACGTCGCGCGCGGGCGGTCACCTACTGAGATATCTCGGGAGGAAGGTCGCCGAACTGTGACCGTGTCAGCTGAGCTGGCTCCGGGTGTCGCGTCTTCGCGCCCCGCGATCACAGCCCTTACCCGCAGTGTCTTCCCCAAGCTTCGAGAGCAATTCCCGGGACTGGAGACCCGTTTCTCAGGACAACAGCAGGAACTCAACGAGAGCCTGAGTTCTCTGGGCCCGATGTACCTGGTGGCCATGCTCATCATGTTCTCAATGATCGCCATTCCGTTCCGGAGCTACATGCAGCCGCTGGTCGTGATGTCAGCGGTGCCGTTCGGCGTCGTCGGGGCGATCCTGGGTCACCTCATCATGGGCTTCGAACTCAGCATGGTGAGCGCCTTCGGCATCATCGCCCTGTCAGGGATCGTGGTGAACGACTCCCTCGTACTCGTAGACTCGGTAAATCGATGCAGGGCCGACGGGATGGGTCTAGTGGAGGCTGTCATGGCGGGGAGCGCACGGCGCGTCCGGCCGATTCTACTTACTTCTCTCACGACGTTCATCGGCTTGGCTCCCATGATCGTCGAGCAGTCCTCAGCTGCACGCTTCCTGGTTCCCATGGCGATTAGCCTCGGATTCGGGGCCTTGTTCGTGACGGTAATCGCGCTCCTAGTCGTGCCCGCCCTCTACGTTATCGTGGAGGATCTGCGCGCTTGGGCCTCGTCTCCCGCCGTGGTCAGGGAGCACAGTCAGGTAGCAGCCGGGGCGGACTGACAGGCTGACTGGCCGTTCGACCGCTGGTAGATCGAAGCTGCCCTCAGTCCTCCTTCAACACCTCGACCGGGTCAATCCGTGTGGCCCGCCCCGCCGGCACCAGACAAGCAACCCATGTGACGACCAACATGAAATGACCCCATGGAGAAAGGGGGACACGTGCGGAACGTCGTCATTAGAACAGATCCAGTGCTTTGGGACGCCGGAGGACTACCGAACGGCACTGGAAGCGCTGTGGGACGGTGGACAGCTCGGCCGCTACCCCGTTTGGCTCGAGGCAATGTGGTTCCAAGACCATGGATTTGGTTAACTTCACGACTCCAGACCTAACCCGTTATCACAGGGAGAACCCGTGCGCTCGGAAGCCCAAATCATCGAACTCCTCGTGGAGAAGTACGGAGTGGAGAGGGACCAAGTCTCACCCGACGCCGTCATGTTAGATATGGGTCTCGATTCTCTCTCAGTGGCAGAGTTGGTCTTCGACATTGAGGACCTCTTCGACATCGTCCTGATGGAGGAAGACGTAGACTTCTCGACCTTCGGTGACGCGGTGGCACTTGTGGACCGGCACCTTGAGTCCAAGGACCCGTAAAGAGTGTCGCCGCGCGACGTCGTCATCACAGGCATGGGTTTCGTCACCCCCCACGGCGACAACGCCGACACTGTCTTCGAGCGTGTCTTCGCCGGGGAATCGGTCATACGCCGAGTCCGATCCGGCCGGGAACAACTGGCCGGCGACGTCCTGCTGGGCATAGCCGACTGGCACCCCCATGAAGACGTCATGCCCATCCAGAAAGTGGTGATGGACCCGGTGGCACAGATGGCCACAGTAGCTGCCCGGCGGGCGCTGACCCAGGCCGGCCTCTTAGACGAGGAACGGATCCTGGGCAATGCCGGCATCTACATGGGATGTGGGGTCGGAGGGGCGGAGACGAATGAGCAGGCATACCTGGCCTACCACACTTCGGACGTTCGCCGAGCCAAACCCACCATCGTGCCACGCATCATGCCCAGCGCAGCGACTGCTCACATTTCCATGGGCTTCGGGATCCGTGGGCCGTCCCACACCTACTCCGCAGCGTGCGCCTCTTCGGCCGCGGCGTTGGGTGAAGCCTTCCGTGCGGTGCGCGATGGGTACCTAGACTGTGCTCTGGCCGGCGGAGCAGAGGCTATGCTCGCCGGGGGGGTTGTCATAGCCTGGGAGGCACTGGGGGTCCTCGCGAAAGAGCACCCCGACGGGCCCCAAGCCTCCGTCCGCCCTTTCGATGAGGCGAGGACCGGCTTCGCCTTGGCGGAGGGCGCGGGGGTTCTCATCTTGGAGACGCGCGAACATGCACGTGCTCGGGGTGCGACTTCTTTGGGGGAGATCGTGGGCTATGGTGCCAGTAGCGATGCACACAACCTGACCCAACCCCATCCGGACGGTCAGGCACAGTGCATCAGCGCCGCCCTGTCGGATGCCGGTCTCCCGCCGGAGGCCATCGGGCACATCAACGCGCATGCCACAGGTACACAGGTCGGGGACAAGGTGGAGATCGACGCAATCAAAAAGGTCTTCGGGAGCCACGCATATCGCATCCCAATCAGCGCCACCAAGTCCATGCATGGCCACCTTGTAGGCGCAGCGGGCGCGGTAGAGTTAGGGCTAACACTCATCGGGCTAGCCCGTGGGCGGGTCCCTCCTACCGCGAACCTGACCAATCCAGATGCGGCCTGCGATCTGGACTGCGTGCCGTTGGAGGGTCGTTCGGTGCCGGGACTCGAGTACGCACTCTCGAATTCCTTTGCTTTTGGCGGGTCGAACGTCAGCCTGGTGGTTCGGCGAGCGTGAGCGCGCAGCGCTCCACCGAGGGCATGGGAGTGAAGGTCCACCAACGATCCGGCTCGTCGGGAGTACCCCGCTTCGTGGCCGCCCCGTGGGAAATCATCAATACCGCGGCCTTCCTACAGTGGTCGCCGCTATACCCTGGAGAACACCAACGCCGCATTCGTTCCGCCGAACGCGAAAGAATTGGAGAGCGCAAAACGTAGCCCTTCCACTTCCCTACCGACGAGGGGTACGCAGTCGAGCGGACAGTCGGGATCGGGATGCGTGAGGTTTGCAGTCGGCGGAATCCGTCCGCGCTGAAGCGCCAAGGCCGTCCAAACCGCCTCCATCGCGCCGGTCGCGCCGACGAGGTGCCCGTGCGCTCCCTTGGATGAACTGACCGGAAGAGTCTCGGCATGCGCACCGAACGTCGTCTTTATCGCATTCCACTCGACACGGTCTCCAGCAGGTGTGCCGGTAGCGTGAGCGTTGACATATCCGATATCTCGAGCATCCAACGTGGCATCGGCCAGCGCGCGCCGCATGGCCATCACCTGCCCCTCCTCCAGCGGCTCCGTGAGGTTGTGGGCGTCGCTGGACATCCCGAAACCCACGATCTCCACCAATGCATCCCCTCCACGTGCCGAGAGAGACTCTTCGCTTTCCAGAATCAGCACGGCGGCACCTTCACCCAGGACCATGCCGGTCCGCCCCGCGTCGAAAGGGCGGCAGGTGGCCTCGGGGCCGTCAGCATGCTCCGACGCTAGCGCACCCAGTCCCATCCAGGCACCAACCGTCCCCTCGTTGAGCTGCGCCTCGGCCCCCCCCGCTACGACGGTATGCAGATATCCGTCACGGATGGCGCGAAAACCCTCTCCCAGCGCCACCGCGGAGGAGACGCACGCCAACGAGTAGGACAGGGATGGGCCAGTAATCCCGCACTCCATCGAGACATGACAGGCCGGGCCGTTGGCCATGATCATGGCGATCGTGGCGGCCCGAGAGCGCCGGGACGCGAAGTAACGCCGGTAGTGCTCCTCCAAAACCTCGGATCCTCCAAGCCCGGAACCGATATAGACCCCCGCCTCTCTGGCCCACTCTTCCCGCGAGCCGAGTCCTGCAGCTTCCAGCGCCGTACCCGCAGAAAGAACCGCCATCTGGGTCGCCCGCGCCATAAGACGCGCCTTCACGCGGGGTACGGATCCGTCCACGTGGTAGACAGCAGGCGCGACGATCGCATCACTCCCTGGCATACCCGAATCAGAGGTCACTCTCCCCACCGCGACATCGCCCGCATAGAGGCGGTCGAATGCGACGGAAACGTCGTTACCCAGAGGCGAAATCAATCCCAGGCCCGAGACGAAGACCCTACGCCGGTCCATAGCGGACCTCAGCCCTGCCGAGCCTGGATGAGGGAGTCCACGATGTTCACCGCTTCAGCCAGCGTGTCGAAAGTCGCCTGCTCGCTAGAGATCACGATGTGGTACTCCTCCTCCAATTCGCGGATCAACTCGACTGCGGAGAGTGAGTCTAGGCCTATCGAAGCCAGCGTAGATTCGGGGGTGATATCACTAGACTTAGCACCGAATTCAGTGACCAGGAGTTGATGGAGGAAGTCGTACGTGTTCAAAACAGAAAGACCATGACAAAATGGGACCAAGGGGCGCCTCCCCAGGAAAGATCGCCCCCATCGAGGTCCAAGTCACCCTTTCCTTCAGAGCCAGCCGGCCTCTCGATACCAGGAAGCGGATCGGCGAGCTCCCTCAGAGAAAAGCACCTGTGGCATCCAACCCAGGGCAGAACGGGCCGCGGTCGCATCACAAACCCAGTGCGGCGCTCGTAGCTCCCGGACCTTATCTCGGGTAAGCATCACCGGCTTTCGCGCTACGAAGCCGAAGGCCTCCGTGGCTAGAGCAGCGAGATTCAGGACGGAGCCAGGAATGGGGAGCCGGATCCGGACCCGCCTGTCGAGCGCGGTCTCAATGTGTCCCACAATGGTCTCGAGCGTCTCGGACCGTCCGTCCTCCAGGTCAAAAGACCGGCCGCTCTCAATCTCGGCATCCAAGGCCCTCACGCAGGCATCAGCGCAGTCCGTGCAGTACACCATGCTGAGCACCGACTGGGGTGATCCCGTGAGTGGCAGGACCCCCATCTTCACAGCTTGGAAGAACGCAAGCGTCTCTCTGTCCCGCGGTCCGTGCACCACGGCAGGGCGCACCACCGCCGTCGGCATGTCCCCCGACGCACCCCGCACGGACTCCTCTGCGGACAGCTTGCTTCGCCCATACGCCGTGACCGGCGCTGGGGAGGCTCCAATGGGCCGCGGGCGCCCGTCTACGCTGGGACCCACGGCCGTCAGAGAGGAGATGTATACCAATCGGGTCAGGTTCGGGCGGGCGATTCGGACTGCCTCTAGAAGATTCTCCGTGCCCTGCGCGTTGACCCGTCGGAAATCATCCGGACGTCTCGCCTTGATGAGTCCCGCCGCGTGGATGATCCCCCGCACTCCCCGAACCGCAGCGGCGAGGGACTCCACGTCGTCAACCGCCCCCAGGACGAGCTCCACACCGGGCAAGCTCGACAGGTGTCGGACGTCGCTAGTTGGGCGCACCAACGCCCTGATCTCGGTCCCCGACGCGGCAAGGCGGTCCGCGATATGCGACCCGAGAAAGCCTGACCCCCCAGTAAGTAGGACCGGACCCGACATCAGACGATGCCGTGCTTCTTACCCACCGCCGCCAGGGCCTCGAGGCCTCGGTCAAGGTGCGCACGCTCGTGGGTCGCCATATAGCTCGTTCGGATCAACTGTTGCCCGGGACGGACGCTGATCGAGACGAAAGGGTTGGTGTAGATACCATGCACCTCGAAGAGGTCTCTCCAGACGGCCAGGGTCCGGGCATCGTCGCGAATATAAATAGGCACGATGGCTGTGTCCGTCGGTCCGACATCGAAACCCAGCGCCGTCAGTTCACGGGTCATGTATTCGTAGTTCTCGCGGAGCTTGGTGATCCTCCACTCCTCCTCCTGCATGACCTCAAGCGCCGCCATGGCAGCAGCCACGCACGAAGGTGCGCCACTGGCCGCGAACATGAAGGACGGAGCGTGATGTTGGATGAAATCCAGAACGTCTCGATCCCCGGCCAGGTAACCGCCCACGCTGGCCAGGGACTTACTGAAGGTGCCACCGATAAGGTCCACCTCCTGTTCCAGACCAAAGTGGTGGGCCGAGCCCCTACCGCCCGCACCGACCACACCAAGACCGTGAGCGTCGTCGATCATCACCCGGGCCCCCTGCGCTTTCAGGACCGGCACCATCTCGTCGAGCTTGGCGATCTCCCCCTCTGCACTGAAGACCCCGTCAATGAGAGCCAGTACGCCGGCTTCGTCCTCGCTCTTTGAGAGATGCCGCTCCAACGACTGGGCGGAGTTGTGGCCGAAGCGCACCATGCGCGCACCGTTCGCCATGGCCAAGCGCGCCCCGTCGTAGATCGAGGCGTGTACGCCCCGGTCGACAAGCGCAACATCACCTTGGCCAAGTAGCGCTGAACACACGGCCAGATTCACCTGGTAGCCCGTAGTGAAGACCAGCACGGCCTCACGACCGAGGAATTCGGCGAGCCGCTCCTCGAGTTCGTGATGGAGCTGCATGGAACCGTTCACGAAGCGCGAACCCGTCATGCTCGTTCCCAAGCGCCGGATCGCGTCCGTGGCGGCTTCTCGGACCTTCGGGTGGGTGGTCAGTCCGAGATAATTGTTTGACCCGAACATGATAACGCGGCGGCCATTTACGACGGCCTCGGGGCCCTCGTTCACAGAGAATGGCCTGAAATAGGGATAGAGCCCCTGTGCACGCGCTTCGTCGGCCAGGCGGAAGTCGCGGATCTTGTCCCACACGTCCCTGCTCACGCGGCCTCCAAAGTTCGGTGCCAGATCAGTGCCAAGGCTAGCCGGAGCGCCCCGAGCCCGGCAAGCGGCCCCTGGCAATCCCCTCGACGGCCGCGACAGCAGCGTCCACGCCATCCTCGGCGGCCAATTGCGCCGCCATCGCCCGGGCCCGGTCAACATGGGCGCCCCCGCTTAGCACCACTTCGACCCGCGTGCCCCATTCCCGCTCAGGCCAGGAACCCATGGGAAAGGGAGCCGGAGCGAGCGATCCCTTCTGAATGACCACCCCTCGGTCCTGATCCACTACGGCCGCCACGAACGAACGGAGAGGCGCGTACCGTCCAGTTCATCCCACCCCAAGAGAACTCGGTCCCCGCGAACAAAGAGGTATTCGGCGAGCGGAATAGGCAGCGCCTCCTCCTGCCCGAGCGGACGCTCAGTTACCGCGCGGAACTGTTCAGGAATCCCACCGGCAACTCCGCGGTACACCACCCGGCCGGCCGGGTCGACGAAGACCCGATCGAAGCCAGGCAGGCGGTCGTATACGTCCAGATCGAAGCCGATCGCGCTGGCTTGTTCACTCAGCACGTCGAGTGCTTGCTGGTCGGCCTCCGACGGGACGACTCTCGAGATCCACTCGTGGCAGATCTCCTCTGAGACTCTTCCGAAAAAGTCGTACACGGCGAGACAGTCGGAGCCTGCCACACCTGCCAGAACTCCGTCGAGATGAGCGGCGACGACGGGCGAGAAAAACGGGTCGACGCCTCGATCGCTGTGCTGTGCGCTCAGATCCGCGAGGACAGATGTGCTACCCTCACGTTCCAAGACAACCTTCGCGGACGGGGCCATGGGGTGATCGAAGCAGCCGAGGAGTACAGCCAGGCCAGCTGGCGTCGTAACCAGGTCGATCACTAGAGAGATCGCACAGTCTTCGGCACCGATCCGCCGGTCGGCGATGAACGACCCGTCGAGGCCGTAGAGGTGAACCACTCCGCCCATCGACTCGGCAACCACAACGGTATCGTGATGAATCACGATGGCTTCCGGACCTTGCATCTCTCCGGGCCCCCGCCCCTCTCCACCGAAGCTGTCGACGAGGGTGCCGTCGGCAGCGAGGTGATGCACAAGGTTCGAGCGAGCGTCGAGAACGTACCAGTCGTCCCCGAACGCATCCGCGTCGGTCGCTCCTAGTATCGTTTCATATACGCGCCCCTCCGCACTTCCTACGGGAGCCGTCTGGGTTTGCGTGTCGTCGCCACTTCCCGGAGCCGAGGGCCTGGACGTCACGACGACAATCCCGCTCCAGACGAGGGTGACGATGGCGGCCATCCCGGCCGCCACCCCCACCCAGCGCTCAGACATCTTCGACTTCATTGAGCGCTGACCCCGTCAGACAAGGGGAGTGACATACGCGAAGCCGCAGGCAGCGACGTCCGCGCTGAACTGAATCCAACGCATAGTACGAGAATCTGTTCCTGAGGTCGCTCGCTGATCCGCCGCGTCGACAGCTGCAAAGAGACAGAAGTCGAGCTCCTCTGAGATCGTGCACTCTCGTGGGCTCCCGTCGGTAGACTCACACATCTGAGACACGGCGTCAGTCGGAGCCATGGCCAATGCAACTAGGGCCAGGACCACATACACGCCAAGAAATTTTTTCCACATGGGCACCTCCGTGAGATGATTAAGGATTCACAAGCTCAACAGCTGTTCCGGCTCCCTTGTGGATCTCTACATCACCTCATGCGACTCCAGGCTGCTTCCTTGCGACGAGCCAATTTCGTCATCCTCGGAGACGAGGCCCATGTCTGGATGGGGCGTTGGCAGCCTTGCCGCCGCCTCACAAATACCGGATTTTCTTCCGCGCCTCCGTGCCCCGGTTCAGCCGCGACACACGCCATCCGACCACAGCACACCATGAACTACGCCTCATCCATCACAGACCTGATCGGCAACACGCCGCTCCTCGCGCTGGATCGCATGAGACCAGGCGGCGGGGCGCGTGTCTTCGGCAAGTGCGAGTTCATGAACCCGATCGCAATCAAGGACCGCCCGGTCTTCCACATGATCCGGGAGGCGGAGGGTCGTGGCGAGATCGAGCCGGGTGCCACGCTCATCGAGGCCACATCCGGAAACACGGGCATGGCACTCGCATACATCGGTCGCATGCGGGGATATCGTGTGGTCCTGTGCATGTCGGAAATCCAGAGCGCGGAGCGACGCCTCACGCTCAAGGCTCTGGGAGCCGAGGTGCACCTCACACCCGCAGCGCTCGGCACCAAGGCTGCAAAGGCGAAGGCGGTCGAGCTCCACGCCGCCACGCCTGGTTCGTTCTATGTGGGCCAGCACGACAACCTCGACAATCGCCGGGCCCACGTCGAAACGACCGGCCCCGAGATCTGGAGGGATACCGAAGGGCTCATTGATGTCTTCGTAGCTCCGCTCGGGACGGGGGGCACGCTGGGCGGCGTATCTGAGGCGATCAAGCCACTCAAGCCTGCCCTGCGCGTGGTTGGGGTCGAACCGGAGGAGGCACCGTTCATCTCCGAAGGACGCTTCGCGCCGCACCGCATGATGGGTACGGCGCCGGGCTTCGTGCCCGGCGTGCTCGACCGATCCCTAATCGACGACATCCACCTCGTGTCGGAAGCCGACGCGTTTCGAACGTGCCGTGAAATGGCTCGGAAGGAGGGAGTGCTGGTCGGCATCTCTTCCGGAGCCAGTGTGTGCGTCGCCCTTAGACTCGCACGCGAACCTCGCCATGCGGGGCACGTCATCGTGTGCATACTGTGCGACAGCGGAGAGCGGTATCTGAGCGTTGATGGACTCTTCCGGGAGTAGTGGTGATGGACTTCGAGAACACCTACCAAGATGAGCGGCGCGCGGCTGCATACGACGAGCTCGGCTTGGGAGGCACGTACCAATTGGCGTTTCGGGATGTACCCGAGATGTTGGCCAAACATGTCTCCGGAACGAGGGCGGTCGACTTCGGATGCGGGACCGGCCGCTCCACTCGTTTTCTGCGCGGACTGGGCTTCCAAACCGTCGGCGTGGATATCGCACAAGAGATGGTCAATGTGGCCCGCGGCCACGACCCTGATGGAGACTACCGCGTCATCGAGGACGGAGACTTCGACGGCCTACCCCAGCACGGTTTCGACCTCGTCCTGTGCTCGTTCCCCTTCGACAACATCCCCGGACATGACCGAAAAGTCGGGCTCTTCGAAGGATTGCGAGGGCTATTGGCTCCAAAAGGGCGCATCTTGAACATCGTCTCCACCGCGGAGATCTATACGAACGAATGGGTCTCGTTCACGACGAGTGATTACCCGGAGAACCGGGGCGCTCGCTGTGGTGATGTCGTACTCATCCGCACGACGGAGTATTCGGACGGCCGGCCGGTCGAGGATATTTTCTGGCCCCACGAGGATTACCTGCGCGTTTACGAGGACGCCGGCCTCAGGTGCATCCATCGTGCACGTCCGCTCGCATCGGGCGAGGACGGCATCGACTGGAAGAGTGAGACCGAGATCCCGCCCTGGTCGCTGTATGTTCTGGGAGCGATGGAGCGTTAGCCTACCCGCTCTAAATCAGGACCCCTCGTCGACGATGGCCTGGTAGATGAGGGCGCGCACTCGTGCGTGGTCATCGAGCCCCGAGGCCGGAATGACCTGCGTCAGGTAGACCACTACCAGCTCCTCCTGGGGATCCACCCAGTAGGTCGAGTGATACGCCCCACCCCAGCCGAATTCACCGACGGACCCCAACTGGCCTCGCGCGCCGAGGTCCCGAACGACGGAAAACCCGAGCCCGAAGCCCTCGGCAGTGCCCAACAGGTCGCCGATGTGATTCGTGGTCATAAGCTCCACGGACTTGGGCGAAAGGACTCGCTTGCCGTTCAGTGCACCTCCGTTCAGGAGCGCTTGCAGGAAGCGCGCGTAGTCACCCGCGGTCGAGACCAATCCAGCACCACCGGAATAGCTCATGCGCGGGCCATCCACGTATTGGCCCTGGGTCTCCATTCCGGGTCCATCGGGTGCGCGAACAAGCCCTTGGCCGGCCCGTAGGCTGTACACGGTCGCCAAATCGCCCCTTAGATCCGGGTCCAGATAGAAGCCCGTGGATTTCATCTCCAGTGGTTCGAAAATATGAGACCGTAGGAAGGCGTCCAAAGTGAGCCCCGACACGGCCTCGACTACGGCGCCTAGGACGTCCGTCGAGTACCCATACACGAACGCGTCCCCCGGTTGCCTGTCGAAGGGAAGCGAAGCGATGCGGTCGACGGTGGCCCGGATGGGCTCGTCACGATGAGCGAAGTACCAGCCTTGGACCTCGGCTTCCTCCCACTCCCGCGCGCCCGCACCACCGCCGTACCCGACGCCGGCGGTGTGCGTGAGGAGATCTCTGAGCGTGACCGCGCGGTCCGCTTCTACGACCTCGTAATCGTCATCTCCGTCCGCGACAGCGACCGTAGTGTTGGAGAAAGCGGGCAGATAGCGACTCACCCGATCGGAAATGAGCAGGCTGCCTTCTTCCTGCAACATCATGACCGCGACGCTCACTAGCGCCTTACTCTGCGAGGCGATCCGGAAACGATCCGTCGCCTGCATCGCGTCGCCGACTTCCCGGTCCCGGAGGCCGAAAGCATTCTGGTACACGACCTGCCCGTGGCGAAGGACCACGGCCACGCCGCCCGGCAGGCGATCCTCGTCCACGTACTCCTGGAGTGCATCGTCCAATCGTTCCAGCCGGGACGACGACATGCCCACGTCTTCGGGGAGTGCGCGAGGAAGCGCCTGAGCGGCCAGAGATGGCGTGGCTCCAAGGAAGATCGCCAACAACGAGTAGCGAATGCGGACCGAACTCATGGACGACGCCTGGACAGGGTGATCTGATTCCAAAAAATAGACCTTGTTCTGGCCATCGTCGGCAAGTCGAGCGAGGTGGCCGACCCCACCGTCACCTCCCGACATCCACAGCAATTCCCGCCGCAAACGCATCCCGGTCGCCCAGCACCGTCGGCCACTCCCCCACCGAATACTTCGCGTAGATCGCAGTCAACGCGATCGGCCCCAACAGTTTTTGGCGTTTCGAGTACCGAAGACTCACTGTGGCGTACTCGCCCTGATTCCACCCCGCGTTCACGAGGGCCTGTTCGAGTCCGAACGTCCGATACATCGCTAGGTCAGCCTGCAGCCGCACAGGCTCGAGTGCGGCAGCGAGGAAGTCCAAGCTCGTGTTCCAATATCCGCGCACGCTCCAACGCCCGTGGGCGTCATTCGAAAGGCTCTCGATAGCCCGCGCGTCCGACGTCGTCGGCTTCACCATATCCACCCTGGCCACGATCGACGGGAGGAGCCGCGGCAGTCCCGCCGCGTTCGTCGCATAACGAGCCTCCCCGCCAACCGTGAGGTTCTGCTCATCCCACTCCGGGCTGGATTCGTAGCCGCCCGTGAGTCCGAGATCGAGGAAGCCGCGGTTGTAACCCCCACCGTCGAAGAACGGAATCGAATCCGGGTCCATGCCGCGCGGAGCACGCTCCGGCCTCTTGGAAAGCGACCAGGACCACCCATGGCTCACGTGTAGCGAACTGGTCTCCGGCACCCGAAGCGCCGCATCCGCAACGAGCAGATTCACGTCGAAGCGCAACATGTAAGAACGCGGGAAGCCGCTTCGCTCTGCACCGGGCACGCGGAGCGTGGGCGCGATGTGTCCAGTCTTGCAGCTGTTCAGCGTTGCCCGGAAGCCGACCTTGTCTCCCCCGGGCGCAGAAAGCAGCGTCGGCCCCACACCCCACTTCACTCCGCCTCCCTCGCAGTACGCGAGAGGATCGGCTTGGGCCCGAACGGGCGCGGCGACGCCAAAGGACATCACCGATGCGAACACCAAGACGCGTATCCTCATGAGATCAACCCCGGGTAGGCAATGACGGTGTTGAGCATCAGCGCGACCTCGCAAAAACGCCGATCCCCTCCCTTGAACGCTGCAATGAACAGATCGACGGCAGATGCGAAGTCGTGCCCGTCGCGGTACCCCATACCCTGCTCGGCAAAATCGACGAGCCGGCGCGCGAGGTCGCGACACCTCCCCATGAAGTTCGGATCTCCGGGATCGAAATAACGGAGTTCGTTCAACGTCAATTCGGAGTTGGCCACAAACCCGTTGTCCTTTTGGCTCTGGGTCATCTGCTCGGCCAAGAACTGGTACGTGTCGAGGACCGCCATCTTGTTCCGATCCCAACTCGGATGATCGCGGTCCACCGTGAAGGAATCGGCAACGGCATCGGCCAGCCACGCAGCGGGCTCCTGGCCCACACGGTCACGATTCGCGGCCATATAACTCACGAAACGAGTGAGGTTGTCCCGCCAATCGTCCGGGCCAGCCCCCTCGAAGCCGAGAAAGGCACGGGGTGCATCCACGGTGATGTCATCCCAGGCCGCTTCTGACGCGGTCTCCCACATCTCCCAGTACTCAGCGAACGGCATGTCGAGGCGTAACAGCCAGGCATCAGTTCCGAACAACATGCGTTTGCCAATCTTCGGATCGGCAATCAACTCGCGCATGGTGTCGAAGTACATGTCTTTGTCGGCCTCGACGGTGAACATGCTCACGTGCTTCGCGAGGTCCGTGTACACATTGGGGTACTGGACCATGTAGTCGTAGATCTGCTTGCCCCAATTCTCCGAATCTGGAGCGTTCGGCTCTTCGAGCGGGGGCCAGTTTTCACCCAAGCAGTTCCGCTTGCCCAGCGCCTGCCATCCGCCGAAGTGCGCGAAACACACACGCAATCCGTCGAAGTCCCTCAGCACGTCCTCCCACTGCGCTGGATTGCAAAGCTCGATCTGGTCCTCCGTTCTGTAGAATCCGCCGTGACCGCAATGCAGGAGAACCGGGAGGTCCTTCTCTAGGCAGTACCCGTAGACAAGTCGCATCGTGGCACTGTCCACGCTGTATCCGAGCGAGGGATACAATTTCACGCCTACA
This sequence comes from Longimicrobiales bacterium, assembly GCA_029245345.1. Lineage (NCBI taxonomy): Bacteria > Pseudomonadati > Gemmatimonadota > Longimicrobiia > Longimicrobiales > Longimicrobiales bacterium. Next base: position 693,670 of record JAQWPM010000021.1, read on the forward strand.
AAACCCTTCGTTTCGATGGCTTTCTTGAGCTGTTCCAAGTGTCCGGGGCGCTCAGGATGTACACCGAAAAACGGCAAGATATGGCCCGGCCTCTGGAGTGCGGCTTCCGCGTGACCGTCAATCTGCCCGATGTAGCGCCGACGGTCCCGTTCGGATTCCGGACCTTTGAAGATGTCCATCATGAGCGCGACGATGACCCCGTCGTCGTCCATGTGCTTGAGCAAATCGTCCGACACGTCCGTGATGGTCGGCTGCATGGATTGGCGAAGCGTCTCGACGACGTCGAGGACTTTCCCAGCCGTCCCGCCCCCGTCGACTCCGTCTAGCACCCGAGTGATGATGTCGCTGATCGCACCGGCTGCGAGTGCGTCCAAGTCACCGGTGATCTGGGTCTCGATGGGACTATTCGCGAACAGGCTCGTGGCAACGTCGCTGAAGCTCGTATCCTCCAACAGCTTCGCGAGCAGCTTCTGCAGGAATCGGTGCTCATCCATGTACTCGGGCTTGTCGAGCTGGTCGTAGAGCACCTGCCCGATCGCCTCTGCGAGCATGGGGGAGACGTACTTCCCCAGGCGCTCGGTGATCACCCGAATCGCCTCCCGACTCATGATGGAGTAGAGAGTGAAGACGTGGGTATGGGCGTCGATGCGCATCAGCGGACCGGCGGCCTGGTCTGAGACTGGGGCACAGAGGCTTCCCGAGAATGGGAAGGGGAGGCTGAGACTCAGACTACAAAGCGACGGGGGAGAACGCCAGCGATCTTGCTACCGCTCTCCCTCCACGGAACTCGACTCCACCTCATCCTGGCCGCGCACAGCGAGCACAATGAACACGACGTTCACGGCCTCGACGCTTAATAGGCCAAAGGTGATCCCGACCGGCCACACGTGATCCCGCGTCAGCTTCTTCATCCCAGCTCGTTGCACCACCACCCCAAGCCCAGAAATCAGAACAACCCCAGCGAGTGCTCTCCTCGCCCGGGGCCAGTCGGAGATGGGTCGGCGCGCTCCCTGTAGCGACTGCGAGTCCCAGCGCGGCGTAGACGAACCCGCACGGGCGTAGGCCTGTCGTGACTCCCAAGAGGACGAAAATCACGAAGCGGAGGGTCCCGATGGCACAGAGGAATCCAGGGCGGATGAGGATGACGCATCGCCCACCGGCGGTTCTTGGCTATAAGGCTCGGCTTTTGGGGGGCAGAGTGAGGTCGGGAGAGGGTGGGCGTGGCGGTGGGGGTTTTCCCCTCGGCCCCAGGCCCCTATCGTCGCCTCATGACCGTCTCCTACGACAACTCCAAAGCCATCTACGAAGGCATCCGTGCCGCAGGGATCCGCTCGATCTCAGCGCTTCCGGAAACCTGGCTAGGCCTATTGCTACAACGCGCCGAAGACGACCCGGAGATGACGCTCATCCAGGTCGCTAAAGAAGAAGAGGCGATCGGGATCGCGGCTGGCGCACACTTCGCGGGTGAGCCGCACCTTCTGCTCATGCAGAACCACGGCTTCCTCGCGGCGATCAATGGCATCGTCTCTCTCGCGCAGCTCTACAGCATCCCGCTGTGCATGGTCATCGCCATGCGCGGGAACTGGGGCGAGCCGTATCCGTGGCATACTCGGGGCGGCAACGTGACTGAAGAAGTCCTTCGGGCACTCTCGATTCCCTTCGAGCACGCACGGGATCCTGACGAAGTCGCCAAACAAATCAGAGAGGGCTACACCCTCTCGCAGTCGTCACTCTGGCCGACGGCGCTCCTCCTCACGCGAGACCTGATGGAGGAGTATCCATAGTGGAGCGCCAACGCTGCATCGAGCTGATCTACCCAGAACTCGAAGACAAAGCCGTCGTCACGATCATGGGCGCGTGCGCTCAGGAGCTCTACGACCTGGGTCACAGAGAGAACTTCTTCTACCTGCAACATGCGATGGGACTCGCGTCTTCCATCGGCATTGGGCTCGCGTTGCACCGACCTGAAGAGAAAGTCGTGGTGCTCGACGGTGACGGCTCCGTGCTCATGAATCTGGGCACCTTCGCTACGATGGCCCGGTACGCCCCGAAAAACCTCGTGCACATCGTCTTCGACAACGGCAGCCTGCTCTCCACAGGCGGCTTCGACTCTCACACGACGAGCGGGGTGACCGACCTCGCAGGCATCGCACGCGCAGCCGGCATCGAACACGTTGCCGACACGAACGACGCCATGGCCTTCGGTGAGGCCGTCATCGGGGCATTCGAGCGCGAGGGCACCAGTGTCATTGTGGCCCGTGTAAAAGCCGTCGGCCCCGACAACTACGGCATGGACCTGCACCTGCCGGAAAACGCATTCCGCTTCGCCCGATATCTGTCCGATCGTAAAAGCGCTTCATAGGGAGTTCCCATGTCTTCGCTCGCCCAACTTGTTTCCGATCTCGCCTCAGGCGCCGTTCGCGTCGTCGATCTTACACAGCCGCTCGGTCCAGACACGCCTGTCATCGGGCTGCCCGACATGTTCGCGCCGTCCCCAGGACTGAGCATGAGTCAGATCAGTCGCTACGACGACGGGGGCCCCGGCTGGTACTGGAATACGATCACGCTGGGTGAGCACACGGGGACACACTTCGATGCCCCAGTGCACTGGATCACCGGGAAGGACCTGCCGGACAACCGCTGCGACACGATTCCAGCGGGACGGTTCGTTGGCCCGGCCTGTGTCATCGACTGCTCCGCAGAAACCGCTGAAAACCCGGACTTCCTGCTCACGCCCGAACGAATTGAAGCGTGGGAGGCAGAACACCGTGCGATCCCGGCGGGCGCATGGGTGCTGCTACGCACAGACTGGAGCAAACGCACTGATCCGGCTGAATTCCTCAACGTCGCTGAGGACGGCCCCCACTCTCCGGGCTTCCACATGAGTGCAAGTCAGGCGCTGATCGATCGGGACATCCTTGGTGTCGGCGTCGAGACAATAGGGACCGACGCAGGCCAGGCCGGCATGTTCGATCCCCCGTTCCCCAACCACACGCTCATGCACGGAGCTGGGAAGTTCGGGCTCGCCAGCCTGATCAATCTGGATCAGCTGCCAGCGACCGGCGCAGTTGTGATCGCGGCGCCCTTGAAGATCGTGGATGGGAGTGGGAGTCCATTGAGAGTGTTGGCATTGGTTTGAACATCCACGTCATCGACGGCACATACGAACTCTTCCGCCAGTTCTACGGCCGCAAACGTTTCGCCAAGGGCGGCGACGTCTCCAACGGAGCTGTCATCGGTGTTCTCAACTCGGTTCTTGAGATGATCGACGACGGAGCCACACACATTGGAGTCGCCACAGATCACGTCATCGAGTCCTTCCGCAATCAGCTCTACGACGGGTACAAGACAGGTGACGGCATCGACCCGGAGTTGTGGGCCCAGTTCCATCCTTTGGAAGAGGCGCTCGTAGCCATGGGCGTCGTGACCTGGCCGATGGTCGAGTACGAAGCCGACGACGGAATGGCCACGGCGGCGAGAATCGCAGAAGAAGACGAACGCGTCGAGCGGATCTCGCTTTGGACGCCTGACAAAGACCTCGCGCAGTGCGTCCGTGGGGACCGTGTAGTCCAGGTTGATCGTCGCAACAAAGAGATTCGAGACGCCGCGGGTGTGCGAAAGAAGTTCGGTGTCGAGCCCGAGTTGATTCCGGACTTCTTGGCGTTGGTCGGGGATGCGGCCGATGGCTTCCCTGGCATCCCGCGCATCGGGAAAGTGACAGCGGGCCAACTCCTGAACGAACATGGGCCCATTGAGAATTTCCCGGACGACATCCTGGGGGACCACGCGGCAGACGCCGCGCTCTTCAAAGAGCTCGCCACGCTAAAGACGGATGCGGACGCTCTGGGGAGATCGCCGCTCTTCAAGAATGTCGATGCGCTGGAGTGGAGGGGACCGACGCCGGACTTTTTGGCCTGGACGAGCCAGCTGAAGGACCCGCGACTCGCGAAACGCGCGGGAGAAACTGCCGCGCGGTCGGTGGACAGGCTCGCTTCTACACCGGCGTGATGTAATTCCTGCCCAAGATCACCAGGTGTTCGGGAAGCGCCGACCCGGTCGCTTGCCCCGTGCCCAGAATGAGGTGCTGGTAATGCCTCAACCGATGGGCGACATGATCGTAATCTGAAAGCCATCCGGGTCGACGATGTTGAACGCCCGAGAGCCCCAGGGCATGTCTTCCGGCTCAGACTCGAGTGACCCACCACGTTCCTTGATGAGCGCTGCGAGCGCGTCGATGTCTTGGGTCGTCTCCATGTTGAGGCGCACCGCCACACCCTTCACCCGATCACGTCCTTTCTCCCAGTTGTCCTGCGAGATCATCATCATCGCCGTTCCGGCCACCAGGGCAGCCCCACGTAAGACGCCTTCGTACTCGAAGCGCTCCGCGATGTGGAATCCGAGCACTTCTGAGTAGAAATGGAGACTCGCCTGGAGATCGTTCACGGTAAGTCCCGAGGCGATCGTTTTCAGCCGGAGGCTTTCGGGATTGGCACCGTCCCGGCGGTCGACATCATCGGTCACAAACACTCCTGAACGTAGGGTTGGGAGGCAGTTCGGGTCGAGCATACAAGATAGGACCGCACCCACGTATGAGCGCTACTTCTTTTCGCCCAGCCACACCTTACCAGAGTGACTCAGAACCAGTTTCCGCCGAACGACCGAATCAATGAAATGGCTTGGTCCAATACATCATCGCTTGCATTCACGAAGAAGCCGGGCTCAGAAGAGAATTCGAGATCCGGTTGGATTCCCACCCCATCGTAGAGGGTCGAAGACCCGGCTTGGAAAGACGCCAACGTCGCTAGGCTCACCGCGAGCCCTGAGTTCGGAAGCACATGCTCCGTTCGACGTGCCGAGCCGCCGGAGCTCGCAGTCCCCATGAGCAGGACGTTCTGGCGGCCCTTGAAGCCACTCAAGAAGATGTCCGAAGCGCTGAAGTTGGCATTGTTCATCAGCACGATCACAGGCGTACGCGCGAAAACCGGATCCTCGTCTGGGCTGATGACGAGATAGTGCCAGTCGCTGAAGCCTTCCTCAGGTGGCGTCCACTCAGGCGCGAACGTCGGCAACCACAGGTCCAACGCTGCCCGCTCGGGTGTGCCTTCGGCAAAGCCGTTGAGGGGGCGCATAAAACGGTTGGCGAGGTACCCTTCCGCCGGTGCGGGACACGCGGTCACGAGGCACTCGGCGGGGAGCTTCAGCTTCCCGGCAGTGACCACGACAGGACTTGCATCCGCTGATAGGACATGGGGGAGGAGCGTCAGGAGTGGGAGTCGACTGCCGCCTCCGTTGTCACGAATGTCGATGATGACACCGCGGGCATCCCGCTGCCCCTGAATCCAGGTCGCGAGGCTGTCGATGTAGCGCTCGTCTCCTTCCATGCGCCGCAACCTGAAGTACGCGACCTCGCTCGGGACCCGTGCCAACGCGTCTTCCGCAAACGGATATCGGTCCGCGGACGCGACGGATTCACTGACGAGGCGCACGGTGCGGATCAGCTGCGAGGACCCCGCTTCGTCCTCGAAGACCACCTCGGCGGTTTCGGATGCGGGCGCGCCGACCTCCATACGCATGAATCCGATATTGCTCAGGTGGCGGGACCCTCGGTGCCACTTCAGCTGAGGGGAGCCGTCCACAATGATGTCCTGAATCCCGTAGATCCAGTCGCTGGCGTATTGGCCATCGATGGAGAGTACGTACGGATGCTCCTCATCGATCAGCCCACGTTCTTTCGCATCGAATGCCACGATCCGACCCGCCCCGGTTGAGCGGAGTTCGAACGGGAAGTAGTGCGACCCGGGCGGGTTGTCCTCGATCCGTTCCCGGACCCCATCAGGCCTTTCGCCGTTGATGCGCGGAGCATGACCATCGATGGAGAGCGCGAGGGCCTTCTGCAGCTGCATCGCGAAGTCTCCCATTCTGATGCGCTCGGGGAGTGCGTCGGAGATGGCCCCTAATACAGCTTCTTCGTCCAACTCGTCTGCATCGGTGTACGCGTAGTGATGCTCAAGCAGTGAGTCGAGAGCCTGCAGGTCACCCTGTGCCTGTTGCCGTGTGATGAACGGGGACCGCCAGTCCCTCTCGTCCACAACGTCCGAGCCTTCCCCCACCGGTCCGTCGAAATAACCTGTGCGCGTGATATTGGCGTGCGGGGCCGTATCCACAGCCGAATCCGACGCTCCTGGGCTGCAGGCAGCGAGCCACACCAACGCGAGAAGTGAAAGAACGGTCTTCATCCGGCTAGTTCCCCGATCCTGGCTCGACCCTCCACCACCACTGGGTCGGAAGCGCTTGTTGCCGTGGCCATACCTCGTCGAGCGTAGCCGCCTCATAGAGTCGGCCATTCTTCATCACGAATTCGATGTCGGTCGTGTTCTGGAGGTCATCCAATGGGTTCGAGTTCAGGATCTGAAGGTCCGCGAGCTTCCCGACCTCGATCGAGCCGATGTCACCGGCAAGGCCGATGGCGTCTGCGCTCATGATGGTGGCCATGTTGAGTGCCATATGAGGGTCCATGCCCCCGGACGCCATCATCCACAATTCCCAATGCGTCCCCAACCCTTGGACTTCACCGTGTGACCCGAGGCCAGCCTGGCCACCCGCTTCCATCCATTTCACGAGCTGCTCGGCGTGGATGAAGTGCGGGTACTGATCCGTGCGGTACCACTGCGTGCTTTTCCACTTGTCCAGCTCGTCGTGCGGCGTGAACCGCTTCAGCCGTTCGATCTCGTCCATTTCCGTGTGCGTCAGGTAATACTGCCGGCCAGACGGCCCGCCGTAGGCCACGATGAAGGTAGGCGTATAGACCATCTGGCTCGCTGCGCCGAGTTGGACCACATCGTCGAAGAATGGGCTGATGGGGAGGGAGTGCTCCAGCCCGGCATACCCGTCCTGCGCGAGCGTCATGTTCATCGTGAAGTTCGAACCACCTTCCGTGGTCGGCGTGAGGCCAAGCTCGTTCGCCGCCATGATCACCCACTGTCTGACCTTCCGATCACCCGCCAGATATTGCTTGATGGTCTGGGTGTTGAAGTGGTCCGAATACCGCCGGAGCGCGTTGCGAGCGTCGTCGAGGCTCTTGATCTGATCGGCTCCGAAGATGCCTGGCCCGGTCGAATAGAGACGTGGCCCAATCAGCTCGCCGGTCTCCATGAGGTCACTGTAGGTGACGATATCTTCCGAGGACGTCTGCGGATCTCGCTGGGTGGTGACCCCGTACGCCAGCTGAGCCAAGAACTGAGACACCTGACCCCGATGCACACCCCACGCGACCCAAGCGTGTGCGTGGATGTCCACGAGACCCGGGTAGATCGTCTTACCTGACATGTCCCGCACGTCGGCCCCGTTGGGAATGTCGACACTGCCGGACGGACCCACCGCCACAATTCGATTGTCCCGTACCACGATGTCGCCGCGCTCGATGATCTCGGCGCCGTTCATGGTGATCAGGCGAGCACCGCTCAGGACGACGGTGCCTTCCGGGCGGTCCTTATCAACCGTGATGTCGACATCGAAGCGGGCCGCTTCGTAGACCGGGCCTTCGTCTTCCTCTTCCTCGTCCTCGTCTTCATCCGCACCGGCTTCCTCCTCCGCCTCGTCTTCGGGCTCGTCGCCGGCTTCGGCTTCAGCCACCGCTTCGGCCCTCGCCACTGCGATCGAATCGGCAATGAGTGCATCCCCGGTCGCGATGTCATACTGAAAGAAGCTTCGCCCGATCGAGTAGTACGCGACCTGCCCGTCTGCACTCCATCCGGCGAAATCACCCCCGATCGTCGTCAACCGGCGCGTCGGCACGGACGACGACCCAGCCACAGAAACGGTTGGTGCCTCGCCGCCCACGGGAGGGACGGTGATCATGAACACGTTCCTGTTCGCCCGGACCAGGGCGCGCTTTCCGTCAGGCGACAACACGACCTCGTCCGGCGCTCCGCCTCCCCCCGGCCCCGCCGAGGGGGCGCTGACCTTCACGACCGTGCGTACATCCGTCCCGTCGAAACGCATGGAGAGCAACCCTTCGCGGCCCGCCCAGGCATAGATCCGGTCGGGATCAGGGCCCGCATGAGGAGCGTTTCGGCCCTGCTGGGTCGCACCACTCGCTACCCAGGTGATGCGGCTGACGTCCCCACCGTCTGCCGGCAACCACACATACTCGAGTTCGGCGTTGGCGCTGTGCCCACCAAAGTCCTCGAGCATTCGCATCCGATGCATCTTCGAGCCACGGACCGCCAAGAGGCGTGCGCCGTCCAGCGTGTAGGCGACTTTGTCGAAGAAGGCGGACATGGTCGTAAGGCGCTCGGGGTCTCCATCACCGTTGGAGCGAACGCGCCAGATGTCGCCACCCACCGAGTCGTTCCACGTCACATAGGCGATGTACTCACCGTCCGGCGACCACACCGGCGCGTGCTCCACATCCATCGCCTCAGTGAGGCGTTCAGCGTTGGTGATGACTGGGAAGCCCTCATCCTGCGTCCCTGCAGCATCCGGCAGGTCAGCCACCCACAAGCGATCCAGAGCAGAGAACACGACGCGGTCGCCGTCAGGAGAAGGCCGGGCACCACGAATCTGCGAAACCGTCAGTTCACGATCGTTGATCGGGTACTCGAACTTCGCCCGCGGTCCGAGCTCTTGCTCGACCCGCGCCGAAAAGGGGATCTCCGATGTTTCTCCCGACGGCACTTCGACCCGCATGATCTTGCCACCGTAGCTCGTAATGAGCGCGCTGCCATCTGGCGTCCAGGCCGAGCCCGGGTATACGTCCCGATCTCGCGTACCGCCGCCCTGAGACTCGTCGCGCTGCACATCCATCACGAGCCAGTTCTCTTCGCCTGTCGCAATATCGCGCAGCTTAAGAACCTCACGCGCGTCGTATCGCGTAGCATAGACCAACCATCGACCGTCGGGGCTCGGCATGGGTCGGAACGCGCCTTCGTGTTCGTGCGTCCGCACGTGCACGCGGCCCGTCTCCCGGTCCAACATCCCGATCTGATACGGCCCAATCTCTCGCGCCGAACTGCGCGGGGTATGGTCCGGGCCGAAGTTCTCCTCGAAGGGCTCTTCGACCAAACCGTCGACCGACGCCCGCAATCCGTTCGGGACAGAACCGCGGACATTGAGCCACACGAAGCGCTCATCGTTGCCGAACGCGGCACCGAAGTGCGCCGCCGGCGCGGGCGCACCGTCCTCGCGATGCCCCGTGACCTGAACACCCGAACCGCCATCACGGTGGTAGAGCCATTGTTGCGTACCCTTCGCCGTCATCACGTATTCGCCGTCGGGCGTCCACACGGGTGACATGTAGTTCTGTCGTTCGCCATCGGTGAGTTGACGGGCGTTCGCCCCATCCGAGTCGGCGATCCATACATTCTCCGATCCATCTCGGTCACTTACGAACACGAGATGCTCGCCACCTGGTGAATACCGAGGCTGCATGTCGTAGCCCTGCCCGCTGGTGATCCGCGTCGCGATCCCTCCGGAAACCGGGAGCGTGTACAAGTCTCCCAGCAGCTCGAACACGATTGTCTCACCATCCCGGGACAGGTCGAGCGAAATCCACGTGCCTTCAGTAGCCGTGAATTCCATGGAGTGAGTCGGAATCAACGGGAGAGAATTCCCGCGCCGAGCCGCACGCGCCGAACTGTCGTTTTGTTCTACCGTCTGGGAGATCGCCACCGTGGGGATCGCGACAAGAGTCGCAAACACGGCCACTACACGAACGAATCGAGACATCGAGCTTCACCATAGGCTGGAGTTGAGGCCCAAGAGTGCGACGGGCGGGACAGATTGGCTACTCCCACCTGCCCGACCCGTCTTCACGCTCACATCGGTCAGTCGCGACCGACGTCCTGGAGCTGCTTCACGCGATCAACCGTCCGCGCGGCTTCCGTCTGTATCCGAACGACCGGCGGCACACCTACGGGAGGGTCCTTGAGAACCCAGAACTTGCCACCCTGGGCCGGGCCATTCTGGGCAGCGTGACCGACAAGGTCGTCCGTGGCTCCCATGTGCCGCTCCTGATCTATCGGCCTCCAATTTCAGAAACGACGTCCTCCGAGCTATAGCCGAGGGGCGTCTCGAGACCTAGCCTGACGGGGACGGTTCCTGCCGCGCGCAGGAACCCGCACCCTGGAGGCTTTTGTGACAGGTCGAAACGTATTCCTCGGTATAGCCGTATTCCTGTTGTTTGTCGCTCCGACAGGTGCACAACAATCACCCCAGACCCAGACCGACGACTACACGCGTTACGAGCTTCTAGAGCCAGGCAGCGCCGGATTTCGAATCATCTATGACGTCACGGCCACAACAGCCGGAGCCCGTTTCTACTACAACAGCATCCGAGCCGGGGCCGAAGAGGAAGTCCACAGTGTCACGGATCTCCACAGTGGAGATCCCCTCGAGTGGGGAGTTGTGGACGGAGCACACGCTCGAGCCAACGGACACCCGCGCGCCGGCCTCGAAGGCCGCTACATCAAGGTGACCCTCGCCCGCCCCGTGCCAGAAGGCGGTCAGGGCCGCGTTCGCATCGATAAGACCTATTGGGACCACGAGTCCTATTTCGAGGAGGACGGCACGATCGTCTTCGATCGGTCTTTAGGCATCCGTCGGAACGCAGTAGTGCTCCCCCAGGGCTACGAGTTGGTTAGCGCCAACTATCCCGTGCAGGTGGATGCTGAAGAAGACACGCGCCTACGCATCAGCTTCATGAATCCAGGGCCTGGAGGTGTGCCGCTCCAGATCAGGGCGCAACCCCTCCCAGCGGGTACGGCCCGTCCCACTCGCGAAGCACGAAGCGGCGAACGTGTACCCACCACGGGAGGCGGGTCGCCCACGCGTGCTCGCGTCGACTACGTGGTATCGGAACGAGCCTTCCAGGACAGGGACATCACGTATTTCCTCCAGCAGCCTGAGACCCACTCGTTCCGGCTCTTCCACGACTACACCGAGTCGCGCCTCGGGATGGACCGATACATCAACATCGTACGGACCGGGAGTTCGGCATCGGACCCTGAGGCTTATAACCTGGACACGGGCGCACGTCTCGAGGTGGAACAGCTCAAGGGGGCAGCAATCACTGCTAGGGGCGTGGACATCGGCAGCGCACCAACTGCGGATACGGAAGTGGTGGCCATCTGGTTCGACCCCGTCCCGGAAGGTGCCTCTGTTCGGCTGAGAATCTGGGAGACGTACACCGACGCCGGCCGTTATGTCTTGAATGGCGGCCAGTTCGTGTGGGATCGAAATTTCGGGCGCCCGAGAAACACCGTCGTGCTCCCAGACGGATGGTATCTGACGGCCAATTCGATCCCGGGAGTCATAGACCGGACGGCCGACGGCAACGTCCGAATCCGCTACACCAACCCACGGCCGGACGGCATCCAGGTCTTTGTGAAAGGCCAGCGTCGCTAACGCTTCGGTTTAGCCGCCCCGCGCCACGAGTGCGCAGAAGCTCGCGCCTATTCCTCGACACCGGTCAGCCAGGCTTCCGCCTTGGGAATGGACTCGAAGATCTGCATATGAATGCCGTGCCTTTCGATAAATAAGGCAAACATGCGGTTAACTCCGTAGTACAGGCCTGGGTCAGCCACGACTGCACACTTGCCGCCCACCGCTTCAGGGACATAAGTCAGAGGGTCGGCCACCGGCAGTCAAAGTTGAACGTCGTAGATGCCGTACGCGTCCGCCTCTTGCAAGGACGGAGCTGTCAGCCCTCTGGCATGTTTGCCCGACCGTTAATTGCTCATATTCTCATGCTAATAGCCTCCATTGAGAACCGACCCCACCGGATGATTCTCTCAAAAACTGCCGTCTACGCACTCAAGGCGACGCTGTATCTCGCTGAGCAAGCATACGGAGAGCCCGTGCGAGTTGACGATATTTCGGCTGCCTTGGACGTCCCGCGGAACTACCTCTCCAAGATTCTGCACGTTCTGGCGCGCGGTAACGTGCTGGATTCGACTCGAGGCCCCAAGGGTGACTTCCACCTGGCCCGGCGGCCTGAAGAGATGACCCTCGAAGACGTTATTGAACATTTTGACCACCTCGTTAGCGGTTCTGCATGCCTATTGGGTCGCAGCGAATGCAGCGATACGAACCCGTGCGCCGCGCACGACCGATGGAAGAGCACTTCGGTCGCGGTCCGCACCTTTTTTCGTGAAACAACAGTTGCGAACCTCGCCCATACGGGAGTACTGCCAGCCTAGCCTATCGCAGCTTAGTCGGGCATAGCCCGCGCAACCCTCCTTTTTCGCGGATACGGTGCATTTGAAGAAGAAGCGTCATATCGCCTACTGACCCGTCCCGGCCGCAAGCCGATTGAGGGAACGTTTTGAGAGCACCTGCGGATTCATCTGTCGAAACCAAGAGCCCCAGAATGACACAAACCACATCTCGTGCGTTACAAGTCGCCCTCGTCCTGACGGCACTGGCCTTCACGATTCCGTCCAATGCCGAGGCCCAACGGAGAGGCAGGGACGACGGTGAAGACAAGCTCCCTTGGCCCTCGGTGATGGCTGGGGTGACGATCGGCTATGACGACAGGTCGGCCGCTGAGCTCCTAGGCGCACAGCTCAGGCTCCCTGTGCTACGCAACGGTATGGTCGAGCTCGTGCCCAGCGTCAGCGCGACGTTCGCCAACGGCCTCAAAGAGTACCAGTACAATGCCGACCTCGTATTCGTGACAGGAGGCCGCTCTGGTGGTTTGTACGTGGGCGGCGGCATCGCACAGCGAAACACCATTCTTACCGACAATCCTTCCGACCCTCGTGAGACGCTGACAGGGTACAATCTCGTCGCAGGCCTGAAGGGCGGAGGGAACGGCGACCTAATCGGTGTTCAGATCGAGTCTCGGTGGAGCTTCTTCGATGAGCTCCCCTTCGATCCGCGCGCGATCACGCTAGGTGTCAACTTCGCCCTCACGGGGCGGAACCCAGATGGAGCGCCCAGGCGCTGATTATTCGGAGGGGGTGGGTCCTGCTTGGATTAGTCGCCCTCTCGGCCTGTTCCTCATCGACCGGGCTGGGCCTGGAACCATCATCCGAGATTGATCTCGAAGTGGAGTGGGTCGCAGTGGCTGAGGGGCTCGAGGCTCCCGTCTACGCGGTGTCTCCTCCGGGTGACCCCCGCCTGTTCGTTATAGAACAACCTGGCCGCATCCGAGTGATACGAGATGGGTCCCTGGTCTCGGTCCCATTTCTCGACATCACAGACCGAGTTGGCTACGGCGGCGAGCGGGGCCTCCTGGGACTCGCGTTCGATCCAGATTACCGGGCGACTGGGCGGTTCTGGGTGTACTACACGAACACCGCTGGGAATACAGTCCTCGAGGAGTACCGCGATGTGGACCGGAGTGATCGGGCGGACCCTTCCAGCGGGAAGTTCTACCTTGAGATCGAGCAGCCATTCTCGAACCACAACGGAGGACAACTCGAATTCGGGCCCGACGGGATGCTCTACGTTGGGGTCGGAGATGGAGGTGGAGCGGGAGACCCCGATGAGAACGGCCAAGATCCCGCCACCCTACTCGGTTCGATTCTCCGCTTAGACGTACTGGACCGGCTCGGCCCTCCTTATGAGATCCCCTCGGACAACCCGTTCGTCGGTGACACCTCCCGCCGAGCCGAGGTTTGGCACTATGGGCTCCGGAATCCATGGAGATTCTCGTTCGATACAAACTCCGGCGGGCACATGTACGTCGCGGATGTTGGGCAGAACCGGTGGGAAGAGATCAACGTCGTGTCCATCGCGGTGCCGGCGCACAACTTCGGATGGAATACCATGGAGGGCTCGGAGTGCTTCGGTGGTGCCTCCTGTGAAGGAGAAGGGTTCACCTTCCCCCTAGCAGTCTACAGTCACGGCGACGGATGCTCCGTGACGGGCGGCTACGTCTACCGCGGGCTCGAGATCCCCGACCTACTCGGGAGGTACGTGTACTCCGACTACTGCGGAGGCTGGCTCCGGTCGTTCAGGTTGGGGACGAACGGCCAGGCAACCGATCCGCTGCTCCTGGTCGAGGAGCGGGCAGGCGCAGTGACGTCTCTTGGCGAGGACGCGCGGGGGGAGATCTACGCCACCCTACTGGATGGGCGGGTGCTCCGTCTGACCCTGAAGAAGTAGCCGAGGTGCTGGAGATGAGAGCTGACCGCCGAGTCTTTCAGGCCCGCGCTTACGTACTGCCCTTCGTCAGTTACTCTCAGGCATCGAGTGCGGGTTCGCAGGCTTCTTGGTGAGGATCACATAGTCGCCTAACCCATCGTGCTCGTCGTCGTCCCAGGCGTCGATGTCCTCGACAGCCTCCATGACGATCGAGAGCACCCTAGTCCCCGGCCTATAATCCTCGATGCGCTCGGGAATTCCTGTCCCCCGCGCGACGTGGAAGGACCCGGCCATGTGGAGAACGAGTGATCCCGGGTGTTCGGATAACGCACTCGTGACACGGTGACCCATCGCGGCATCCCAGAGCGCTTGGGAGTAGATCACGTTGGGGCTCATCCCGTAGGCGTGTTGCTCCCGTTCTCCTTCCTCGTCTTCCGCAGGCTCGTCCTCTCCTGCGACGGACATAGGCTCCGAAGCCGGCTCGGCCGCCGCCATCGAGTCCATTTGCGCCCGCATTTCTTCCATCGAAGCGGCCATGACGGCGTCCCATTGGGCCCGATATACATCCGAAGGGCCTGGATACGGGAGCGGCGGGAGAAATTGCGTCGCGGAAGCGGGCAGGTCCGATAGGGATTCGGGCCCCTCACGGGAAACCCGGTTCACATACCGTCGGGGAGCATTCGCCGCGACCACTGGCAAGCCATGGGCTCGCGCGATCTCCACCATGGGGCGGTACCTGGCTTCATAGTCCGGCCACGGGCGCGCACTGCTCATGAAGTGGTCCTCCGAGATCAGGCCGTCCAGATATTCGTCCACGATGTACTGGACGTCATGCTCAAACATCTCCATGGAAAGAACAACCAAACGTTCGGCCTGCACCCGCTGGAACGCCGCTCCCAAAAGCGACGCCTGGAAGCCATGCCCGATCAGGTCGTCGTGCTGTTCCCCTACCAAAACGACGTCGAAGGACTCGATCTCGGCGAGGATGTCAGCGAACGACGCGAGGTCTCCGTCACGTTCGTAGACACGGAAGTCCGCACCTTCCACCGGAGCGCTCCGCGTGCCTTCGGGGTGCTGACCCTGAAGGGATGGCGCCGCCACGAGAGTCACGGCGAAAAAAGTCAGGACCGACACTGGAAGTTGGGTTCTTTTTGACATCTCAAAAGCTAACGATGCGTGACGCGGTGCCAACGCTCCACCACCGTGCGCTGCGTAGCTCGCTAGGGCGACTTAGAATCCAACCACGTCGGCAGGCCACAACGAAGTCGACCGTCCATAACTGGAGGTACGTCATGATCTGGATCTGGGGCACCCTGGGCGGATTCCTGATATTGGTCGTGTTGTACGACCTGATCCAGACCAAACACGCGATCCTCCGGAATTTCCCGATCATCGGGCACTTTCGGTATGTCCTGGAGTCGGTCGGGCCCGAGCTCCGGCAATACATCGTCACCGCGAATGACGAAGAATTGCCGTTCTCCCGAGATCAACGGCGTTGGGTCTACGCGTCGTCGAAGAAGCAGAACAACTACTCCGGCTTTGGTACGGACAACGATCTAGAAAAGTCGAACAACTACCTCATCATCAAGCACCACACGTTGGGCAGGCCCGAAGAGACCCGCCCCGACGAGATGTATCCGCTCCCCTGTGCGAAGGTGCTGGGCGGACACCGTGGCCGGAAGCACGCGTTCCGGCCATCGTCCGTCGTGAATATCAGCGGCATGAGTTTCGGCTCGCTATCGTCCGCGGCGGTCGAAGCGATCAATCGCGGGGCGGCCATCGCCGGGTGTCTCCACAACACCGGAGAGGGAGGGATCTCACCTCATCACCTGCATGGGGGGGACTTAATCTGGCAACTCGGGACCGGCTATTTCGGGGCCAGAGCACCAGACGGTCGCTTCGACCGAGAGGAGTTCCTGAGGAAGGTCGCGGCGCATCCGGTGCGTGCGATCGAGATCAAGCTCAGCCAGGGTGCGAAGCCCGGACTGGGCGGAGTACTCCCCGGAGAGAAGGTCACAGCAGAGATCTCGAACATCCGAGGTGTCCCACGAGGCGAGACGGTCAACAGTCCGGCCGGCCACCTTGAATTCTCCAACGTCGACGAACTCTTAGACTTCGTGGAGGACCTGGGAGAAGCCTCGGGGCTGCCCATCGGGATCAAATCAGCTGTGGGCCTGCTCAACTTCTGGAAGGAGCTTGCCGACCGGATGGCTTCAGAGGCGCGCGGCGTCGACTTCATCACGGTCGATGGTGGAGAGGGCGGAACAGGTGCGGCGCCCTTTGCCTTCTCGGATCACGTCGCCCTTCCGTTCAAAGTCGGATTCAGTCGTGTCTACCGGATCTTCGCCGAACGCGGCGTGCACAACGACGTCGTTTGGATCGGCTCCGGTAAGATCGGGCTACCCCAACAGGCCCTGCTCGCGTTTTGCCTCGGGGCGGACATGATCGCCACTGCGCGCGGCGCCATGATGGCCATCGGGTGCATTCAGGCGCAGCGTTGCCACACAGGACACTGCCCCACCGGCGTCGCCACGCAGAACAAGTGGTTGGTGCGGGGGCTCGATCCGACCCACAAAGCAGCCAGGCTCGCCAACTACGTCGTGACGCTCCGGAAAGAGCTGACTCGACTGAGCCACGCATGCGATGCGGAGCACCCAGCACTCCTGCACGCAGACCACATAGAAATCATGGACGGCAAGTTCGGGAGTCGTCCTCTGCGCGAAGTGTTCAACTACGAGAAAGGATGGGAATTGCCCAACCCCGACCAGCAAGCCGGCCTGCGATCAGCCATGGACGGCTGACCGCAGAACTCAGCTCGTCCGATCGTCCGGGCCTAAGTACTTCTCGGTGCCGCGCCGCCACCATTCGTGCGGGCCTAAGCGATCACCCGGCGCGAACTTGTCCGCGAGCCAAAGCGCGAGCCTGCGAAAGCGCGTGCCCGCCAGTCGGCGCCACGCCCGAGGCCAGAAGCCCTCGCCACGATTATACGGGCACACGCGGACGCAGATGGAGCAGTCCGAGTTCTGGTTCGCCCAGAACTTAAAGCACGGTTCCGCATTCACGGTCCACTTCGTCACGCCGACCAGGTTGGACTTGTTGTACACCTCGTCTGACGGGGGACCATCCGGAATCGCGTTCACCGGGCAAGCATCTGAACAGCGCCGGCACATGGTGCAGAACTCCTTCACACCGAACGACTTGGGCTGGTCGTGACTCACCGGGAGGTCCGTGAAAATCTTCCCGATGCGAACCCGGGGGCCGTACTCCTCCGTGATGAGAAGACCCAGTCTTCCATACTCACCGAGCCCAGCCTTAACCGCTAACGGCACGGCGAGCGCGCTGTCGTTCATGGTCGCGACAGCTCGGTATCCCAAGTTGATGATGTACTGGGCGAGCCCTAGCAGCACGAGCGTGTCATACGAGTACCCGATGCCTGTCGCGGTCCCGCTGAGCGCCGACGGCACCGTGTCTATGAGATCGCGCTCCATCTCCTGCGCGATCACGATGACGTTGGGCAGGTCGCTCGGAAGCTCCTGAGGCTTCTCTGTTTCGCCCTGCCGGCTGTACTGGTGCGAGTAGACCCAGCGCTCGTCGTAGCCGGTGATCCCCACGAGGTCCGCGCCGAAGACCTTCGCGACGTGTTTGATCTCCCGCGCCATTTGGGTCGGTGATTCTACCGGTACCTGCTGGTCAGGTCCCGGGCGATGAACGGTGAACGGATCGAGAAATCCCTCGCGACGATTCTCGTCTTCCTTGAGCTCAGCAAAGATATCCGGGAGATGCCAAGAGGCGTTTCGAAGGGCGTAGTCCTTCTGCGAGAACCCTTCGGTCTTCTTCCACGTCTTGAGCGGCGTCCGATACGTCTCAAAAAACCGATCCGTCTTCTCCGAGTGGATCTCTGGGTCCCAGAACGCCCGAGAATAGATGTCGAACTTTTGACTGAACCGTGCGAAGCGATCGTCGACCGCAAAGCCAGCAGCCGCGTCGTTTGCGGCCGGGTCGGCTACGTCTCCGCCACTCCCGTCTTGGGGCTTCGAGTCGGTCATCTCGGGAGACCTCCGTCCATTTTTATGAACCTCAGATTGAGCACCCGCCCACGTGTGGCCCGGAAGCCCGCCACCGCGCCGGAGTCATCCCGTAAGAACTGTATGGACCCAAGCGGGAACACCTGCGTGAAGAAAGCGTCTGCGCGCCCCTCGGAATTGAGCGGGATCTCGCCGAGTTTGAGGTTGTAGACCGCCAGCCCTCCTTCGATCTGACGGATCTCGTAGATCGTCTCGATTTCCGGGCTGTAGTAGTGGCCGGTGTAGTCCGCGAACTCTGGGCTCACGGCCTCTCGACGCGCCATGATCTCGACACCAGACTGGCGCTGCAGCAACGTGATCGAGTCCGCCGCCTCGCCGACGTGAAACGTCAGCGACACCGGGAAGTCCTCAGCCTGGAAAGTGGTTGAGGACGTGGCCGTGAGGCGCACCGTGTCCGGACTCGTCGCCCAGAGCGCACCCTCACGCACTTCAAGCTCTACCACACCAATAGGGCTCGCGAATCGACCCTCGAGGGCCTCGAGGTCTGCTTGCGAGAGTTGGACTTCCCCGGACTCATCCGATGCAGTCTCACCCGCAGGTGCGGGCGGCGCGCCCAGTTCGTCCTCGAGAAGGATCATGGTGATCCGCATGTCCCGAAGGGCCGGATTCCCCGTTGCCAGATTCGACAGAACCACGATCCCCAACTCCTGCTCGGGGAACCACGACACGTTGCTCCTGAATCCGGCATCCGACCCGCCGTGCCCAACCCGCGGCACGCCCCGGAACGGGCCGACCGACAGGCCGAGTCCGTAGCCGACCGTGTCGCCATCCGTGAGCACCGCTCGGGTCTGCATCGCGCGGTGCGACTCCGGGTTTCCGACCTCAACAGTCCGGAAGTTGTCGAGCCACGCGACGAGATCTTCCGCCGTCGTGAAGAGGCTGGTAGCTCCGTGGTTCGCGAAGCTCAGAACACGCTTCTCGAAGCCACCACCAGGACGGGTTGCATAGGAATAGGCTCGGTTCGGCACCACGTGTCGGTGGTCATCGTGCACGTGAGTAGCTCCCATCCCCAACGGCTGGAAGATCCTCTCGCCGACGAAGTCCTGAAACGGCATCCCTGATACTCGTTCGACTAGGTCAGCCGCGAGGCTGAAGCCCATGTTGCTGTATAGGTACCGGGTACCGGGTTCGAAGTTGAGTTCCTCTTGTTTCGAGAGGAGTCGCCTCACGTGCTCTTTGGTGATGACGTCGTCCATCCGCCAGCCAGCCATCGCCAAGAGCTGCCACTGGTCACGCACTCCGCTCGTGTGCTGCAGCAGATGTCGAGGTGTAACCAGACCGCCCATATCCGGGACCTCGGGCATGTGCGTCCGAATGTCGTCGTCGAGGTCCAGCTTCCCTTCCGCGGCCAACAAGAGAACCGCCATCGCCGTGAACTGCTTCGACACGGATGCCACGTGGAAAACGGTTTCAGGAGTTATAGGGAGCCCGTACTCCAACTGGGCACTACCAAAACCCCGAGAGTAGATGATCTCCCCTCCGCGGATAATCGCTACGGAAGCGCCCGGGGACTCCGGGGTTTCCAGGTCGGAGAACACTTCGGTGATCCGCGTCTCCTGATCAGTCGTCAGTGCCTGCGCCGCGACCGCCGCCGGGGCGAACAAAAACAGAGGAGCGACGAGCATTGCACCGGTCGCCACCAAGCGAAACCGCTTCATTCCTGGTCCTCCCAAATCCTGCGCAAGTACCGCTCAGGGGCCTGCAAGAAGTCACGCACCAGAGTCACAGACTCAAGGTCGTCAAAGCCGACGGGACTCACAGCCCCGTTGTCGAATGAGTAGATCGTCGCGCCCGGAATGGCCATCAAGATGGGTGAGTGCGTCGCAATCACGAACTGCGAGCCGGTCCGGACCGAGTCCCGGATCATCGCTAAGAAACCGAGTTGGCTTTGCGGAGAAAGCGCCGCCTCTGGCTCATCCAGCAAAAATAGGCCCTGGGGGACCAAGCGCTGCGCGAAGAGGTTCAGAAATGCCTCTCCGTGTGATGCCGCATCCGGGTTTCGTCCATACCGACCCTCCATTTGCCCTATCGAGGCGCGATGCGGCCCTTTGGCGAGGGTACGGGCGTAGTTCGACGACCCTGCCAAGTCTCGATCAATCCGGGCGACCTCCGCCTCGTGCTCCGCGCGCATGGAAGCGAGTTGCTTCTGGAAGCCGAAGAAGTCCTCGGCACGCAGGAAGAAGCCACGATGGGTGCGACCGCGCCACATCAACCGAAGGCGATTGGCCAGTCGGCGCTGCGCCACGAGTGTCTTGTCCGTCTCGAGACGCGATGAGCCAACCGCGGGCAACTTGCACGCGATCGCGAGCGCCTCCATGAACGTCGACTTCCCCGTCCCGTTTTCTCCAACCAGGACAGTGACCGGAGTCTCTAGCGGCATCGAATCAAGTGACGCGATAGACGGCACCGTAAACGGGAAGCCCTCGGCTTGCTCCGGCTTCCGATACCGGACGCCGGATAGCTGGGTGCCTATAGAATGGCTGACGGTCAGCTTCGAACCCCTTTATCGCGTAGACCCTGTGAACGTACGCGGACCGACCACATGAAAGAAGGCGGTCACCCGTCGGGTGACCGCCTCCACTCTTTCCGCCAAGTAGGCTCACGCAATCAGCGCGCCTATTCGAGCAGCTACAGTTCCTCGAGTTCCTTTCGGGCACGATCTAGGATCTCGCGCACCTTCTCGGTCTGTTCGAAGTCCGACTTCGCGACGGCCTTGAAGGCCGCCTTCGAGAGACGACCCCAGCTCCCCCAGATCTCAGCAGACTCTGGACCCATGTTGGCGCCCCAATCCTTTCCAACCTGTGGCGCGCGCCCAGATGGCCTCGACCTCCTCTTTGTAATGAGCGCTTTCAGAAGAGAGTCGCGAAGTCGCCGTCGCTGAGGAACGTGAGGCCACCCGACGCACCGTCTGTCTTCGCGACGGCCTATTCCTGCATATTCGCCGCACGTTGGAGAATCGCGCCGACTTCGTCGTCTCCAAAACGCTTCCCCGGCCGTTTCTCCGGAAGGATCGTCTTCTCCTCTTCGTCGCTCAATCCAAGCTCCTCAACCCCATTTGCCGGCGCGCATCGTGCACGACATCAGCGTCGTCCCCGCCTGGGTACCGCAACAGGCTCACCAGGATCCGGACGCACACCAGCCGCATCCAGTTTCCGATAGAACGCCGGGACATGAGTCGTGATGTATTCGTTGATCGACTCCACCACTGCCGGCACGAGGTCCCACGCCCGATCGATCGCCGCTAGGGCGTCCGCACTCGGCGGACCTCCATTACGCTCAAGACCGGACGCTGCACGCCCGGGGCTCGCGCTCTGCATCTCACTGCGAAGCGAATCGAGCGCCTCTGTGAGCTGTGCAGCTTCTTCCGTGAGTCCCTCATCCGCACCGGACTCGTCGAGAAGCTCCGTGGCTTCGTTGAGCTGCCCCGTCAGACGCTGGAGCGCGCGGTTGGCCAGTGTCATCGTGCCGTTGATCTCTGCGGCACTCCTCGCGGCACTCTGACGAGCGCGAAGAGCAACCATGTTCACCTCAGCACGCGGATCGAGCTGCACCGTCACCTCCTGCTGCACGACCTGGTCGGCTGTTTCGAGCTGAACGACATAGCTGCCCGGCAGTACCAGTGGGCCCTGCGGAGAACCGCCGCCTCGCCCACCGCCCCCACCGCCGCCACCGCCGCCACCCGGCGCCTGTGGTGGAATCTCGATCGGGGCGGACTCCCTGAGATTCCAAACGACACGGTTCATGCCTTCGTCCCCGCTCGCCTCGAGCTCGCGGACGGTCTGTCCGGTCGCCGTGAGGATCTTCACCACCGCGTCCTCCTGCTCGCCCGCCAGCCAATACTGAATCACCGCGCCGTCAGGCGGGTTCTCCGACTCATAGAGGTCGCCCCAGAAAGGCCAGCCACCCAATCGGAAGTACTCCGTCGCGGTCGGCGTTGGGAACAGATATGCGCTCTTATCGAAGACTGTTCCTCCCGCCATGTGTTCGAGCGGCGAGAGGTCGTCCAGGATCAGAATGCTGCGACCATGCGTGCCTAAGACGAGGTCGTTGTCCCGAGGGTGAATGACGATGTCGTCCACCGGAACCGTCGGCATACCCGTCATGCGATTCCACATCTGGCCGCGGTCGACCGACACGAACACACCTTGCTCGTTCCCGACAAAGAGGAGGTTCTGACTCCCAGGGTGCTCACGCACGGCATTCACGGACCAGGCCGGAAGTCCGTTCGTGATCATCTCCCACGAATCACCAAAGTCTTCACTGACGTAGACGTACGCTTGGTAGTCATCGTCCCAATGACGGTCGAAGGACGCGTACACCCGCCCGGCCACGTGATGTGATGCATCGATTCGACTCACGTAGGAAAATGCCGGCAGATCGTCCACGTTCGCGGCCACGTTCGTCCACGTGGCACCGCCGTCCTGCGTCACCTGAATGTTTCCATCGTCTGTACCCACATACACGATGTCCGCGGAAAGCGGAGACTCTTCGACCACTGAAATCGTGCCGTACTGACTCTGCCCATCGTGGCGGGACAACGTCGCGTCAGTCACCAACTCACCCATAATGGGCAGCGAGTCACGGTCGATGTTGTTGGTCAGATCCGGGCTGGCCTCTTCCCACGTCAGGCCCTGATCCAGAGAGCGCATCAGGTGGTTGTTGGCGACATAGATCGTGTTGGAATTGTGCTGAGAGATGGCAATGGGGGCATTCCAGTTGTAGCGATACGCCTCCACTTCACCGTCCGGCCCCGGGCGAGGATTCGGACGCATGGTCAGGGCCTCCCCGGTCGCCAAGTTCACCCTACCTGAGTTGCCGCCCTGCGACTCGGTGTATACGAGGTTCGGATTGTTGGGGTCGATCTTGTTGTAGAAACCGTCCCCTCCCCAGATGTCGACCCAGTCACGGTTCTTCACCCCGTATGGAGTATTGGTCTCGTTGGGGGCGCACCAAGAGCTGTTGTCTTGTAGGCCGCCGCACACCTTGTACGGCTCGCTCATATCAACGCCGATCTCGTAGAACTGCCCGATCGCGAGGTTGTTGTGGTGTCGCCACGTCTGCCCACCATCCCAGCTCGTGGAAATACCGCCGTCGCTGCCCAGCACCACGTAGTCCGAGTTATTGGGATCGATCCACAAGGCATGGTGGTCAACATGGATATTTTCCGCCGCATCACCCTGCCACCACGTCTTTCCGCCATCATCCGATGCGGAGAACGCCACGCCGCCCAGGTAAATACGCTCAGGGTTATTCGGGTCGATCCGCACCATGCTGAAGTACATGGGACGGGGGTTCCTGGTGGATACACGCTCCCAGCTCTCACCACGATCCGTCGACTTGTAGAGGCCCCGCCCACGCTGGTTCGACTCAATGAGGGCGTACACGAGGTTGCCGTCGCGCCGGTACACGTCGATGCCGATGCGTCCCTTGTCACCTGCCGGAAGCCCCTCGGTCAGCTCTGTCCATGTGGCTCCGCCGTCCGTGCTACGATAGAGACCACTGCCGTCTCCGCCCGCGCTGAAGCCGAATGACTTCCGCTCGCGTTGGTACATCGCCGCAAAGAGTGTGTTGGGGTCAGACGGATCCATGACCATGTCAATGGCACCGGTGTGTTCATCGATGTACAGGACGCGCTCCCAGTTCGCGCCGCCGTCCACTGTTTTATAGACCCCGCGCTCTTCATTTGAGCCGAACAGGTGCCCCACCGCCGCCACATAGACCACGTCAGGATTACTCGGGTGGATCGCGATCTTGCTGATGTGCCGCGTCTCGGTGAGGCCCATGTCGCTCCATGTCTGGCCACCGTCCGTGGACTTGAAGACACCACAGCCCCAGGGAGAACTCTGGCGATTCTGGGGTTCACCCGTCCCGACCCACACCACGTTGGGATTGGCTTGATAGACCGTGACGTCACCCACAGAAGCGCACTCTTGATCGTCGAAGAGCGGCGTCCACGACATGCCGTTGTTTTCCGTCAACCAGACTCCGCCCGTCGCGAGGCCTACATAGAAGCTCGTCGGCTTCGATTCAATCGGTGCGACATCGGCGACACGTCCCCCCATGATTGCCGGACCGATCTCACGGAAGTGCATCCCGTCGATAGCCGTCTGAAGCGGCGTTTGGGCGTGAAGCTCGGGGACCATCAGCGTCGCGAGCGCGAGCGCGAGAACCACAAAACGGCGGAACATGGAAACTCCTCTCCATTGGATGTGCAGAGGAGTAAACGGCCGGCGTTGACCGCCCGCCGCAAGGGGCGAGCAGCCGCGAGCCGAGAGCCCCACGCCGGCTGGCGCAGGGGCTGCTCAGTCAGATAGACGATCGAGTTGAGCATGAGGTAGAACCACGTCATGTCTTCGTCGAGCCGCCCAATCGTCGCCATGGCATCGTGCTGAATGACGTAAGCGAAGCCCATCGTAGCAGACAGCTTGCTCGTGTACCGAGGTGTACGTGTCAGGTCGAGTTCATTGGCGGAGTGGATCTCCGCGAGAGCTCCCTGCTCCTCAGCACTGAACGAATGGGAATCAGCACCAAAGTTGATGTCCCTGGCCGGCCGGAATGCCATCTCGAGTGCCCTGTCTTGAAGACCGTGGCTCCCGGTGTGGGCGGGCATGTCCGGAGAAGTCCCACAAAATTTGACACTGATATCGGGGCACCCGACCTTCGCCGAAGAAATTCAGCCGTCCCGGAGACCGGCCATGCGCAAGCTCGCATCCCTCCGGTTCTTGGCCATTTGTGCGGCTCCCTTGGCCGCTCAGGACTTCGATCGACCCGATGGCTGGACCGTTCGTTTTGGTCGCCCCGGACAGACCGAAGCAGACCTCGACACATGCGTCGAGATGCCTCCAGGCTGGCATGTCGGATCCGGTCCGGCAGCCCTCTACTGGGGCCCTGACATGGACATTCCTGGCGACCTCAGAGCTGAGCAGGTCGCGACCGTGCCTCGCTCAGAAGCGAGCGTAGACGGTGTCTTTGGCTTCCGAGTGAATCACGCACTGAATCTTCATATCTCGAAGATCGAGATCACGCCACTGGGTTGAAGCTCAGCTGGGGGTCACGTCGCTGGTCGCGGTGATGTCGTCCTCCGTGCCTTGCACTCCATCTGCCCCCATGGAGCCGACGGTGTAACCCCTCCTCCCCTGCTCCAGGTAATAAGCATTGCCCCAAGGGTCCTCGCCCACGCCGGAAAAGTCACGGCGCAGCCAAGCCTCCCAATTCCCGGGGAAGCCCTCGCCTCGCCCTAGACGCACGTCCAGCTGCTCTGTCATGGCGTCGAGGCGAGCGGGAACGAGCTTGGCGTTCACGCTGTTCACAATAGGCGCGAAGTAGTCGCTCTGGATCTTGGCCCGCGAACTCGGTACCGCCATCGCGATAGCAAGGAGCGCGAACGCAAGCACCACAATGTTTTTGATCATGTCAGCAATGTTGAGCCGGGAGGGCGATTCGTATCGCTAAAGCTGCTCCGATCGCGGGCATCTGACCAGGGATTCGTGAACTTAAGCCTGACTCTCGCCGTCATGCTTCGCCGGAGAAGCTCGGTCGTGAGTGGTCCGGAGCGGCACTTCCGGAATCCGGAGGGAGAACAGTAAGGCGGCCAAAATGAGAAGTGCGGTGAACCCATAAATGCGATTCGTCGCTCTTGTGAAGGCGTCTCGGACGGCCACCTCAAGCCGCGCCACGACGCTGATGCCTTCGTCCCGAATAGCAGTGGCGGCTACAGCCGTCGTCGCTGATGCGGCTCGGATCTCGAAAGAGGCGATGACCTCATCTCGGAGCCCTGCCCCCCCCGTGGACACGAATTCTTCGATCACGATGCCGGATCCGGCCAACTCTGGGATCTCGGTGTCCAATGACGCGAATGCCCCACCGAGCGTGAACCCTAGGACAGTGCCCATGAGCGCGGCGCCGACAGTCGCTCCGGTCTGCCGGAAGAACTGAGAAGCACTCGTGGCCTGTCCGATCAATCTGACGTCGGCAGCGTTTTGGATCGCGAGTGTGAAGAGTGGCATCCCAGGGCCCACACCCAGGCCGCACATCACCATGTAGAGCGTCACCCGCCAGTATTGGACATCTGCGGGCATGAGCGCGAGCAGCACCGCCGCGGCCAAGAAGACGACGAGGCCGCCCGATATTTGCCTGCGATACCCCAGACGATTCACCAACTGACCCGACATCGTCGCGCTGAACACGAGACCCATCGAGAACGGGATCAGAGCTGCACCGGCGCGGGTCGCCGACACCCCGAGCACACTCACCAAGAACAGCGGCAGGAAAATCGTGATCGACATGAACGACGCGCCCACGAAAAATGCAGTCGTGTTGGCGGTCCGGAACACAGGCTCGTCGAAGAGTCGGAAGTCCAGAATGGGCCCGGTCGCCGTTTTCGAACGCCGAACGAACAAGGTCAGCACTGCGACGCCCGTTCCAAAGAGCAGAAGCGTCACCCACGAGGCGAGATCGCCGACCGGTGCGCCCTGACCCAGGCCAGGCAGCCATGGATAGGCACGCTTGTCGAGTTGGAGGGACAAGATCAACGGAAGCATCCCTCCAAGCAGCAGAAGTGCACCCATGATATCGGGGCTCGCCTGAACTTCCTTTGGATCGAGGCGCGGCATCTTGCGAATGATGAACCACAGGGCCAGGCCACCCAGCGGCACGTTCACCAAGAACACCCAACGCCACCCAGCCACACCCGGAATCCATCCGCCGGCATGGTCCGTGAGGAGGCCGCCGATTAATGGCCCGAGGACCGAGGCGACCCCAAAGACAGCCCCTACGAAACCTTGGTATTTCCCTCGTTCCGCCGGGGTGTAGAGATCCGCGATGACGATGAACGTCATAGCAAACAGCCCGCCACCGCCGGTGCCCTGGAGCCCGCGGAAGAGCACGAGCTGCGTCATTCCGTCGCCGAGGAGAGGCAGTGGGCCGAACATGCCCGCAAGGCCGGACAAAACAGACCCCGTGAGAAAAAGACCAATCGCTCCGAGGGTGACCATCTTCCGGGAATACGTGTCGGCGAGCTTGCCGTACACCAACGCGAACGAGGTCGAAGCCAGCAGGTACGCCGTCGCGACCCAGGCGTAGCGTTCCACGCCCTGGAGGTCCTCGACCATCTTGGGCAACGCCGTCGACACAATGGTTTGGTCTATGGCCGCCAAGAACAGCGCGAGCAGGATAGACAGGTAGATGGCCGTACGGTCACGGTCGGAAACCGGAGACTCGAAGGGCCCGGGCGGTGTTTTTGACATGTGGCGTAAAAGGTAACGGCCGCCCGGTCGAGGAGACCGGGCGGCCGCTCAGGCCCTGGACAGCTAGATGGCTATCGCGCGCGCATCCACTCGAAGAACCACTCGAGTTCAGCCTCGCCGTAGCTCTCCTCGTTCTGGAACGGGGAGTTGCTCCCCGAGAGGTCGCCGACGCGGTCCACGACCAACTCTTGGCTCCACGTCTGCCCACCTACTGTCATGCTTACGCTGTACGTGCCGGGTTCCGCCAACGGGGCGCCGCCACCACCACCAGCGCCGAAGCGACGGAAGAGCGACTGGATACCACCACCCGGTGCGATCAGCTCGGCCAGCGTGCGCATCTGCCCGAAGTTTCCAAAGCCACCACCGCCGCCGCCCGGCTGTGACTCACCTGGGCGCTCCGTGAAGCGCTCCGGGTCACCACCAAAGCCACCACGGCCCCGGCCGCCGAAGCCACCTGGAAATCCTGTGGCCTCACCCGTGAAGCGCTGGATGATTGGGGTCAGCGCCGATGCCTCCCAACCCTCGGCCAAGAGAGAGTCCTGAACTTCCAGCGCACGCGTCTTCATCCGTTCTTGCTCGCGCACTTCGTACAGTCCTGGCTCCGCGGCTGGGGGAGCTTCACCGCGCATGTTCCAGCTGACCCGGTTGATACCCTCGCTCACGCTCCCGTTGACGGTCGCGAACTGGGACCCATCGGGTGCACTGAAGGTGATCTCGACCTGGGCGGCTCCGGCGCCAGCACGCCCTCCGGCTGCACCGCCACGGCCGCCTCGACCACCACGCCCACCTCGGCCGCCACCCGTAGCCTGCCCGCCACCGGCCT